>CAYYTA010000071.1:0-103829 GCA_964474575.1 uncultured Caulobacteraceae bacterium | reverse complement strand
CAAAAAAATAAAAAACTAAAGGTATGGCATGACCAACGAGATCGTAGCGGTCACCTCCCGGCATGTCGCGGAATTAATAGATAACCAGCACGCCCGCCGCCGCCCAGGTCGCCACGCACAGGCCAATCCCCAGCCGTCGCCAAATGCTGTCCTCGCGCGGCATCACGAAAAACGCCAGCCAGGTCGGCACCAACAGCCACATGCCGTCAATGGCCTGGGGCCGGACCCCACGCCACAGCATGATGGCGACGCCGGCCAAGGCCGCGATCAACAGTCCGAACGACACCAGGTAACGAATACGCGGATCATCATCCCCTCACAGGGTCGCCAGGCTACACCTATCCCAGTTCTTCCTCAAGCATGGCCAGCCGCTCGGCCTGGTCTTCGGCGATCAGGGCGTTGACCATGGCGTCCATGTCGCCTTCCATGAAGGCCGGCAGGGAATAGATGGTCAGGTTGATGCGATGGTCGGTCACCCGGCCCTGCGGATAGTTGTAGGTGCGGATGCGTTCGGACCGGTCGCCGGAGCCGACCTGGCTCTTGCGCGCCGACGACCGCGCCGAATCGAGCGCCTGGCGCTGCATGTCGTAGAGCCGTGCCTTCAGGTTGCGCATGGCGATCTGGCGGTTCATGTGCTGCGACTTTTCCGATGATGTCGTCACCACGCCGGTCGGCAGGTGGGTGATGCGCACCGCCGAGTCGGTCTTGTTGACGTGCTGGCCGCCGGAACCGGAGGCGCGATAGGTATCGATGCGGATATCCGTGTCGAGGCTCTCGATTTCGACGTCCTCGGCCTCGGGCAGGACGGCGACGGTGGCGGCCGAGGTATGGATGCGGCCGCCGGCCTCGGTTTCGGGCACGCGCTGCACGCGGTGCACGCCCGACTCGAACTTGAGGCGGCCGAACACGCCCTCGCCGGTGACCGAGGCGATGATTTCCTTGTAGCCGCCGGCGTCGCCTTCGGACAGGCTGTCGATCTCGACGCGCCAGCCCTGCGTCGCGGCATAGCGGCTGTACATGCGGAACAGGTCGCCGGCGAAGATCGCCGCCTCGTCGCCGCCCGTGCCGGCGCGCACTTCGAGGATGGCGGAGGCGTTGACGTCCTTGTCCTGGGGCGCCAGCAGCAGGGCCACGCCGTGCTCGAGGCCGGGCAGGCTGTCCTTGAGACCGGCCAGTTCCTCTTCGGCAAGGGGAGACAGGTCGGGGTCGCCCATAGCCGCCAGTTCCTCAAGCTCCGGCACCTGGGCGCGCGCCCGGGCCAGCCGCTCGACGGCCTCGAACACCGGCCGGATTTCGGCGTGCTCCTTCGACAGGCGAACGATCTCGGCGCCGTCGCTGGCCGCGCCCATGCGCGCCTCGATCATGCGGAAGCGGTCCATGACCTGGTCGAGCTTGGCTTGGGGAAGATGGATCACGGGGCGGAACTCTGAAGGATAAGGCTGCATTTTCTCCTCCCCTGCGAAGCGGGGAAGGCCGGGTGAGCAAGCGAAAGTATAGCTTTCGCGCAGCGCAAGGAAGTGGTGGAGGGGCCAGCCCCCTCCGTCAGCCGGCAAGCCGGCTGCCACCTCCCCCGCTTCGCAGGGGAGGAGAAGAGCGTCTAAACCTGTTTAGGGTAAGTATCAATAAAGCTCTGACGTTGCTCCAATTCCGTCTGCACCGCAGCGACCTTGGGCGCCATTGGGCGCCAGTCGACGTGCGGCATACGGAAATCGCAGAAGGTGGCGGCGACTGCGAGACTTAAGGTCCCCATGTCGAAAACATCGGGCGCAGGACAGATCGCCTCGGCATGGGCGAAGGCGCGAAGCAGGTTTTCGTTCCAGCGCAGAAGCCATGAGGGCGAACGTTCATTCTCCGGGCGGCGATTCTCATAGATGATGCGCGCCAGCATTTCGGTGATGCCCGCCGCGACCGTCTCCACGCGGCGCGTCCGCCAGTAGGCCTCGCTGCCATGGCGGGGCAACAGCTCCGCGCCCGCGCTCTGTCCGGCCAGCCAGGCGGCGATCAGGCTGCTGTCGCTCCACGTCGTGCCGTCGTCGTCGACCAGGGCGGGGATCTGCGCCAGAGGGTTGGCAGCGACCAGATCGGCCGCGCTTTCGATCGGAATTCGTATGACCTCCTCGATGCGGCCGGTCAGACCTTTCTCGCGCGCAACGATGCGCACTTTGCGGGCGAAAGGCGAGGTCAGGCTGATAAATAATTTCATGGCGGCGTTCTCCGTACTCACGTCCAGATCATGCCCGTTTATACCGCAATCCGTTGGCCGCCAAGGCTTGGCCTTCGGTTGCCATTGGCCATCCCCGCCCACGTCGTGCTTAAGAAGTGCTTAAATTTCAATGACATGCGTTTGCCTTAATTTAAGACATTTCGCGTAGGGTTTCAAAGCAATAACGATAGTCACCTCAGAATGAGGGCGTGGTGAAAAAATACTCGGGTGAACTCAAACTGCTGGCGCCCATGGCCCTGATCGTGGTGGTCGCAGTCTGCGCACTGGTGGGATCGCTGTGGGTGTGGGCCGACCAGGCCGACGTCATGTCGCGTTCGCGCGAGGAGCGGCTGGTCAAGCTCGGCCTCGACCAGATGGCGGACGACCATGCTCTGCTGATGACGCCGATCACCATCTGGGACGATGCCGTCACCAAGACGCGGATTCACTACGATCATCATTGGGTCGTCGCCAATATCGGCACCTATTTCCAGGACTACCTCGATTTCGAGACCAACCTGCTGCTCGACGACAAGGGACACGCGGTATTTGCCTATCGCAATGGCAAGGAGGCCGATCCGGCCGCCTTCCTCACCCTGGCCCAGCAATCGAAAAAGGTCGTCGACGCGCTGAAGAGCCGTTACGACGCCCGCACGGCCCACGGCGAGTCCTTCGATTCCGAGAGCAATCACGCCGGCCAGTTGATCGCGCTCGACGGCCATATCTATATCATCGGCGCCAGCTATCTGCGCGCCTCGACCGGTGACGCCAAGCTGATGTCCTACGCGCCGTGGGTCGCGATCGGCACGCACGAGTTGTCGAACGAGGAACTGATCGCCCTGTCGCAGCGCTACATGGTGTCCAACATTACCCTGCTCCATCCGGGCCAGCAGCGTCAGCCGGGTTCGGCCAGCGTCGCTTTTCGTGACGAGGACGGCCGTGTCCTGGCCGAGCTGACCTGGATGCCGGACACGCCGGGCCGGACGCTGTTCATCCGTACGCTTGGCCCGGTCCTGATGATCTCGCTCGGCCTCGGCCTGATCGCGCTGGTCCTGCTGCACCAGAGCCAGAAGGCGGCGCAAGGCCTGATCGCCAGCGAAGCCAAGGCCAAGCATATGGCGTTGCACGACAATCTGACCGGCCTTCCCAACCGCACCCTGTTCGCCGATCGCCTGACCCAGGCGCGCGAACGCCTGAGCCGTCAGGGCGGCCATGTCGCCGTCATGTGCATCGGCCTCGACCGCTTCAAGGATGTCAACGATACATTGGGCCACCTGGCCGGCGACGAGCTGATCCGCCACCACGCCGAACGCATCTCGACCATCATTCGTTCGGGCGACACACTGGCCCGCCTCGGCGGCGACGAATTCGTCATCATCCAGACCGACACCGACGGCCACAGCGCCGCCGCCCTGGCCAAGCGCGTGCTCGAGACCCTGACCGGCACGGTCAATCTCGAATCCGGCCAGGTTTTCTCGTCCTGCTCGATCGGCGTCACCCTGCTGCAGGACAGCGATATCGAGCCGGCCGAAGCCCTGCGCCAGGCCGACCTTGCCCTCTACCGCGCCAAGGATCAGGGCCGCGGCCAGTACGCCTTCTTTGAAGTCGAGATGGACGCGACGATCAAGCTGCGCAAGACGCTGGAAACCGGCCTGCGCGAGGCCATCCATGTCGACGACATCACCGTCGTCTACCAGCCCCAGGCCGACCATTTCGGCAACATCGTCGGCGTCGAGGCCCTGTGCCGCTGGACGCACCCGACGCGCGGCCCGGTGTCGCCGTCCTACTTCATCCCGCTGGCCGAGGAATGCGGCCTGATGAGTGAACTTGGCACGCTGGTCATGCGCCGCGCCATGACCGACGCCCACCGCTGGCCGGGCCTCAAGGTCGCGGTCAATGTGTCGGCGACGCAGATGCGCCATCCCGATTTCCTCAAGACCGTCCGCCAGCTGCTGGTCGAAACCGGCACGCCGGCGACGACGGTCGAGATCGAGATCACCGAAGGCGTGCTGCTCAACGACGACCACATCACCCAGGTCGTGCTGCGCGACCTGCGCCACATGGGCTTCACCATCGCGCTCGATGATTTCGGCACAGGATATTCGTCACTCGGCTATCTGAGCCGCTATCCGGTCGACAAGATCAAGATCGACCGCTCGTTCGTCTCGAACCTTGGCGTCGACCCCGAAGCCGAAGCCGTGATCCGCGCCATCGTCAAGCTTTCCAAGGCGCTCAACCTCGGCATCGTCGCCGAGGGCGTGGAAACCAAGGCGCAGAAGAGCATCCTGCGCTCGACCGGCTGCAACATCATCCAGGGCTATATCTTCTCGCGCCCGGTGGCGGCGGACGACATCGACGGCATGATGCGCACCGACCGCCGCCTGAGCATCGGCGGCAACGAAACCGCGGCCTGACCCCCCTACCAGTGGATATGGCTCTGGAGGCTGGCGGTTGTGATGTTCTGGACGGTGATGGTGTTGCCGCCGCCGAGGTCGATGACGGTGTGGACGCCTGATTGATGCAGCAGAGTGAGGTCGGCCGTGCCATGGGTATAGGCTGAAAGGTCGATGCTGTCTGACTGCGACGCCGAGAAGTCCTTGATAACGTCGGCACCACTGCCCTGGTCGAAGACGAAGGTGTCCGCCCCGCCCGCGCCGTAGAGCGTGTCGTTGCCCGCCCCTCCGGTGACGATATTGGCCCTGTCGTTGCCGACGATGATGTTGTCGAGACCGTTGCCAGTCGCCGTGACCGCCACCGAACCATTCAGGGTCAGGTTCTCGACATTGTCGCCCAGCACATAGGTGATCGCGGACAAGACCGTGTCGGTCCCTTCGGAGGCGTTCTCGTAGACATGGTCGTGCGTGGTGGCCACGACAAAGGTGTCGTCGCCGCCGCCGCCGTAGAGCTGGTTGATCCCCGCCCCGCCGTCCAGCCGGTCATTGCCCGCGCCCCCGGTAAGGGTGTTGTTGCCGGAATTGCCGGTCAGTGTGTTGTTGAGCCCGTTGCCGGTGCCGTTGAGGCTGGCCGTCCCCGTCAGGGTCAGGTTCTCGACATTGTCACCCAGCACATAGGTGATGGCGGACATCACCGTATCGGTGCCTTCGGAGGCATTCTCATAGACATGGTCGTGCGTGCTGGCCACGACATAGGTGTCGTCGCCGTCGCCGCCCTTGAGCTGGTTGATCCCCGCGCCGCCGTCGAGCCGGTCATTGCCCGCGCCGCCGCTCAGGGTATTGTTGCCGGCATTGCCGGTCAGCGTGTTGTTGAGCCCGTTGCCGGTGCCGTTGAGGTTGGCCGTCCCCGTCAGGACCAGGTTCTCGACATCGTTGCCGAGCGTATAGGTGACGGCGGACATCACCGTATCGGTGCCTTCGGAGGCGTTCTCGTAGACATGGTCGTGCGTGCTGGCCACGACATAGGTGTCGTCGCCGTCGCCGCCGTAAAGCTGGTTGATCCCCGCCGCGCCGTCTAGCCAGTCGTTGCCGCCCAGGCCATTCAGCGTATTCTTGCCCGCATTGCCGAGAAGGACGTTGTTCGTCGCAGTGCCCGTGCCGTTGATATTGCCCGCGCCGGTCAGGGTCAGGTTTTCCAGGGCGTCGGCGAGCCCATAGGTAATGGCGGATTCGACCGTGTCCGTGCCCTGGCCGGCGCTTTCGAAGACATGGTCATGGCTTGTCGCCACGACATAGGTGTCGTTGCCCGTGCCGCCGTAGAGCTGGTTAATGCCTGCCCCGCCGTCGAGCCGGTCATTGCCGGCATCACCGGTCAGGGTGTTGTTGCCCGAGTTGCCGGTGATTGTGTTATCGAGTTCGTTGCCGGCGGCGTTGGTATTGCCCGATCCGGTCAAAACAAGATTTTCAAGGTTGACACCCAGCACCCAGCTAATAGAGGCCTTGACCGTGTCCTTGCCCTCGTCGTTATTTTCGTAAACCAGATCGCCGGCGTTATTGACAATATAGGTGTCGTCACCACCCAAGCCATACATCAGATCGGCCCCGGGCGTGCCCGTTATGGTGTTGGCAAGCTCATCACCGGTAACAATGTTTTCGTTCGGAGTAAATATTTTCAAATTAAGTTTATATAGGTAATCTACACTACTAAATCTAGACGCATCAACGACAAAAGAGCCACCCTTTATGGCGGTAACATTATAATCTATAGCACCTATGTTATTAAATGTCTCCCCTCCATCAGCGTTTCCGGACGCGCCGAACTGATTTACATATATTAAATACTGATGAGTTGGATCGTAGCCGTCATATACGACTACAAAGCCACCATTACTAAGCGCGGCAACCGAAGGGAATTCCGCTCCAGTCACGCCACTGGCGTTGACCTGCGTTTCACCGCCGACCTTATTGCCGCTTGCATCGAACATCTGAAAAAGAATTTTATATTGGCTGGAGTCCTGGAAACTCTCGTTCTGCCAACTCACGACGTAGCCGCCCTCTACCAGCGCGGTAATCTGAAAGTCAAACTTCGCGTCCGATGCCGAGGTGTTGACTTGGGTCTCGCCGCCGACCTTGGTGCCAGTGCTGTCAAACCGCTGTTCGATCACACTGGAGACATGGTTGGAATATGTTTCCTATACCATAGCAAAACCGCCGTCGGCAAAAGTCGCTATATCGTAGAAGCTACGTTGAACCTCACCGGTGCCATTGGCCGTCATCACGCTGCCGACAGGTTGCAGGTTCGAGTCGTAGAATTGGAAATTGACGTCGCTTCCGGTCGCACTATGGCCAATTCCGATAAAGGTGCCATTTGCCAGTTGCACCATGTCATCAACATTGTCGTGCGTTGTCGCACCTACAGCGTTGCCATTGGCATCGAAACGCTGGATCGTAGATGTGCCTTGCGTATCCCGCCATGACACCATGAACCCGCCATCTTGCAACGCGCTGTCGAAATGCAATTGGTAGTGGGCGGACTCATCAGGGCCGATTTGGAAAGGGGAGCCAACTTTGACGCCTGAGGCATCGTAAATCTGGCCATGGAAGTCACCTGTCTGACTAGATGTCGTCGAGGTTCCGGTCCAGATAACCACATAATTGCCGCCTGCAAGCGCCAGAACATCGAATCTGAAGCCTGTGCTCGCATCCGCAGTCGCGACAACCGTGTTCGGGCCGCCTGTATAGCTGGTCATGGTCTTGCCCCCCGGGTCATCGGCTACGAAGACGCGCACTTAAAAGCGCTTTATGAATCGATAGCCTCAAGCTCAAACGCGGCGAGCCTACTCCATCCTACTGTCGCTGTACAGTCATAGCTCTTTTTATAGCAAAACGCAACCTCTGAGTGAATGCCTGTTACTAAGCGCTCACATCCTGAAGCTACAGCTTCTCAGCCTGTTTTTCGACCAGTTCGACGATATGCTCTATCATCTGGTCGTTGGAGAGCTTGTGGTCGGGTTTGCCGGCCATATAGACCATGCCCGCCCCGGCGCCGCCGCCGGTGAAACCGATGTCCGTATAGAGCGCCTCGCCAGGGCCGTTGACCACGCAGCCGATGATCGACAGCGACATCGGCTTGGCGATGTGGGCCAGCCGTTCCTCCAGCTTCGCCACGGTGTCGATGACGTTGAAGCCCTGGCGCGCGCACGACGGACAGGCGATGATGTTGACGCCGCGGTGGCGCAGGCCCAGCGACTTCAGCAGGTCGAAGCCGACCTTGATCTCCTCGACCGGATCGGCGGCCAGGCTGACGCGCACGGTGTCGCCGATGCCCGCCCACAGCAGGTTGCCAAGTCCGATCGACGACTTGATCGTGCCGGTGCGCAACGGCCCTGCCTCGGTGACGCCGATATGCAGCGGGCAGTCGATGGCGTCGGCCAGCATCTGGTACGCCGCGACCGTCAGGAACACGTCCGAGGCCTTGACCGAAATCTTGAACTCATGGAAGTCGTGGTCGCGCAGGATGTCGGCGTGATAGAGCGCGCTTTCGACCATCGCCTCGGGGCAGGGCTCGGCGTATTTCTCCATGAACTGCTTTTCGAGCGAGCCGGCATTAACGCCGATGCGCATGGACAGGCCGTGGTCCTTGGCCGCCTGGACGACCTCGCGCACCCGGTCGGCCGAACCGATATTGCCCGGATTGATGCGCAGGCAGGCCGCGCCGGCCTGGGCGGCCTCGATGGCGCGCTTGTAGTGGAAATGGATGTCGGCGACGATCGGCACGTTCGACCGGCGCACGATCTCCTTCAGCGCATGAGTCGAATCGACGTCGGGACACGACACGCGGACGATATCGGCTCCGGCCTCTTCCAGCGCCCGGATCTGGGCGCAGGTCGCCTCGACATCGGAGGTCAGGGTGTTGGTCATCGACTGGACGGAGATCGGCGCGTCTCCGCCGACCTTGACCGTACCCACGCTGATCTGGCGGCTCTTGCGCCGCTGGATCATCCGCCACGGACGGACGTGGGTGTGGTCGTAGCCATGGTGGGAGGCGTGCTGGGTGTCCATGATACTCTCGCTCGAACTCGCCCTTTATATCAGAGGGACGCGCCGCTGTAACAACCGTTTGCGGCGAATTTATTGCGGCGCAGAAGACGATACGGCTGCGGCCACCGGCTCGGTGGACGATGCCGAGGCGCCGGCCGGCGGAGCGAGGGCCTTGTCGACCGGCTTTTTCACGACCGTTTCAGGTTTCGGCGTAGCGGCAGTGGCCGGCATGTAAGGTATCGGCTGGTCGGACTTCTTGATCGCGACGGGCGCTTCCGGAGCCGGCTCGGCGGTGAAGACACTGGCCACCTGGTGCTGCGACGCCTGTTTCGCGTCGAGCGCGCTGGCCATCTGCGCGGCGCGGGCATTGACCTGGCTGACCGGCGCCCTGGCCGTGTCCCACGGCCCGGCATATTCGCCGTTATAGTAGATGTCGAAGCCCTTCGCGTCGCTGATGTCGACGATCAGGCCCTGGCTGTCGGCCTGGGGCAGGCGGTAGGCCTCGCCGGGGCTGAACTGATGGGCGAAGAAGATGTTCCCGGCGGCGTCGTGCACGGTCAGGGCCACGCTGCGCGTCGCCTGCATGGTGACGGCCGAGGTTTCCGGCGCCGCGCCATAGACCGCGCCGGCCGGATTGAAAGCGTGCGACGGCAGGACGTCCTGCACCGGCACGGGCGCCTGGGACGAGGCATTGGTGGTCGCGGCGATCGAGGCAAAACCGTCTTCCAGCCCTGGCGTGATATAGGGCTGAGGGATGTCCTGGTCGCGCGGCGCCGGCGCCGGCTTGGTCAGCAGCATGACGCCGTCGCGGATCAGAGGCATGCCTTGCGTCCATTTCTGGCTGGCGAAGTTGTCGCCCTTGCTGCGCGCCGCCAGGATGACCGGCTTGTACTGCAAAATGTTCCACGCCACGATCGCCACCACGAGGCAGACGCCGACGGTGACGAAGAGGCGGTACCTGGGTTTCACGTCCTCCAGCGAGGCGCCAGACGGCGCATGCAGGCGCGCCTGCGGCTCGGCCAGGTCGCGCTTGAACATCTCGACCAGGCTTTCTTCATCGAGGTCGAGCGCCTTGGCATAGGCGCGGACATGGCCGATGGCGAACGGACGCGACGGCAGGATGTCGTAGGCCGCCTGCTCCAGCGCCTCGAGATAGGCCGGCCGCACGCGTGTGATCTCCGACACCTGCTCCAGCGTCAGTCCCTTGGCCGCGCGCGCCGTCTTCAGAATCTCGGCCAGATCGAAGCGGTCGGGCAGATGGCCCGGCGTTTCGCTGAGCTGCTTTGGCTGCATGACGCCGCGATAGAGCCCTTCGTAAGGCTCGTCCTCGATGCCGTATATGCCGTCGTTGCCGCTCATGGATACTCGCTCTGCCGTGGCCGGAACAGACCACAGGCGGGCCTGCGAATCAACAGGCGCGGCCAGGTACCGGCGACACATTTTAACGGCTTTTCAGTCCGCGTCGTTAGGTTTATTACACGGGATTTCATAAACCCCTGTCGCGAGAAAATCCGCATGCCCGCAGCCTTCGATGATCTCTGGATCGGCCAGGTCGCTTCCCTCGGCGCCGGCGTCATTTCGGAGGCCGAACTGCATGCCTTCTGCAAGATATACGCGCCGAGCTGGAATATCGAGGACGGCATTCCCGACGCCTTGATCTTCACGCTGTGGTCGAAGCTCGAGACCGAGGCGGCGCGGACGTGGCCGCAGACCAAGCGGCTGGCGGTCGACGCCTTGCGCTGGATGCGCAACCCGCCGCCGGGCGAGCTGCTCAAGGGCCGCCTGACCATCATGGGCAAGGACGCGGTCGGCGACACCAAGGGCGTCGTCATCGCCCAGCATGATGTCCTCGACGAAGCCGGCCGGCTGGTCTTTTCCTGCCTGACGCGGTCGGTGTTCCAGCGCAATCCGCCCAAGGAAGTCCTGTAACACAAGGCAAAAAAGCCCCGGATCGCTCCGGGGCGTTTTCGTTTCAGGGCCTGGCCGTTCAGTTGACCGGCGCGCCCGCGTTGTTGCGCTCGAGCGTCAGGGCGATCAGCTTGTCCCACGCCAGCAGCGAATTGAGGTGGGCGTAGATATGAGTCAGCGCGCCGTTGTCGCGCAGCTCGACAAGCTTTTCCGCCGACAGCTCGCTTAAGACCTTTTCGTCGATCGCATAGTATTCGGCGATCTTTTGCGGCTCGCCGGCCGTACCGTCGGGGTTCTGCGGGCGATAGACGGTTTCGCGCGGGCTCAGCAGGTTGAGATCGCGCAGCAGCTTGACGAAGTTTTCGGTGCGGCGCCGCTCGTTCTCGAAGTCCGAGCAGAACTGCATGGCGTTCTCGACATAGGCCGAGGCCTTGCCGTTCTCGAAGAACGGCACGTCAGGATTGGAGGTCTTGACCATCGGCGCCGAGGTGTCGACGCAGAGGATCATGCGGTCCTGCTGTTCGTCATTGGCGAAGACGAAGGGATAGCGGCGCGCGAAGGCCGGCAGGTAGGCGTCCGACTTGAAGGTGCCTTCCGGCGAAACGAACACGTTCTGGCCCGACGACAGGCCCATGGCCGCCACCGGCATGTAGTTGTCGCCGATGAAGACGACCGGATAGCTCAGCGATGCCGCCGGAAATTCGGCCACGGTCAGCGGCACGACATTGGTTTCGGCGACGAAGGCGTGCGGCGCCGGCACGGCGCTGATGCCCATCTTGCCGTGCGCTTCCGGCGTGATCGGCTCGGGAGTCTTGTAGAAAAGGACGTTTCCGGAGAGTGTAGCGTCGTTATTTTGTTGTTCGGCCATGATGACTTGAAGGGGCTGGAGATAAATGAGCCTCGCTCATAGCCTAAGCCCCGCGCTCGGGCAAGCTTTGCGGTCGTTTACGCGAATGGCGCACGGGTTTGTGTTGGCCAGCGGGAGAAAGACGCTCGGAATGAAACGGCGCGTCTCAGAAATCCTTGCTCAGGCCGACGAATACGCCGCGGCGGGCGCCCCATTGCGGCGCGCCTACGCCCAGGCCTTCGCCATCGCGGATCTCATAGGCCTCGTCGAACAGGTTGACGATGTCGAGCCGCGCCGTGATCCCGCCCTTGAAGTCGTGGCTGATCCCGGCATTCACCGTGACGTAGGCCGGCAGGCGCGCCCCGTTGGGCACCGCCCCGTCGGTGCGCAGGCCGCTGCCGTAGAGGGCGTCGAGCGCATAGTGCGTCGCGCCGGACCTGTAGGTCATGCCCAGGCTGGCCGAGGTTGTCTGATTATGGTCGACATAGATGAAATGATCGGCGACGTAGGCGAGGTCCGCCGGATCGAAGTTGAACTGTGACGACACCACGTCGCGGCCATTGGCCTCGGACACAGCGTAATTGGCGTAGGCGGTGAACGGGCCGTCGCTGAAATCGGCGGTGAACTCGACACCGGAATTGCGGCCGTACTTGTAGTTGAACGGCGTCAGTATGACCGGCGCGCCGAACTGGCCCTCGTCGACCAGGTAGCGGGCGACACGATGATAGGCGTCGACGCCTATGGTCAGATGCTCGCCGACATGCTGTTGCAGGCCGAGGTCGTAATAGTTGTCGCGCTGGGCATAGGGCAGGTCGTTCGGTCCCGAAAGATCGAACGAGGTGCCGGTGAACAGCGCCTGGGTCTGGCTGGCGATCAACTCGTAGGGTGGCGGGCTGAAATAGCGGGCATAGCCGCCGTGGATCGTGGTGCCCTTCAGCGGCGTCCACACGAAGTTGACGCGCGGGCTGAGCTGGTCTTCGTGGCGGTACGACCGCAACTGGTCATAACGCAGGCCGTAGTTGAGAGTGAAATGGTCGAACGGCCGCCATTCGTCCTGAAGATAGAGACTGAGCGTCTGCGAATCCTTGCCGCCTTTGTCGGTGATGGCGCGCGGCGTGTCCGATACCTGGCCGCCTTCGTCGTCGAGATCGAACACCCAGGTCTTGGTCTTCGACACGCTGTGGTCCGCCGAGGCAATCAGGCCGAAGCGGACAGTATGCAGGTGGCTGGCCGTCCACGCGCCCTCGGCCTGGATGCCGGTGGAGCTGTCGCGCTTGTCGGCAGCCTGCGCCACGCCGTTGAAGGCCAGTTCCGGGTCGATGTCGGGCGTGTAGGCGAGGCGCGAATAGCGCGCGAACAGCGACACCTGGCCGGTGAAGCGGTCGGTGGCATGCAGCCAAGAGGCAATGGCGTAGTCGGTCGTCTCGCGCTGGCGGGAATCGGTATCGTCGCTGGCGAAGCTCGACACGCCGCCCACCGTATAGCCGGCGCCGTCATCCACCGAATTGAGCCCCGGCGTCACCGGCAGTTGGAAGGTCTGGTCCGAGGCGCCGGCAATGAACGACAGCCGGTTGCTGTCATTGAACGTGTGCTCGTAATAGCCGAAGCCCAGCCATTGCCGCGTGCGGTCGTGCGGCGGCGTCGAAGTATTGTACGGCGCCTCGATGCCGAGGTCGGACTGCATGGCGCTCAGCGAGCCGAAAAAGACGTCATTGCCCTTCGATCCGCCGTAGTCGAGCCCGGCCTGGACCTCACCGTGGCTGCCGCCATAAACCGACGCCGTGCCCTGGTTCTTCAGGCTCGAACGCGTGGTCATGTTGATGACCGCCGCCGTACGCAGGCCGTATTCGGCCGGCAGGGCGCCGGTGTCCATCTCCACGCCCTGGGCGAATTTCGGGCTCAACACCTGGCCGAAGCTCGACAGGCCCTCGGGCAGGATAACGCCGTTGAGACGGTACTGGACATTGCCGTGATCGCCGCGAATGTGAAGCTGGCCGAACGAATCCTGCGTCACGCCCGGCGCCTGCAAAATGACCTGGCTGAGGGTGACATTGTCGCCGCCCGGCATGTTCTTGACCGCATCCTGGGCCAGCTTGAAGGTCGAGGCGCCCAGGTTCGGACGGATGGTCATCTGGGCGGCGTCGAGCCGGCGGCCAACGACGATGACCTCGACGGGCTTGTCGTCGCCCTTGTCCGTTGTCGTCTCCTGTGCCCACGCCGCCGAGACGCCCAGCGCCAGCAGGGAAACGCAGGCCAGGCACAGGGTTTTCAAGCGAACGGCCATGCCGCGATCCCTCAATCTGTCGCAATGGGGCAAGTGTTATGAAATAACATTCGGCGCGTCAAGAAGAAATGTTATTACATAACGTTCATCTTCGCCCCCTCCCCGGCTTGTGATGGCCGGCCGCCTTGCGGAATCTCCGGCCAGGCCTTACCTTGTCAGGCATGAGCCACGCCTGCGCACACGACCATGACCATGACCATGCCCTGAAGCCGGACGACCGTGCCTTGCGGATGAGCCAGGCTCAGGACCTGTGTGTCGCGGCGGGCGAGCGCATGACCTCGTCGCGGTTGCGTACCTACGAGCTGATCCTCGAGGCGGGTGGCCCGATCAAGGCCTATGACGTCATCGACCGCTTCCATCCCGACAGCGCCGCCAAGCCGCCGACCGTCTATCGCGCTCTGGGTTTCCTTGAGCAGATGGGCCTGATCCACCGCATCGAAAGCCTCAACGCCTTCGTCGCCTGCCATACCGGCGACCACTCCCATACGGCGGGCTTCCTGCTGTGCGACTGCTGCGGCCAGAGCCAGGAAATCGCCCTGCCCCACCTCGCCGACATTGAGGCCGGGGCAGCGAAGACGGGCTTCAAGGTCAGCCGCGTCACGCTTGAGGCGCGCGGCCTGTGCGCCGACTGCGCCACAGGCGATTGATCACAGCCATTTCGACTGGCGCAGCCAGACGCCGATGCCGCCGGCGACGATCACCATCAGCGCGATCATCCACAAAAAGGCGTGCCGGCCGTCGCTGAACGGAATATGGACGAAGTTCATGCCGTAGATCGAGGCGATCAGGGTCAGCGGCAGGAAGATCACCGACACGACCGAAATTACCTTCATGACGTTGTTCTGTTCGACGCTGATCAGGCCCAGCGCCGCGTCGAGCAGGAACGACATGTTGCCGGTGATATAGCTGGCGTGATCGCTCAACGAGGCGATGTCCTGGCTCATGGTGCGCAGGCGCTGGCGCGTATCGCGCAACTGACCATCCGTTTCCCCGAGCACGCCGTCGTCGAGGCCGTGCGCGAACGTGACCAGCCGGGCCAGGGAGACCAGCGAGTCGCGGATCTTGGCGATGCTGTTTTGAGCGGCGCCGATGTCAATCAGCGCCGACTCCAGCCGAGTCTCGCGCCGGGTCCGGAACACCGATTTGGAGACGGCGTCGATATTGTCCTCGATTTTTTCAATCAGATCAGCGGTCCGGTCGATGATGACATCGAGCAGGTTGAGGAAGGCGGTGATGCCGTCAGCCGCCAGGATCGGTTGCTTCTCCATGTGGCCGCAGAAGATGTTGAACGACGCCGGATCGATGTAGCGCACCGTGACCAGCCGGTGCTTGACCAGGCAGAAGGTGATCGGTCCCGACTGCAGGAAGGCCTGGCCGCCGTAGAATGCGACCTGGGCGGTCATGAAGGCGGCGTTGTTCTCGACATAGAGGCGCGACGAGGTCTCGATCTCTTCCATGTCTTCGCGCGTCGGGATCAGGACGCCAAGCTGGGCCTCGAGATGCAGTTCCTCATCACGCGTCGGGTTATAGAGGTCGATCCAGACGGCGGTTTCCGGCAGGTCGTCCACCTCCGGAAGGTTTTTGCCGTCCCGGCCATGCAGCTTGAGCGCCATGCGACTCCCCAAATAGGACAAGGCCCGGTGTGCCATGCAAACCGGGCCCGCGCCAGAGGAAAGTGTTATGGAATTACGTTTTGAGACGCCCAACTTATCCGAAAAGTGGTGCCCACTTTGTCGGATTGCGCTCTACGGCCGCGCCGGCGTTTCCGCCTTGACCGAAGCCGGCCTGGCCTCGCCGGTCGTGTTGAGCTGGGCGACGATGCGCGTGGCCGAGACGCCGGCCACCTTGGCCGAGACCTCGACCGGCTTGGCGGCCAGGAAGCCCTGGCTGTTGCCGGGGGTCAGGGCCGCCTTGAGGTCGGCGGGCAGTTCCGGCGCCGGCGCTGGCGCCATGGCGACCTGCACGACCGGAGCGGTGGCGGACGGCGCTGCGTCATCGGCCTTGTCCGACTGGGCGATCAGTTCCTGCGCCTTGGGCGAGTTGTTGTAGATGAAGCCCGAGGTCTTGTAGACGGTCGTGCCGAGGTCGTTGAGCGGGCCGAACCACACCTTGACCTGCGACCAGTCGCCCTTGTCCGATACGTCCATGACGTTGACATTGGTCTCGACGCGGCCGCGGCGGCCGTTGACCGGCGACCAGTTGGCGTGCGTCACCTGGATATAGCGATCGGTGATGATCTGCGACACGACGGCGACGTGGCCGAGCTTCATGCGGCCCTGCGACGGGAAGACGAGCACAGCGCCGGGTTTGGGCGTGTGGCCTTCGTCATACTTGCCGGCGGCCTTTTCCCACCACGTCCAGGCGTCGCCGAAGATCTGCATGCCGGTGAACTGGCGCGCGAACTGGACGCATTGCAGGTAGGGGGTCGAGGAAGCGGAAGCCTTGCGTGGCGTTTTCGCGGTCCTGGAAGCGGCAGTCTTGGCCGTGGAATGGGCGCTGGTCTTCGCGAAAACGGGCGAAGCGAAGCACAGGGTAAGCACGGCACACAGAACCGCAGACACAGGTTTCTTCACGCAAACGACTCCGTGAATGTTTCAATCCTGTATCTTAAGTACAACAGAAGAACTTAATTTCAAACCCTCTTTCATCAAAAAGGCATAAAAATTAACCGTGAATTTCACGTGATCGCAGATGAAATCACGATTGTTACATATTTTTTCTTTGTAAAATCAATACGTTATTGCGCGTCCCAGTTTGATCCTAAGCTTATGACCAAGCCCGCGCACGATCTTGCGGCACGGCACCTCGACGACGTGGTGCGCCAGCATCGACAGCGGCACCAGGGCCAGCAGTCCGGCGAACCACCACACCAACGGCAGGGGCTGGTCGCTGCCCAGAATCGCATGCACGGCCTTGAGGAACACCCACTTCCACGGCACGTAGATCATGTAGGTAGCGAAACTGATCTCGCCGAGATAGACCATGACCGGGCTCGACAGGATGCCCCAGCCGGGATTGCCCTGCGAATCACGGCCCATGCCGGCCATCGACAGGACGAGCAGGCCGAGCGCGATGACGATCAGCACGTCGGACCTGACGAAGCTGGCGGCGAGAATGACCGTCAGGCTGGCTATGGCGGCGCCGAGCGAGGCGACGCGCGGCTGTCTGACCTCCCCGGCGCGCCAGGCGAGGTAGAGGCTGGCGCCGAACAGGAAGGCCGGCACAATGCGCAGGGCGCCCCACTGGAAGGTGGCGTGGGTCAGGGGGAAGCCGGCGATCATCTCAAAGCCGGTATAAAGCGCGGCCAGGAAGCCGATAGCCAGCGACACGGCGAGAATCGGCCGCTGACGCAGCGACCACGCCAGGCCGGCCGTAATCGGGAAGCTGAGATAGGCGAACCATTCGGCCGAGATCGACCAGGAGGGATGGTTGAACGACGCAGCGGGGGCCAGCCCCCACGCCTGGACCAGCAGCAGGTGCGCCGGCAGGGACCCCCAGTTGGACGCGTTGGGATCGAGCTGTACGCCCTTGATGGCGGCCGCGGCGATCAGCACCAAAGTAAAGGCCAATGTCGCGATGTGCAGCGGATAGATGCGCGCAAGGCGATGGGTGACGAACTCGGCATAGTCGAACCGCTTCGCCCCGAAGCCTTCGAGATAAACGTAGGAGAGGATGAAGCCCGACAGAATGAAGAACAGGTCGACGCCGAGATAGCCCTTGTCGATCAGGCCGAACGCCACGGGCATGTTCAGCTCGTGGATCCAGGTATAGAGGATGACCCAGGTTGCGGCGATGAAACGCAGGCTGGTCAGCGGCTTGATATGGTCCTGCAACATGTGTCGTAACGGCCCTGCCCTTCGCGGACAGGTCCTTCCCAGTCTATCAATGGCCCCGGAATTATCCCGAAACGGGAATTCGCGGGAAGCCTTGCAGGATATGTGCCGCTAGATCTGGCCAGCAAGAAGGCCCTTTCGCGGAACGAAAGGGCCTGGTTCTATGTGCTGCGATGCCGCTTACTTCCTGACCCAGGCGCCGCTGGCGTCCTGGTAGTAGTAACCGGACGGCAGGTTGGGGAAGATCGAGGTGGCGAAGGCCGACTGGCCGGCGGCGTCGACAGAGACGCCGTTCTTGGCGGCGGCCTGGGCAAAGACATCATGGCGGCCGGCATTGATCTCATCGACCGCGGCCTTGAGCGCGGCGTCCGACGACGGCGTCACGAAGCCCAGCATGCCGTTCGACTGTTCGCCGACGATGCCCTGCGCCTTGGCGGCGTCGACCATGGCCTTGTCGGCGGCGAGATCCCAGGCGGCGGCCGGCGTGGCGATCGCGGCGACGGTAACGGCTGAGGCGCCGATCATGGCGGCGGTCAGCACGGCTTTGAGGATGGCGGAACTTTTCATCTCGGTTTTCCTACTAGAACAGGTTCGGGTTCTGCTGGACCAGCGCCTTGACGTCCTCGTCGAGCTGGACTTTCACATTGACGTCGAGCTTGGCATAGATCGGGGCCAGGTTGACATTGACATTGACCGACGGCGTGCAGGCCGTCAGGGATAGGGCGGTGAAACCTGCCGCCGCCAGGACCATCACTCTCTTCATCAAGCGCTCCTCGCTGTTCGCCTTACCATATGCGCAGATATAGGCTGAACCGGGGCTGAACGGGAAGATAATATTTACGCCAGACGGTAAGGCGTCGCGGGCCACCGCCACGCCTTACTGCGGCTTTTGCGCGGTACGGACGTTGAGCGAGGCCAGATCGCCAAGGATCTCGTCGAGATTGACCGGCACGTCGAGATAAAGCTCGACCGGCGTGTGCGACGGCAGCTTGATCGGCTTCTGCATCCACTTGCCGCTGACATAGTCGAACAGGCTGATCTTGGCTTTCTGCGGCCGGGGCGGATCGAAATAGCCCTTGATGTGGAAATTCACGTCAAGCTTGCCGCCCGGCAGCGAGTTGATCCTGGCGTCGATCTGGTCGTAGGTGATGTATTCCATCGCCTGGTAGGCCAGGTCCTGGAAGGGATTGAACGCCGGCTCCACGGCCTGACCCGCCGGGGCCTTGGCGTCGGGGCTGGACAGCGAACCCGTCGCCTGGACGCCGGTCACCGCCTGGCGCTTGATCGAGATCTGGCCCGAGGCGTCGGAGCTCATGAAGCCCTGGGCGAAGCTGATATGGCCGCCATCGACGACAAACGGCAGCTTGCCGCTGAGCTTGCCCTGGAAGGTCATGCTGTCGGCCAGGCCGGTGGCGGCAATGATCTTGCCGAAGTCGAGACCGTCGAAGGTCATCGAACCCGAAATCGGCGACTTGCCGTCGAAGGGCACGGTCATCGGCTGCAGCAGCACCGGACCGCCGGGTGAGGTCACCTGGGCTTCCTCGACGGCGAGGCGGTCGCCGAGGAACTGAAAGTGCAGCTCCAGGTTATCGAGCGGCATGCCGAGCTGCATATGGGCGATGCTCAGCACCTGGTGCGGTTCGCTCAGCAGCGGCGTCAGCGAGGTGAAGTCGATCTCGCCGTTCAGACCCTGCGACACGCCGGCGGCGCCCGTGAAATTGAGACCGTCGATCTTGAGCACCCCGGAACTGGCCGAGGTGTCCTTGTCGAAGGTGAAGCCGCCGGTGAAACTGGCCTTGCCGCTGACATCCTTGCTGAGGATCGCCGCCACGGTGGGCGACAGGAAGACCGGCTGCAGGCCGTGCGGCTCGAAGGTCAGGTAGTCGCGCGTATTGACCGCGATCGCACCCTTGCCGGATACGGGATCGGCGTCGAGAGCGATATCGGCGACCGGCGCGGCCTTGCCGCCGGTCTTCAGCCGCGGCGTGGTCGCGGTGAAGCGGCCGGTCATGGCGGTCGCGGTCTCGGTCAGGGTGCCGTTGATGCCAAGCGGGTTGAAGCGCACCTGCTCGGCCGGCATGGCGTCGGTGATGCTGCCCGCCGCGACCTCGGCCTTCAGGCCGGTGACGGTGCTGCCCGGAATCGAGAACGCCTGGAACGTACCCTCGCCGCCGCTGACTGCGACGACCTCGTTGGGCGCGTTCAGGGACACGCCATGGAAGGCGCCGGTGGCGCGCCAGCCGGACGCGCCCATGACGAACAGCGGCTCGCTGCCCTGGCTGACGATGCCCGCGATCGTCGTCAGGTGATCGCCGATCTCGGCGCGGTCGGCCTTGAAGGTGGCCTGGTCATCGAGCGAGGCGCGCAGTTCGCCGGCCGGCGTGAACACGAAGCGGCCGTGGCCGTCGACCACGATGCCCGACACCGGGAAGGCATTGAGCGCGGCGTTCAGTTTGAACGCGCCGCCGAGACTGCCCGTGCGGTCCTGGGCGAAATCGCTGACCGCCAGCGCCACCTGCGGCAGGTCGGGGCCATCGATCGCCACGCCGAAACCGCCGGCCTGATGGCTGGACAGCAGCGGCTGGCCGCCCACCGGGGTCAGCACCGCCGTGCCGCCGCCATTAAGGGCGATCGCCGCCGGTGCTTTCAGGCGCACATCCATTTGCGCCGCGCCGCCCTGGCCGTTCATCGCGACATCGAGCTGGCGCACGCGCAGGGTGAAGCGGTTGAAAGCGCGATCGAGCGCGACGATCGAATCCGGCCCGGGCGCGGGCGGCGGCGGCACGCCGGGGGCGGGCGGCTTCTTGAGGAACTCGGCCAGCGCCTCGGCCTGGCCTTCGGCCGCCGCATGCAGCCCGCCATAATGGCCCTGGGCGCCAAGGTCGCTGACAAGGTTCACATTCCACTGGCCAGATGCATTGTCGCTGCCGGCCTTGCCGTCCAACGTGGCGACGGCGTTGTCGAGGCTGAGATCGGCGGCCGCCAGGCGCGATGCCGTTAATTCGCCCTTGAACCCGGCCTTGAGGCCGTTGGAATCGGCGTCGACGGCGAGCGTGTCGAGCTTGAGGTGCGCACCCGTGACCGCCAGGCCGGCCTGCTTCAGGGCCGCGACATCGCCGGCGACCGCGCCGTTGACATGATAGCTGACACCCTGGCCGGACAGTTGCCCGGTGACGGCCAGAGCCGGCGCGTCGATGCGCACGTCCTGCGCCGTCGTGCCGTTGCCGGACAGACCTGCGGCCTTGGCCGTCATCTGCGCCGAGCCGGCGAAATTCTCCGCCTTGTCACTTAGCCCGAGCTTGCCATCGAGCGCGAGGTTGGCCTCGAGACCGCCGAGGTCGACATCCGCGGTGTGTACGCTGTCGACCTTGAGCGCCAGGGTCGCCTGCGACGGGCCGCTGAAGGCGTCGAAAACCGCCGTGGAATTGCCATACGGCAGGTGCGCATCGAGCGCCGCCGTCAGCCCCTGCACATGGATCGGCGCGGCGTCAGCGTCCTCGACCGGCGAGGCGTCGCGAATGTCGAGCATGCCGGCGCCGAGACTGGCCTTGACCGCCAGCCGGTCCCCGGCCCCCGTATGCACGGTGCGCGCATCGAGCGTGCCGCCGTCGAAATCGCCGTCGCCCGCCGGCCCCTGCAGGTGCGTCGCCGGCAAACGCAGGGTCAGGAAGGTCAGCCGGCCCTTGTCCATGCGCAGGCTGCCGCCGCCATGAACGTCGCCATACTCGCTTTTGACCAGCACCGACGCGTTGTCGACGGTGATGACGTCGGGCGGCGGAGCCGACGATGGCGGCGCCTTGAGGCTGTCCTGGATCAGCTTGTTGAGCGAGCCGTAATCGATCTGCCCGCCCTTGAACACCACGGTGACCACCGGATGGTCGAGGTGCAGGGTCCTGATGCGCGCCAGGGGCTGGCCACCGCCGAACAGGTTGAGGCTGTAATCGGTGTCGAAGCTGTCGATGCTGACTTCGGGATTGGACGCATCGCCGATGACGATGTGGCCCTTCAGATGGTTCAGCGAAAGCTGGTCGAACTTGAGCCTGGCATGCACGCCCTGGCTTTTCAGCCAGTTCTCGGTCAGAGCGGCGGCGATGTCCTTGCGCGCCGCGACGGTGACGATGCCGATCGCCGCCACGCCCCACAACGTCACCCACAGCCAGCTCGAAACCTTGATGCCCGGCTTTTTCGGCGGGCGCTGGCCGCCCCGCCCCGGCAGGCCGATGCCGTCGCCGACGTCGCCGAAGCCCGCTTCGCCCTCCCTGTGCGAGAAGCTGTCGCCGGTGCTCATATGCGCCGGGAACCACAGGGCCTCGTCATCTGTAAAGGCGGGAACTCGGGTCATGCGTGGTGACGGTGGGCTTCTGCTCGGGTCATGATGAGGCTGCCATTATCACTGAAACTTGTTAAAAAGTGTGGACACATTCATTTTCTTTTTTAAGCATGTTTCGCAATCTGGCCACAATCGGCGATCGGCCGCGCCCGGCCATGATTTTCCGGTATCCGGGCCGATTTGCGGCGGTTTCCCATTCTTTATGAAACCTTTATGACGGCGACCGCGAAAGGGTGCGCTGAGCAAGCCGTTCCGTCAATCTTCCGTTAACCTTCTTTAAGGCCGATCTTAACCTTGATGCCCTAAAAGGCGGCCTGAAACCGGGGCATTTCGGAGGCAAAAACTGCCTCATTTTGGCCTTTTTTTGACGTAAGCAGAGCCTTTCGCAAGTCCAAGACTCAGGCCATGGTGCCTGTAAAATCCGAAATGTACCTTGGGGAGAGGCGCATGGCCGGAACCGCAGCAACCTAAAGCCGTCAACCACACAGGGACATTCCTCCAAGCGCTCATGGCTCAGCACGACCCTCGCCGCCAGCCGATCCGCGTGACACCGATGATTTTCGCATCGGCGACGGCCCTGGCCGTCGGAGCCCTGCTGTTCCGCGTGCTGCAACCCCTGCCCGGCATGGCCCAGCCGATGGACCCGGCCGCCGCCATGGCGCTGGAGACCCAGGCCTATGCCGAGGCCGCGGCCCGTCCCGGCTTTGACCAGCCGGTCGATGTGCCGATCTCGGTGCGCACCGGCGAAAGCCTGACCGACGCCGTCGTCCGCGCCGGTGTCGCCCCGGGCGAGGCCCAGGCCGCCGTCAATCTCCTGTCCCAGGCCTTCAACCTCAGCCAGCTCAAGGCCGGCATGAGTCTGGAAGCCGCCATCGCCAAGTCGACCGACGGCGACCAGCCGGCCCAACTGCTCGGACTGACCCTACGCACCGGCCCGGCGAAGCAGCTGACGCTCACCACGGCGCGCGACGGTTCGATGCGACTGCGCGCGCTCGAGGAATCGGTGCGTGACGAACGCCGCGTCGCCATCGGCACCATCGACGGCTCGCTGTTCACCTCGGCGGCGGCGCTTGGCGCCACGCCGTCCCTGACCGCCCAGGTCGTCAAGCTGTTCGCCCACAAGCTCGATTTCGAGCGCGACATCCAGTCCGGCGACACCTTCAAGCTGGTTTTTGACCGCAAGGTCACCGAAAGCGGCCGCACGGTCGAGGCCGGCAATCTGCTCTATGCCGAGATCCAGGCCAAGAACGGCGTCGACCGCTTCTATTCCTACCAGCCGAAGGGCTCGAACGAGATCGAGTATTTCGATGAGAACGGCAAGAACATCAAGGGCTTCCTGATGGCGACGCCGGTCTATGGCGCCCGCGTCTCCTCGACCTTCGGCATGCGCTTCCACCCGATCCTGGGCTTCATGAAGATGCACACCGGCATCGACTTCGCCGCGCCGACCGGCACGCCGATCCTGGCCGCCGGCGACGGCGTGGTCGTCGACGCCAAGTGGTGGGGCGGCTACGGCCGCTGGGTCCGCATCACCCACAACAAGGACTGGGACACCGGCTACGGCCACATGTCGGCCATCGCCGTGACGCCGGGCCAGCACGTCGTGCAGGGCCAGATCATCGGCTACGTCGGCACCACCGGCCGCTCCACCGGACCGCACCTGCACTTCGAAGTCTGGCACGACCACGTGCCGATCGACCCGAAGAGCGCCAATGTCCCCGACAGCAACATGCTGCAGGGCGCCGACCTGATCGCCTTCCGCGCCCGCAAGCATGAGATCGACACCATGATCGCCATGGCCGATGTCAAGCGCACCGACGGCGACGGCAGCGAGACCCTGGCCATGAATGCCAGCGCCTATCATTTCGAGGACGAGGACGCCACCAGCCGCCCGACCGCGCTGGCCGAAACCGAGGCGACGCCAGTCCGCACCAACAACCTGACGCCCCTGCGCCCCGCCCTGTCGTCGACACGCGGCATGAAGTAAAAACTCCGATATTTGGCCGACTAGCGAGTTGGCTGCGCCAGGCTGTATCCATATACAGCCGTCGCTTGCCGCCTGCTATTCGACTCAAATCTCGAAGGTGGTGGGGCATCTTGCTTTCAGACCTCGCCCCGCCTACAGCAGACGCCATGACCGACGCCCCCGGCCCCCTTGACCCCGTCGCCCTGACGCAGGCGCTGATCCGGCGCGAGTCGGTGACGCCCACCGACGCCGGCGCCATGGATGTCGTGCAGCGGACGCTGGAAAGCCTCGGCTTCACCTGCCATCGCCTGAAGTTCGGCGATATAGAGAACCTCTATGCGCGGCGCGGCCATGCCTCGCCCAATCTGTGTTTCGCCGGCCACACCGACGTGGTGCCTGGCGGTGTGCGAAGCCTGTGGCGCTACGATCCGTTCGGCGCCGAAATCCACGACGGTTCCATCGTCGGCCGGGGCGCGGTCGACATGAAGGGCGGCATCGCGGCCTGGATCGCGGCGGTGTCGCGCCTCAGCGACCTTCCCGGCTCCCTGTCCTTCTTGATTACCGGCGACGAAGAAGGCGAAGCCATCGACGGCACGCGCCGCGTCGTCGACTGGCTGCGCGATCGCGGCGAAGTCATCGACCACTGCGTCGTCGGCGAACCGTCGTCGTCCGAACGGCTGGGTGACATGATCAAGGTCGGCCGGCGCGGCTCGATCAACGCCCGGATCACCGCCACCGGCAAGCAGGGCCACGTCGCCTATCCGCAACGCGCGCTCAATCCCCTGCCGATCCTGGTCGACCTGCTCGGCGCGCTGAAAAGCCGCGTGCTCGATGACGGCTATGCGCAGTTTCCGCCATCCAATCTCGAAATCACCACCATCGACACCGGCAACACCGCCACCAACGTCATTCCGCCGTCGGCCACGGCGCGGGTCAATATCCGCTTCAATCCCGCCCACAGCGGCATCGTGCTGCAAAAGTGGCTGGAAGCGATGGCGGCGGATGCTGCGGCGCGCACCGGCGCGCGCATCGAGGTCAAGACAGCGATTTCCGGCGAAGCCTTCCTGACCGAAGCCGGGCCGTTCGTCGACCTGATCGCCGAGGTCATCCGCACGCAATTCGGCCTCGACACCGACCGCTCCACGACTGGTGGCACGTCCGACGCGCGCTTCATTCGCGCCTTGTGCCCGGTGGTCGAGTTCGGCCTGGTCGGCCAGACCATGCACCAGATCAACGAATGCGTGCCGGTCCTGGAACTCCAGGCCCTGACCGACGCCTATTCAGCCTTGATCGCGGCATATTTTTCGAAATTCGGCTCGGCGTCGTAAGTGACCTGGGTCAGGTAAAGCCCGTGCGCCGGCGCCACCTGGCCGCAGGCGGCGCGATCCCTGGCGTCCAACGCCTTCCTGACATCGCCGGCGGTCCAGCGCCCGATCCCCGCCTCGACCAGGGTCCCGGTCATCGACCGCACCTGGCGATGCAGGAACGACCGCGCGGCAAAGACGAGATGGATTTCGTCGCCGATGTGTTTGACCCGGGCGATGTCGAGCGTCTTGACCGGCGACCTAGCCTGGCATTCAATGTGACGGAAAGTGGTGAAATCGTGCGTGCCGACTAGATAATGGGCCGCGTCCGTCATGAGGGCGGCGTCGAGCGGCTTCTTGACGTGCCACACCCGCCCTTGATCCAGCGCCGGCGGGCTACGCCGATTGAGGATGCGGTATAGATATATCCGACCCGTGGCCGAAAAACGCGCCGAAAAGTCCGGATCGCATATTTCAGCAGCGACGACCGCCGTCGGCTCCGGCGTCAGATAGGCGTTGAGGGCGTCGCGCACCACGGCGGGCTTGAAGTCGCGTTCCAGATCGAAGGTAACGACCTGGCCGGTGGCGTGGACGCCGGTGTCGGTGCGGCCGGCGGCGGTAATGCGCACCGCTTCGCCGCTGAAAGCCAGGATGGCGCGTTCGATCGAGGCCTGCACGGTCGGCTGGTCGCCTTGCGCCTGGAAGCCCTTGTACGGGCGGCCATCATATTCGACCAGAAGCCGGTAGCGGGTCAAAGGAACCGGTCTCCGGGATGCAGGTCGGTGCCGTTGAGGAAATCCCAGGCGTCCTGGGCCGTCCTGCCCTCGCGCTGCAGACGCAGGATCTGCACCACGCCGCCGCCGGTCGCCACCTTGAGGCCGCCGAGCAGCAGGGTACCAGGCGCTTCCCCGGTTTCTTCGTCGGTCAGGCGCGACATCAGGATCTTGACGCGCTGATCGCCCTTCGGCGTCGCCATGGTCGTCCATGCGCCGGGAAACGGCGACAAGCCGCGAATATGCCAGTCGAGTTCGCGAGCGGTGCGCGACCAGTCGATGCGTGCCTCCTCGGGCGTGATCTTGCGCGCATAGGTCGGCTCGCCAACCTGCGTCTGCTCGACCGCGCCGCCACGTTCAATGGCCGCCAACGCCGTCGGCAGGAGCGATGCGCCAAGCGCGGCCAATTTGTCGTGGATGGTGCCGGCGGTATCTTCGGATGTGATCTCGACGCGGCCCGACAGGATGATCGGCCCTTCGTCCAGCCCCTCGCTCATGCGCATGACCTCGACGCCGGTAAAAGCGTCGCCTGCCATGATGGCGCGCTGGATCGGCGCCGCCCCGCGCCAGCGCGGCAGGAGCGAGGCATGCAGGTTGAAGCAGCCGAGCGGCGGATGATCGAGCACTGCGGCCTTCAGAATCTGGCCGTAGGCGACGACGATGCAGGCGTCGATATCGAGCGCCTGGAATTCGGCGATTGCGTCTTCAGACTTCATCGACTTCGGCGTGCGAACGACGAGGCCGAGGCCTTGCGCGAAGGCGTGGACCGGCGATGGGCTCAAGGTCTGGCCCCGACCTTTCGGCGCTGGCGGCTGCGAATAGACGCACACGATGTCATGGCCGGCCGCGACCAGCTCTGCCAGCGCCTTGACGGCGAATTCCGGGGTGCCCATGAAGGCGAGACGCATAAAGAAGCTCCGCCTCGGTCAGCGACAATTCGCGGTGCTGAGCCGAAAAATATTGGCTGTCGAGAAGCGTAGCGCAGCGTACTTGACTACGTGAGCAACGCATCGCAGATAGACGATGTTTTGCAGGCCAGCAACGCGGATTGTCAGGCGGCTTCGCTCTTCTTGGCTTTTTTGACCTTGGCCACGGCGCGGTCGCGTTTCAGCTTCGACAGGTGGTCGATGAACAGCACGCCTTCGAGATGGTCCATCTCGTGCTGGATGCAGGTGGCGAACAGGCCATCGGCCTCTTCTTCGACCTGTTCGCCCTGGTAATTCAGGTAGCGCAGGCGGACCCGCGCCGGACGCATGACCTCGTCATAAATGTCCGGTACGCTCAGGCAACCTTCTTCATAGGGCGCCAGGTCGTCGGACTTCCACACGATCTCGGGATTGACGAAATAGCGCGGCTTCTTGACGCCGTCGGCTTCCGGCGGCGCGTCCGCCGGCTTTTCCTGCAGGTCCATGACAATGACGCGGATCGGTTCACCGATCTGCACGGCCGCCAGACCGATGCCCGGCGCGGCGTACATGGTTTCCAGCATATCGTCCATCAGGGCGCGCAAGGCGTCGTCGACCGCGTCGACGGGCTTGGACACCTGCTTGAGGACGGGGTGAGGTACAGTCAGGATTTCACGAAGGGCCATGCCAGCGATGTAGTCGCCAAGCCCTGAAAAATCAAGATTTAAGGATTGTTCAGCCCAAACGCCGCCATTCTTCATCAAGAAAAATTGGGTTCGCGCCATCAGGCGCGGCGGGGGGCAGTCGCCCCTGCCAAATGTCAAGACGTTTGGAGCTCTTCCTGTGCAGCCGTCAGAGCCGCCAGTTTCGTTGCCGTTTTTGGCTGCGATTCGATCGGCTTCTGCTCCTCGATCGACTTGCCCTCGTGATCGACCTGCAAGTCCTCGAACCGCCGCGCCTGGGTCAGCACCTTGGCTTCCAGCGAACCGACGAAGGCATTGTACTTGTCGACCGCCTTTGCCAGCGCATCGCCCATCGACGATACGTGTCCGCCCATGACCGACAGCCGGGCATAAAGCTCGCGCCCCAGTTCGGCGATCTCATTGGCGTTCTTCATCTGGTCCTCGACGCGCCAGCCATAGGCCACCGCCTTGCACAGGGCGAACAGCGTGGTGGGCGTGACGATGATGACCTTCCGGTCCATGGCCTCGGTCATCAGGTCGGGCGCATACTCCAGCGCCGCCGCCAGCAGGCCGTCGCCCGGGATGAACATGGCGACGAAGTCCGGCGACACCTGGTCCTTGAACTGATCCCAGTAAGCCTTGGCCGACAGGTCCTTGATATGGTTGCGCAAACCCTGAGCGTGGCGACGCAGGTGTGCTTCACGCATCAGATCGTCGGGCGCTTCCGCCGCCTCGAGATAGGCGGAAAGATTGACCTTGGAATCGATGACGAAGACGGCGTTCGACGCGTCGCCCGGCATGCGCACGACCACGTCCGGCCAGCGCCGGCCTTCCTCGGTGTCGAGACTGTGCTGCTCAACGAAATCGAAACGCGCCGACAGGCCCGCCGCCTCCAGCACATTGCGCAGCACCTCCTCGCCCCACCGTCCCTGGACGCCCGCTCCACGGCGCAAACTGTTGGCCAGCTTGTGCGTCACATCGCGCATGGCGTTGGAGGCATTCTGCAAATCGGCGATTTGCCGCGTCAGACCGCCGGTATCCTTGGCGCGCTGCTCCTCCATCGCCTTGACCTGGGCTTCGAAGCGCGTGAGTTGTTCAGCCACGGGTTTCAGCGTGTGGCCGACTCGCTCCAGCGCCAGTTTCTCGCGCTCGGCGGCTTCCTTGAGCACAGCCTCGTTGGACGCCTTCAGCGCCGCCTGCGACATGGCCTGGAACTGCTCGCCCATGGCGGCGCGCGCGTCTTCGAGATTGCGCGCCCGCTCGCGAATCTGCGCCAGTTCCGCTGCCCCGTTCAGCAGTTGCTGGTTCAGGTCGTCATTGCGCGCCGCCAATCGGCGGTTGTCGCGCAGGGCCAGCCACCACGCCGCCGCCACGACAAGGGCCAGCAGCGCCAGGCAAATCGAAACGAGATTGGCGATGTTCATGTAATGTTCTATAGGCGGATTCGAGAGCCTTGCCAAGGTGAATTTTCACTGACAGTCTCGCCGGATTACTGGAGGGCGAGTATCGTGATTTCGAAGTTCGCGAGATTTCGATATCACGCACTTGGCGAACTTCGAAATCAAGAACGATACTCGACTCATAAGGTTGCTGGTGTCCTTTTTGATTCTGAAATTCGCCTGAGACCGATATAGGGTACCGAGCAAATTTCAGAATCAGGACACCAGGCGTGGATTTCAACAATTTCATCCGGCGTACCTTTACCGGCCGCGCGCCGTGGACCTACCTCTATCTTTTCCTGATTCCGTTCATCAACTGGTGCTTCGACCACGTGCCGACCTTCCCGCTTCCGGATCATGGGGACTGGAATCCGATGACGGTGGTGACCGGTCTGATTCTGGTGGTGCGTGACTTCGCCCAGCGCGAGATCGGCCACTTCATCTTCATTTTCCTGGCCATAGGCCTGGTCCTGTCGGTGTGGACCTCAAGCCCGGATGTCGCGTTGGCCAGCGCAGCCGCTTTCGCCATTTCGGAGACCATCGATTGGGCGCTGTTCACCTTCGCCAAGCTGCCGCTGTCCAAGCGCGTGTTCGTCTCGGCGGGCGTTTCCGGCCCGATCGACGCCGCCGTCTTCCTGTGGATCGCCAGCTATTCTCCCAATCTGCACGGCATCTTTAACTGGTGGTCGCTGATGGGTTCGGTGGTCAGCCGCTTCCTCGGCTGCGCCGTCGTCTACTATTTCATGAAACAGCGCGAAAAGAAGCAGGCGAAAGCTAACGCCGCGACTTGAGCGCGTGGGCGATCGTCCCGTCGTCCAGCCAGTCGAGTTCGCCGCCGACCGGAACGCCGCGCGCCAGGTGGGTGATCGTCACGCTGTTGCTTAAAGACTTGAGACGGTCGGCGATATAGTGCGCCGTGGTCTGGCCTTCGACGGTCGCCGGCAGGGCCATGATGATTTCGTGCACTTCTTCGACACTCACACGGGCGATCAGGCCCTCCAGCCGCAAATCTTCCGGCCGCACGCCGTCGAGCGCCGACAACAGCCCGCCGAGCACATGGTAACGCCCGAAGAACGCGCCGACGCGCTCCATGGCCCACAGCGCGCTGTCTTCCTCGACGACGCAGATCATGGCGCTGTCGCGCGCCGGGTCCGAGCAGGTGGCGCACGGATTCTGCGTCGACAGCGACCCGCAGATGCGGCAGGTCGAGACCTTGTCGGCGGCATCCTTCAAGGCGGCGGTCAATGGCACCAGCAACTGTTCGCGTTTCTTGAGCAGGGTCAGGGCGGCGCGCCGGGCCGAGCGCGGCCCGAGGCCGGGAAGCCTGGCCAGCAGGGTCATCAGGCGTTCGATTTCAGGTCCGGCGCCGGCCATGCCTTATCCTTGACCGCTTTGGCTTGCCAAAGCACAAAAAAGCGAAAAATCTCGCAGGGCCGCCCCCAGAGATTTTTCTCCATACAGTGGGGGGTACATGGGGGGAGGTTCGCTTCCCCCCATGACCTAGAAGAACTTCGGCATCTTGGGCAGGCCGGCGTTCGGCCCGAGCTGGGCGCCGAATTCCTGCATCAGCTCGGCATTGAGCGCTTCAAGCTTGTTGCGCGCGTCGGCATGGGCGGCGCGGACCAGGTCGGCCAGCACTTCGCCCTCGCCTTCGGCCACCAGGCTGTCGTCGATGGTCAGCGAGACCATGTCGCAGGTGCCCTTGAGTTCCATCCTGACCAGCCCGCCGCCGGCCACGCCGTCGACCACGGTCGCGTGCATCCTCTCCTGCGCCTCGTGAAGCTTCTGCTGCACCAGTTGCGCCTGCTTCATCATCGCCTGGAAGTCCATCAGTCGTCGTCCTTGTCTGAAATGTCGTCGTCGGAGACCGTCGCCTCGAGCCTGGGCCGGGCGCGGACGGCGGCGATCTCGGCGCCGGGGAACGCCTCCATCACCGCGGTTACAAAGGGATGGTTCTGGATACGGGCCCGCGCTTCGCCGGTTTCGCGCCGGTCGCGCTCCATCAGCGATTCCGCCCCGCCGGAGCCTTCGGTGGCGATCAGCCACGGCCGGCCGGTCCATTCCCTGAGGCGCAGCGACAGCCGGCGGATCAGATCCATCGGCGCATTCGGCACCAGTTCAAAGGTAATCGAGCCCGGCTTGAACGCGATCGGGCGGACATATTGCCGGACATCGGTATGCAGGCCTATGTCGCGCTTGCTTTCGATCAGCCGTACCACATCATCGAAGCTCTGCGGATCGGCGATGGCCGCGGCCTGCGGCTTCATCGCTATCGCCGTGGCGGCGTGGCGGGCCGAAGGCCCGCCCGTCGGCAAGCCTTGCGCATTGGTCGGCGCCACCAGCGGTTCGCCGCTTTGCAGGCGCTTGAGCAGGACTTCCGGCCCCGGCAGGTCAGAGGCGTAGCACAGCCGGACCAACGCCATTTCGAAGGCGGCGGCGGAATCCGGCGCGCGGCGCAGTTCCTCATGCGCTTTCAGCATCAAGGTCCACAACCGCGACAATGTGCCTGCGGACAGTTGCGCCCCCAGGGCGGTCACCCGCATGGCCTGCGCCTTGGGCAGGCGCGTCGCGTCGGCCCCCAGCACCTTGGCGACGCTGGTGGCGTGGCAATATTCGAGCAGGTCGCCCATGATCTGCGACGGATCGGCGCCGTAGCCGTAGAGCGTGCGGAAGGCGAGCAGGGCCTCGCTCATCTGGCCGGAAATGATATTCTCGAAAAGGCCAAGCGTCGCCGAGCGGTCGGCCAGGCCCAGCATGTCGCGCACGACCTCCGCGCCGACGGCCTCGCCCGGCTCGCCCTGGACCAGGGCCTGGTCGAGCAGCGACAGCGAATCGCGCACCGAGCCTTCGGCGGCGCGGGCGATCAGGGCGATGGCGTCGGCGTCGATGCGCACGCCTTCCGCCGCACAGATCTTCTCCAGGTGCGGGGTCAGGGTTTCCGGCTCGACACGGCGGAGGTCGAAGCGCTGGCAGCGCGATAGGATGGTGACCGGCACCTTGCGGATTTCGGTGGTGGCGAAGATGAACTTGGCGTGCGGCGGCGGTTCTTCCAGCGTCTTGAGCAGCGCGTTGAACGCGCCGGTCGAGAGCATGTGAACTTCGTCGATGACATAGACCTTGTAACGCGCCTCGACCGGGGCGTAACGCACCGACTCCAGCAGCTCGCGCATGGCGTCGACGCCGGTGCGCGAGGCGGCGTCCAGCTCCAGCACGTCGATATGGCGGCCTTCTATGATTGCCTGGCAATGGATGCCGGGCGTGGCCAGGTCGATCGATGGGAGGTGGACCGTATCGCTATCGTAGTTGAGGGCGCGCGCCAGCAGGCGGGCGGTCGTCGTCTTGCCGACCCCGCGCACGCCGGTCAGCATGAAGGCGTGAGCAATGCGGTTGGCATGGAAAGCGTTGGTCAGGGTGCGGACCATCGCCTCCTGGCCGATCAGGTCCTCGAAGGTGCGCGGGCGGTATTTGCGCGCCAGGACCGTATAGGCTTCGGATTTTTCCTGCGGCTTGGCGGCCGGCAAGACGGGCGGTTCAACCGCGCCGAACATGTCATCCGTGTCCAGATCGCGCTCAGGCGCGAAGGCTGTGACATCATCATGGTCGGGATGGTCGGACATGGAACCTATATAGGGACTTTTCGGCGGGCCGTCAGCCATTAAGCGCGATTCGCTCACAAGCTGAGAAGGGCTGATCCAAGATGTCCGAGGCCGCAGGCCGAGGCAAGGCCGACCGGCCGCCGCGCACGTTTGCGTGCAAGCCATGCGGCGCTTGAGCCACAAAAAAGAGAGGTGAGGCGACCGACCCGAAGGTGAATTCGTTGTGGCTGCTGCCTTCCGGCCCTGACCAGGTTGGCGAGGCCTTCGCCCGGCCGCCTCAGGGCCTATATGCGGATTTTGCCTGCCGCTTGCAAGAGGAAAAGAACGGGTGTTTGCTGGTGCCCATGGATGAAACGATCAACGGCTATCGCCGGCGCTGGTGGAAGGAGACGGTGGTCTACCAGATCTATCCGCGCTCGTTTTACGACAGCAACGGCGACGGCATCGGCGACCTGCGCGGCATTATCGAAAAGCTGCCGCACATCAAGGGCCTGGGCGTCGACGTCATTTGGCTTTCGCCCCATTTCGACAGCCCCAATGCCGACAACGGCTACGATATCCGCGACTATCGCAAGGTCATGGCCGAGTTCGGCATGATGCAGGATTTCGACGACCTGCTGGCGGCCATTCATGCGGCGGGGATGCGGCTGATCGTCGACCTGGTCGTCAACCACACCTCCGACGAGCACGCCTGGTTCGTCGAGAGCCGCAAGGGGCCCGACAATCCCTATCGCGACTATTATATCCGGCGCTCAGGCGAACAGCCGCCCAATAACTGGCCATCGATCTTCACCGGGCCGGCGTGGACCAGGGAGGGTGACGACTGGTATCTGCATCTGTTCGCCGAAAAGCAACCGGACCTCAACTGGGATAATCCAATCGTGCGCCATGAGGTTTACGACCTGATGCGCTTCTGGCTCGACAAGGGCGTCGATGGCTTCCGCATGGACGTGATCCCGTTCATTTCCAAGGACCCCGCCTTCCCCGACATGAGCGAGGCCGCCCTGGCCCGGCCGCAGGACGTCTATGCCAACGGCCCGCACGTCCACGACTATCTGCAGGAGATGCACCGCGAGGTGCTGGCGCACTACGATGTCATGACGGTGGGCGAGGCCTTCGGCGTATCGCTGGCCCAGACTCCGGCCCTGGTCGACGAACGGCGCGGCGAACTCGACATGGTGTTCCAGTTCGACGCCGTCGATATCGACCGCGCGCCCGGCGGCCAGTGGAAATCGTGGCGGCTGCAGGATTTCAAGGCCATCTTCACGCGTCATGACCGGGCGTTCGATCGCCATTGCTGGCCGACCGTCTTTCTCAGCAATCACGACAATCCGCGCGTCGTTTCGCGCTATGGCGATGATAGCCCCGAGTTCCGCCAGAAGTCGGCGATGCTGTTCGCCATGTTGCTGTTGACCATGAAGGGCACGCCGTTTCTTTACCAGGGCGATGAGCTGGGCCTGACCAACTATCCCTTCGAACGGGTTGCCCAATTTGACGATGTGTGGGTCAAGAATGCCTGGCGCGCGCAAAGCAAAAAGGGTGAGGCGGCTTTCGTCGCCAACCAGAACAGGGTCAGCCGCGACCATGCCCGTATCCCGATGGCGTGGGATGGGAGCATCAATGGCGGCTTTTCCACCGGCACACCATGGTTCCGGATCCATCCTGAAGCGCGGGCGATCAATGCCGCGACCCAGAGGCCGGTTTACGACTTTTTCGGCCGCATGATCGCGCTGCGTCATCGGTTGATGTCGCTGGTGTACGGCGACTATCACGACCTGGCGCCAGACCATAATCAGATCTTCGCCTATACCCGCAGCTTGCCCGGCGAAACCCATCTGATCGTGCTCAATATATCGGGCGACCCTATCGCTTTCGATGTGCCGGCCGGCGCCTGGCTCGCCGGTAATTACGCCACGCCCTCGCCGGTCTTGCGTGGCTGGGAAGCGCGGATCTATCAGCTCGCATAGGATTATGGCTTTAACACACGCCTTCTCTTCCCCTCTCCCGGTAAACGGGTTGAGGAGGCGATCCGCACCGCGCCTTGGCAGAGCTCTCGCCCTGTGGCATAGGCCGCGCCTATGAACGACCCCGTTTTGGAAACCCTGCTGCTGCCGCTGACCGGCGGCGATATCGACATGCCCGACGGCCAGGCGCTGTTCCTGCGCGCCCGCATGGGCGATGCGCTTGGCCGTTTGCCGCGCGAGCTTCTTGTCTGCGACCAGAGCTTTCGCCCGGCGCGCGACGCCCTGGCCAGGGCCGACTATGCCCTGCGCGCCCCTGATGACGACCGCGCCTATCCCCTGGTCCTGGTCCTGCCGCAGCGCCAGCGCGACGAGAACCGCGCCCTTCTTGCCCGCGCAATCAAGGCCACGTCTGAAGGCGGGGTCGTGCTGGCGGCGGCGTCGAACCTGGAAGGCGCCAAGACGCTGGAAGGCGAGCTTGCGGCGCTGACCGGCTGTGTCACCAGCCTGTCGAAAAACAAGTGCCGCGCCTTCTGGGCGCGCGTCGAAGCCGGCCGGATCGATCAGACGCTCCTGGCGCAGTGGCTGGCCGGCGATGCGCCGCGTCCCGTTGAAGGCGGCCGCTTCATGAGCCGGCCGGGCCTGTTCGCGTGGGACCGCATCGACGCCGGTTCGCGGCTTCTGGGCGAGCACCTGCCGCCGGTCCTGGCCGGCAAGATGGCCGATCTCGGTGCCGGGTTCGGCTATCTCAGCGACGAGGTGCTGAAACGCTATCCGGGGGTGACGCTTGATGTCGTCGAGGCTGAGCAGCGCGCGCTGGACATGGCGCGACTGAACCTCTCGAAATATGGCGAACGCGCGGCCTTCCACTGGTGCGACGCCACTGGCTCTCTGCCCGGCAGCTACGACGCCATCGTCAGCAATCCGCCGTTTCACATCGATCGCGCCGATCGCCACGACATCGGCCAGGCCTTCATACGCTCGGCGGCGGGCGCCCTGGTCTCCGGCGGCCAGTTATGGCTGGTCGCCAACCGCCACCTGCCCTACGAAGACACTCTGAGCGCCGCCTTCAAGACTGTCGCCATCGTGGCCCAGAACAACCTTTTCAAGGTTTTCAGAGCTGTTGGCCCCAAGGGCGCGACGAAATGAAACTGATCCGTCACCTCGCCAATCTCGGCTACGGCTCGCGCAAGGAGATGCAGAAGCTGATCCGCATGGGCGCGGTCACCGATTCCGCGGGGGCCGTGCTTGGCGAAGACGCCGCTGCGGCACACGACGATATTCGCCTGGACGGCAAGCCGCTGGATCCCGATTTCGGCCTGGTGCTGATGCTTAACAAGCCGGCCGGCTATGTCTGTTCGACCAAGGACCGCGGCCAACTTGTCTACGACCTGTTGCCGCCGCGCTTTGCGGTGCGCAAGCCGGTCCTGTCCACCATCGGCCGTCTTGATGCCGACACCTCGGGCCTGCTGTTGTTCACCGACGACGGTGGTTACCTGCACCGGATCATCTCGCCACACAATCATGTCGCCAAGATCTATGAAGTGGAGCTGGCACGGCCATTGGGTGGTCATGAAGCGGCGATCTTCGCTTCGGGCGAGTTGATGCTCGAAAGCGAGAAGACCCCGCTCAAGCCCGCCACCATGGAGGTCACCGGCGAACGGCGGGCCACCCTGACCCTGTACGAAGGCCGTTACCACCAGGTCCGGCGCATGTTCGCCTCCGTCGGCAACCATGTGGAGGCGCTGCATCGCTCGCGGATGGGCGAGCTGATGCTTGGCGACCTCAAGCCCGGCGCCTGGCGGCTGCTGGACAAGACCGAAGCCGCAAACCTGGTCAGCTAGGAAACCCAGGTCGTCTTGCGTTCAGCTATGGTCCATTGGCCGTCGCGCAGGGTGGCGGTGATGTCCTCGCCGTGGCCGCACAGGCGCGGGCAGACATAGTCCATGCCGACCTTGACCGTGGCGCCGTCAAGCCGCTTGATCGGCCCAAGGCGCGTGATGTGGTCCAGGCCCGGCGTGCCGTCAGGATCGCCCGGCTTTTTCAGCCCCTGCATCGGGATGCCGGCGGCGGCGAACTCTGTCTGGCAGTTGCCGCCCCCGGACAAAGCCGGATCGTAGTTGTCGGCCGCGACGGCGCGGGCGATATCGGTCGCTACCTTGCAGCGCAGGCCGCCGACCTTGGCCGGGTCGGCATATTGCGCCTCATCGGCCATGCCGGCGGTGCAGCCACCCAGCGTCAGGATCAGGGCCGCGCCAGCCAGAATTTTCACGTCTGTCATCGTCATCCTCCCGCTACGCAGTCTGGCTCCGATCTATGGCCGAAATTCGGCTTTACGTTGGGCGTGGGCTGGACAGCGCCGTATAGAGGTCGGGCCGCCGGTCACGGAAGAATCCCCAGGCGGCGCGGTGGGTATTGAGGTAGTCGAGGTCGAACTCGGCGACCAGCACACCCTCCTCCGTCGCGCCGAACTCGGCCACCTTGTCGCCGCGGTTGTTGGCGATGAAGCTGTGGCCGTAGAAGGTCTGGCCTGTTGTTGGTAGATTTGGGCCGTTCTGCGGAGAGACCAGGCTTTCGGTGCCGATGCGGTTCGACGCCACCACCGGCATGACGTTGGCGACAGCATGGCCCTGCATGACACGCTGCCACGGCGCGGCGGTATCCAGCGAGGCGTCGTGCGGCTCCGAACCGATGGCGGTCGGGTACATCAGGACCTCCGCCCCCATCAGCGCCATGGCCCGCGCCGCTTCGGGGTACCACTGGTCCCAGCATATGCCGACACCGACCCTGGCGAACTTCGTATCCCAGACCCGGAAACCGGTATCGCCGGGACGGAAGTAGTACTTCTCCTGATAGCCCGGGCCATCGGGGATGTGGCTCTTGCGATAGACGCCCATGAGTTCGCCGCCGGCGTCGATCATGACCAGGCTGTTGAAATAGTGCGGCCCTTCCCTTTCGTAGATCGATGTCGGGATGACGACATCCAGCTCTTTCGCCAGGGCCCGCATGGCCAAGGTGCACGGATGTTCGCGCCACGCAAAGGCGGTGGCGAACCAGCGCTCTTCCTGGCTGACGCAGAAATATTCGCCCTGAAACAGTTCGGACGGCAGGATGACCTGGGCGCCCCTGCCGGCCGCCTCGCGCACCAGGGCCTCGGTGCGGGCGATATTGGCCGCCATGTCGGGGCCATAGGCGGTCTGCAGGGCAGCTACGGAAACGGTGCGAGTCATGATAAAAATCCAGGAAAAGCAAGGCCCCCGCCACACGCGCTTGAAGGATGCGCGTGGTCCCCCTCCCCGTAAGCGGGGAGGTATAAGGGGACTCAGACTTTAATTAAGGGGACCTGTTGGCTGATGCAATGGAACGAACCGCCGCCAGTCAGGATCGCCGTCGACGACAGGCCGACGACATGGCGTTCCGGGAACAGGCTTTGCAACGCTTCGACCGCCAGGGCGCCCGGCCGTTCCTTGTAGACCGGCACCACGACGACGTCATTAGCGATCAGGAAATTCATGTGCGAGGCCGGGATGATCTCGCCGTCCTCATCGGTGACCTTGCCAGGCGCCGGGATGCGGACCACCTGGATCGCCTGGCCGCGGGCGTCGGTCGCCTTGCTCAGCAGGCGCGCCGTGTGATCATAGACATCGGCGTTGGGATCGTCGGCACCGAAGGCTACCGGACAGGCGACGACGCCTGGCGCGACGAACCGCGCCAGGTTGTCGACATGGCCGTCGGTGTGGTCATTGACGAGGCCGTCGTCGAGCCAGATTACCTTGCGCGCCCCCAATGATTTCGCCAGGGCCGCCTCAGCCGCCTCGGCCGTCCAGCCGGGATTGCGGTTGGGATTGAGCAGGCACTGCTTCGTGGTCAGGATGGTGCCGTGACCGTCATGGTCGAGCGCGCCCCCTTCGAGCACGAAGGCCTCACGCACGGCAGCCGGGCCATCGCGATCGCTGATCTGGGCGGCGACCTCGTCGTCGTGCGGCAGCTGGTACTTGCCGCCCCAGCCGTTGGTCGCGAAAGCAATCGGCTGGGCGCGATGGCGGCCGGAACCGCCGTCGTCGCTGACATAGATCGGACCGGTGTCGCGGAACCAGATGTCGCCGAAGCGGCCGTCGACGATAGTGACGCGGGCCAGGTCACCGAGCAGGCCTTGCGCCGCTTCCGACGCCGCCTCGCCCATGACCATCAGGCGGACGTTCTCGTCACCCATCTCGGCCAGAACGCGCACGAAGGCGGCGACCTCGGCCTGTGCCGGAATCAGGTCGTCCTGCCACAGGTTGGCGTGGCTCGGAAAACCGATCCAGACGGCAGCATGGGCTTCCCACTCCGCCGGGACGATGCGTGTCATGTTATCGTTTCCTCGCTGGTGGCGTTTTGTGCGCGCCTCTTACCACGCGTCCGGACGCATTGGCCAGTCCGCAAAAAGAAACGGCCCCCGGCATTCTGCCGGGAGCCGTCCGCGTTCTTTCGGGCTTTCGCCGGACTAGAACTTGTAGTCGATGCCGACCTTCACCTGATAGACCGACGAGTTGTCGGCGCTCAGAGCGCTCTGGCTGAAGGAGTTGTACTGATAGTAGTTGCCGGTCGAGGCGCACTTAGAGGCGGCGGGGATGTTCGTACCCGTCGCATTGCTCGAATTGGTCACGGCCGCGGACTGGCAGTTCGTCGCATTGACCGCGAAGCGGTTGTACGGGAAACCCTGCTGTTGCAGCGTGTCCCACTGATCGTTGATCAGGTTGCCGATGTTCTGGATGTCCATATACAGTTCCAGCTTGCCCCAGTGCGGGTTGATGGCGGGAACCTCCTGCATGATGCGCAGGTTGGAGAACAGGTTGTTCGGCGACTTGAAGCCGTTGCGCGGCGAGATCTGGCCGGCGTACTTGATGAGGCCGGTCTTGTGCAGCATCGTGTTGAAGCCGGCGATGTCGAAGCCCGACTTGTAAGTGACCAGCGGGTCGGAACCGACCGTGACATTGCCCGACGAGTCGGCCTTCGGCACGTAGAACAGTTCGACGTTGCCCGAGGTGTACAGCGAGTTCATGCCGTACATGCCGGTTGAGGCGCCCGAAGCCGTGTTCGAGTCCTGGAAGACGTAGCTGAAGCGCTGGCCGGTCCGGAACTGGTTGTACAGGCGGAAGCTGGTGCGATTGTCGCCGAAGAACTTGTGGTCGTAGGCGAGGGTCAGCTTGGCGATGGTGTCGATCTGGTAGTTGGAGATGGCAGCGCCGCGGTTGTTGGCGTCCGAGAAGGTCGACTGGCGATAGCTCGAGGTTGCCACCGAAGAGGTGCCCGAGTTGATGTCGGTCGACTTCTGGAACACCGCGCTGGCGTCGAAGCTGATGCCGTCGGCCCAACCGTCGTGGAAGGTTTTGGCCAGTTCGACCGCCACCATATTGGCCTTGCCGAGGTCCTGCGTCGTCAGGACGACATCGGTGCGGTTGGCGCGCGTGCCACCGACCGTGCCGAAGTATTCCGGACGGCCATCGGGCGCAGTGCCCGACTTAGCGGCTTCCATGTAAACGTCGACCCAGGTCGGGGCCGCGATGAACTGCGTGTGGGTATATTCAAGGGTGAAGTTGTAGTTGTCACCGAGCGGACCGAAGTCGAACAGCTTGTTGACGCCCAGCGACGCCTTCCACACGCTCGGCATCTTGAAGCCCGGCGCGATGGCGTTGGTGTTGCCCGAACCGGCATTGGCCGAAGCCGTGTTCAGCGCCTGCAGTTGCGAATTGACCGCCTTGCCGTCGACATTGTCGAGGATGCCGGTAACCGTGGTTGTGGTGATGCCGTTGTTGCAGCTCGCGTCCGCCGTCGCCACGCCGCCGCTGTAGATGCGGTTGCAGGTCACGGTACCGAGCAGGCTGCCGGTGTTAGTGTAGCTGTTCGAGATCCACACGTTCGGGTTGCCGCCCTGGAAGATGCCGGCACCGCCGTAGACGGTCAGGCCGTCCATGAAGGAGGGCTTCCAGTTGAACTTGATGCGCGGCTGGATCGACTGCAGGCCGTCTAGGCCCTTGGCGTTGGTGTAGCCATAGCGCGTGATGAAGGTCGAGTTGGCCTTCGGAATGCTGTTCGACGAATAACCGTCGAAGCGCACGCCATAGGTCAGGGTGAAGCGCGGGGTGACGCGCCATTCGTCCTGGGCGTAAAGCGTTGTGGTCGAATAGCTGAACTGCGCCGCGCCGTCCGCCTTCTTGTTGTCGGCGGCGTTGGCGTAGGTCACCGAGTCGGCTTTCTTGGCGATCAGGTCGGCCATCGAATTGAAGGTGTAGGCGCCATTGGCGTTCTGAACGAAGGCGTTGAATACGTCGATGTCTTCATGCTCGACACCGAACAGCAGGTTGTGGCTGCCCGTGCGGTACTTGACCTTGAAGTCGAGGTGCGTGTTGTTGTTGGTCAGGACGTTTTCCTGGCGCGAGATGTCCGGACCCGCGAAGACGCCCGCGCCCGAACAGCTGCTCGACACCGCCGGCGTATTCACGCAGACCTTGAACTGAGCGAAATCGTTGCCGGCGAGGGCATTGGAAATATTGACCACTTCCTTGCGCGAAACGTTGAATTCCGTGCTCAGATTGTCCGACCAGTGCGAGAGGACCTGGCCCTTATAGACCTTGAGGTCGGTCTCGAGGGTGTAGAACTTCGAGCCGAGGGCAAGCGTGCCGGTGCTCGTGCTTGTGCTGTCGCCGGTTTCGTTGACCGAGCCCGACTTGGTGTCTTCGTACGAAAACACAGCGCGATGGTTGTCGTTGATCTGCCAGTCGAGCTTGCCCTGGACCTTTTCGTCCGTATACGGAATCTGGGTCGCGACGCCGAGCGGATCGAAACCGTAACCGTCCTTGATCGCCGTGCGAACTGCATCCGCCTGGGCATTGGTGACTCCCGGCACCTTGTTGGAAGCCGTCGAATCCGACGCGCCGAACCCGTTCGGCTTGGTGCCTTCGAACTTTTCGTAGAGACCGAAGAAGAACAGCTTGTCCTTGATGATCGGGCCGGACAGGTGCGCGCCCCAGGTCTTTTCCTCGAAGTCGCCGGTGACGGTCTTCTGGGTTTTCACGCCGGTCCACGGATCCTTGACCGTGTAGTAGTGACCGCGCATGTCGTCGCCGGTCTTTTCATAGAAGATGCCGCCGTGGAAATCGTTACCGCCCGACTTGGTGACGTAGTTGATCACGCCGCCCTGGAAGAACGAATAGTTGACGTCGTAGGGAGCCGTGTCGACGTTGACCGATTCTACCGAGTCGACCGAGATCGGCGAGCGGTTGGTCGGCAGGCCGTTGGCGTTGAGGCCGAAGTCGTCGCCCTGGCGCACGCCGTCGACGAGGATGGCGTTGGAGCGGTTGTTCATGCCGCCGATCGACAGCGCGCCCGAATTCGTCGGGTCCATGTACGCCGACGGCGACTTCAGGGCGTAATCGCGGATGTCGCGGTTCAGCGTCGGGAAGGTCTGGATTTCTTCCTGGCCGACCTTGGTGCGGCCGGCGAGGACTTCGCGGCGCTTGCCGGTGACGACGACGGTGGTCGGCGCTGCGGTCGATTGCAGGGCGACGTCAGACTCGGTCGGTTCGCCGATGTTGACGTAGGGAACTTCAGTATCCGAACCCGTGTAACCGTCGGCGCTGACGCTGATCTTGTAAGGGCCGCCGACGCGGAGCTGGGTGACCGTGAAGAAGCCGGTGGCGTCGGTGGTCGTCGTCGTGGTCACGCCGGTGGGTTCGTGGACGACGGTGACGGTGGCGCCGGCGATCGCAGCGCCCTGATCGCTGGTCACCGTGCCCTTGATGCCGCCGGTGGTTTCCTGCGCGTGGACCACGCCGGCTGTCAGGAGCGCCAGGGCCGAGGCCGCGGCGGCGTATTTGAAGTATCTCGTCATGTGGGAGTATCCCCTCTCCGGTTACAAACTGCGATGATCGCCTACAGAAAAGACAGCCGCACCCTGCCGTCCCGAGGAACGAGCCTTCGGGATGTTGAAAGTCTGGATGTCAGAAGATGAACGCGTTAATCCTTTAGTAGGTTTCGCCGCAGTTTTTGAGCGAAAAGTGCGAAACATTTGTGACGCTGGTGACATCCGTAACCGGATGCAGCCAAATTGCCACACTTTTTCCGCAACGCAGCATGATTGCGACAGAGTCGGAAATCGCCGATCCTGAACCGCTACTACCAGATATGGGCTTAAACTCTAATATCTGCCCATATCTTCCGCACACGCCCGTCTGTCCTGGACAATTTTTATCGTCTATGCGGCACCAGCTTTAAAATATAATTTCAAGATTCGAACACTTTTTGCTGCAACGCAGCAACAATATCTTTCCGCATTTCGCCCAAACCCTCCAGCACGGACAAGCGCAAAAAAACCCGGCCTGACCAAAGTCAGACCGGGCTTTTTTGAGGATCTCGATCGTTCCGGAATTAGAACGTGATATCGATCGTCGAACGGCGGTTGAGCGGTTCCTTGACGCCGTCGCCGGTAGCGACCGCAGGCTCGGATTCACCCTTCCAGTCGACCGCCAGCTTGGACGGATCGACGCCGAGACCGGCCAGGGCATCAGCCACAGTCTTGGCGCGACGTTCCGACAGGCGGATATTGTAGGCGGCCGAACCCGAGGTGTCGGTGTGACCGACGACCACGATGCGGGTCGCGCCGTTGCCTTGCTTCGAGTAATCGGCAGCGGCCTGAACCACGGCCTGAGCGTCGGCGGTGAGGTCCGACTTGTCGAATTCGAAGTACACGATGAACTCGCGGGCTTCGACCGTGTTGTTCACCGGCGGCGGAGGCGGCGGAGGCGGCGGCGGGGGCGGGGGCGGCGGGGGAGGCGGCGGAGGAGGCGGCGGCGGCGGGGGAGGCGCCCCTTCCGGCGAACCGAAGGCCCAGCGCAAGCCACCGCTCCGCGACTGGTCCGACAGCTAGCCGCGCAGGGTGCCCGGCTGCCAGCCGGCGCCAGCGACCGTACCGTTTTCCGGCGTCGCGACGGTGTCGATGCTGGTCTTTTCGATACCGAGGTAACGATAGGTCAGATCGAGGCTCAGGCGATCCGACAGCGCCCAGGCGGCGCCGAGAATGCCCTGATAGGCGCCAACCATGTCCTTTTCGGTGTCCGCGGTGCCGAGGTCGGTGATGCCGTTCGGAGCGGGCGGGTTGACCGAGAACTGGCCGTGGAACTTCGTCTTGATGTCCGCCAGGCCGAGACCCACGCCCACATAGGGATGGAACGACGAGTCGGGCATGATGTCGTAGTACATGTTGACCATGAAGGTCGAAATGTTCATCGAGCCCTTCGGATGACCGCAGGGATCGTTGGCGGTGCGGACCACGTTCGGCGTACAGACGGCCGAGGTATGAACGCCACCCAGGGCCGGACCGTAATCACGCGGCGACGGGTCGTACATCTTGTCGAGTTCGCCGGGGCGATAGCCGCCTTCGAATTCCACGCGCCAGTGCGGGCTGTAGCGATAGCCGAGACGGGCGAAACCTTCCCAGTTTTCCTTCGTGGAAATCTGGTAAACGAAAGGCGCGCCGTCCACCATATTGCCGGTGCCGTGGCCTACGTAGTCGTCGTCCGAGGGAATGTTGTAGCCGAGGTCAACCGCCCCGTACCAACCCTTGGCTTGTTCGGCCGAGGCGCTGTGCGCGACCCCGAACGAAAGTGCAACGAGAGCAGCTCCCGCCAGCAATTTCAGTTTCATGTTAGTGCCCTCTCTTGGCCATCAGAACGTACAGCCGGTCGCCCGGCCGAACTTAAAGTCACACGGCTTCATAGCTTTCCGAAGTCGTTTTGCAAAGCACCCAAATGCGACTTTGGTTAAAAATACGCACTTTTTGTCCGCTTTGGCAATGACTGACACCTGAAAGCCACGCTTTACGGGATAAGCGAATATCTTCCACGATACTAGGCGGGATCAGGACATAAAAGATCAATTGCCGCCAAAAAGCAACGCATAAAAAAGCCATAAGGACGACGAAAGGACTTGCCTTGTTGCCCATCTGTGAGTAGAGACACGCCCTCTGACGACCCGGCGCCTTGGCGCCCGACTAGTTGCGACGGACCTTCTGTAATAAATTCAGACAGTTCCGTTACATTTGCCCGTCCACGGAGAGGTGGCTGAGTGGTCGAAAGCACCGCACTCGAAATGCGGCATAGGGGTGACTCTATCGTGGGTTCGAATCCCACCCTCTCCGCCATTCCGTACGGAAGCTGGCCCCTTCGGGGGCCTTTTTCGCGCCGCCGCGGCAACCGGTATCATGGTGCGAAATCCTGCGTCCCCAGCCTTGATCCACAAGGCAAATTTTCAATTTGAGCGGGCGTCTGGCGACCGGCGCAGCGGCACAAATATGGTTTCATAGAAAAATCAGCATCTTATAAAAACGCTCTTGTGCGCCGGTCACCGCTTCATCGCGCGCCGCCGTACCCCGCCCAATGCCGTCGCAAGCGGCCTTGCCGGCATCGGACTTTACCGCTGATGGGTGAAAATTGTGCAGCGCATCATGGCCATATAACAACCCTTGGGCGTACGGCCGCGCCATTCGTTCGCCCCCTGGCTGTGCCCGCCCTTGCCGTATCTTTATAATTTTCGCGCCGGCAGGAGCGGGATTTCCGGTGACAGGCGGCACACGGGCCGTCTAAGCTGGCCTCCCTTTTCCTGACGCCGGAACCCGCCCATGCCGGACGAATTGCCCAAATCCGTCGCCGATCGCCTGCTGAAAGAGCGCCTGGCACTTCTCGACCTGTCGACGCGCAATCGCCTGCTTAACACGCCGCTGCGCACGCGCAACAATCGCGCCATCGAGGTCATCGACGAAAAATCGGCAGAGGTCTTCCGCCTGTTGTCAGAGGGTAAGAGCCTGACCTTCCTGCCCGGCGCCGAGGCGCAACCGGAAACAGACGACGATACCGATATAGCGGCCATTCCTCAGCCTGGAGATGACGCTCTCGACGCACGCGGCGTCGCGGCGCGCCACACGGATTCCCGCCTGCAGACACGCCTGACCTCCGAGGGCCTGCAAAAGCGGCTGTTCGACATCTGGGATGACGCGCGCACGCTGGAGAGCGAACAGGGCGTCAATATCCTCTATCTCGCGCTCGGCCTGCTGCGCTGGTATGATGACGCCGACAGCGATGTGGCGCGCCATGCGCCGCTGGTGCTGCTGCCGGTGCAGCTCGAGCGCTCCAGCGCCGCCGACCGTTTCCGCCTCAAGGGCCGCGACGAGCCACCGTCGCCCAATCTGACCCTCCAGGCCAAGATGAAGGCCGATTTCGGCCTGGTCATCGAGGATTTCGACGAAGAAGAGCTCGACCTTGCCGCCTATGCCAGCAGCGTGGCCGAGACCGTCCGCAACCGCACGCGCTGGGAAGTCCTGCCCGACGCCATGGTGCTCGGCTTCTTTTCCTTCGCCAAGTTCCTGATGTATCGCGACCTCGATCCCGACACCTGGCCAGACGACGCCGGCATCGACGTCCACCCCCTGATCGCCGCGACCTTGCGCGACGGTTTCCCCGACAGTCCGCCGATCGTCGCCGGCGATGCCGATATCGATGACGTCCTGCCGCCACAGGCCCTGCAGCACGTGGTCGACGCCGACTCCTCGCAGGCCCTTGCCATCGCCGAAGCCGCCGCCGGCCGTACTCTGGTCGTCAAGGGCCCGCCCGGTACCGGCAAATCGCAGACCATCACCAACATCATCGCCGCCGCGGCCGCGCAGGGAAAAAAGGTGCTGTTTGTCGCCGAGAAGATGGCGGCGCTCGACGTCGTCCATCGCCGGCTTAAACAGGCAGGCCTCGGTCCGCTGGCGCTGGAACTTCATTCCAACAAGATCAGCAAACGCACCGTGCTTGAGGAACTGCGCCGGACGCGCGACCTGGCTGCTGTCCCCTTGCGCGACGATCTCAGCGTCATCCAGCGACTGGGCGAGGTGCGCGGCGACCTCAACGCCTTCGCCGAACGCCTGCATGCGCCGCTCATGCCATCCGGCATGACGCCCCACGCCATCCTCGGGCGCCTGGCGCAATGGAACGACACCGGAGAGCCTGGCCGCGACCTGGCGCTCGATGGCGCGGAGACCTGGACCGCCAGCGACATGGCCGCCCGGCGCGGCCTGGCTGAGGAGGTCACGGAACGGCTGGCGGCGCTCGAGCCCCTGGCCGAAAATCCGTGGCGAGGTGTGGAGGCCGACCCGCTCGACCCGGCGCAGACCGACGCCGTCCGCCGCGACATTGCCACCGCCCGCGACGCCATAAGCGACGCCGAAAATCACGCCGCCGTCGCCACACGGCTGTTCGGTGCCCCGGAACCCGAAACCCTGGCCGGCCTCGATCGTGCCCTGGCTTACTTGCAACTGACGCCCCTGCCGCGCGGCGGCGACCGCACGGCCTTCACCGACGAGGCCTGGCGCAATCCCAAGGCGCTGGAGAACCTGCTCGCCGCCGGCAAGCTCCTGACCGACCTGCGCGGCCGGGCCGGCGCCGCTTTCACCGAAACCGGGCTCACGGCCGACCTCGCCGCCATCCGCAACGATGTGGTCATCAAGGGCAGTAACCTGTTCCGTTTCCTCGACGGCGGCTACAAGGCGAATATCGCCGTGCTGCGGTCATACCTGAAAGCCGCCCTGCCCGACGACCAGGGCGAGCGCATCCGCCTGATCGATCTCGCCATCCACCTGCAGCAGGCCGAGGACGCTTTCGCCCGCGCCGAAGGCCTGGGCCGCGCTCTCGGCCGGATGTGGCTGGGCGCCGACAGCGACTGGGACGCACTCGACAACATTCTGCGCTGGCGGCGGTCGTTCAACCTGCCCGACACGGTGTGGCCGAAGCTGGCCGCCCTGCCGGACGCAGCCCTGGCGGAGGCCGACCAAGCGCGTCAGGCGCTGTCCGCCGCCGCAACCTCGGCCCGGCAGGCGATCGAGCACGTCTTTGCCACCTTGAAGCTCGACTGGCCGGAACAGAGCCTCGCCATCCTGACCGGGCGCTTCCAAACCTGGTTCGGCGACATGGAATCGCTCAGCCGCTACATCGCCTTCGCTTCGCGGGGACGGCAACTCGCCGCGCAAGGATTGGGCGACCCCGTCGCCCGCATTCACGCCGGTACGCTCGACTCCAGGACCCTGCTGCCGGCTATCGAGGGCGCCTACGCCGTGATCCTGCGTGACGCGCTGTTCGCCGACTGGCCCGAACTGAAAGCCTTCGACGGCGAGGCCCAAGGCCGCCGCGTCGCCCAGTTCCGCCAGCTTGATATCGCCCGCATCGGCCTCGCCCGCGATCAGATCGCGGCGCAACATGCCGAGGACCGGCCCAAGGGCGGGGCCGGCATCGGGCCGCTCGGCGTCCTGCTGGGCGAGATGGCCAAGAAGCGCGGCCACCTGCCGATCCGCATCCTGCTTGAAAAGGCCGGCCCGGCGATCCAGCAGCTGAAGCCCGTCTTCATGATGTCGCCCCTCTCGGTAGCGCAGTTCCTCAAGCCCGGCAGCATCGATTTCGACCTGCTGGTCATGGACGAGGCCTCGCAGATCGAGCCGGTCGATGCGCTCGGCGCGGTCGCACGGGTCAAGCAGCTCGTCGTGGTCGGTGACGAGCGCCAGCTGCCGCCGACCGCCTTCTTCAAGAAACTGACCGGCGAGGACGACGAGATCGACGAGGAGGTGACGCTCCAGGCGAAGGACGCCGAAAGCATCCTTGACCTGTGTCTGGCGCGCGGCGCGCCCTACCGCCTGCTGAGCTGGCACTACCGCTCGAAGCACCAATCGCTGATCGCCGTGTCGAACCGCGAGTTCTACGACAACCGCCTCCATATCGTCCCTTCGCCTTACGACGCCGTCGCCGGCATGGGGCTGAAATTCCACCTGTTGAAGGACGCCGTCTACGATCGCGGCGGCTCGCGCACCAATGCCCAGGAGGCGCGCACTGTCGCCGAGGCGGTGCTGGCCCACGCCCAGGCCAATCCGGACCAGAGCCTCGGCGTCGCCACCTTCTCGGTGTCGCAGCGCCAGGCCATCCTCAAGGAGCTGGAGCGGCTCCGGCGCGCCCATCCCGAGCACGAGGCCTTCTTCGCACCCGAAGTCGTCGAGCCCTTCTTCGTCAAGAATCTCGAAAATATCCAGGGCGACGAACGCGACGTCATCTTCATCTCGGTCGGCTACGGCCGCACGACCGACGGAAAGCTGCCGCACAATTTCGGGCCGCTCTCGGGAGAAGGCGGCGAGCGCCGGCTCAATGTGCTGATCTCGCGCGCCAAGCTGCGCTGCGAGGTGTTCTGCAATTTCTCCGGCGTCGACATCGACCTGGAGCGAAGCCCGGCGCGCGGTGTGGCGGCGCTCAAGATGTTCCTGACCTTCGCCGAAACCGGCCGTTTCGACCAGGACACGGCGATGAACGCCGACGGCGACGGCCTGTTCGAGGCCGAGGTGGCGCGCAAGCTGAAAAGCCTCGGCTACGATGTCAAGACGCGGATCGGCGCGTCGGGCTTCCGCGTCGACCTCGCCGTCGCCGATGCGGACAAGCCGGGCCGCTTCGTGATGGGTATCGAATGCGACGGCGCGCAGTACCGCGACTCGCGTTCGGCCCGTGACCGCGACCGCCTGCGCCAGGAGGTGCTGGAGGCGCACGGCTGGATCCTGCACCGCCTATGGAGCGCCGATTGGTACCTGCGGCCGAAGGAAGAACTGCGCAGGCTCGAAGCCGCCATCGCCGCGGCCAAGGCAGAATGGCGTGAACGCGACGACGCCGGCTATCGCGCAGAACGGGCGGTGCCGCTGAGCTTCGAGACCACCGAAACCACGATTGCGCCAGTCGTCGCCCCACCCGCAGCCATGGCCGCGTCCGATGCCCCTGCGGCTTTGGCCGCACCCGATGCCTATGTCGAGGCCGCCTTCGCCGTCGACCGGCGGCTGGAGCCGACCGACCTGCCGCTGGCCCGCCTGGCCGAGGTGGTGACGCAGATCGTTGCCGCAGAAGGCCCGGTTCACGGCGACGAGGTGGCAGCGCGCATGCGCCAGCTGTGGGCCCTCCCGCGCGCGGGCGCCCGGTTGAAGGCGGCCGTCCAGCGCGGCCTTGGCCAGGCCGCCAAGGCCGGCCATATCGCCGGCGGCCCGTTTTATAGAGTACCGGACCAGGCGGTGAAGGTCCGCGACCGTTCGGCCGTGGCTTCGCCCGGCCTGCGCAAGCCCGACATGCTGCCGCCGGAGGAAATCGATCTGGCCCTGACGACCATCGCAGAGGAAAACTTCGGCGCCACGGCGGACGAGCTGGCGACGGCGGTGGCGCGGCGCCTGGGTTTCGCATCGACCGGCGCGGCTTTGCGTACCGTCCTTGAGGCGCGCATTGCCGTTTTGCTTACCGGCGGCATGCTCGTTCAAAAGGGCGACCTGCTCAAGGTACCGGATGCAACCATTTAGGTTTTGTTGAGGTTTTCACAACCATCCCTTAACCAAAGCTGTTCACTATGCCGGTGACAGGTCCAGGCGCGCGTATTGCGCCTTAATGGACCGCATCTGTGAGAACGGGGCTACGACGTGGACGATCTTATCGCCGAATTCCTGACCGAGACGGCCGAAAGCCTGGAGGTGGTCGATTCCGAACTGGTCAAGTTCGAGGCCAATCCCAACGACCGCAAGACGCTCGACAACATTTTCCGCCTGGTCCACACCGTCAAGGGCACATGCGGCTTCCTCGGCCTGTCGCGGCTGGAAGCCGTGGCGCATGCCGGCGAGACCCTGCTCGGCCGTTTCCGCGACGGCAAGCTCGAGGTTACCCCGATCGCCGTCACCCTGGTCCTGCATTCGATCGACCGCATCAAGGTCATTCTGGCCGGCCTCGAAGCCACCGGCAACGAACCGGACGGCGACGACCACGACCTGATATCGCAGCTTGAAGCCATGGCCGAAGGGCAGGCCGTCGACCTGTCGGCCGTCCAGGCCGTCGCCGTGCCGGACCGCCCGCTGAATGGCGAAATCGAGCCGGCGGACATCAGCCTTCCCGCGCTCGGGGTCGGCGATGTCGATCCCGCCACTGGCCGGAGCTTACGTCCCGGTGAAGTCTCCGAGGCCGATCTCCAGGCTGCCTTCGACGCTGCCGAAGGTCCGGAAATGGGTCTCAAGGCCGGCGATACCGACCCGGCCACCGGCCGCGTGCTGCGTCCCGGCGAAGTGTCCGAAGCCGACCTCGAAGCTGCCTTCGCCGCCGCAGAAGCCCCGGAATGGATGGCCGAGCCCGCGCCTTCGGCCAAAGGTAAAAAATCGAAGAAGGCCGAACCGGAAGCCGTCGCCGCGCCGGCGCCCGCACCCGCCCCGGCTACGGCGCCCGCGCCGGTCGCCAAAAAGCCCGAGCCCGCCGCGCCCGAACCGCCGGCAGGTCAACCGCTGGCCGGCCTGGGTGGCGAGGACATGCAGGGCATCGCCACCACGCAATCGATCCGCGTTTCAGTCGACGTGCTTGAAGGCCTGATGACCTTGGTCTCGGAAATGGTGTTGACACGGAATCAACTGTTGCAGATTTCGCGCAACCGCGAGGATTCCGCTTTCGCCACGCCGTTGCAGCGCCTGTCGACCCTGACCGGCGAACTGCAGGACAGCGTGATGAAGACGCGCATGCAGCCGATCGGCGCGGCGTGGAAGAAGCTGCCGCGCCTGGTGCGCGACCTCTCCTATGAACTCGGCAAGAAGATCGATCTCGTCATGGACGGCGAATCGACCGAACTCGACCGCCAGGTGCTGGAGTTGATCCGCGACCCCCTCACCCACATGGTGCGCAACTCCGCCGACCACGGCCTCGAATCGACCGAGGAGCGCATCGCGCTCGGCAAGCCGGCCACCGGCACCATCAAGCTCGCCGCCTTCCACGAAGGCGGCTACATCGTCATCCGCATCTCCGACAACGGCAAGGGCCTGAACACCGGCCGCATCCGGGACAAGATCGTCGAAAAGGGCCTGGCGACGCGCGCCGAGCTGGAGACGATGTCGGACCAACAGGTCCACCGCTTCATCTTCGCTCCGGGCTTCTCGACCGCCGCCAAGGTCACCAATCTCTCGGGCCGCGGCGTCGGCATGGACGTCGTCCGCACCAATATCGAGCAGATCGGCGGCCAGATCGACCTCAACTCGATCCCGGGCCAGGGCACGACCTTCACCATCAAGATTCCGCTGACCCTGGCCATCGTCTCGGCCCTGATCGTCGGCGCCGGCGGCCAGAAGTTCGCCGTGCCGCAGACCTCGGTCATGGAACTGGTCCGCACCGGCAGCAATGCCGACCACCGCATCGAACGCATCAACGAAGCCCTGGTCCTGCGCCTGCGCGAGAAGCTGCTGCCGCTGGTCCAGCTTGGCCCGACCCTGCAACTCGAAGCCGCCAGCGACGAGAACCCCACTTTCGTCATGGTCATCCAGGTCGGTGAGCGCCGCTACGGCCTGGTCGTCAACGACGTCCTCGACACCGAGGAAATCGTCGTCAAACCGCTGGCCTCCGTCCTGCGCGACGTCGATGTCTTCTCAGGCGCGACCATCCTGGGCGACGGCAGCGTCGTCCTCATCCTCGACCCCAACGCGCTTTCCGAACGCGCCGGCAACATGCTGGAGGAAAAGCAGGCCGAGGATGGCGAGGAAGTGGTCGACACCGGCGCCGAACAGCGCGTCGCCATGCTGCTGTTCAAGTCGGGCAGCGGCGCGCCCAAGGCGGTCGAGCTTTCGCACATTACCCGCCTCGAACACGTCGAATCCGAAAAGATCGAGCAGATGGACGGCCGCGCCGCCCTGCAATACCGCGGCAAGCTGATGCCGATCCTGACCGTCAATTCCGACTATTCGGGCCTGCTCAGCGCCTCGCGTGACGAAAAGCACATCCAGCCTCTGCTGGTCCTGACCGTCGAGGGCTACGCCATGGGCCTGGCGGTCGACGAGATCGTCGATGTCGTCGAGGACCGGCTCAGCCTCGAGCTGTCCGCCGACCGTCCCGGCGTGCGCGGCACGGCGGTGGTCGCCGGCCGGGCGTGCGAAATCCTCGATGTCGATTACTACCACCTGCGCGGCCTGGCGGAACACCAGCGCCAGCCAGCGTCTTCCAGTGAAAGGGCCGTCGCATGAGCCTGCGCGACTACGTCACCCTCCGCGTCGGCGGCCAACTGTTCGGCGTCGACGCCGCCAAGGTCCACGATGTCTTCCATCCGCGCGGCCTGACGCCCGTGCCTCTGTCGCGCGCCGAGATCGCCGGCGTCCTCAATCTGCGTGGGCGGATCGTCACCGCGGTCTGCGCGCGCCGACGCCTGGGCCTGCCGCCGCGCCCGGAAAATTCGCCGGAGCCGCTGGCCATCGGCCTTGAGGTCCACGGCGATTCCTACGGCCTCGTCATCGACTCTGTCGACGAGGTCCTGAAGCTCGACGACGAGAAGTTCCATGCCCCGCCTGGAAACCTGCCCCCGCGCTGGGCGGAAATCATTGTCGGTGTTTATCAATTGGAAAAGGAACTTCTGATAGTGTTGGATCCGCAAACGCTTCTCGATGCGGCCCATTTGAAGGCCGCGTGATCAGGGGATTAAAACCGGCATGAAAACCTGCCTCGTCGTCGATGACAGCCGCGTGATCCGCAAGGTAGCGCGCCGCATCCTGGAAAACCTGCAGTTCGAAGTCACCGAGGCCAATGACGGCCTCGAAGCGCTCAACGCATGCAAGGAAAAGATGCCCGCCGCCGTGCTGCTCGACTGGAACATGCCGGTGATGGATGGCATCACCTTCCTGCGCCAGTTGCGTAAGGAAGAGGGCGGCAAGGCCCCGATCGTCGTCTTCTGCACCACCGAAAACGACCTCGCCCACATCACCGAGGCCCTGACCGAGGGCGCCTCCGAGTACATCATGAAGCCCTTCGACGGTGAAATCCTCGAAGCCAAGTTCTCGGAGGTTGGCCTGCTCTGACATGACAACGGCGCTGTTTTCTCATCCCTTTTCCTTCCCCGTTTACGGGGAAGGTGTCCGCGCCTTGGCGACGACCGAAGGGGGAGAGGGCGCTTCCCACAAGTTCCCGGTTCCGTCATTTGCTTCGCAAGTGACACCTTCCCCGTAAACGGGGAAGGAAAAGTCATTCAAGGCCTTTCCATAGTCTGTTCATGTCGATCAACCCCAATCCCGCGGCCAGCCTCCGCCCCCTGAAGATCATGATTGTCGACGATTCGGCGGTCGTGCGCGGGCTGATCTCGCGTTGGCTCGAGCATGAGCCGGACATGATCCTGGCGGGCCTGGCCACCGACGGCGCCAAGGGCATCGACAAGGTGCGCGAAGTTCAGCCCGATGTGCTGATCCTCGACATCGAGATGCCCAACATGGGCGGCCTCGAAGCCCTGCCCAAGCTGATCGCCGCCAAGCCGGGCCTCAAGGTCCTGATGGCCTCGACCCTGACGACTCGCGGGGCCAACGTCACCATCCGCGCGCTGGAACTGGGCGCGGCCGACTATATTCCGAAGCCGGATTCGACACGCATCGGCGGCGCCGACGGCTTCCGCACCGAGCTTCTCACCAAGATCCGCGCGCTTTGTGGCAGAACGCGCCAGTGGCCCGTTCCGCCGTCCGAAGCCCGCGCCGCTCCTTCGCCGTCCGCGCCCACCGCCGCCCACGGCCACATGCCGGCCGCGTCGCCGTCCACGGTCATGCGCCCGACCGTTGTGCCGATCACGCCGACGCTGCGCCCGCGCGGCACGGTGCCCAAACGTATCGACGCCCTGGTGGTCGGCGCCTCGACCGGCGGCCCGCCGGCCCTGCGCACCTTCCTGATGGGCCTCGGCCCCGACTGGAAGATTCCGGTGCTGATCGTCCAGCACATGCCCGCCACCTTCACCGCCATTCTCGCCGAGCATCTCGACAAGGCCCTGCCGCAGAAGGTGCAGGAGGCCAAGGACGGCATGCTGATCGAAAGCCGCAACATCTATATCGCGCCCGGCGACTGGCACATGACGATCAAAAACGATCCGATCGTCAAGCAGATCCGCCTCGACCAGACGCCCCAGGTCAACTGGTGCCGCCCGGCAGTCGATCCGCTGTTCCGTTCGGCCGCCGAGGTCTACGGCAAGCACGCGCTGGCCGTGGTGCTGACCGGCATGGGCCACGACGGCCGCGACGGCGCCCAGGCCCTGGTCAATGCCGGCGCCAGCGTCATGGTCCAGGACGAGCCGTCGAGCGTCGTCTGGGGCATGCCGGGCGCCGTGGCCGAAGCCGGCCTGGCCGAGATCATCAAACCCATCGACGGCCTCTCCGCCGCGTGCAAAGCCTTTGCGAGAGGTGAACGACCATGACCAGCGACGACATCGATTTCCTGGCCCAGACCTTGAAAGCCCGCTCCGGCCTGATCCTCGGCTCGGACAAGACCTACCTTATCGAAAGCCGCCTGTCGCCGGTGGCGCGGCGCGAGGGTTTCGCCAATGTTGCAGCGCTGCTGTCTTCGTTGCGCGCCAAGCGCGACGAGAAGCTGACCATGGCCGTCACCGACGCCATGACCACGAACGAGACCTTCTTCTTCCGCGACAAGCTGCCATTCGACCAGTTTCGCACTGACGTGCTGCCGCCGCTGGCCAGAACGCGGCTGTCGGGTGACATCAAAATATGGTGCGCCGCCTGCTCGACGGGCCAGGAGCCGTACAGCCTCGCCATGCTGATGGAAGACATGCGGATGCTGTATCCGAAGGTCAATCTCGACATCCTCGCCACCGACATTTCCGACCGCTGCCTGGAAAAGGCCCAGGCCGGCCTCTACACCCAGTTCGAGGTCCAGCGCGGCCTGCCGATCCAGATGATGGTCAAGCACTTCGAGAAGGTCGACGAGATGTGGCGGATTTCGCCCCGCATACGCCAGGCCGTGCGCTACAAGAAGATGAACCTGCTCGATGACCTGCGCGTGGTCGGCCGCCAGGACGTCATCTACTGCCGCAACGTGCTGATCTATTTCGATCTCGAAACCAAGAAGAAGGTACTGGAACAGATCGCCGGCCTGCTGACCGACGACGGCTACCTGTTCCTCGGCGCCGCCGAGACGGTGCTCGGCATCACGGACGCCTTCAAGCCCATGCCCGGCATGCGCGGCCTCTACATCAAGAACCAGGCCCAGACCGTCCTGCGCAAGACCGCCTGATCGCGCTTTGCCAAGGCAAATCGCTCTCAGACATTTTTAGTAAGAGATACCTCGCAAAGGCTCGGGCGCGCGGTCGCCAAATCTCAAGATGAGATTTGGAGGGTTCATTGTGCTGCCGTCAAACCACCTTCCGCGCCAAAACCACCCCCACGGCCATGCACGCGATTCCCGCCGCGCGCTGCAGCGTGATCGGCGACCGGATTGCGCCCATCAACCCGAAGTGGTCGATCGCCGCCGCGGCGATCAGCTGTCCGAGCAGCACGAACATCACCGCGTTGCCGACGCCGATCCGGGGCGCCGCATAGGTGATCGACAGGGCGTAGAAGGCGACGAAGATCCCGCCCATGAAATATTGCGGCGGAAGGCCGCCGGCGATCTTGCCCGGCCAGCCGGTCACCGCCAGGGCGACGGCGCAGACCACCGCCCCGACGCCGAATACGATCAGCGACGCCAGGGCCGGGCTGCCCAGCCGCGTCCCCAACACGCCGTTGAGCGCGGCCATGATCGGAATGCCGATGCCGGCGGCGATCATCAGGGCGCTGAAGCCCAGCGCAGTGGACGACATGTTCATGGGAAGCTCCTTTGCGGTGATGCCCGCTTATAGCCCCCGCGAATAAATTTTTAATCCCCTCATCCGATCGCTGCATAGGCGGACATCAAGTTTTCGAAGCCGGCCGGTGATGCCCGGGTCATCCGGGTGTCGCTGCCGGCTTCCACCCACGGAGACTTTCGCGCCGTCCACCGGCCCCGCCCTTCTCTTTCCATCCTGCGCACGCTCGGCCGCGACCGTTTCCGGCCACTAGCGAACTGCGCCCAAAAACCGGAGATTTCCATGCAAGACCACGCCATGACCGCCCAACAGGCCTCGCTCGCCTGGCAGCACGCCCACCCGGTGACCATGGTCGCCATCTCGACCGGCTGCGCCCTTTTGGTCATCAGCCTGATCATCACCCTGCGCTGGCTGACCAGCGCCTCGGCATGGAAATATCATCCCGGCGGCGCCGGCGGTTTCTTCAAGGACGAACTGGTCCGCTGGGCCGCCATCATCGCCCCATGGCTGGTCCTGTCGATCACCTTCCGCTTCTACATCTACGGCCTGCACCCGGAGCTGAATACGCCGATGGTCTGGGTCGGCTTCATCGCCTGCGCCATCGCCTTCCGCTTCATCCTGCGCAGCCTGCCGCCGATCAAGGCCATGGGCCGGCACATCGACGCCGCCCGCGCCGAGGCCAAGGCCGCCAAGATGGCGCGCCGTGGCTTCGCCCCGGCGGAATAACCCTTGCGTCAGGGCGCGGCCGGAACCATGTTTGTTGAAGCCATAGGGGAAAGATCATGGTCCAGGCCGCGCTTACCGCCTTTCCGTCCGACTTCGTGTGGCCGGGCCGGTTCACCATCGACCTCAATGCGGCGGAAAAGCCCCGGCCCCAGGCCGCGCCGCCCCTGACCGAAATCCATGACGCCCGGCCGGTGCAGGCCGCAGCCACGGCGGCGGCCATGTTCGAGCGCCACGGCTTCGCGCTCCTGCCCCACGTGACCGCTGTGACCGATTGGAGCGCCGATCCCGCCCTTGGCTACCGCGCCGAGATCGAACAGCTGATCGCGCGGGATCTTTTGCCAGGCCAGCGTTTCGAAGTCAGCTTCGGCTCGATGAACCGTCGCGGGCGCGGCACCCCGCAAGGCTATGCCGGCGGCGTCCACCAGGATTGCGGTTACACGCTTGAGGATTACCAGCAGTTGGTGGGCGCCTATACCGGTCCCGAAGCCGCCCTGGGCTGGCGCGCCATGTACGATCGTCCGGACGTCGCCGGCTACATGCTGATCGACTTCTGGCGCACAACCAATATGAGCGAACCCCTGCGCCACATGCCGCTGACCGTGTGCGATCCCGCAAGCGTTGACCTCGACGACATCGTGCCGACCGAGCTGGCCGGACTGCCGGGCGCCAGGGTCGCGCCCTACCAGATGGCGCTGCGCCGTAATCCGGAGCAACGCTGGTATTACTACCCCTTCATGACCGGCGACGAAGTCCTGGCTTTCAAGCTGTTCGACGTCCGCAAGAGCGACCCCGTGCCGCGCCTGCGCAGCTGTTTCCATACCGCCTTCGGCCATCCCGACACGCCGCCCGACGCCGAGAAACGCCAAAGCTGCGAATATCGACTCGGGATTTGGCTGATGCGGGATTAAGCGCCACTTTTCGTCGGCCCGCGCCCTTTTCTGTCCGCGTTTGCGCCCCCATATGGGCGCCATCCCTGACAACCTGACGGAGGCCTCCCATGCACAAGCGCAAACTCGGCAACAGCGGACTGGAGGTCTCGGCCCTCGGCCTGGGCTGCATGGGCATGACCTGGGCCTACGGTCCGTCCGACCGCGACCAGTGCCTGAAACTGCTGCGCGATGCCGCAGCGCTCGGCGTCGATTTCTTCGATACCGCCGAAATCTACGGCCCTTTCACCAATGAGGAGCTGTTGGGCGACGCCTTCCAGGGCATGCGTAACCAGGTCAGGATCGCCACCAAGTTCGGCTTCCGCATCGGCGAGGACGGCCGCAATACAGGCACCGACAGCCGCCCCGAACATATCCGCAAGGTCACCGAGGCCTCGCTGAAGCGCCTGAAGACCGACCATATCGACCTGCTTTATCAGCACCGCGTCGATCCCGCCGTGCCGATGGAGGACGTCGCCGGCGCGGTCGCCGACCTCGTCAAGGAAGGCAAGGTTCTCCATTTCGGCCTCAGCGAAGCCTCCGCCGATTCGATCCGCCGCGCCCACGCCGTCCATCCCGTCGCCGCCGTACAGAGCGAATACAGCCTGTGGACCCGCGATCCGGAAACCCAAGGCCTGCCGACCATCGAGGAATTCGGCATCGGCTTCGTGCCCTACTCTCCGCTCGGCCGCGGCTTCCTCACCGGCTCGGCCAGCGTCGACAACCTGTCGGCCGACGACTGGCGCAACTCCAACCCGCGCTTCACCGGCGAGGCCAAACAGCAGAACGCCCGCGCCGTCGATGCGCTCGCCGATCTCGCCGCGGCCAAGGGCGTGACCCCGGCCCAGATGGCCCTGGCCTGGCTGCTGGCGCAAAAGCCGTGGATCGTGCCGATCCCAGGCACGCGTCACCTGTCGCGCCTTAAGGAAAACATCGCCGCCACCGAAGTCACCCTGACCACCGCAGATCTCACGGCCATCGAGGACACAATCGCCCGCACCGGCTTTGCCGGCGCCCGCTATCCAGAAGCCGGCATGGCCATGCTCAACCTCTGACCGACGCGAAAAAGCCCCCGGTGTGACTAAAACCGGGGGCTCGGGCGGGAGGTGGTGAGAGGGTTACCTTCCCGCGGTGCCGGCAGAGGTGCTCGAGGCGGCGTCAAGCTTGGTCGCTTCGGCCTTGAGCACCGGCAAGATGTTCTGGGCGAAGGTCTTGACTGCGGCGTCGCTGCCGGTTTCGGCGTAGGACTGGAACAGGCCGGCCGACGTGCTCGTCACCTCGGCCTGGGCCGAAAGCCAGGCGTGATCGAAGCCGACTCCATTGGCGTTCTTCAGATCCGACAGCATGCCCTGGTAATGGTCATCCCAGTTTTGGTCGAAATGCATGTCGCTCGACGCGCTCTGGATGGCGGTGACCATGTCCTGGCGCACCTTCAGCCCGTCGTCGAGAATTTCCTGGGCGGTTTCCTTAGCGTCGGAGGTTTGCGCCTTCTGCAAAGCCATCTGCGCCGCGGCGATGCCGAATTCATTGGCAAGGTACGCCTGGCGCATGAAGTCCTTTGGCGCCAGTATGGCCGTGTCGGTCGTCGCGCCGGCCGCCGCCTGCGGCATGGCGGTGCTGGCGGCGGTGCCCGGAACCGGAGCCGCCTGGTCGGTCGGCGCGGCCGCTGCCGGCACATTCGGCGTTACCTGGCCAGTCGCTGCCTGGCCGGGCGCCTGGGTCTCGGCCGATACCGGCGGCACGGCCGGCTTGGCCTCAGTCGAGGTTGTGTCCTGGGCCGCCGCGCCGAAGCTTAAGGCGGCGATGGCCGTGGTCAAGGCCAGGACCGACCCGCATTTGATACTGGTCTTCATGACAGTCTCCTTTTTGCAAGAGACCGCCAGCATGAGGTGTCAAAGTGGCGTCACGGCGGAGGAAATGCGGCGCTTTTGCAAGGCGCCGCCGGGCTTGTGCCCCGTCAGACATAAGAAAACGGTTGGTTGCCTACTTCGCCTTGGCCGCGCGCGGCGCGTCGGCAACGGGCTTATTCTTGAAGAATTGGCGCAAGGATTCAGCAGCTTCGGGCTGGCCTTCGGCGCAATCCTCGATCATGAAACCGATCAATTCGGAAAAATGGGAAAAATTGGCACGGTAGATGATCGAGCGGCCGTCGCGGTAGGCAGTCAGCAGCCCGGCGCCGGTCAGAATGCTCAGGTGCGTGGAGGCGGTATTGGCCGGAATCGACGCCGACGACGCGATCTTGCCGGCGGCGATGCCGTCGGGTCCGGCGCGCACGATGATACGGAAAACATTGAGCCGGCCAGGATGCGCCAGCGCAAACAGGTTAACCACCGCATCATCGCTCGTCATAATTCAACCTTACAGGAACTAACCGCCGACCCAGGTATTCTATTATAACGAAACTGTGGAAACTTAAAGGCGAGCCCCGCCGATATCATCGTCTATCAACAGGGTTTTTGGACAAAAAAGCGTGTCCCGGCCAAACGCGCACGGGACACGTGTTGCACGGATCTCCAAGTCCGCAGGACTTGGCAAGGGCAACCGCCCGCCGCGCATGTTTGCGCGAGCCCAGCGGCGTCTGAGCTCTTAAGACGCCAGGCGCAGGCCGTCCTCGCCCATGCGCTCGAGGCGATGGCGCACCTGGGCGCCGCACAGCACGCTTTCCGGCAGGTTGGCTAGGGCGTCGATGCGCCCGGCCAGCACGCTGAACAGGTCGCTGAATGCCGCCGTGACCATGGAGGCGGAACCACAGGCATCGCACGGATCGGGCATGTGCCAGTCGACGATCATCGGCTCGCCGCGAAACTGCGGGCCGCGCGGCGTGCCACGGCGGTCCGGGCATAGGCGGATGATGAAATCGAAGGCGGGATCATGCTTGCCCATCACCGCCGCGATCGGCTTGGTCGCCAGCCGGCCGGTGTTGTAATTGATTCTCTGCAGCAGGCTGGTCGCGTGCGGGCTGATCGCCGGCGCTGGATCGTACCCCGCCGACCAGGCTTCAAACCGCCCGGCGCCCAGCCGGTTCATCAGGGCCTCGGCCAGGATCGACCGCGCCGCGTTATGCATATCCAGAAACAGCACCTTGTAGGTGCGAAACTCCATCACCATGGCCCCTAGCCTCTCGTTTCCGGCGCGGCTGACCCGCGTCTGATAACGGCGATATTACAGCATGGGTTTTAGCTTCGGATTTAAGCTCGTGGTTAATTTGACATGAATGTCAAAACTGGATCGCTGCCGCGGTGCATAGAAAAAGCCCACCGAGAGAGGTCGGCGGGCTTTTCTCATTCAACTTCGGCAGCTTTAGGCGGCGACCGTGCCGCCTTGCTCGTGCGGATCGCGCAGCACATAGCCGCGGCCCCAGACGGTTTCGATGTAATGGTTGCCGTCGGCGGCCACCGCCAGCTTCTTGCGCAGCTTGCAGATGAACACGTCGATGATCTTCAGTTCCGGCTCGTCCATGCCGCCATAGAGGTGGTTAAGGAACATTTCCTTGGTCAGCGTCGTGCCCTTGCGGAGCGACAGCAGCTCCAGCATTTCGTATTCCTTGCCGGTCAGGTGGACGCGGTTGCCGGAAACCTCGACGGTCTTGGCATCCAGGTTGACGACGATGTCACCGGTGCGAATGACCGACTGGGCGTGGCCCTTGGAGCGGCGGACGACGGCGTGGATGCGCGCGATCAGTTCGTCCTTGTGGAAGGGCTTGGTCATGTAGTCGTCGGCGCCGCCGCCGAGCGTCTTGACCTTGGTCTCGATTTCGGCCGTGCCGGAAAGGATCATGACGGGCGTGTTGACCTTGCCGACGCGCAGCTGGCGCAGGACTTCGAGGCCGGACATGTCGGGCAGCGACAGGTCGAGCAGGATCAGGTCGTAGTCATAGATCTTGCCGAGGTCGACGCCTTCTTCGCCCAGGTCGGTCGTGTAGACGTTAAAGCCTTCCGACTTGAGCATCAATTCGATGCTCTGCGCGGTGGCGCTATCGTCTTCAATCAGTAGTACGCGCATCTAAGCCCCTCCCGGCTTCAAGGTGACGGAGTTGGGCTAGGCAATGCGCCTTGACCCGTTAACGTATCAGGTAAACAGGAAATCCCTTAAGATTCGTTAAGCTTAACTCGTGGTCTGATCGGTAGGGTGATTTGCGAATCGGCGGCAAGAGTCGCGAGTCAAGGTTTTCTGTTATTCACAGGATTTTTACGGACAAATTTTCGGGTGAGTCTTTTGCGCCACAAGGCGGACCGGTCTGATGCAAGGCGGGCACGATGGCTCCTCGAAAGCCCTGCCCGTATTCATAATGAATCGCAATTCAGGCCATCTCGTGACGGCGCGATTCATAATATCGTGAGACCGCACGACCGCAGGAAGTCCCAGACGCCGTCGTAAAAGCCGGCCGTCCGCGTCGCATCCTGGTCATCGCCACGCGGCACGAAAATGACCATGCCCTGCCGCGCCCGTGTCAGCAGCACACGATAGGCGTTCTTCAGATAGAGGCGGCGGAACGAGTCATTGACCGACTGCCAGCGCGTGCCCTTGAAGTTGTAACCCACCCAGCCGACGCCGTCGTGGCGCAGGTCGGCATCCCAGCACAAACCGGTCCAGTCAAGCTCCAGCCCCTGGATATCGAATTCGGTCGCCACCTCTTCCAGGTAAAAGGACGAGCGAACATCGTCACGGCCGTTGAGGAACCAGTTCGGCGGATCGATACCGGCGCGGACTTGGACGCCTTCCGGCCGGAGGCGATGGGCGCCCGACGAGGCGACGAGGCCATATCTTTCCGATCCGCGCGCCTTGTCGCGCAGCCACGCCCGAGCCTGGCCGATATCGCGTGTCAAGACGATCGGATAGCGTTCTAGCCGTTCATGCGCCACCTGCGCCGCCACATTATCGCCATTGAGCACATGGGCAACAAAATCCGACAGCGTCTCGGCGCGGAACGAGCGCATCGACACCGCCAGGTGCAAGTCGTCATCCAACGTCACCTGCGGCTGGTCAAGAAAGGCGCGGGCGTCTCGGTTGAGATCATAGTCCGGCTGCACGATCTGCGCCGAGGCATGGACGCGCCAACGCGGAAACCGCGCCCGGATCGCCGCCATCCATTCCGACAGGCCGGCCTCGCCGGTATTGATCTCCTGTCCACCGCCGACCAGGCAGATGACGGCGCACCAGTCAGCATGCCGGTCCATGACGCTGAGCAGGAATTCCGGCTCCGACATGTCGAAGGCCGCGACACCGCGCTTGGTCTGCATGAACTTGCTGGCCTGGTCGCGCGTCCAGGCACGCTGGGCCTCGTCGAAGACGACGACATGGTCGCTCGGCACGTCGTCGCCGTGGGCATAGGCGTCGCGGAAATGATGGATGTTCTGGATGAAGGCGCGCACCTCGCGCAGGGCGTGCGCCTTGCTGTGACCGGTGCGCGCACTCTGGTCGCGTGCCAGCGCCTCTCGCAGCACCTCGACCAGCGGCCCGTTGCCGGACAGGAAGGTGGCGTGCTCCGTCGAGGCCTCGTCGCTGCGCAAGGTGGCGATGTTCAAACCGGCCAGGGTCTTGCCGGCGCCGGGCACGCCGGTAATGAAGGCGACCGCCTTGTGCCGCCCGGCCCTGGCCTCAGCGATCATCTGCCCGACCGCATCCTGGGTGCGGCCAAGATTGATGGCGCCGGCGTCGGATCGGGCGATGTCCTGCACGTCGTGGCGGGCATAAAGTACGCGCGCCGCCTCGATGATGGTTGGTGTTGGACGATAGCCGCTGGCCGCCCAGGCGGCGGCATCGAACGGCGCCGCGTGCTGACGCGCCAGGACGCCCAGCACATAACCCAGGTCAGCCGGGCAGGCCTGGAGCGGCCGAGACACCTGGTCGAGCGCCAGCTCCATCTGCAACGGCCCCGAAGCCAGGGCACGCGTCGCCACCAGGATCGGCACGATCGCCAGCCCGTGGCTGCCTTCGTGGAAATTCTTCAGATCGAGCGCATAATCCTCAATCTGCTCGATCGCATGGTAATCGAACCGGTCGCGTCCGACCTTGAACTCGATGACCGCAACGGCGTCGCCCAACACGACAACCACGTCGGCGCGTTTGCCCACACGCGGAATGGCGAACTCGAAATGAAGGGCAAAATCGCCGATCGCGTCCAAGGCCTGGCGCATGATGGCGATCTGCGACAACCAGGCGGCGCGCTGGTCGATCTCGAGCGTGAAATGGTGGTGGCGCGTCAATTCGCCGAGCACCTGCTCGATCGTATCGCCAAAGAACTTCGCGCGGTCGGCGCTGTAATAGGCGCGCATCCTTGAGTGCCCCTCCTCCCGCCTCCAGGTAACATGTGTCGCCGGCCTTGCCATCCGGAATTTACCTGACTAAAGTCAGAGAATGCATGCCGAACAGCTTCGCCAGATCCGCAGTTTCAACCGCCTCGTCACGCGACGGATCGGCGCGCTGGACGACAACTATCTCGGCCGCGGGCGGCCTCTCGGCCAGGCGCGCCTGCTGTTCGAAACCGGTGCCGACGGTGCCGAGGTCCGCGACCTGCGCAGCCGCCTCAACATCGATTCCGGTTACCTAAGCCGCCTGCTGCGCACCCTGGAACGCCAGGGCCTGTTGCAGGTGACGCCGTCCCTGCACGACAAACGGGCGCGGCGCATTAGCCTGACCGCCAAGGGCTTGGCCGAGGTCGCCGCCTATGACGCCCTGTCCGACGACCTGGCGCGGTCGTTGGCCGCGCCGCTTGACGACCGCCAGCGCGACCGCCTTGTCGCCGCCATGGCCGAGGTCGAGCGCCTGCTGACGGCCGCCGGCGTCACCCTTGCCGTCGAGCCGGCCGACAGCCCCGACGCCCTCACCTGCGTCAGCCGCTACCTGGAAGAACTGGCGCGGCGTTTCGACACCGGCTACGACCCGGCGCGCGCCAAACCGGCCGGCGCCGGGCAATTCAATCCGCCCAATGGCTGGTTCGTCATGGCGCGCCTCGACGGCCGCGCGGTCGGCTGCGGCGGGTTGAAACAGCCTGAGCCGGGCACCGGCGAGATCAAGCGGTTGTGGATCGACCCGGCGGCGCGCGGCCTCGGCATCGGCCGGCGGCTGCTGCAACAACTGGAGGACATCGCCCGGACCGCCGGCATGACGCAGGTCCGCCTCGACACCAACCGCGTCCTGCACGAAGCCCAGGCGCTTTACAACACCGCTGGCTACCACGAAGTCCCGGCCTTCAACGACGACCCCTACGCCCAGGCCTGGTTCGCCAAGACGCTTTAGAATTTGAGCGTCGGACCGAAAAACCAGGCATAGAGCGCCGCAGCGACGATACCGGCGGCGATCCACAGCCAGTTGCGCGGCAGGGCGAAATCGATGCCGGGCGCGTCCGTCTTCGCCCACCTGATCCCCCACAGCAGGCCTGACGTGCCGCCCAAAGACGACGCCATCGACGAAAAGACGACGATCCACCAGCCTTCGGGATTGCGCAGGCCGATCAGGATGGCGACCAGGCCGCCCGTGACATAGGCCGTCCAGCTGATCGCCTGGGCCGGCTTGAAGTCGCCGGCGATCGCGCCCAGCCTCAGCATCGCCCAGCGCGTCAGCCAGACATAGATCGCCATGCCGCCGGCCGCCATCACGCCGCGCCAGATGAGCGGATGGGCGATGTCGCGAAGCACGCCGTCCTCGCTCCAGTCACCGATGCCCGCCACACCTGAAAACAGGTAATAGCCGGCCCAGGTCATGGCGTTGACGCTGAACATCAGCCACAGGAACACCGTCCAGCCGCCGTGCGTCCCCGGGCGCCTGACATTGGCGGCGAGCAGGACGGCGAGGATTGCCGCCATGATCAGGTTGACCGTCGATCCGGCCGCCGCGACCAGCCGCCCGGCCATGGCGGGCAGGCCGTCCTCGCCGCAGTCGAAATAATAGGCGCCCCAGGCCAAGGGCCTGCCGTGGACAAGGAGGCACATGCCGCCGTGCCCCAGGCCTTCATGCAGCAGGGTGGTGATGACCTCGACCACGGCGGCGATGCCGGCGACCGTGAAGATGTCGATGCGTCTTGTTTCGGTCATGAGGATTCCCTTCCCGTTCGCGCCATGTCGGGCCAGACATACAGGCCCGCCATGACCTGTCAAGCGTATCAAAAACCGGCGTTCTGCCGGCTTTCCTAATCCGCCGTTAACCATGTTTCCGGCATGGATGACGGATGCAGGATCTCCTTTCCGTCGCGCGCAAGATCGAGCCGTTGCAGGTCTATGGCCGCGTCGCCGTGGTCAATGGCCTGCTGATCGAGGCCAAGGGCGGGCTGTCGCACATGCAGGTCGGCGCGCGCTGCGAGATCATCCGCCGCAATGACGAGCCGCTGCCGGTCGAGGTCGTCGGCTTCCGCGAGGACCGCGCCCTGATGATGCCGTTCGGGCCGGTCGAGGGGGTGACACCGGGCGCCGAGATCCGAATCCTGCGCGAGGGGGCCAGCGTCCATCCGACGACGGCGTGGCTCGGGCGGATCGTCGACAGCTTCGGCAACGCCATCGACGGGCTGGGGCCGCTGCCGCAGGGGCCGGAAGGCTACCTGCTCAAGGCCACACCGCCGGCCGCCCACAGCCGCGCGCGGGTCGGCGAACGTCTCAATCTCGGAGTCCGCGCGATGGACGTCTTCACCACCTGCTGCCGCGGCCAGCGTCTCGGCGTCTTCGCCGGTTCCGGCGTCGGCAAGTCAGTGCTGCTGTCGATGCTGGCCCGCGAGGCGACGTGCGACGCCGTCGTGGTCGGTCTGATCGGCGAACGCGGCCGCGAGGTGCGCGAATTCATCGAGGAGACGCTGGGGCCGGAGGGTTTGAAGCGCGCCATCGTCGTCGTCGCGACCTCGGACGAGCCGGCCCTGAAACGGCGCCAGGCCGCCTATATGACCATGGCGCTCAGTGAGTTCCTGCGCGACCAGGGGCTGGAAGTGCTGTGCCTGATGGATTCGGTGACTCGTTTCGCGATGGCCCAGCGCGAGATCGGCCTGGCCACCGGCGAGCCGCCGACGACCAAGGGCTATACACCGACCTGCTTCGCCGAACTGCCGAAGCTGCTGGAACGCGCCGGGCCGGGGCCGATGCTGGATGGCGTCCAGACCGGGCCGATCACCGGCCTGTTCACCGTCCTGGTGGATGGCGACGACCACAATGAGCCGATCGCCGACGCCGTGCGCGGGATCCTCGACGGCCACATCGTGATGAGCCGGTCCATCGCCGAACGCGGCCGCTTTCCCGCCATCGACGTGCTCAAATCGATCAGCCGAACCATGCCAGAGAACCAGTCGGTGCCCGAGCGCGAGATCGTCCGCCAGGCGCGCAAGGTCATGTCGAGCTACGCCAACATGGAGGAACTGATCCGCATCGGCGCCTACCGTGCCGGCGCCGATCCCGATGTCGACCGCGCCATTGTGCTCAATCCGGAAATCGAGCAATTCCTGCGTCAGGGCAAGGACGAATACACGCCTCTTGACGAGTCCTTTACCCTTTTGGCCCAAATCTTAAGCCAAGGGTAATCTTCCAGATTCCGAAGGCCGTCAGGCCTGAGGCAAGGGCGACCGCCCGCCGCCGCCTTTGCGGCGAGCCTGCGCAGCATTTGAGCGCAAACCAATAAGGAGCGTGGCGACATGACCAATTGGGCAAAATCGCTGATCCGTTTGTCCACGTTCGAGGTCGAGACCCTGCAGAAGCGCCTCGCCGAGGTTGTCACCCGTCGTACCCATGTCGAGATGAAGATCGCCACGCTCGACGCCGAGTACGAGGTCGAATGCGCCCGCGCCGCCAACGATGTCGCCATGCAGCCGCACCTGTCGGCCTATAAGCACGGCTTCAAGATGCGCCGCGACACACTGGTCGCCGAGCTTAACGGTATCGTCCATGAGGAGGACGGGGTGCGCGACCAGCTGGCCATGGCCTTCGAGGACCTGAAGAAGTTCGAGCACGTCGCCGAAATGACCCGCCTGCGCCGCACCGCCGCCGAGAGGAAGAGCGAGGACGCCGCCATGGACGAGGTCGCGTTGCGCCTGAAACGTCCGGCATGACGACCCGGCGGACGGTGTTGGCCGGCGCAGCGGGCCTGGGCCTGTCGGGCTTCGCCCCGGCCGCCGTCTATGGCGACATCCCACCGCTGAAGTCGACAGCCCCCTACCCCATCGGAGTCGCGGTCAAGCGCAGCCAGGTCGACGACCCCGCCTGGGCCGGCCTGGCGGCCAGCCATTTCTCACGCCTGACGCCGGAGTGGGAAATGAAGATGGAGTACATGCTCCAGCCCGACGGTTCTGTGCAGTTCGACCGCGCCGACGCCATCCTCGCCTTCGCCCGCCGCAACGGCATGGCCATGCACGGCCATACCCTGATCTGGTACGCCCAGGACGGCGCGTATTTCCAGGCCCTGAAGGGCAGGCCCGACGCTTTTCTTTCCGCCTATGCCGGATATATCCAACAGATTGTCGGTCGCTACCGCGGGATCGTTCCCGGCTGGGACGTCGTCAACGAGCCGGTGTGGAACGACGGCCACGACCTGCGTCCCTGCCTGTGGCGCGAGGTGCTCGGCGACGACTATATCGGCCTGGCGCTGGAGGCGGCGCACGAGGCCGATCCCGGCGCGGTCCTGTTCATCAACGACTACAACCTTGAAAGCACGCCGGCCAAGCGCGCCCGGTTGCTCAGGCTGTGCGAGGACCTGCTGAAAAAAGGCGCGCCGCTGTCGGGCATCGGCACCCAGACCCATATCGACGCCGACCTGCCCCAGGGGGCGATCGCCGCCGCGCTGAAGGACATCGCCTCGCTCGGCCTGAAGGTCCATGTCTCGGAGGTCGACATCAGCATCCGCGTCAAGAGCCTGGGCGATATCGCCCGGCCGCGCCTCGGACAGGTAAGGCTGCTGGCCGAACTGGTCGGCGCCTATAACTCCATACCGGTGGCCCAGCGTTACGGCATCACCTTCTGGGGTCTGCGCGACAGCGACTCGTGGCTCAACGGCAAGGATAACCGCGCCCTGGTGCCTGACGAGCCGCTGCTGTTCGACGGCCAGGGCCGGCCCAAGCCCCTGGCCCAGGCGTTCGTGCGGGCGGAAGGCTAGCCTCATCCCAAAAAGTGGCAGCCACTTTTTGGACAGTCATAAAGCGACAAGGATTAATAATCGCGCTTGCCGAAGCGCGGGCTGAAGAACGGGTCTTCCAGCACATCCCCCGGCCGCGTCGAAGATTCCGGCTGAGGTTGCGGTTCGGCGACATATTGCGGTTGGGGTGCGGGTTGTGGCATGGCTTGCGCGGTTGAGGGCGCGGCTTCGGGCACCGGCACCGGCCCGAGCTTCTCCTGGTACTGACGCAGCACCCGCAAATCCTCGGCTATGCTCATGACGGCCAGGTAGAACTCGCAGCAGGACCGCCACACCAGTATCCCGATCAGCACCGCGATCCAGCCGACGACCAGCACGGGGATGGACAGCAGCACACCCTTGACGGTCAGGTCGCTCCACGCATTGCCGACGGCCACGCCCAGCACGCCCATGGCGGCGATGAACAGCAAACCCAGGCCGCACCAGTAGATGATATGGACCACCGGCCGGGTCACCAGACGGTCGAAGGTCAGCATCGACGACCAGATATCCTTGGGCCGCGTGGTGCCGAAGACCTCTCTGATGATGCGATTCATGACCTTGTCCCGGACGGGGCGAATCCGCCCCCTGCACTTCGCCCTAGAAGGGACCTTGTCATCGAAATGTCAAGGGGTTGGACGCCAGCCACTACACCTGCCCGACCGTCTTCAGCCTCACCTTGGGGTGGATTTCGTTCTGGCTCATCACCACCGTATTGGCGCGGAAGCGCTCGATGATCGAACGCACGAACGGCCGGATGCCGGGCGAGGTCAAAAGCACCGCCACTTCCCCCGACATCGACACCCGCTCGAAGACATCGCGCACGGTGCGGATAAAGTCCTGCAAGGCCGATGGCGCCATGGTCAGTTGCCGCTCCTCGCCGGTGCCCACCAGCGACGACGAAAACGCATTCTCCCAGTCGTGCGACAGGGTGACGATCGGCAGCGACCCGTCGTCGGAACGATTGGCCCAGCACAGCTGTCGCGCCAGACGCGACCGGACATGCTCGACCATCTGAGTGATCGAGCGCGTGGTCGCCGCCGCCTCGCCCAGCGCCTCCAGGATCGCCGGCAGGTCGCGGATCGACACCCGCTCCTTCAACAGGGCCTGCAACACGCGCTGCAAGGTCGCCGTGGTCACCACCGACGGGATCAGGTCGTCGACCAGCTTCTTTTCCTCGGCCGGAATGTCGCGCAAAAGCTTGGTCAGCTCGGCATACGATAGCAAATCGGCCATGTTGTCCTTGAGGATTTCCGTCAGGTGCGTGGTGATCACCGTCGCCGGATCGACGATGGTATAGCCTAGGAAGGTCGCCTCCTCGCGCAATGCGCCGTCGATCCACGTCGCGGGAAGCCCGAACGCCGGCTCCTTCATGTGCTCGCCAGGCAACTCGACCTGGCGGCCGGACGGGTCCATGGCCATGAGGCTGCCGATGCGCACCTCGCCGGCCCCCGCCTCCATCTCCTTGATGCGCACGCAATAGCCCTGGTTGGCCAGGCGCATGTTGTCGAGGATGCGCACCGACGGCATGATGAAGCCGTACTCCTGCGCCAGGGTCCGCCTGAGCGCCTTGATCTGGTCGGTCAGCTTGCGCCCGTCGAGGTCATTGATCAGCCCGAGCAGCCCCAAACCCAGTTCGATCTTGACATCGTCGATGGCCAGGGCCGCCGAGATCGGCTCCTCGACCGGCTCGACCGGCTTCAGCGCATCCAGTTCGGCCTGGGTCGGCTCCGGAGCCTTTCGCCCCAGCCGCCACGCCAGGATACCGGTGCCAAACGCGATCGCGCCGAAGAACAGGATCGGCATGCCGGGAATAAGGCCGATGGCGCCCGACGCCGCCGACACCACGCCCAGCGCCACCGGGTTCTTGGCCAGTTGCGTCACCAGCGCCTTGTCGGCCGAGCCATCGACGCCGGCCTTCGACACCAGGAAACCGGCGGCGATCGAGATGATCAGGGCCGGGATCTGCGTCACCAGGCCGTCGCCGATGGTCAGCAGGATATAGGTATGGGCGGCGGTCGCCGGGTCCATGCCGTGGCTGAAAATGCCGATCAAGATACCGCCGACGATGTTGACCAGGGTGATGACGATGCCGGCCACGGCGTCGCCGCGCACGAACTTCGAGGCGCCGTCCATGGCGCCGAAAAAGCCCGATTCCTGCTCGACTTCCTTGCGCCGGCGCTTGGCCTCGTCGGCGTCGATCAGGCCCGACGACAGGTCGGCGTCGATCGCCATTTGCTTCCCGGGCATCGAATCGAGGGTGAAGCGCGCCGACACTTCGGCGATACGGCCGGAACCCTTGGTGATGACGACGAAATTGACCAGCACCAGGATCGAGAACAGGATGCCGCCGATGATGAAATTGCCCTGGGTCATCATCTGGCCGAAGGCGTTGATGATGTTGCCGGCCGCCTGCTCGCCGTCCTGGCCGTGGGTCAGGATGATGCGCATCGAGGTGATGTTCAGCGCCAGCCGGAACAGGGTGGTGACCAGCAGAACCGTCGGAAACGACGAGAATTCCATCGGCTTCGTGATGAACAGGCCGGTCATCAGGATCAGGATCGCCGAGGTGATCGACAGGCTGAGCAGGATGTCGAGCACGAAGCTCGGCATCGGCACGATCAGGATGACGATGATGGCGATGACGCCGACCGCCATGATCACTTCGCCGCGCCTCAGCCAGCCGCCGACCTCGGTGATCTTGAAGGGTTGGACGGCGGTGGCGGCCATGGTGCTCGGGGAACAGGGATGCGGAAAAGCGATCGCGCCCTTACGGACGCAACCCGGCAAAACTTACCCAGCCCGTGGTAAACGGGTGGTTAATCCGCCCGCATCAGGTGATCCAGTTGCCGGCGTCCTTGGCGGTGCAGTCGTTGCCGTCGCAGTGGATCGTCAGCGATCCGCCGACCCAGCCCGCCGACCAGGCGACGAAGTAGTCGTTGCCGTCGAGCGAGGCGAACAGCTGCGTGACCTGCGGCGGGAAGAACGGCGCGTCGCGGTTCAGCCGGGCGACATCCGCCGGCGAATAGACGATCAGCCGGAACGGCGCGGCGGCGACGCCCGAAAAGATGTCGCGGTCGGAGACGACAAAGATCGTGTCGCGCCGGCCCTGGGGACCCATATGACCAACGGCGTGCAGGATGTCGTCGTCGCCCTTGCCCGACACCGGCTCGACCACCAAGGCGCCGGCGTCATGGCCGATCAGCCGCGTCAGGATCAGCTTGGCCACCGCCGACATGCGCGCATCGGCCTTGGCGTCGTAGGCCGTCAGGGGCAGCGGATCGTCGCCGTCCGCTATGCCGTCGCCGTCGCTGTCGGCGCTGTCCCGCTTGAGGCCGAGGCGCGCCTCCTCTATGTCGGTCAGGCCGTCACCGTCGCTGTCGGCCGAAAGCGCGGCCAGCGGCATGTCGAGATAAAGCCCGTCGGCCTGGCGGCTATAGCCCAGGCCGACGGGCGGGAAGGTGATGGTCGCCTTGTCGATCTCGCGCACCTCGACCTCGAGATTGAGGTGGTCGCCATTGATCAGCGGCAGCTTCGATTCCGGCGTGACGACATAGGGGAAATGTTCCTGCAGGCCGAGGTACAGCGGCTTTTGCCACACCCCGTCGCGGCGCAGGTCGAGCCACAGGCCGGCTGCCGGAATCTCGCCCGACAGGTCATAGTCAGACGAGGCGTGGATAATGGCGGCATCCTTGCCCGAGGCCTCATAGCGCAACACGCTATCGGCCGGGACGGGCAGTTTCACGCCCTTGGGCAGGCGCGGCCCCGTCACCTCGTCATCCGGCCCGCCGTCGCCGCCCTTCCAGGCCGCGACGCCTTGCGGCAGAGGCTTTTCCGTCCAGGCCGGAGCCAGCTGCGTCATCGTGACGTGAATGGTCGACGCGGCATCGGCGGTCTGTTTCTGCGCGGCGCGGGCAGCAGCGATGCGGTCGGCCCAGGCCGGCGCGCGGGCGCTGACCTCGGCCGGGATCAGGTCGCCAAGTTTGGTCAGGACCGGCGCGTCCCGGTCGCCGCCGTAATAGGCCGCGTTACTGGCCAGCCAAGCGGCCATGTCCTTGTAACCCGCCGTCGCCAGCCGCTGCGTCACCACAGCGCGGACGGCCGGGGTGTCGCCCGACGTTCCCGACAGCAGCCCGTTGTCGCCGACGAAGCGGTCGAACAGGTCCTTGTCGGCAATGGCCGGCACCATGGCGTCACGGACAAGGCTGTCCGGGGCCTGGCACGCCACCAGCGTCGAAGCCTCGTCATGCGCGCCCTCCAGCCATAGGGCGGCGGCCAGGCGCGTGCGGAACTGGTTCTGGTCGCAGGTCACGCCGTCAAGCATGGCGTCGCGCACCTCCTGCGGATAGGCATGGTAACGGGCAACCGCATCATGATCCATGCCGAGCCACAGCTCGCGCTGGACGGCGTGACCCGCCAGGGACGCCCGCCAGGCCAGGGTCCCAGGCGTCACAGCCAGCCGCGCCTCGGCGGCGTCGATGGCCGCCGACACCAGTCCGCTCTCCTCGTCCGGCGTCGCCCGCCAGGCGCTTTCGTCGTCAACGAAGGGGGCTTCGACGGCGGACGGATCATCGGGCAGGCGCATCAGGGCGGCGGCCAGCTCGCTGGTGTCGCCGTCGCTGGTGTAAAGTTTGAAGAAGATATCCACCGCCGCCGGGTGCCGCCACACCAGGCGGAAAAAGTTGTCGGGGCCGAGATTTTCGACGTCGCCGGCGACCGTCAGCAAAAGCTTGCCCGTCGGTTCGGTCACGGCGACGCGCGCCGTCTCGCCATAGACCGGCACGCCGGGACCGAAGGCGCAGGTGTGTTCCTCGCAGCCGTGGCTGTAATTGACGACGTCGATGATCAGCCGGGCATAGTCCTCCGCCTTGTCGCGATCGGCATGGATGCGTCCGGCGAAGTCGGCGATGGCCGCATCCTGGCTCTTGGCCTTGGACGCAGCGGCGTAAAGCTGGTCTTCCCAGTCGTCGGGTTCGGGATCGCCGTATTGCGAGTAGGACTGGTCGAGGAAGCTCTTCCAGTCCGCGGCCGGAATGCTCTGCGCCATCACCGGCGATGCGGCGGCCAGCGCAAGCCCCATCCCGATCGCCACCCAACCGCGCCAGAAACCCGTCATGATCCCCTTCCCCGTTTCACCCCCAGCCTAGCAGATCGGGCCGCCGGGGAAAAGCGTCGGAACCTTTTGCCGCTTCGCCCATCCAATGAGGTGACGACGCCGCCAATTCCGACGCGCGCAGTTACGGGAGACACCCATGTTCGCACGTATCCTTGCCACCGCCGCCCTGATCGCCCTGCCCGCCGTGGCCGCCGCGCAGGATGCTCCCACCGATCCTCAGATCGCCCATATCGCCTATACGGCCGGTCTGATCGACATCAAGGTGGCCAACCTGGCGATCCACACCAGCCACAATCCCGAGGTCGTGGCCTTCGCCCAGGACATGGTCCGCGACCACACCGCCGTCAACGACCAGGCGCTGGCCCTGCTTGGCAGGCTGAAGGTCACGCCCGAGGACAATGCCACCAGCCAGGCCCTCAATGCCGCCGCCGACGCCCGCTACGCCCAGCTCCAGACCCTGAGCGGAGCCGCCTTCGACAAGGCCTATGTCGACAACGAAGTCGCCTACCACAAGATCGTCAATTCCGAGCTCGACACCGTGCTCATTCCCGACGCCCAAAACCCCGACCTCAAGGCGCTGCTGCAAACCGGCCTGAAACTGTTCCAGGCGCACCAGGCCCACGCCGAAATGGTCGACAGGGATCTGAAATGAGGCACGCCATCCTCGCCGGCGCCGCCGCGATCCTTGTCGTGCCTGCGGCGGCCCCCGCCGCCAGTCCGGCGGCCGGCCATGCCTTCGTCACCCTCCGCGACATGGCGTTCGGCGCCCCGACCGCGACCCTGACCGTCGGCGACGTCCTGACCTTCAGCAACAGCGACAGCTTCCGGCACACGGCGACGGTGGCCGATCAGTTCGACCTCGACCTGAAGCCGGGACAAAGCGGCGACGTCCTGCTAAAGCAGGCCGGCACGTTCGAGGTAATCTGCCGCTATCATCCGACGATGAAGCTGACCCTCGTCGTTCGGCCCGCGACGGCAAGCCACGGACAGCGGCGGCCATGACCTGGAGACAAGCATGCTGACGGGCGCCCTGTCACTCGCCAACGCCTGCGAAGCCGTCCTGATCGAGCGGGCGCGCCAGGGCGAACGCGAAGCCTTCCGCGAGCTGATGACCCGCTGCAATCAGCGCCTGTTCCGCATCGCCCGCGCCGTCGTCCGCAGCGACGACGAAGCCGAGGACGTGCTCCAGGACACCTGGCTGCGCGCCTTCACCTCGCTGGACGGATTTCGCGGCGAGTCGGGCCTGTTCACCTGGCTGACCGCCATCGCGCTGAACGAGGCCCGCAGCCGGCTGAGACGCCGCCGGCCGACAACGGAGATGACGGTGATAGACCTTGAGCCCAATGTGCTGGCCTTTCCCCTGTCCGCCGCCCCGCCGGGTCCGGAGGAGGAAGCCACGCGCAACGAGGTGCGCCGCCTGCTGGAGCGCGCCGTCGACGACCTGCCGGAAAACTTCCGCCTGGTTTTCATGCTGCGCGAGGTCGAGGGCTGTTCGGTCGAGGAAACGGCGGCCCAGCTCGGCATACCGGCGGCCACCGTCAAGACGCGCCATCACCGCGCCCGCCGCCTGCTGCGCGCGGCGCTCGACAAGCGGCTGGCCCAGGGCCTTGGCGACACCTTCGCCTTCATGGGCCAGCGCTGCGTCGCCGTCACGGAACGCGTGCTGGTCCGGCTTGGCCTGACCTAGCTGTTCGGAGAGGCATAGACCGGCTTGCCGCCGGACGTGACGCCGGCCCACTGCTGCCGGACCATGGTCTTGACGCTGGCCGGCATCGGCACGTAGTCGAGGCTGGCCGCCGGCGCATCGCCATTTGAGTAAGCCCAGTCAAAGAACTTCAGCACCGCCGTGCCCTTGGCCGCTTCCTTCTGGTCAGTATGGACAAGGACGAAGGTCGCCCCGGTGATCGGCCACGCCTTGGCGCCCGGCTCGTCGAGCAGCAGCAGGTAATTGCCCGGCGCGTGGGCCCAATCGGCGCCCGAGGCGGCGGCGGAGAACGAGTCCGCGCCCGGCTCCGGGTAATTGCCTGCCTTGTTCTGCAGCAGGACGTAGGCCCCGCCCTTCTGCCTGGCGTAGGCGTATTCGACATAGCCGATCGAGCCGGCGGTCTGCTTGACCATGGCGGCGACGCCGTCGTTCTTGGCGCCGCCGACGCCGGACGGCCATTCGACCGTGTCCGAAGCACCGACGCCCGACTGCCACTCTGGCGACTGCGAGGCGAGATAAGTGGTGAACAGGAAAGTCGTGCCCGAACCGTCGGAGCGGTGGACGACGGTGATCGGCAGGGCGGGCAGCTTGACGCCCGGATTGAGCGCGGCGATCGCCGGGTCGTTCCAGGTGGCGATCTTGCCCTGGAAGACGTCGGCCAGGGCCTTGCCGGTCAACTTGAGCTGACCGGGCGCGACGCCGTCGAGATTGACCACCGGCACCACCCCACCCATGACCGTCGGGAACTGATAGAGGCCGTTCTTTTGCAGGTCCTCCGGCTTGAGCGGCTTGTCGCTGGCGCCGAAGTCGACCGTCCCGGCCTCGATCTGGTTGATGCCGCCGCCCGAACCGATCGCCTGGTAGTTCAGCGTCATGCCGCTGTCCGTCTTGTAGGTCTGCGCCCAGGCGGTATAGAGCGGTGCGGGAAAGGTCGCGCCGGCGCCGGAAATGGTGTTGGCCGGCCGGGACGGGCCGGACTTTCCGGCGGGGCTGCACGCCGCCACGGTGGACAGCAGGGCGAGAACGAAAATGCGTCGGATCATGGCGGCCTCCTCACAGGAATCGATGCCCGCGCTGTAGTCGAGACGCGGCCGAACGGCAATAGGCAGGTTTGCGCGACACATCCATGATGGTTGGATAAGGGCCGGCTGTGATTCCGTGCGCCCGCGCATAAGGCCTTCATAAAAATAGGCGAAAGGCATGCGCCGCCGACCGTTTCGCCCCCCAAACCTGATCGATTCCTGATGCCGCCGGGCCCAAGGTTTGGCCATGGTCAAGCTGGTTACAGACAGGGACGGCCCCGATCATCACGGTCGTTTCGACGACGTGCTGGCGGCGGCGCGAAAAGGCGCGCGCGAGGCGTGGACGTGGCTGAAGGGCCGCGCACTGGCCTTCTGGGCATGGCTGAAGAGCCTGCCGCGCGGCGTGACATGGACCGCGGGCGCGGTCGCCGCCATTCTCGTCGCCATCATCTTTTTCCTGGCCAATCCCGACTGGGACTGGGCGCGCGGTACGGTGGCCTCGCTGATCGCCGGCAAGACGCACCGGCCGGCCCGCATTGACGGACATCTCCGCGTCCACCTGTTCCGCTGGACGCCGGACGCGACGTTGACCGGCCTGCACATCGGCCAACCGGCCAGGGGCGTTGACGGCGCGCCCAAGGCCAATCTCGCCGATGTCCGCAGCATCGCGGTCACCACCGAGCTGATGCCTTTGTTCGTTGGCCATATCGTCCTGCCGCGCCTCCAGGTCGACCAGCCCACCGTTGTCCTGTTCCAGGACAGGGCCGGCCATGCCAACTGGGACTTCAGCAACGGCGCCGACGCCGGCAAGCCGGTCAAGCTGCCGCTGATTAGAAACTTCATCATCAATGACGGTCATGTCAGCGTGACCAGTCTGCAGCGCAAGCTCACCTTCACCGGCACGGTCAATGCGCACGAGCAGGCGTCGTCAGGGGCCACCGCCTTCTCCATGACCGGCGACGGCAGCCTCAACGGGAAGATCTTCCGCCTTGAAGCCACCGGCGGGCCCCTGCTCAACGTGAGGAGCGCCGTGCCCTACCCGTTCGACATGCAGGTCCGCGCAGGCGACACCGTCATGACGGCGAAAGGCCGCGTCACGCATCCGTTCGACCTAGGCCAGCTGGCCGGCGCGGTGACGGTCAGCGGCAGCAACATGGCCGACCTCTATTACATCACCGGCCTGACCCTGCCCGACACGCCGCCCTACCGTGTCGCCGCCAACGTCACACGCAGTGACATGGTCTATACTATCGATGGCATCAATGGCCGCGTCGGCAGCAGCGACCTGGAAGGCAAGCTCAAGGTTGACACCAGCAACCATGGCCGCCCCAACCTGACCGGCGACCTGAGCTCGCGCCTGCTCGACTTCAAGGATCTGGGCTCGCTGTTCGGCGCCACCGCCGCCAATGCGCCGCGCGCACCGAAACTCAGCGCGGCGCCGATGGCGGCACAAGCAGCGCCTCGCCTCCTGCCCGATGCGCCGCTCGATGTCGAGCGCGTGCGCGGCATGGACGCCCGTGTCCACTATCACGCCCTGGCGGTCAGGACCAACACAGTGCCGCTGCGCCAAGTCAGCCTCGGCGTATCTCTCGACCACGGCCTGCTGGTCCTCGACCCGATCGACCTGGCGTTTCCGCAGGGCCGCGTCCAGGGCACAGCGGCGATGAACGCGCGCGGGGCGGTCCAGCGCGATTCGGTCGACTTGCGCGTTACCGGCCTGGCAGTGCAGGACCTGGTGCCGGTCTTCCAGGGCGCCAAGCCACTGTCGGGCATCGTCAATGCACGCATCCGCGCCGACGGAACCGGCAATTCGGTGCACAAGGCCGCCGCCGGCGCCAGCGGCGAATTCGCGGTGGTCATGCCGGGCGGCACTGTCCGCCAGAGCCTGGCCGAACTGCTGGGCGTCGACGCCACCAAAGGCCTGTTCCAGTACCTGGCCAAGGACCCGCACCGGACCGACGTGCGCTGCGCCGTCGCAGACTTCGACGTGCAGAACGGCGTCATGCGCGCCAAGTCGATCGTCTTCGACACCGGCGTTGTTTTGGTCAACGGCTCGGGCACCGTCAACCTCGGCGACGAAAGTATCCGCCTGACCTTCAAGGGCAAGCCGAAGAAATTCCGCCTGGTCCGCGTCAATGCGCCGATCGAGATCGGCGGCCATCTCGGCGCCCCGGCGGTCGGCATCGACGCCGGCCCGGCCGTGGCCCAGGGCGGCCTGGCCATCGTCTTCCATAGCCTCCTGCCGTTCCTCGGTCTCGACATGGCCAAGGACGCCAACTGCCAAGCCCTGCTGGCTCAGGCGCATGCCGACGGCGCGCCGGTGAGCAGCCGTAGGCCGCGCAAATAGCCTTCCCGTTGCAATTGAGAATGGTGCAGCTGTGGCCGCGCAGCCACAGGGTAAAGCCTGAAAACCCTTGATTTGTGTATGGTTTTACCATATTCACCTTGGTGTAGCGCGTACCGGGGAATGCCAATGCTGGAAGAAAAATTGGCGCTCGTCCCAACCCTGACGCCGCGCCAGCGCGAGATTCTCCGTCTCGTCGCGCAGAACTATCAGGTCAAGGAAATCGCCCGCGAGCTCGGCATCAGCGAGCGCACGGTCAAGACCCATACCGATGCCGCACGGCGCAAGCTGGACGTCGCCACAACCCGCGACGCCGCCCGCCTGGTCGTGGCCTGGGATGCACAAATGGCCTCTCCCGACCCCATCGTCCCGCAAGGACATCGGCCTTCGAGGACGATGGACGAAACCGCCAAAACCTCTGCATCTTCAAAGGGTGAACACCTGCCCGCAGGGAAGATGTCCGAAGCGCCGGTCCGGGGGGACTTCCAGGCGCGGCTGGACAGCCTCAACCCGCTGCAGTGGCTGGGCCTGATCGCCATCGTCGCTGTTGCCTCGGCGCTGCTGGTGACCGGCCTGATCGCCGCGGTCCTCAGCACCATGCAGGCCCTCCATGGGTTCCTGCATGCCGGGGGAGCCATATGAAAGGCAGGACGCGGCCGGGGGGCCGTGCAAATCACAACGGGAGGCACGCCGGGTGAACGGTTGGTGGATCGCGCATCTGGTCTGGACCTATGTGGGGGATCTGGCCGCTGCCGCATGCGGCGTGTTTGCCTTCTGGCGTGGCGGCCCTCCCGAAAAAGGGGGGGCCGCCATTCTCTTGGCCGGCTGGGTGCTGTCAGCGCTGGCGGTGTACCTCCACGTCGACTACGTCGCCCACGGCGTGCGCTATGTCCTGATGGGGCTCGACGTCCTGGGTCTGGTCGGCTTCGTCGCCCTGTCGCTATGGTCGCGGCGGCTATGGACGGTGTTCATGGCCGCCTTCCAGCTCAACGACGTCATGACACATGTCGCCGCCTACTGGCCCGGCATGGACAACTACACCTATGTCACCGCGATCGGCTTCTGGGGCGGCTGGGGCCTGGTCTTCACCCTGGCCTTCGGCGTCACCGACCATATCCGGCGCGAGAAGAAGGCGGCGGGCGGTTAGCCCGTTGGCTCACCTTCTTTTCCTTCCCCGTAAACGGGGAAGGTGGCGCCGAGAGAAACGAGGCGACGGAAGGGGATGCGGACGGTTGGTTTCCCCCTTCCGTCATTTCGCTGCGCTCAATGCCACCTTCCCCGTAAACGGGGAAGGAAAAAGGCGTTTTCTATTCCACGTCACATCAATCCAAACTATCCCCGCGCCGGCAGGAAGCGCGGATTGCACAGCAATGCCGCCGAAACCAGCGACACCAGCACGCCGACGGGCGCGATCTCGGCGAAGGTCATCGGCCAGCGATAAAGCGGGTTGGCATACTGCGCCTTGAAGGCGTCCATCTGGGCGGTCAGTTTCGCCAGATCGGCCGCGTCCATGCCCTTGGCCTTGGCGCCGGCGATCATGCTCCGGGCGTAGTCGCCGGCGAAGTCCATGTGGGCCAGGGCGCACGAGATATCCCAAATGGCGACATAGAGGATGCCGGCGACCAAGCTGATGGCGAGGCCGAGCCCCAGGGCCGGCCAGAACCTGATGACGCCGCCGCCGTCGCTGTCGCGCTGGCGCTTGACGGCGACGAACACCGCCGACAGGGCGATGAGCATGGTCAGGTAGCCGATGACCATGGCGACGACGCCATGGCCGACGGTGCTGGTGATGGTAGAGATCGACAGCGGTATGCCGGCGATCAGCCCGGCGACGAGACCGTAAGTGAAAATCCTCTTGAGCATGGGTGCCTCCCTGGATGGCAGATTGCCCCGCGATCAAGGCCGCCGCGATCATCAAAAGCAATCGCCCGAAAGGGTGATTTCACGGGAATCGCCTGAAAAGAAGCAAGCAAGACTCCCCTCCACCATCCGCCTTCGTTCCGCTTCGCTGCACTCGCCGGATGGTCCCGTCGCTGGCGAAAGCTATACTTTCGCTGGCGCTATACCCCAAATTTAAGAAATTTGGGGAGGCATATAAGCGCTCATCTTATGCCTCCCTAAAATCGAAGATTTTGGGAGGGGACCATCGAGCGAGTGATCGCCAGATCACGAGTGAGACGTGGTGGAGGGTTTCTTGCTTCTTCACGCCCCTACCGCACGATCCCCAGTTCGCGGGCGCGGTTGATGGCATCGGTCCGCCGCTTCGCTGCAAGCTTCTCGAACAGCCGCGCCACATGTGTCTTGACGGTGTCCGGCGCGATATGCAGGCGGAGGGCGATCTCCTTGTTGGAATAGCCCGCCGCCAGCTCGCGCAGCACGTCCATCTCGCGCGGGCTCAGTTTAAGCGCCGCGATGGCCTGGGGGTTGCCTTCGAACGCCCCGGGCCTGGGCGCGATCACCCGCGCGCCGATATAGACGCCCAAGGCCAGGAAACCCGCCGCCACCAGGGCCAGGTAGATGCCGCCGCTGTGGGCCAGGGCCAGCCGCCGGTAATCCAGCCACTGCAGCAGCAACGTCCCCGCCGCCAGCAGGCCTCCGTAAATGGCGATACGCTTCCACATGGCTAGCGCGCGTTATGGCTTAACCAGTACGTCATAGCATACTGCGTAAGTACCGACATCAGCAAAGCCCAGGCAAAGCTGAGGAATGTGCCAATTATGATATATTCCGTCGACCGCCTTTGCACTGAATTGCGAACGTCCCCAAACCTGAGAATTGACTTGGCGGTTATTAGAAATCCAACTCCGGCCGGCTGCTGAATCAACATGAACAACATGACCATGCCGCGTTCTAGAAATCCAATATAGGCGCCACCTTGCTCCAATCCTCGGATGTTGGTGCGCAGTTGCGCCGTGAAGCGGGCCGTTACCTTACGCACCACGATTTCGCCCGTACGCAAATTGACGATAACTCCGGTCAGGAGCACAAGAGTCCAAAGGTAGCATTTGAGCTGATCATTGCTGGCAAGGTGAGCCCACCACCAATCATGGAATGTGTGGGGATAATACCAAGCCAATCCCGCAATGACGGCCAGGTGAAAGGTTTGATCCGCGATAAAAGCGCCAAGACTGTCTTTCGTGTATCGGACCTTAACTAAATCCGCCCCGAAGTGCGTTATGGCCAGTATCCCGAGAACGATAGGCGGCGTGCCCCCCATCAGCAAAGCAGCCGTGACCGCGACGATGGCGATATGGCCAGCAAGCACGACCAAGCGGCCCTTATATTTCAGCATCCATGACGATTGCAGTAAAAAATCCGCGATGACATGGCCAGCCAGCAAAATCGTAAATGTTGCTATTCCATCCATTCTGTCAACTCATATTGGTTGCCTAGAGTGAGACAACCCAAATGGGTTGTCAATCCATCGAGCGTCACGGCCAAGCGCTCGTTTCGAATAAATTCACAGCCTCCAACAAATAGCGCCAATTGGCGGCGATCAGCACCTTGGATACAGCTTGTTTGGTCACCGGCGGCGTCTGGGCCGCGCCAATGACCTCAAAGTCGCTGTCCTCGCTGAGAAGGGCAGCCGCAAGAACAGCCGCCTGGCGCTGGGTCCAACGTATTATCAATCCGGAACAAAGGTGCAGGATGACAGAAAACCAGGTCGCTTGGGACTCAAGCCGGGCATCGACCGATCCGGTAATATCAAACCGATATCTGCGCGACATGGCATCGAGCGTCTGCCCCGACAAGACGAAGGCTTCGCCCGTAGATAGCGAGATTCTGTTCCGCGTCACTCTATCGACCGTACCAACGCCAATTGCGATGCGCGTTCTCAGATTATATTGCGCCTTCAAACAGGCCGCCAAATATAGTGCCATCCTTAATGACAGACGGGGATCCGGGACGAGCAACTGCCAGGAATCACCCCGGAAAAACTCCGGCTCTCCCTCGACGGCTCCGGGGTAGCGGCGCCCGTATGTCTTCACTGCCGCGAGCAGGCCGTCCCGCACGGCCTCCAGAACATCCACCGTCAGCCTGGTCGAGCCAATCAGATCGCCTGTCAGAACCGCCTGAAAATTTTCCATACCCGACAACCTAATTAAGTTGTCTATTATAAGTCAACCTGATTGGGTTGTCTTTTTCCTATGCCGCGCTTTGGCCGGATTGCGGGGCGGGGACGTGGATGCCGGCCGCGGAGTATTCGTTGAGCTTGTTGCGCAGGGTCCGGATCGAGATGCCGAGGATGTTGGCGGCATGCGTCCGGTTGCCGAGGCAATGGCTCAGCGTGTCGAGGATCAGCTTCTGCTCGACCTCGGCCACGGTCGAGCCGACGAAGGAGCGCGCGGCCTGTTCGGCGGCCTGGGCGGCGCGGTTGATATAGTCCATGCCGATCGGCGCCACCGGATTAAGCGGCTGGCCGTCCGGCAGGCGGATGGCTTCCGCGTCGATCTCGCTGCCGGTCGACAGCAGGACGGCGCGGTGCATGGCGTTTTCCAGCTCGCGCACATTGCCAGGCCACGGATGGGCCTGCAAACGGCGGCGGGCCTCGGCCGAGACTGGCTTGAGCGCAATGGCGTTGGCCTCGGAGTACTTCTTGGCGAAGTAGTCCGACAGGGCCAGGATGTCGGCCGGGCGGTCGCGCAAGGGCGGCAGGACCAGGTTGACGACGTTGAGGCGGTAGAGCAGGTCCTCGCGGAAAGTACCTTCCTTGACGGCGGCGGCCAGGTTGCGGTTCGAGGTCGCCAGGACGCGGATATTGACCGGCACGGGCTTCGAGCCGCCGACGCGGTCGATCACTCTCTCTTGCAAGGCTCTAAGGAGTTTGGCCTGGAGGCGGGCATCCATTTCGGAGATTTCGTCGAGCAGCAGCGTACCGCCGTCGGCCTCCTCGAACTTGCCGATGCGCCGCGCCATGGCGCCGGTAAAAGCGCCCTTTTCGTGGCCGAACAGCTCGGATTCGAGCAGATTGTCCGGGATGGCCGCACAATTGACGCTGATGAACGGCCGCTGCGCCCGGCGCGACTTTTCGTGCAGGTAGCGCGCCATGACCTCCTTGCCGACGCCCGACTCGCCGGTGATCAGGATCGAGGCGTCCGACGGCGCTACCTGGTCGGCCAGCTTGATGACCGCCTGCATGGCCGGGTCGTTGGTAATGATCGGGCGGGCGTCGTCCGACACCGCCGCCAGCACCGCCGCGATCAGCTCGGCGTCGGGCGGCAGGGGAATGAACTCCTTGGCGCCCTGGGAGATGGCGAAGGCGGCCTTGCGCGGATCGGGATTGACGCCGCAGGCCACCACCGAGACCGAGATGTGCTCGCGCTCATTGGCCTCGATCAGCGAGCGGATATCGAGCTCATAGTCGACCATGAGCAGGTCCGCGCCCTGGCCCTTGCGCAGGGCGTCGGTCGCCGCCGCGCAACTGTCGACGTGGGCGACCTTGGCGCCGGTGTCCATGGCCATCTTGACCGCGACCGAAAGCTGGCCGCTCAGCTTGCCTACAACCAACAGCCTCATTGTCCGGTATCCTCGCTCTTGATGATTTCCGTCATGGTCACGCCGAGGCGATCGTCGACGACGACCACTTCCCCGCGCGCCACCAGGCGGTTGTTGACATAGATGTCGATGGCCTCGCCGACCTTGCGGTCGAGTTCCAGCACGCTGCCCTGGCCGAGCTTGAGCAGCTGCTGCACCGACATATAGCTCTTGCCGAGGACCGCCGAGATGTTGACCGGCACGTCGAAGACCGGCGCCAGGTCGGCGGCGGCCTTGTCGCCCTCTTCATCCGGCGCGCCGGCCGGCGCGCCGGTATCCTCGAAATCTTCCAGACCGAGATCGGCCATGGCACTTACTCCTTTTGAGCCTCATGCCGAAACGTGCCAGAAATTTTATTGTGCACTTTTCGGATTAACATGAGGCGTTAGACTAGGTCGGCGCGTGCGGGGCACGCGACTGGTGATAATGTTCCGCCTCAAGCGCTTCCTTCAGCGCATGGTCGAGCGCGTCGAAGACCTGTTGCGGGCTGAATTCGGCGCGGCCCTCGTTCCACAGGATCTGGAACGCGCCTGTGGGCATGGCGGGAGCGTCGCGGAACTGGATCGCGCCGCCGAAGCCGGCCAGCATGGCGGCTTCCTGGGCCGCCGACTTGAGCTCTTCGGACGGGTCGCGGGCGAACAGGACGAGGCGCGTCGCCAGCTCGATCTCCTGGCCGAGCGCGTCGAGCGCGGCGGTGACCGGCGCCTCGGGGAAGCGCTCCAGCGCCTCGGCGGCGATCTTGCGGGCGCAGACCAGGGCCAGGGTGACGGCCGCCGCCTTGTGGGCATGGACGGCGTCGGTGAGGCCGCTAAGCCCGGCGCGCGCGGCGTCGGCCAGGGCCTGGACGGCGGCGGCCTGGCTCATCTGGGCGCGGGCGGTGGCCGAGGCTTCGCCTTCGCTGTAGGCCTGGGCGCGGATGGCCTCGACCTCGTCGGGGGTGAAGAAGCGCTTCTCACGCGGCGGCGGCTGCGACACGACCGCGCCGCCATCGCCGAAGACGGTGCCGAACTCGAACTTGCGGTGGGGCGGGGAGTCAGTGCGCATGGGCAAATCTCCTCCCTTGGAAGCGTAGCGAAGCGGGGAAGGTGGCGAGCGAAGCGAGACGGAGGGGGCCGTTCCACCAGCGGCAAGAGGCCCCCTCCACCGCTGCGCGGTCCCCCTCCCCCGCTGCGCAGGGGAGGAGAAGAAGGCGTGGCACGGCCCTAGTAAATGAGTTCATCTTCGCCTCCCTGGCCGGCGAGCATGATCTCGCCCTTGGCGGCGAGGTCCTTGGCGACCTGGACCATCGCCATCTGGGCGGCGTCGACGTCCTTGAGGCGCACTGGCCCCATCGATTCCATGTCATCGCGCATGATCTTGGCGGCGCGCTCAGACATGTTGGACATGAACATGTCGCGGATGCTGTCCGACGAGCCCTTGAGCGCCAGGGCCAGTTGGTCCTTCTCGACGGCGCGCAGCAAGGTCTGCACCCCGCCCGGATCGAGCTTGCCCAGGTCCTCGAAGACGAACATCAGGGCGCGGATGCGCTCGGCCGATTCGCGGTTGCGCTCCTCCAGAGCCGCGACAAAGCGGCTTTCGGTCTGGCGGTCGAAATTGTTGAAGATCTCGGCCATCAGCTCGTGCGAGTCGCGCTTCGACGTCCGCGCCAGATTCGACATGAACTCGACGCGCAGGGTCTGCTCGATCTTGTCGAGGATTTCACGCTGCACCGGCTCCATGCGCAGCATGCGCTGCACGCATTCCAGCGCGAAGTCCTCGGGGAGGGACGACAGGACGCGGGCGGCGTGGTCGGCCTTGATCTTCGACAGCACGACGGCGACGGTCTGCGGGTACTCGTTCTTCAGGTAGTTGGCCAGAACCGCCTCGTTGACGTTGCCGAGCTTGTCCCACATCGTCCGGCCGGCCGGGCCGCGGATTTCCTCCATCAGCGCCTCGACCTTCTCGGGCGGCAGGAAGGAGCCTAACAGGCGCTGGGTCTGCTCGAACGAACCCATGATGGTGCCGGACGACGACAGGCCCGAGACGAACTCGACCAGCAGTTCCTCGACCACATTGGCGCTGACCGTGCCCAGGCTCGACATGGCCTGGGAGATTTCCTTGATCTCCTCCTCGTCCAGCGTCTGCCACAGCGCCACATGGTCTTCGCCGAGCGCCAGCAGGACCACGGCGGCCTTTTCGACCCCGGAGAGCCGCTTGGCGTCATCGATGAGGTTTTTCCGCGCCATGCCCTGCCTCAGCTATCGTGCAGCCAGGAGCGGAGGATCGACACCGATTCCTCCGGATGGCGGTCGACGAATTCCGACACCTTGCGCACCGAGGACGCCTTCACCTGGCCCTCGATCTTGGCGATGTCGAGCCGCTGCTCCTGCTCGACCGACGGCACCAGTCCGGTGGCGGCGATATTGTCGGCGGCGGCGTAGGTCAGTTGCGGACCCGTGGCCGCGGGCGACAGGGCGCCGCCGGGCGCGAAGCCCGCGCCCGCTCCGGCCAGGGCCGGCTGGCCGCCGGGGAAGCCGCCGGTGCCAGGCCCGGTGATGAACTTAAGCAGCGGACGCGCCACCAGGAAGATGGTCAGCAAAGCGACCACGAACAGCACGCCCATTTCAGCGGCGCGCATGATGTCGTTCTTGTCGAAGTCGAACAGAGGCGGCTTGGCGGCCGTGCCGCCGCCCGAGGCCAGGTCGTGGTTGAAGCTGATATTGATGACCTTGACCGGGTCATCGATCGGCTGGCCCGGCGGCGGGGCCGGCACATAGGCGGCGACGGCGGCGGCGACGAGGTCGTGAATCTTCTGCATGTCGGCGTCGGAGCGCTTCTGGTAGGTCGACGGGCCCTTGCCGTCCTTGGCCGGCACTTCGAGGTCATCGACGGCGACCGAAATGCCGATCTTGCGGATTTCGCCGGGCGCGGTGACCGTCGTCGTCTTCAGCGTCGAAATTTCGTTATTGGTCGTCTCGGTCGTGGTGGTGGCCTGCGACGAGCTGGCGCCCGAGACCGCCGTCTGGCCGCCATTATTGGGGATGTTGGCCGAGGCCGTCGTCGTGCCGCCATTGTCGGGGGAACCGTTAATGTCCTTCGTGTCCGAGGTCTGGGTCGAACGGACGATCGGGCCTGTGCCGTCGGGGTCGTACTGTACCTTTTCCTGGGTGGTCGAGGTCGGGTCGAGGTCAGCGGTGACCATGACGCGCGCAGCACCCGGCCCGACCACGCCTTCGACGATGTCCATGACGCGCTTCTTGAGGTTTTCCTCGACCTCGGACTTGCGCGCCGCGCCGGCGCCGTCGAGCGCGTCGTCGTCCTGGCCGCCGGCAGCCAGCAGGTGGTTGCGGTCGTCGACCACGGTGACGTCATCGGGCTTGAGGTCCTGCACCGCTCCGGCGACCACATGGCGTATGGCGCTGACCGAATCGCCGCTGAGCGAACCGCCGGACAGGCCGATGACCACGGAGGCGGTGGGCGATTCGGCCTGTTCGTCGAACAGCTCGCGGTGCGGCATGACGAGATGGACGCGCGCCGAGGAAATGCCCTGCAACGAACGGATGGTGCGCGCCAGCTCGCCCTCCAAGGCCCGTTGCTGGTCGAGGTTCTGCACGAACTCGGTCTGGCCGAGCGCCGGAGCGTTGTCGAAGATCTCGTAGCCGACGCTGCCCGAGGTCGGCAGGCCCTTGCCGGCCAGCAGCATGCGCGCCTTGTCGACCTTGTCGCGGTCGACCATGATGGTCGAGCCGCCGCCGGTCGTAGTGTACTTGATGCCCGCCTGGTCGAGGGCGGCGGTCATTTCCGAGGCTTCCTTGAGGTCGAGATTCGACCAGGCCGGCGCCTGGGGCTGGGCCGCGACATGGAGCACGATCATGGCGATGACCGCGGCCACGCCGCCCGCCGCCCCCAGGATGGCGGTCAGCCTGCCGATGCCGAATCTCTGCAAGCCGCTGAAGAAGGAATCCACCTACACACCTGCCCCGAAACGAAAAAAGCGCGGGTTGGCCCCGCACCGGACTAGGCAGTAATTTCCCAGTGGCAGGTTAATGCGGGCTTAAGAGACTGGATCGAATGGAGCCGGAAAGATCAGTTTTTTGCGCGCATTAGGCTTTTGACCAACCTAATGTCAGTTCAATGCTCTTACCGCCTCACCATCATCCATGTCAGAGCTATTGGAAATATCCATTTGGTGATCTGCCGCCCATCCCATCAACGGGGCTGGCAAATTTTTCACGCTACAACCGAAAGTGTGGAAGGAAATGTATTCTGGCAAAAACTTAGACGCCTCTGAATATACCATGGTGACGGCACAAAGTTTACCGGTTTTCTTTTCAATCGCCCAAGCCGCTTCGTCAGACCCAAAAGAGTGGGCCTTGCCACCACTCCCGAAATAATAGTCCCCAACGTCTTCAACTGGAACTATCGTTTCCATCCGCCCCCTAAATTCGTCCAGGTTGTGGGTTAAAGAAGGCGGAAAATACCGAGAAAATTCAGCTTCAAGAATTTTATCAGAGTACGCTCCTCCCAGCGTCGAAATTCGCTTTTCTGATATTTGCTGAATTTGAGAATTTAAAAAGTTCATATCTGGATTTATTATGGTTGTTTTTCCATCTGAGGAAACAGCCATTGGAAACTTTATGGTACTGCCATCTATAATGACCGTCGCCTGACCGTCAAATTTTGACCTGTCTGTTTTTACGACGGCAATGTCTTTGACCGTAGCGTGACCCGCCCCATACTGCTGGTCCAAGAAAATTTGAAGTTGCTTAGAACTGCTTGCAGATACTTCAGAGGGATTAGGCCCATTGCTGCATGCCGCTAAAAATAGTAAAAAAAGGATGGCTGCCAGTTGCTTCATAACGGTCCCCCGACAAATCATTTTTGTCGAAATAACACGGGAAGCTTTTCTACCAAACCGAGATATTTAGAAAATGTCGTTTTGCGAAACGCCCTCGCCGGACGCCCGCGGTCTCTACGCGGACATCCGGCAAGGTATTGAAATCTGGGCCAGGCAAGACACCCCTCCACCACATCTCACTCACGATCTGGCGATCGCTCGCTCGTGCGGTCCCATCGCTGGCGAAAGCTATACTTTCGCTGGCGCTATACCCCAAATTTAAAAACTTTGGGGAGGTATAAGGAGAAGCGGACCGGCACCGAAAATCTGCGTGAATCTGCGTTCATCTGCGGTTTCAAAAGTAGCCGTCCCAACCTCACCGCCGTGAAGTATAAAAGGCGCGGGGAAGGTTAACGGTACTGCTGGATGCGGGTCGTCCTGAGGCCGGCCATGCCGTGGCTTTCGATGGCCTTCTGCCAGCCGAGGAATTCCTCCGACGTGATCGCGTAACGATCACATGCGTCGTCGAAGCTCAGCAGGCCGCCGCGCACCGCGGCAACCACCTCGGCCTTGCGGCGGATCACCCAGCGCGCCGTGCCCGGAGGGGGCAGGTCGGCCAGGGTCAGTTTTGCGCCCGTGGGACCAATCACGTACTTTTCGCCCTTGCTGTCGCGGCGTTGTTCTTGAAGCATGGCTTTTTGCCTTCTAACCATCACTATTCCGAGAACACTACACGAGCCAGTCTAATATCCGCTTAATTCGCTAGGTAAATTTTGCCTTAAGCGTTGTATGAACAGGTCGTTAATTCTCTTGTGATGCTTCAGAAGACTCCGTGCTTAATGTTAACGCCGGTTAATGATGACTATTTAGACTCTGCTTACTGCTTGATGCTCAGCAATTCCTGCAGCATCTGGTCGGCGGTGGTGATGATCTTCGACGCCGCCGAATAGGCGCGCTGGGTGGTGATCAGGCCGGTGAACTCCTGGGCCAGGTCGACGGTCGAGGCTTCGAGCGTGTCGGGCTGCAACTCCCCGGCCCCGCCGAGGCCCGGCGCCTTGAGCGAGAAGCCGCCGGACGCCGTTGACACTTGGAAGGCGTTGCCCGACACCGGCGTCAGGCCGTTGGCGTTGACGAAGGTCGCCAGCGCCACCTGGGCCAGCTTGCGCGTGTCGCCGTTGTTGTAGATTGCGGTGACGACGCCGTCCGAGCCGATCTCGACCTTGGTCAGGGCGCCGAATTCGGTGCCGTTGGCCGACATGGCGGTGGTCGTCGAATCGCCGGCGAGCTGGGTCAGGGTGCTGACCGGGGCGGCGCCCGACAGGCCGAGGCCGAACGACTGGCCCGCCGCGCCGACATTATTCGCCCACGCCGGCGACGTGCCGGAGTTCGACGCGCCGATGGTGAAGTCGGTGGTGAAGGCCGCGCCGTTGGTGGTTGAATTGGCGGTGTCAAGCTTGCCGTTGCTGTCGAAAGCCAAAGTGCCGCTGGCGATCTGGTTGAGGCCGGCGGTGTCGGCGATGTCGGGCGACGACACTTCGTAATACCAGATCGTCTCGCCCAGCGTCGGCGAACCGGCGGTGGTGTCGACGCCCTTCTTGAGCAGCGACATGGTGACCGTATGCTCCTGGCCCAGCGAATCCGAGATGTTCATCGAGATCGTCGAGTCGGGCTTGGTGCCGGTATTGGTTGCCGGATCGTAGGTCGACATGGCGCCGGCGGCGGTAGCGGCGTTGTAGCTGCCCGAGGTTACGGCGGTGGAAACCGGCGTCGCGGAGTCGATATTGGCGGTAAACGTCGCCTGGGTGGTGGCGACCGGCGTGTTGCTGACGTTGGAGACGTTGATCGGCCCGAGCTTGGTGACGTCGGTTGAGGAAGTGTCGATATTGCCGCTGGTGTCGGCCATCCAGCCTTCGAGATAGAGGCCGGCCGAGTTGGTCAGGTAGCCTTTGGTGTCGGTGGTGAACGAGCCGTCGCGGGTGAACAGCAGGGACGAGCCGGCATTGATGGCGTCGGAGCTGTCGGAGGTCACGAAGAAGCCCTGGCCGTCGATGCCGAGGCTGTAGCCGGCGGTCGAGGAGTTGAGCTCGCCACGGTCGGTCAGGGTCTGCTGCGTCGTCGTGGTGACGCCGTTGCCGCCGTACATGGTCTTGGTCGAGGTGCCGGAGACCAGGTCGGTATAGTTGGTCAGCACGCGCTTGAAGCCCGTGGTGTTCGAGTTGGCGATGTTGTTGGAGATGGTGGCAAGCGCGGCGGAATTGGCCGACAGGGCGGTCACTCCCGATTGCATGGCGCGGTTGATGCTCATGGTGGATAACTCCTGAAACTAGGACACCTTGGTGACGGATGAGAGGGGGACATTGGTATTGCCGACCTTGAGGACGACGGTGGTGCCGTCATTCTGGGCCGAGGTGACGACGCCCGAGACGCCGACGCCGGCGTCAACCGCCGTGTCGCCGTTCTTGGCGGTAACTTTCAGAGTATAGTCGCCATCGGGCAGCTGCTGGCCCGCGCTCGACTTGCCATCCCATGTGAAGGTGTGGGCGCCCTTGGTCAGGTCGGGAGCGGTGTTGCTCCACACCGTATTGCCGTCGGCGTCGGTGATGGTGAGCGTCGCCTCGGTCGCCGCGCCGCCGAGCGCATATTCCCACGACGCCTGGCCGCCCGACAGGGTCGAGGTCGGCTGGTCGGCGGAGACGGTCTTGCCGATATAGCTGACGGCGGCGTTCATCGAGCCGGAATTGCCGGCATTGACCAGCTGTTCGAGATAGCTGTTGGCCTTGAGCTGCTGTTCGACCGAGGAATACTGCACCAGCTGGTTGGTCCACTGGGTGGTGTCCATCGGCGACAGCGGATCCTGGTTCTTGATCTGGGCGGTCAGCAGGTTGAGGAAGGTGCTGTAATTGCCGGACAGCGTGGCCGCGTCCTGCGTGGCGGCCGGGGCCTGGGTGTTGGAAACGGCGGAAACCATGGGGGCTCCTTAGACAAGAAGATCGAGCGCCAGGCGCGATGCCGGGCGGCGGAAGGTAGACAGAAGAGTATCTAGGTCGGTGTCGTCGGCGGCCCTGCCGGCGTCGGCCAGGGCGCGCAGCGCGCGCGGCGGCGGCGCGGGGCGGTCCTGTTGGGGGGAGGCATTGGAGCCCGTGCCGGAGTCGCGCGACGAGAAGCTTAAAGCGTCGCCCGCAACGTCGAGCCCGGCCTGGGCCAGCTGCTGGCGCAGTTCGCTTTCGCGGGCGTGGAAGGCGGTGGCGGTGACGGGTGAATCGAAGCTGAGGTGGGCGGAGACCTTGCCGTTGCGGGCGATGGTCAGGGCGACCTCGACCTTGCCAAGGTCGGCGGGGTGCAGCTCGATGTCGAACTTGGTGTTGCCGTCCTTGAGCCGCTTGCCGATCTGCAGGCCGAGGTCCGACAGGGTCGCGACCGCCGCCTGTGACAGCGAGGTCGACGGCGGGGCGTCTGGGGCGGCCGACGGGCCGTAGGTGCTGGCGGCGGTGTTGTCGGCGGGTTGCATCGAGAAGGCCGGCGTCATGGCGGGCTCGGTGGCGGTCTCCACCACCGGAGCGGGATCGGCGGCGTTTTCGGGCGCGGTTTTCGCGGCGGGGATGGCGGCGTCGGCCTGGACCGCCTTGATGGGTTTGGCGTCCGGTTGCTGGGTGGCGTCGGCGAGCCTGGACTTGCCGAGGTCCGCGAAGACCTTGGCAAGGGTTTTGGTGTCGGACTTCGCCGTCGGTCTCGGCGCGGCGGCCTTGGCGTCGGTTGTGGCCGGGACCGGAAGATCGCTGGCTCCGGCAAGCGCGTCCTGAGCCGGTGGAGTGGTGGGCGGAGCGGCGGGCTCGGGCGGCCGTGGTGGAGTGGTGGCGGCGGCGGGCGCAGCGGTCGGCGGCGCAGCGGGCGCGGTGGCTTGTGTGGCCGTCTGACGCGCCGGCATGGGCATGACCAGGGCCAGCAGGGCGGCGTCCGGCGGGGCGAGGGCCTGCGGCGTATCATCCTTTTCGTTAGTCGTATCTTTTGACTTGCCGACCGTAGCCCGGCCAGGCGACGGGGCAGCCACGGATTGCGGCAGGTCTGCCGGGTCGGGAGTCTGTGTCTGACGAACGGGCATAGCCTGCGCCGGAGCCTGGGCGGCGGCGGGGGCCTCGGCCGGCGCCTGCGCCGGATCGAGCGTCAACAGATCCGCGAAGCTCATCGCACCCGTCGCGGACACGGCGTCGCTGCCCTTTCCTGGCAGGGCGGGCGCAGCGGCGGGCAGCGGTAGCAGGTTCGGGACCATGAAAACTCGCGAAAAGGCATGGACGGTCCGCCGGCAGGAGCCTGAGCGGGAGATTTCGTCCGGACAGCGCCTTTTGCGCATCGGGTCGCACACATGTAGCAAGCGGCGGGCCAGAGTTTATCTATTTGATTTCTTTCGATTTATATGACGTTCTAACCCGGCGGCTTTTGCCGCGTGGCCGGAGGCAGGGGCGAAATTTGCCGGGATCGAGAGGAAAAAGTCGCCTCTCGGGTTCGCGCGGCAACCCACTTTCTTCCACCTCTCCCCTTTCAAGGGGAGAGGATGCCGCGAAGCGGCAGGTGAGGGGTTCTTACTAGCGGTGGAATGACCCCTCATCCGGCCCTTCGGGCCACCTTCTCCCCTTGAAAGGGGAGAAGTGAAGAAAACTGGCAACAGGAGACTTGAGTAAGGGCGCGGTGGCCATATAGCCGGCGCGGCATGGCACGCGACTTGAAACCTTGAGCGTAAGAGGCTGGCCTCCCCGCCAGCGCGAAAAGTCAAGTCTATGAAATTTATAGAAAAAATTTCCAGGCCCACAACCAGAACCCGGTCAGAATTGCCGGGTCGTGGGCGGATTTTGCCGCGAAAGTGCGTCCAATGTCGCTGAGTTCGATCATGAATATCGGCGTCACGGGCCTGATGACGGCCCAGGACCAGCTGCGCGTCGTTTCCGACAATATCTCCAACGTCAACACGCCGGGCTATATCCGCAAGATCGCCACCCAGCAGTCCGTCGTGGTCGGCGGCAAGGGCATGGGCGTGACCTCGGGCCAGGTGACACTGGCCGCGGACAAGTACCTGCAGTCGGCGCAGTTGAAGGCCGCCTCGTCGTCGGCCCAATCGGACGCCACCTACGACCTGCTCGACCAGATCCAGGCGCAGTTCGGCGACCTGACCGACACCAACAACCTGTTCAATCAGGCGTCGGCCGCGCTCGACAGCATGGCGCAGTCGGCCGAGGACCCGACCTCGAGCGCTGGCCGCCAGCAGGTGCTGAGCGGGCTGTCCAGCTTCCTCAGCGAAGGCAGCCGCATTTCGGACAAGATCCAGACCATCCGCGGCGACGCCGACAGCCGCATCGCCGCCGATGTCGCCTCGGTCAACGATCTCTTGAAGTCGATCAGCGACCTCAACTCGACCATTTCCGGCGCGACGGTCGCCGGCGACGACGCCACCGGCGCCCAGACGACCCAGATGCAGTATATCGACCAGCTGTCGAAGCTGGTCGACGTCAATGTCACCCAGAACGGCAATGGCGGCGTCACCGTGCGCACCCAGTCGGGCATGTACCTGACCGGCGACAAGTATGTGCAGCTCAGCTACACCGCCGCCGCCGGGGTCGACGCGACGACCAGCTTCAACCCGATCGTCGTTACCGGCGTCAACGGCGAGAAGCGCGACCTGGCCGACAACCTGTCGTCCGGCGAGATCAAGGGCCTGCTCGACGTGCGCGACACCACCGCCGTCGCTGTCAACGACCAGCTCAACCAGTACATGGGCCAGTTCGCCGGGGCGCTCAACGCCGAGCACAACGCCTCGTCGGCCGTGCCCGCCCCGGCCTCGCTGACCGGCAGGAACACCAGCCTGACGCAGAACGAGGCGATGAGCGGCTTCAGCGGCCAGACCAACCTGGTCACGCTCGACGCCTCGGGCAACATCACCCACAAGATGCTGGTCGACTTCGACGCCGGGACCATGAGCCTCGACGGCGGCGCGGCGACGGCGTTTTCGGCATCGAGCTTCGCGTCGGACATCACCGCGGGCTTCGCCGGCGCGGCGACGCTCAGCTTCAACAACGGCCAGATGTCTTTCTCGGCAAGTGGCGCCGCCGGCAATGCCGGCGTCGCCGTCGTCGATCCGGCCACCGGCGGCTCGGACAAGCTCGGCCAGGGCTTCTCGCAGTATTTCGGCCTCAACGACCTGATCACCTCGGACGTGCCGACCAACTTCCAGACCGGGCTGAAGGCGACGGACCAGCAGGGCTTCGCCGGCAGCGTCGGCTTCGTGCTCAAGTCGCCGCAGGGCGCGACCCTGACCAATGTCGCCTTCACCATGCCCAGCGGCGGGACGATGAGCGACCTGGTCGACGCGCTCAACAATACTTCGACCGGCGTCGGCCGCTACGGCACCTTCTCGCTCGACAGCCAGGGCAGCCTGACCTTCCAGGGTTTCGGCAATCCGGCCAATACCTTGAGCGTCTCCTCGGACACCACGGCGCGCAACGGCACCGGCGCCTCGTTCAGCCAGGTCTTCGGCCTGGCCGGCAACGCCTCGAACCTGGCCAGCCACCTCCAGGTCGCCGACCGCATCTACAACGATCCTGCGCAGATGGCCATGGCGCACGTCAACCTCAGCGCCACCGGCACCAACGCCGCTTTGATCAGCGGCGATGGTGCGGGCGGCGTGGCCATGTCCGACATCGGCAGCGCCGCGCTCAACTTCGCCAAGACGGGGCTCAACAGCGGCGGCCAGTCGACGCTCGAACGCTACGGCTCCGACCTGGCCGGGCAGGTCGGCAACCTGGCCGCCAACGCCAAGACGACCAGGGACTCGAACACCGCCCTCCTCACCGAGGCGACCTCGCGCCGCAACGCCTACGAAGGCGTCAATCTCGACGAGGAACTGGTCAACCTCACCACCTATCAACAGGGCTACGCCGCCGCCGGGCGCCTCATCCAGGCCGCCAAGGACATGTACGACGTGCTCCTCAACATGATGTAGCTCATGAAAAAGTCCTTCGCTTCGCTCAGTGTACTTTTTCATGGTCCATATGGACAAATCCACGCTTGGGGCGTGCCGGGGGCGCCTAGCCCGGCGCTTCGATTTGGAGTCTTTTCTGTAGGCTGCGACGTTGTCGCAGCAAGGATTGTAAGATGAGAATCTCAACCGCCGAAACCTGGAACAGCGCCCTGCTCAATCTGCAGAACGCGCAACAACGCCAGAACGACGCCAATAACCAGGTGTCGACACAGAAGGTCGCCACCGACCTGATGGGGTATGGCCGCTCGTCCGAGATCATCGCCGCCTACCAGACGACGCTGTCGCGCACCAACAGCTATATCGACATCAACAAGACGGTGACCGAACGGCTGTCGAGCCAGGATCTGGCGCTCAACAACACCAGCCAGGCGGCCAGCGACGCCAAGGACAGCATCATGAACGCCCTGGCGTCGGGCAGCGGCTCGGCCCTGATGGAAGGCTTGCAGGGCAATTTCGCCACCGCGCTCGACGGCCTCAACTACGAGCACAACGGCCAGTACCTGTTCGGCGGCGGCAACGACGCCACCGCGCCCGTCACCGCCACCAGCCTGAGCGCCCTGGCCACCGCGCAGTCCTTCGACGGCGTATTCGTCAAAGGCACGGTCAAGAAGACTTCTCGCATCGACTCCAACACCACGCTCCAGACCGGCATGCTGGCTTCGGACCTCGGCCAGGCGATGATGCAGACCTTCCAGGACATCGCCAAGTACAATGCCGATCCGGCGACCGGTCCGTTCGGCGACCAGCTCACCGACGCCCAGAAGACCTTCCTGACCCAGAAGCAGCAGGAGTTCTCGGCCGAATACGACAAGCTGGTCGAGCAGGTGTCGCTGAACGGCACGCTGCAGAACCGCGTCGACAACAGCCAGAAATCGTTGCAGGGCCAGGCGGATTCTCTGACCCAGCTGGTCGGCGACCGCACCGACGCCGACATGTCGAAGGCCTATTCCAACCTGCAGCAGGCCCAGGTCGCGGTCCAGGCCTCGGCCCAGGTCCTGTCCAACCTCAACACGACCAGCCTGCTCAACTACCTGAAATAGAAGTCTGAAGCCAACTACAGGCATCTTAAAAGACAAGCATCGTAAGGTCTTGGCGGTATTGACTATCCGGAGGTAGTCTTGTTCGCAGCCCGTCAGGCTTGACGACTGGTTCGCTATGGTTTTGGTTGAACTGACTTACCTTTTCCTTCCCCGTAAACGGGGAAGGAAAAGGTCGTTCTGATTCCACTTGAAGTGAACCTTAGGATTTCAAAGACATTACCCAACGCGCATCCCCCGAGGGCTGGGTTTGCTGAAATATCTGAATATAGGCTCCCCTTTCCGCGTTGACCTTTTGGCAACCGGTGTCATGGCATCGTGGCGCAGGTAGCTTCGGAGGACGCGCCTCATGACACGCAAACCCTTGCTGGCCCTGGCGATGGCGGGGGCATTGGCCATCGCGTCTCTGGCCTCGGCCGCCCACGCCACGACGCGCATCTATGTCAGCCTGTCCCGCTCGGAAGTGTTCATCAACGGCATCCGCGACGCATTGCTGCGCGAGGATGCGGCCGACGACGGCGTCGAGGTCACGCTGCAGCAGGCCGACGGCGACAGCGCTACCCAGGTCCGTCAGATCGACGAAGCGGTGAAAGGCAGGTACGACGCCATCATCGTGCTGACGGTCGACGACGCGGCCGGGCTGCATGCTCTCAAGGCGGCCGGCGCGGCCAATATCCCGCTGGTCTTCGTCAACACACCGCCGCCGGTCGCCGAGGTCCAGGGCCGGGTCTCGGTCGTCGCCTGCAACGACATCGTCGCCGGGCGCTTGCAGATGCGCCTGCTGGCCCTCGCCATGAAGGGCCACGGCACGGTCGCCATCATCCGCGGCGGCGACAGCTCCGCCACCACCGACCGCGTCCAGGGCATCAACGAAATCCTGGCGGGCCAGCCCGGCATCCGCATCGCCGGCAGCGTCAACGCCCACTGGAGCCGCGACGAGGCCAAGGCCCAGGTGCTCGACTGGATCGACAAGGGCATCCATATCGACGCCATCGCCGCCAACAGCGACGAGATGGCGCTGGGGGCGGCCGAGGCGCTGCGGGAACGCAGCCTCACCGGCAAGGTGTTCGTCGGCGGCAATGACGGCACGCTCAACGGGCTCGACGGCATAGCCGACGGCGACCTCTATGTGACCCTGCGCCAGGATACGGCGGCCATGGCGCACAGCGCTTTGGCCAATGCGCGCACCCTGGCTGGCGGCGGCTACGCCCAGCAGGTGCAGTGGGTGCCCTATGAGCTGGTCCTGCCGTCGAACCTGAAGAGCTTCCGGGCGGCGCCATAGGCTTACACCGCCTGCAGGCGGGGTTCGATGCGCAGGTTGACTATATCGGTGCGCGGCGACGCCTCCAGCACATAGGCGATGGCGTCGGCGATCTCCTCGGCATAGAGCATTTCATGCCTGGCGATCTTGTCGCGCTGCTGTTCCGGCGTTTCCTGTGGCGCGCGCAGGTCGGCGCCAACCGTTCCCGGCTCGACGATGCTGACCTTGATGTTGCGGTCCTGGACCTCCTTGCGCAGGGTCTCGGCGTAGACCTGGCCTGCGGCCTTGGCGGCGGCATAGATGCTGGCGCCCTTGCCCTTGCGCTCGGAAGTGATCGAGCCGATGAAGACGATGTGGCCGCCGTCCGTCATGCGCGCGATCGCCTCGCGGGCGCAGGCGACATAGCCCAAGAAGTCGGTTTCGATGGCATAGCGCCAGGAATCGTCGTCGCTGTCCTGGGCCGGTTTGGCCGATATGGCGGCATTGGCGACCAGCACGTCGAGCCCGCCCAGGCTGTCGTCGACCGCCCGGAAGACCGTCTCGATATCCTCGCGTTTCGAGACGTCGGCGGTCAGGCCCGAGACGTCGCCGCCCTGCCCGCGGGCATGGGCCAGGGAATCGTCAAGCTCCGGCTGGTGGCGGCCAAAGGTCACGACCTTCGCGCCCTTCTGCGCCAGCAGGGCGACGGCGGCACGGCCGATGCCGGTGGTGCCGCCGGTGACAAGGACGCGCTTGCCGGCGAGCGGCGTGTGTTCGACGGACATGGCTGTCTCCCTCATGCGTTCCGGTCAGCTTACGTCGCCCGGCATAAGGACGCCGCATTGCCGTGACATGGAAATATAAATATCCGCGGCGTCAGGCAGGTCTTTACCGGAAACTGATATCCATCGCCCGCGCCTCGCATTGCCCCCGACGGCGCCGATTCCCTATGGTGGCCAAAACCATTACAGGGACGAAGGCTTGCGCAATGGCCCCACCGTCGATTTCATGCGTGATCTGCGCCTATAACGAGGCGGGCAAGATCGGCCGTTGTTTAGAGGCCGTCAGCGGCCACCCGGCGCTGTCCGAGATCATCGTGGTCGATGACGGCTCCGGCGACGGCACCGCCGAGGTGGTGCGCGGGTTTCCCGATGTCCGCCTGATCAGCCTGCCGGAAAACCAGGGCAAGACGCGCGCCCTCAGCCACGGCATCGCGGCGGCGGACGGCGATTACCTGATGCTGCTCGACGCCGACCTCGATGGCATCACAGCCGCCGATATCCAGGCCCTGGCCGATCCGGTGCTGCGCGGAGTGGCCGAGGTCAGTTTGAGCCTGCGTGGCAACAGCCTGGGCGTCTATCGCCTGATCGGACTCGACTTCATCTCCGGCGAGCGGGTGCTGCCGGCGCGGCTGGTCAAGCCGCACGCCGCCGCCATGCAGGCATTGCCGCGCTGGGGCGGCGAAGTGTTCATCAACGAGTTGATTACGCGCGAAGCCATGTCGATCGCCGTCGTCGACTGGCGCGGCGTGTTCAACGTGCCCAAGTCCGAAAAGGTCGGGGCGTGGCGCGGCGGGCTCGAGGAACTGGCCATGATCGGCGACCTGCTGCGCGTGCTGTCGCCGGTGATGGTGGTGCGCCAGAACCTCGCCATGCTGACCCTGATGACGCGGCCGAAGCGCATGGCCTTACCGGCGCGGGCGTGGTGGCGGCGGCAACTGGCCGGCGGGCGGATGGCGGCGTGAGGTGCGTTCAGCCGTAGCCCTTGTCCGGCCAGTTGGCCTTGGTGAACACGCCGCCGTCGACCAGCAGCGTCTGGCCGGTGATGAAGCCCGCCTTGTCCGAGGCCAGGAAGCAGACGGCGTCGGCCACGTCCTGCGGCGTGCCGATGCGGCGCAGCGGCGTGATCTCGGACCAGTCGCGGGCATAGTTGGGCGCTTCCGCCCGCGTCCGTTCGGTCTCGATCGAGCCCGGCGCGACGCCATTGACCGCTATGCCGTAGGGGCCGAGCTCGACCGCCGCCACCTTGGTCAGCATCTCGATGCCGCCCTTCGACGCGGTGTAATCGACAAGGTTGGCGAACGGCGTCCGGTTGCAGCCCGAGCCGATATTGACGATGCGGCCGGGCCGGCCCGCCGCCACCATCAGCCGCGCCGCGGCCTGCGTATTGAGGAAGCAGCCTTTGAGATTGGTGCGGATGACGCGGTCCCAGTCGGCTTCGGCCAGGTCGAGCAGCGGCGACCAGGTCTGGACCCCGGCATTGTTGACCAGCAGGCCGGGCGCACCGATGCGGTCGCGCAAACCCTCGTAAAGGCGGTCGACATCGGCCTTGACGCCGGCGTCGCACTGGATGCCGTCGGCCCGCCGCCCGAGGGCGCGCACGGCGTCGAGCGCGGCGGCACATTCGGACGGGTCTTCCAGATATGTGATGACGATGTCCCAGCCCTCGGCCGCCAGCGCCGCCGCCATGGCCGAGCCGAGGTGGCCGCCGCCCCCGGTGATGACCGCTGTCTTGTCCGTCATGTGCACCTCGTTATGGCAATTTGGCGTGATGTGTACTATCTGGCAGCCCATGGACACAAGCTGCCCCGTACCCCTGCTGGAATCCGCCGACTTCGACGCGGCGATTGACGCCACGCGCCTGAGCGTATCGCTGCCGGTCGGAGCGCGCGTCGTGGCGGCCATGTCGGGCGGAGTCGACTCGACCGTTGTGGCCGCCCTGCTGCACGCGGCGGGCTATGAGGTCATCGGCGTCACCCTGCAACTCTACGACCACGGCGCGGCGTTGAAGAAGACGGGCGCGTGCTGCGCCGGCCAGGACATCCACGACGCGCGCATGGCCGCCGAGAAGATCGGCATCGCCCACTATGTGCTCGACTACGAAAGCCGGTTCCGCGACAGCGTGATCGAGGAGTTCGCCGACAGCTACCTGCGCGGCGAGACGCCGGTGCCGTGCATCCGCTGCAACCAAAGCGTCAAGTTCCACGACCTGTTGCAGGTAGCGAAAGACCTGGGCGCCGAAGCCATGGCGACCGGCCATTATGTCGAGCGCTCGCCGGAAGGCCATCTGCGCCGGGCGGCCGATCAAAGCCGCGACCAGAGCTATTTCCTGTTCGCCACGACGCGCGAACAGCTGGCGTTTTTGCGCTTTCCCCTGGCCGGCATCCCCAAGCCGCAGGTGCGCGATATCGCCCGGCAACTGGGGCTGAAGATCGCGCACAAGCCGGACAGCCAGGACATCTGCTTCGTGCCGGAAGGCAAGTACACGACCCTGATCGACAAGCTCCGGCCGCAGGGGCGGGAAAAGGGCGCGATCCGCCATGTCGACGGCCGGGTGCTGGGGGAACACGCCGGCATCACCGGCTATACCATCGGGCAGAGGCGCGGGCTCAACATCGCCGTCGGCGAACCCTTGTTCGTGGTCCGGATCGATCCCGAGGCCAAGGCGGTCATCGTCGGGCCGCGCGAGGCCCTGCTGACGCGCGCCCTGTCGCTCAACGAGACCAACTGGCTGGGCGACGAGGCCGATTTCGGCGCGGCGGCCGGCAAGCCGGTGCTGGCGCGGGTGCGCTCGACCCGGCCGCCGGTGGCGGCGCGCGTTGTCGTCGGCGGTGGCGGCGTGGAAATCGAGTTCGACTCGCCGGAAGAAGGCGTCGCGCCGGGCCAGGCCTGCGTGCTCTATGACGCGGCGGACGCAGGCCGCGTGCTCGGCGGCGGGTTCATCGCGGCGACCCGTCAGGTTTAAAGGTCTCAGCCAGCAAGGGCGGTTTCTTGCTGCTGTCGCGGGCGCCGAACCAGACGTCGAGCGCACACACCGGCGGCTCAGCGGGCGGTAGCCCCAGCTCCGCCGGCCGTCCGCCGCGCCACGGCCAATCACGCCGCCGCACCACTGTTCGCCCTGTGACTGTCCGTTTCATTGTCGTTCGCTGGGGCCGTTCCCCCGGTTGCCGCCATCATGCACCCGCCGCCGCCAAGGCCACCATGGCATGACCGGACGGGATGTGACATAAGGCGACATTGGCGCCGGAAACGGGTCAGGGCGGGAATCAGGCCGCCAACCGCCGTTCGTTGACCAGCAGCAGCAGGCCGGCGGCGGCCTGGGCGTCGGCCAGGGCGCGATGGTGATTGTCGAGCGCGATGCCGTATTCACGGCTCAACGGCTTCAAGGCATAGGAGCCGTGGCCTGGGTAATACTTGCGCATCGAAGCGCAGGTGCACAGCTTCGGCAGGCGGAACGGCCGGCCCAGGCGGCGGAACTCGCCAGCGATGAAGCCATAGTCGAAATTGACATTGTGGGCGACGAAGACCGAACCGCGCAGGAATTCGGCCAGATCCTCCGCCACGTCGGCGAAGACCGGCGCGTCCTTCACCATGGCGTCGCTGATCCCGGTCAATTGGGTGATGAAGGCCGGAATATGGCGCTCGGGGTTGATCAGGCTCGACCACTCGCCGACGATCTCGCCGTTCCGGATCTTGACCGCGCCGATCTCGGTGACGCGGTCGTTGGGCGGCCGTCCGCCGGTGGTTTCGACATCGACCACGACATAGGTCTGGTCGGGGTCGGCGCGATAGGCGACGCGGCAGATGTCGGTGGAAAAACCGAGCTCGCGCAACAGGTTGAGACGGGCCATCTGGTTGCGGCGGATGTGGTCGCCCTCGGCCTTGACCTCGATGAAGCGCAGGTTCGAACTGCGCGTCAGCATGAGGTCGGGGAAGCCGTCGCGCAGGGCGTACCAATCCCTGGCCATCATCTCCATCAGGCGGGCGAGGCCTTCGCGCGGGGCTGTAGCCAGCAGGCGCGCAATCAGGGCGGGCAGGTCGGCCGACCACCAGAACAGGCCGTTGTCGTCGCCGGTGTGGCGGCGGAAGGTGCTGGCTATGATCCGGTCCGCCTCCCCTGCCCGCACGGCGGCGAGCTTTCCGGCGATGGCGGCGGCTTGGCGGGTGGCGAAGCTGCGGTCTTTCAAGGCCCGCGGCACCCAATCGAAGGCGCTGGAAAAGGCGTCGGGCGTCTCGAACAGTTCCTCCCAGAACAGCAGGCCGAACAGCGCCGTCCACACGCCGTTCTCGCTGTGGCGGCAGGTCCAGCCATCGGCTTCGAAATGGTGGATGGCGGCGGCTTCCGGATCGCCGCGCCACAGGTCGTCAACCG
>CAYYTA010000070.1:0-49520 GCA_964474575.1 uncultured Caulobacteraceae bacterium | reverse complement strand
ATGACGGAGGGGTCGCCTCCATCTGGCGAGAACCCCTCCGTCCTCTCGCCCAAGGGCTCGATGCCACCTTCCGCGGAACGAAGGTTCCAACGCGGCGCGACAGGGAGGAGGGGGGGCTTTTCAATTTCCACGCCTCTCCCTATAAGCCCCGGCCATGACCCTGACCACCAAAGCCTATGACGCCTATGTCGTCGCCGCCCTGTTCGACAGCTTCGACGATCCCGTTGCGGCCCTGGGTGACGGCCGCGTCGTCTTCCCCGATCATGACGCCGCCTTCGACGCCCACCCGAACGCCGGGATTCTCTCAGCCGCCATCCATCCAACCGGCCTCGGCATCATCACCGGCGGCGACGACGGCCGCGTGGTCTGGACGACCCGCGACTCCGGCCCGATCGAGCTTTCCGCGCACAAGGGCCTGTGGATCGACCACGTCGCCGTCGCGCCCGAAGGCCAGACCATCGCCTATGCCGCAGCGAAGAAAGTTTTCGTCCTCGACCTGCTCAGCAAGGCCACGCGCACCTTCGTCCACGATCATTCGGTGTCCGGCCTCGCCTTCGACCCGTCCGGTCGCAAGCTCTACTGCGCCACCTATAACGGCGTCGCCATCTGGTTCTCGCGCATCGCCGACCAGAAGCCATCGAAGCTTTACTGGGCCGGCTCGCACATCGCCATCGCCGCAGCACCCTCGGGCGACTACCTGATCACCGCCATGCAGGAGAACGCCCTGCACGGCTGGCGGCTCAAGGACGGCAAGGACATGCGCATGGGCGGCTATCCGGCCAAGATTAAGTCGCTCGACTTCTTCGCCCGCGGCAAGCTGCTCGCCACCTCCGGCGCCAACGGCGCGGTGGTGTGGCCGTTCCTGAAGGCCACCGGCCCGATGGGCGAGGAGGCGTCGGAGATCAACCCTCAGGAGGGGGCGATGGTGACCACCGTCGCCGGCGCGGCCACCGAAACCGTTCTGGCCGCCGGGCTCGATGACGGCCGCGTCTGGCTGGCCGAACTGCAATCGGCGCACGTCGAATGGATCAAGCGCGACAAGGGGTCGGCGATCACCGCCTTGTCGTTGGCAGGCTCCGCCAACCGTATAGTATTTGGCGATGAGGACGGTTTCGTCTATATCTTCCAGGAAATCGCATCCTGAGGGTCTGCAAAGCCCCGTCTGTCTGCGATACGATGCTCACGTACCCAAGTACGCTCCGCTTCGTTTCTCGACAGCCAGGACTTTTCGCCGCCTCATGACGCGATTTCAGCGACGGTAAGCGTGCCTTGGGGGCCGGTATGAGTGAAGAGGTGGACGCGCCGGACGACGGCCCGTCGGAAGAGTCGATCTATGATACGCCGCCGGTTCCGGAGCCTGCACCCGAGGCCGCTGCCGAACCGGCCGTTGAGCCCGAAACCGCCCGGATCGTCGCCGCGCCGAAAAAGAAGGTCGGCGTCCTCGGCTGGGCGCTGCGCGTCGTCGCCTTCTTTTTTGTCTTCTCGATCGGCTCGGTCGCCATCCACCGCTTCGTGCCGGTGCCGCTGACCTTCCTGATGATCGAGCGTCTGTTCCAGGGCTATGGCATCGACCACCGCTGGGTCTCGGCCGACAGGATCAGCGACAACCTCAAGGCGGCGGTCATCGCCTCGGAGGATGAGAAGTTCTGCACCCACGATGGCTTCGATGTCGAGGCGATCCAGAAGGCGCAGAAGTATAACGCCACGCACAAGAAGAAGCGCGGCGCCTCGACGATCTCGCAGCAGACGGCGAAGAACGTCTTCCTGTGGCCGGACCGGTCGTGGGTGCGCAAGGGCTTCGAGGTCTACTACACCTTCCTGATCGAGCACCTGTGGCCCAAGGACCGCATCCTCGAGGTCTATCTCAACAGCGTCGAATGGGCGCCGGGCGTCTATGGCGCGGAGGCCGCCTCGCAGCACTGGTTCCACCATTCGGCGGCGACGCTTTCCAGGGCCGAGGCGGCGAAGCTGGCCGCCATCCTGCCCAGCCCGCTGAAGTACAAGGCGACCGGCGGTTATGTGGTCCGCCAGTCCGGCACCATCCAGGCCCGCGCCCGCGCCGTCGACAATGACGGCCTCGATACCTGCGCGGCGGATTGAGCGGCATGTCAGCCAGCCTCGAGATCGATCTTGGTGTCCGCTGTCTGACCGGCGGGCTGATGGTCTGCATTGGCCTGTACCTGACCCGTCCGAAGCATAATCGCCGGCGCGCGATCGACCGCCTGGCGCGGAAATTCCATATGTCTGTGACGGAGATCGAGGCCCTTTTCCGTCCGCTGGCGACGCCCGCTTTCGATATGTTCGGCAGGGGAATTGCGGTCAGTATAGCCGCAGCAGGGCTGGGCATGGCGCTGGGCAGCCTGTTGACCACCAGGTACGTGGCGATACTATTGCTCGCTCTAGGCATCGGTGGCGCCATGCTTGGCGTCGGCCTTCAGATTACTTTTACCGCCAGGGCCAGCGTCTATGCCCGCCGTTTGTATTGGGTCGACTTGCGGACGTGGCGGCCGGACTGGCTGACGGCCGTGGAAATCGTCTGGTACCGGCTGTTCGGGTTGCTCTTTCTCGCCATAGGCGGACTCGTTGCCCTGGTCGCGGCGGAATTGGCACTGGAGACCGCCGGTATTTTGCACGAACTATGGTTGCCTTGAGGGTCTTAAGGACTGGCGGATCCTTCGATTAATCCAGCACCCATTCGCCCTTGGATTGGATGGCCCGGTGCATGGCGTCTGGCGCAAGGTCAAGCTCACCGGGCCAGGTAACGACCCCGTCGACCAGCGTCACTTCCGCGAAGGCGGCGGCATCCTTCAAATGGGCGAAGACACCGCGAAAAAAGCTCGGCAGAAAGCGCACCCTGCCGCTCAGGCCGTCGCGAAAGCGGACGTCGAGGCTGAAGTCCTGACCGGCTTTGACGGCGGAAACGTCGTAATACATGGCTATTCCAGCGGTGCGATGGCCTTGGGCTGCTCCATATTCTGGCACAACTCCCAGTCCGCGAGCAACTCTTCGCGATGCAGTTCGGCCCAGTCGAGCACGAGGTTCAGCGCCCGCCGCGGCAAATGACCCTCAAGGAGCATCAGGGCCTGGATGTCGATCACCGCCTTATGCTCGCCATACTTCACATGAAAATGCGGCGGCGCGTGGTCGCGAAAATACATCTGGATGAGGATGCCGTAAAAGGCGCTGATGGTGGGCATGGTTCAGGCCAGCTTGATCTCACGGATGCGCTGCATGAGAAAATCGTGCGCCGTGATCGGTTCCGGGAACTGGTTCGGCCGGTCCGCCGAGATGCAGCCCGGCAGGGTCTCGATCAGGTACGGCCCCTCGAAATGCAGGAAGAACGGCGTCGAATAGCGCGCGAAGTCCTTGCGCGCCTCGGCGGGGTTGATCACGCGGTGCTGGGTCGACGGCAGCACGCCGTTGGTCAAGCGCGACAGCATGTCGCCGATATTGCACACGATGCAGTCTTCCGGCGGGGTGATCGGCAGCCACTGGCCGTCGCGGTCGAGCAGTTGCAGGCCCGGCTCCTCGGCGCCCAGCAGCAGCGTAATGACGTTGATGTCGCCGTGGGCGCCGGCGCGCACGCTCTCGCCCGGCTGGTTGACCGGCGGATAGTGCAGCAGGCGCAGGACGGAATTGCCGTCGGCGACCAGCGGCGTGAAGAACTCGCGGTCGAGGCCTAGCCAGACGGCGATCGCCCGCAGCACCTTCTTGCCGAGCGCATCGAGCGTCTCGTAAAGTTCGTAGCTGGCGGCGTGGAAGTCCCGGACCTCGTCCGGCCAGATGTTGTCGGCCATGTGGTCGCGATAGGGATGGCCGGGGGCCAGTTCGCGGCCGACATGGTAGAATTCCTTGAGGTCGTGCGCCGAATAGCCCTTGGCGGTCTCGACGCCGAACGGCGTATAGCCGCGCGCGCCGCCGGTCCCCGCGCGATGGTACTTGCGCTTGACCTCGTCCGGCAGGGCGAAAAAGGCCCTGGTCGCCGCATCGACGCGCGCCAGCAGGGCCGGGTCGATGCCGTGGCCGCCGAGCACGGCGAAGCCATAGCGCTCGAACGACGCGCCGAGCTTATGCTGGAAACCGTCGAAATCGTCGTCATAGAGCGACAGCGGCACGGGCGGGATGGCGGATGTCTGGATCACGGTATCGGGCATGAGTGGCGGCTTTCGCGAGCGGGCTTTTCCTTTCGCTTAATCCCCGACCGATGCAGGCGCAACCAAAATTGCCACACCGTTTTTTATAGCGCCGCGGGGGGATGCAATTTTGCCGGAAGTCCGCTATTTACCGTTTCACATCCGTGTGATTCCGGGTGTGGATTTCGGCAGGACTGGTAGGCCTTGGCTTGGTGTGACATCAAGGGCAATTTCGTCAGGGGCGCGGGCCTGTTGGCCGCCCTTGTCGCAGCATGCCTGCTCGTCGCCCTGCCGCATGGCCTCAACGCCCAGCAGCCGTCCTCGGCCCAGGTCAGTTCGGGCCTGGCGGATATCGATCCCGACCTGCAGCCGGTCAATTCGACCAAGGCGCTCAAAGTCGCCGAGCAATCGGTGGTGCGCGTCCTCGTCGTCTATCGCGGCTATGGCGGCACGCCGCTCGATACCGTCGGCATGGGTTCGGGCTTCGTCGTCGCGCCGGGCTACATCGTCACCAACTACCACGTCGTCGAGGTCCCGCCTGAGGCGTCTTCTGCCGACATCTATATCGTCCCGCACAAGGACTCCGGCGCGACCTACCAGCCGGTCCAGCTCGTCAAGTCGTGGACCGACGGCGACCTGGCCCTGCTCCAGGCCAAGGACCTGAAGATCGCCCCGCTCAAGCTGTTCCTTACGCCGTACAAGAACCAGCGCGTCGTCTCGATGGGCTATCCCGACGTCACCGATCACCTGCTCAACCGCACCGGCACCGAATTGCTCGAACCCAGCGACGCCTACGTGACGCAGGGTTCGATCGCGCTGTTCGCCTCGACCAATCCGGACGGCAGCCGCGTCGACACGCTGTTTCACACTGCGCCGATCAACCACGGCAATTCCGGCGGTCCGCTGCTCAACGAATGCGGCCAGGTCGTCGGCGTCAACACCTGGACCGCGCCGTCGACCGTCAACGCCAGCGGCGACGTCGATCTCGCCGCCGGCCAGTTCGTCGCCACCCACGTCTCGGCGCTCAACACCTTCCTGAGCTCGGCCGGCGTGACACCGCAGATCGTCAGCGACGCCTGCTATGCCAAGAGCGAGGACGAACTGGTCAAGGACGACGCGCTTACCCGGGCGCTTGCCGCCAACGCCCAGGCCCAGGCCGACCGCATGGTCGAGCAGAAGAAGGCCGAGGCCGACCGCGCCGTCATGGAGCGCTGGCAACTGGCCGCCCTGGTCCTGCTGTCTCTGCTGGTCCTGACCCTGATCGTGCTGCTGGTCATGCGCGACCGCCGCCTGCGCCTCGAACTGCACCGCAAGGAGAAGGACGCGCCGACCGCCTTCACCGAGCCCGCGCCGAAAGCCGACAAGGCCAGGCCTGCCAAGGTGGAGAAGCCGGCGAGGGCCGCGCCGGTCAAACCCGCCGCGCCCGCTCATCCGATCCCGTGGGGCTGGATCCTGCTCGGCCTGGTCATCATCGTCGCCGTCGTCACCTTCCTGATCAAGGACCACGACATCTACAGGCGACTGACCGCGCCGCGCACCGCCGCCGCCGCCAGCCCGGCCGTGGTCCACATGGTGTGCGAGGTCGACCGCTCCGCCTCGCCAAACCCGCTGAGTGGCGCCGGCCCGACCGATTTCGAGTTCGACGCCGCCCATGCCTGCGTCAACGGCCGCACGCCCTATGAGCGCCAGGCCGACGGCAGCCTGCTGCGCTTTACCGTCAGCGACAGTGATCCGGTAGCCGCGAAGATGGTGCTGTCCGCCGACGGCATGACCTTCCAGCGCAGCGACTATCGCCTCGATCCGGTGCAGCACAAGGCCTATCTCGACCAGAAGGCGGCGCTCGGTTCCCTGCGTTGTTCCGCCGACATGGATGCGGGCTCTGTCGCAGCGCTCAATGACAACCTGGCCAAGGTACGTTCTCTATCGCAAAGCTACCTGACCGCCGCGCCGGACACCCAGACGGTATGGCGCTGCCACAAAAAGGTCGATTAGGGCCGCCTTTTTTGCGTTTGCCAAGATATCGATGGCGTGAATCCCATCGTTTTTTTACGGCAGGTAACTCTTTCTAGCGCCTCATGCCAAAATACGTTTCTGGCCAAAAAGTGCGAAGACGTTTCACGGCATTTTTGGCATGAGGCTCTAGCGTAAACCGTTCATATCAGCCCGCACCACGTTCAGCGGGCGTTCATCCGGGGCGTCTTAAGACGTAAAATCCAAGTTCATCAAGGAGTAAACAAAATGCGCAAACTTGTACTCTGCCTGACGGGGGCCGCCTTCATCCTCGCCGGCTGCGATACGGTCGACACCTCCAACGGTCTCAAGACCCATTCCAACACCAAGACCGGCGCCCTGATCGGCGCGGGCGTCGGCGCCGCCATCGGCGCGCTCAGCAACAAGAAGGGCGACCAGGCCCGCAAGAACGCGGTCATTGGTGCGGGCATCGGCGCGCTGGCCGGGGCCGGCGTCGGCGCCTACATGGACCGCCAGAACAAGGATCTGCGCGCCTCACTCGAAGGCCGCGGCGTCTACATCACCCGCGACGGCGACAACATCATTCTCAACATGCCGGGCGACGTGACCTTCGCCACCGCCTCGGCCGACCTGTCGCCGAGCTTCGAGCCGGTGCTCGACGACGTCGCCACCATCCTCAACCAGTATCCGTCGACCTATATCGACGTAGTCGGCCACGCCGACAGCCAAGGCTCGGACGCCTATAACCAGGACCTTTCCGAACGCCGCGCCAACTCGGTGGCCGGCTACCTGGTGTCGCACAAGGTCAAGCAGGAACGCATCTATGTCGCCGGCATGGGTGAAAGTCAGCCGATCGCCGACAACTCGACGCCGGAAGGCCGCGCCAAGAACCGCCGCGTCGAAATCACCTTGCGCCCGATCACGCAGTAACTCACCCCACGTCTCCCCTTTCAAGGGGAGACGGTGGCCCGAAGGGCCGGATGAGGGGTTCTTCCACCCGCTTTAGGCCCCTCAGCCCTTACGCCTTCGCTGACGCTCGGCTCTCGTCCTCTCCCCTTGAAAGGGGAGAGGTGGAGACATTCATTAACCCTCTCGCTTGAGGGAATGTCAAAGTTAAGTCCCTAAGCTGGGCGGCATGGACTATCCGTGCCGCCTATCGCTTCTGGGCGCCGGGGTTGACGTGGTCACCCCCGCCCAGGTTCTTGATTTCGTCGCCCGCCGCGCCGCCGCCGGGCGGCAGACGATCGTGGCCAATCACAATCTTCACAGCCTTTATCTCCACGCCAGACGCGAGGACGTGCGCGCCTTCTTCGCCCGCGCCGACCTGGTCGAGATCGACTCGACGCCGCTGATCGCCTGGGCGAAGCTGATGGGACATAAGGTATCGCGCGATCATCGCTGCACCTATCTCGACTTCCGCGACGACTTCTGGACCATGGTCGAGGCGCGGTCCCTGAGCGTCTATTTCCTCGGAGGCTCGGCCGAGGTGGCGCGCACCGCCCGCCGCGTCATCCTGAGCCGCTATCCGCGCGTCCGCCTTGATGCGCACAGCGGCTTCTTCAAGACGAAGGGCCCGGCCAACGACGCCGTCATTGCCGACATCGCCGTGCACCGTCCCGACATCCTGCTGGTCGGCATGGGCATGCCGCGCCAGGAGTTATGGATCCTGGACAATCTCGACCGCCTGCCGCCCTGCGTCATCCTGCCGGTCGGCGGCGCCTTCGACTATGAGGCCGGTGTGCAGTACGAACCGCCGCGCTGGACCGGCCGTTTCGGCGTCGAATGGCTGGGGCGTTTCATGGCCGACCCGAAGCGCCTGTTCACCCGCTATTTCGTCGAGCCGTGGGCCTTGGTGCCGCTGGCCATGGCCGACATCGCCCACCATGTGTTGGGGCGGCGCTTCGAGATACAGCGCCCGCTCTCCGCGCCCGCCGCATGGCTGCGTCGCCAGGCGCTCAGTGACGACAAGAAGGGTGATGCTCTGGCACCCGCGCCGGCAGAAAAACCGGCCGCCCTTGCAAAGCCGCATCGCTTTTTGACGCGCAAGCAGGGTTGAATGGGCGAGGGCGGGCGCCTTCACGGAAACCACGCCATGCCCCTCGACTACAAGCAGGAAGCGGCCGATGCCGCCGCCGAAGCCCGCCGCATCCAGCAGAATCTCGCCGCCCGCGAAGCCGGCCGGCCGCAACCCGGCAAACCGAAGGCCATGCAGGCCGGCGCACGCGAATATCCCGTCCCGCCGCTGACCGGCCAGCACCTCGACAAGCCCGGCGTCGAGGCCGAACTGGCGCTCAAGCCGATGTACGATGCGCCCTACTATAAAGGCTCGGACAAACTGAAGGACAAGGTCGCCCTGATCACCGGCGGCGACAGCGGTATCGGACGCGCCGTGGCCGTGCTGTTCGCGCGCGAAGGCGCCGACGTGGCCATTGTCTATCTCGACGAGGAGGAAGATGCCGAGGAAACCAGGGCGGCTGTCGAGAAGGAGGGCCGCACATGCCGGCTCATCCCAGGCGATGTCGCCGATCGCGGCTTTTGCTTTGATGCTGTCAAACAGGTGATGGCGGAGTTCGGCCAGCTCGACGTCCTGGTCAACAATGCCGCCTTCCAGCTTCACGTCATGAGCTTCGACGACCTGACCGAGGCGCATTTCGACCGCACGCTGAAGACCAATCTCTACGGCTATTTCAACATGGCCCAGGCGGCGGCGAAGGTGATGACGGCGGGTTCGTCCATCATCAATACCGGCTCGATCACCGGCATCCAGGGCTCGAAGCACCTGCTCGACTATGCGATGACCAAGGGCGGCATCCACGCCTTCACGCGCTCGCTGTCGTCGCTGCTGATGGAGAGGGGCATCCGCGTCAATGCGGTGGCGCCCGGACCGGTGTGGACGCCGCTCAACCCGGCCGATCGCGAGGCGCCGCAGGTCGCTCACTTCGGCGAGGACGTGCCCATGAAGCGCCCGGCCCAGCCGGAGGAAATCGCCCCGGCTTACGTCTTCCTCGCCTCGCCGCAGACCGGCAGTTACATTACCGGCGAAGTCCTCCCGGTGATCGGGGGCTATAGCAACTGACGTCAATAGTCCTTCAAACGATACCGGTCGCGAAGCTGGCCGCCGAAAGCCAGTTCGGCCAGAAACGGCAGGCCGAGCAGGTTCATGGCCATGTTGCGCAGCCACAGCCCAAAATGGCTGGAAGGTACGAAGTCGCGCGCGAAGCTGCGGGCGGCCGCCTGCTTCCCGGTGAGAAATGGCTGCAACTGTGACTGGTATGCGGTGAAGGCGGCGCTGAAATCGTCGCATGCCGCTTTCAATTCACCGGCCAGGACGTAGGCTTCGACCATGGCCAGCGCCGATCCCTGGCCCGCCAGCAGGCTGGGACAGGCGCAGGCATCGCCCAGCAGCGCTACGCGGCCCCTGGTCCAGCATGGCATGACGATCTGGCTGACCCGGTCGCAATAAAGGTCGTCACAGGTGTCCAGCCTTTCGAGAATGGCAGCGCTTTCCCAGCCGATGCCGCTGAACCGTTCGCGCAGCAGCGCTCTGTGCGCGGCATGGTCGTCATGCTTGATATCGAGCGGCTTATCCTGGGCAAAAACCAGAAGGAAAACCGTCCGCCCGCCGGACAGGGCGATACGCGCGATCTGACGGCCGGGTACGCCATAGGCGGTGTAGCTGCCTTCGCTGCGCGGCTGGTAACCGTATGCGGTAAAGGCGGCGGCGTAATAGCCAAGATAGGATTCGAAGCCGTCCTCGGGCCCGAAGACCAGGCGTCGAACATTGGAATGCAGGCCATCCGCGCCGAAGACCAGGTCGAAGCGGCGCCGGGAACCACCCAGCATAACCGCCACGCCGGCGCCATCGTCCTGCATCGCCTGGATCGAGTCGCCGAACAGGGTTTCGACGCGACCGGATGCGGCGTCATAAAGGGCGCGCGCCAGGGCCGAACGTGGCAGGCTCATGTACCGGTGGCCCGCCAGCCGGCCGAACACCGACTGATCCATGCCGCTGATCCTGTGGTTGTCCGCGTCGACCACCCGGAATTGCGTGATATGCGTCGCCTGTTGTTGCAGCGCCGGCAACAGCCCCATGCGTTCGGCGATATCGTAGCCGTCTCCCCAAAAGTCGATGACATAGCCGCCCTTGCGCGGTTCCGGCGCCTGTTCCAGCAGGGTCACCTCAAAGCCGGCGCGCGCAAGCCACCAGGCCAGGCAGCAACCGGCTACGCCAGCGCCCGATATCAGAGCCGTTCTTGCCATGTCCGCCTCCTTTCCGTCATGTACCATGCGGTACATACTATAGGTATAGACCTCGATTTCAGTTAGGGTCAACCCATGAGTCGCGAACGACTGAACAATCTGCCGCCCGAAAAGCTCGAGAAGCTGTTCGAGAGCGCCGCGCTTGAATTTGCCACGCACGGCTATGAGCGCGCGTCGCTCAATCGCATCATTGCCGACGCCGGCATGGGCAAGAGTTCGCTCTACTATTATTTCAACGACAAGGCCGACCTGTTCTCGACCTTGGTTGAACGCGCCCTGGCCCATTTCATTCGCGATATCGGCGGCTTCGACTATACCGTGCTGACGGCGGAAACCTATTGGCCGGCACTGGGCGCGATCATGCACAAATCGGTGACCTTTATGGAAAAGAACACCTGGTACGTGCGGCTCGGCCGTCTGTTCTACAACCTGCGGCCCCACGACAAGGGCGCGAGGGCGACGGGCGGGCTGTACAAGGCGGCGCATGGCTGGCTGGAGCAACTCCTGCGGCACGGCCAGGGCCTGGGCGTCGTGCGCACGGATCTGCCCGACGCCCTGCTCGTCCAGGCGGCGTTTGCCCTGGCGGAGGTCTGTGACCGTTATTTCATGGAAACATTCGAAACGCGCGAGGCCGAAGGCCGGCACGCCCTGGTGGGGCAACAGATCGACATGTTCCGCCGGTTGCTGGGTTAAAATTCATGGTTAACGCGGCCTTAACCGGCCCCCGGGCAACATGCGGCCACGGGCGATTTGCGCCCGGATTCAAGCCCGTTCCGGACGCCATGACCGCCCAGCCGCTTCTCCGCGATTTCTCTCCCCAGATCGACCCCGTCAAGGGCAAGACCGTGCTGATCACCGGCGGCACAGGTTCGTTCGGCCGCAAGCTGACCCAGACCCTGCTGACGCATTACGACCCGAAGAAGATCATCGTTCTGTCGCGCGACGAGTTGAAGCAGTACGAGCAGCGCTGCGAGCTGGAAGAACAGTTCTCCGCCGACAAGATGGCGAAGATGCGCTTCTTCCTGGGCGACGTGCGCGACCGGGCGCGGTTGGAACTGGCCTTCCGCGGCGTCGATATCGTCGTCCATGCCGCCGCGCTGAAACAGGTGCCGGCGGCGGAATATAACCCGTCCGAATGCATCGCCACGAATGTCAACGGCGCCGAGAACGTCGTCTGGGCCTGCCTGCATAACCGGGTGCAGCGCGTCGTGGCTCTGTCGACCGACAAGGCGTGCTCGCCGATCAATCTCTATGGCGCGACCAAGCTGGCCTCGGACAAGATCTTCGTCGCCGCCAACAACCTGTCGGGCGATATCGGCACGCGCTTCTGCGTCGTTCGCTACGGCAATGTCGTCGGCTCGCGCGGGTCGGTCGTGCCCTATTTCAAGCGACTGCTGGCGCAAGGCGCCAAGGAGCTGCCGATCACCGATCCGCGCATGACGCGGTTCTGGATTTCGCTCGACCAGGGCGTGGCGTTCGTGCTGTCGTGCCTGGAACTGACCCAGGGCGGCGAGATCTTCGTGCCCAAGATTCCGGCGACTCTGGTCACCGATCTGGCCACCGCCATGGCGCCCAAGGCCGGCCAGGCCGTGATCGGTATCCGTCCGGGCGAGAAGCTGCATGAGATGATGATCTCGGCCGACGACGCGCGCTCGACCTGGGAGCTTGACGACCGCTACGTCATCGAGCCGGAATTCGTCGAATATACGCGCAAGTCCTTCGCCAAGGTGCGCGGGTCGAAGCGGGTGCCGGAAGGGTTCTACTATGCTTCGGACATCAATCCCGAACGCCTCGACGCCAAGGGCATCGGCGGCATGATGAAGGCCTACCTGGAATGACCTTCCTTCCTTATGGCCGGCAGTCGATCTCCGAGACCGACATCGAAGCGGTGGTCGCGGCGTTGAGGTCGGACTTCCTGACCACCGGCCCGATGGTCGAGCGCTTCGAGGCGGAAATCTGCAAGGTCACCGGCGCGAAGGAGGCGGTGGTGGTCGCCAACGGCACCGCCGCCCTGCACCTGGCGGCGCTGAGCGAGGGATTGGGCCCGAAGGATGTCGTGGTCGTGCCCAGCATCACCTTTGCCGCCAGCGCCAATTGCATCGCCTATTGCGGCGCGCAGGTCGTCTTCGCCGATGTCGATAACCTGACCGGTCTGATTACGGACGAAGCCTTCAACGACGCGGTCACCCTGATCGCGCGCCACTATCCCGATCATCGGTTTGCAGGGGTCATACCGGTGCACTACGCCGGCAAGCCGGTCGACCTGACGCACATATCGTCCGTATGCGGAGAACACGGCGCCTTCGTCATCGAGGACGCCTGCCACGCCATCGGCACGACGGGCGCGCAAGGGCTTGTCGGTTCTTGCCACAGCTCCGACATGGCGTGTTTTTCGTTCCATCCGGTCAAGACCCTGACCACCGGCGAAGGCGGGGCGATCACGCTCAACGATGCCGAGCGCGCCCGGCGTCTGCGTCTTCTCCGTTCGCATGGCATCGAGCGCGATCCGGCCAGGTTCGAAAACAGCGAACGCGGGCCGTGGGTCTATGAAATGCAGGCGCTGGGTTTCAACTACCGCTTGCCCGATCTCAACTGCGCCCTGGGCGTCTCGCAGATACAGCGTCTCTCCTTTTTCGCCGAACGCCGTAAGGCCCTGATCGCTGCCTATCGGGAAGCGCTGACAATGTATCAGATGCAAGCCCTGTGGACGGCGTTTCCGGATGAAGGCGAAGACCCGGTCTATCACCTCTTTGCCGTGCGGATCGCTTTCGACAATCTGAAAACCACCCGGACCGAGGTGATGCAGCGGCTGCGCGACCGGGGGATCGGTTCCCAGGTCCATTATATCCCGGTCCATCGCCAGCCCTATTGGCAGAAAAACGCCCTTGGCCAGCGCGATCTTCCGGGTGCGGATCAATATTACGACAGCACGCTTTCTTTGCCGCTTTATGCCGACATGAGCGACAATGATCCCAGGCGGGTCGTGGAGGCCTTGCGCGAGGTGTTGAACCTATGAGCTTCGAGATCGACATCGCCGGGCGCAAGATCGGCGCCGACCACGAACCGTACATCATCTGTGAACTGAGCGGCAATCATAACGGCTCGCTCGACCGGGCGCTCAGCATGATCGATGCCGCGGCGGCGACCGGCTGCGACGCCATCAAGCTGCAGACCTATACCGCCGACACCATCACCATGAAGTCGGACCGGCCGGAATTCTTCATCCATGGCGGGCTATGGGACGGGCGCTCGCTTCATGACCTCTACGACGAGGCGCATACGCCGTGGGACTGGCATCCGGCGCTGTTCGAGCGGGCAAGGACACACGGCGTGACCATGTTCTCGTCGCCGTTCGATGACACCGCCGTCGACCTGCTGGATAGTCTCGGCGCGCCGGCCTTCAAGATCGCCTCGTTCGAGCTGGTCGACCTGCCGCTGGTCGCCTATGCGGCATCGAAGGGCAAGCCGCTGATCATGTCGACCGGCATGGCCAACGACAAGGAAATCGCCGCGGCCTGCGCCACCGCGCGCAAGTACGGCTCGGGCGAGATCGTCCTGCTGCATTGCGTGTCGGAATATCCGGCGCCGATCGAGACCGCCAATGTCCGCACCGTGCCCGACCTCGGCCGCAAGTTCGAGTGCCCGTCGGGGCTTTCCGACCATACCTTCGGCACGGCGGCGTCGGTCGCGGCGGTAGCCCTGGGGGCCTGCGTCATCGAGAAGCATTTCACGTTGCGCCGCGCCGATGGCGGACCGGATTCCGGCTTCTCGCTCGAGCCCCCTGAGTTCACCGCCCTGGTCCGCGACTGCAAGGACGCCTGGCGGGCGCTGGGCAAGGTCCACTACCAGACGCTCGGCATCGAGCAGGGCTCCAAGGCGTTCCGGCGGTCGCTCTATGTCACCGCCGATGTCAGGAAGGGCGAGGCGCTGACCAAGGATAACGTCCGCTCGATCCGGCCGGGCCTCGGCTTAGCCCCGGCGCGCCTGTGGGACGTGCTCGGCAAGCCCGCCGCCCGCGACCTCAAGCGCGGCGAGCCGCTGGCCGACGAGATGATCGGCTAGCTGAATTCGGCGTGGGCGCTGCCGCATCGAAAAACAGAGTCCAGCCATCGCACGATAAGCCTAGGCTTGAATCTCGCTTCTCCGTTTTGCGGATAGTCCTCCGGAATGAAGTAATATTGCACGCCTTGGCTGTCGAGTTCTGTGGCCAAAAATCGATTTACGCTTTCAGGCGCACGGCTCAGGAGGAACGGTGGAGTTTGCGTCAAGGCAGCAAAGCGCTTCAATTGTCCTCGCATACTATTCAGATAGTCGTGCGGCCCTTTCCAGCTTCTTTCCCGTTGCAGGTGGCCGTGTAGCCGGGCGTACAGACCTTCCGGATCGGGCACCGCAGATTGGCAGAAAATCGCAATTTCCGCGTCCTCATCCCAGTCGCCCGGCTTGGCGGTTTCTATGGAAAAGTCCTCTAGAACTTCATCTTGGTCGGTGTAGGCATCGAATATTGACATATCGAGCTGACCGGCATCGACCTCGCTGAAAATAAAAGAAATATTGCTTTCAGAAGGCGAATGCACCGGCTTCCACCAAACATAGCCCTGCAATTCGAAGCGAAGTTTGCCTCTTGACGCTGAAAAGCCGAGGAGCCGGGTGGGATGAATAATCTCATGTGATGCCAGGAGTGAAAGCAAATCGATCTTCATCTTGTCTTCCTCCTGCTTGGTACAGCCAATTCACCTTCATCATAGCGGGCCAAAACCGACCATGCTAGCTACGGGTTATGACCGCCCTTGACACCGCCTTCTTCTGGCTCGACTACGCCGCCGTGGCGGTGTTCGCCATGTCGGGCGCCCTGGCGGCGGCGGACAAGAAGCACGACATCATCACCTTCGCCTTCTTCGCGGCGATCACCGGCGTCGGCGGCGGCACTCTGCGCGACCTGCTGATCGGCGCAGCCGTCTTCTGGGTGCAGCGGCCGGGCTACCTCATGGTGTGCGTGGCGGCGGCGATCCTGGTCTGGCTGCTGGGCAGCCGCGGCTGGCGGTTCCGGGCGCTGCTGTGGCTCGACGCGCTGGGCCTGGCCGCCTATGCGGTGGTGGGAGCGGCCAAGGCGCTGTCGCTCGGCGTCCATCCGGTGTCGGCGGTGGTGATGGGCGTGCTGACCACCTGCTTCGGCGGCATCATCCGCGACGTCCTGGCCGGCGAGCCTAATCTGCTGGTGCGCCGCGAGATCTATGTCACGGCGGCTCTGCTGGGCGCGATGGTGTTCGTGGTGGCGAAAACCCTGGCAGCCCTCGACTTCTGGCCGGCAGCGCTGGTTGGTTTCGGCGCGGCCTTCGCCTTGCGCGCCGCCGCCATCCACTTCGGGCTCAGCCTGCCGGGCTTTGGCAAGGCGAAAGACTAGCGCAAAAAACCGCATGGGCGGAAAAGAGCCCATGCGGTTGAAGTTACACCGGGAAAACCAGACTATAACCAATTCTTATATTGGTCATTACCAATAAACACCACCTGCCATCATTTGTCCATAGGGGCGCGGCCGATTTCGTGGTTTTGCGTGCCCCTATCGTCTAAAGCGCTGATATTGCAGCGCAATATGCAGGCAAATTTGCCACGGAAACCGCTGAAATCCTTGCCTTCCCGACAACCCCGTTGACATAAACGGCGTTATGGCCGCTACTTATGTGACAAATCGAAACGGGCCGCCGCCAACTTGGACGAAATTGGTATTGTCCTCAGGCAAAAGGTACCGTCATCCAGGGGAGAAACGCCATGAAGCCAGTCTTCACCCATCCTGTCTTCGCCACCCTTGCCTTCGCCGTCACCATGACGGCCTTCGCCGCCCCGGCGTTAGCCGCCGATCCGGTGGCGCTCAACACGCCCAATGCCGGCGCCTGGAACGTCTACGGCGCGGGCCAGACGGTCGCCAACTTCAAGGACAGCAATGTCGAAGGCGGCGGCGGCAAGCGCGTCACCATCGCCAACCCGACGACCAATGTCTGGGACATCGGCGCCAATGTCGACATCGACAAGCCGTACAAGAAGGGCGACGCCCTGATGTTCGCGGTCTATCTCAAGCTCGAATCGCGCGACCCGAACGCCACCGTGGATATCCCGGCCACCATCCAGATCAACAAGGCGCCCTATACCGCCGTCATCCAGGGCACGGTGACGGTAACGACCCAGTGGCAACTGCTCTATATCAACGGCACGGCCGACAAGGATTATGACGGCAAGGGCGCCACCGTGGCCACGCTCAATATCGGCGGCGCGGCCAAGACGATCGACCTCGGGCCGGCCTTCGTGTTGGACTCAGGTCCGCAATAGTTAACCGTTAAAGCTCGCAACAGCCGCGACGATCTGGTCCTGGGTCGCTTCGTCGAGATAGGGGCTGAACGGCAGGCTGATCACCGTCTTGGCCTTGGCTTCGGAGACCGCCAAGTCGCCTGTGCCCGAGGTGAAACCGGCATAGCCCGGCTGCTGGTGCAGCGGGATCGGGTAATAGACCGCCGATGGAATGCCCAGGTTGCGGAGATGAACCTGAAGCCCGTCGCGGTTCTCGTGCTCGATGGTATATTGCGCCCAGGTCGAGACGAAGCCGTCGCGAACGTAAGGCACGCTCAGGACCTTCTCCTTCAAGAGTTCGTTATAGCGCGCCGCCACCTTCTGGCGCAGGGCGATCTCTTCGGCGAAGATGTTGAGCTTCTCGATCAGGATCGCCGCCTGGATGGTGTCGAGGCGCGAGTTCATGCCGATGCGAACGTTGAGGTATTTGGTTTCGTGCTCGAACTTCATGGTCGCGGCATCGGTCGCCGTCGCGCCGCCGTGGACGCGGAACGACACCATGCGCTCGTAGAGCGCCGGGTCGTTGGTGACGACCGCGCCGCCGTCGCCATAGCAGCCGAGCGGCTTGGCCGGATAGAAGCTGGTCGCCGTCGCCACGCACCAGTCGAGGGGCTGCCGGCCGTCGATGGTGCAGCCAAAGCCCTGCGCCGAGTCGCAGATCAGCGGCAGGCCATGCTTCTTCGCGACGACCGACAGGGCGGGATAGTCGGCGGGCTGGCCGAACAGGTCGACGGCGACGATGGCGGCGGGCCTGAGCCGGCCTTCGGCCTTGACGGCTTCGATGGCCGCGTCGAGCTTTTCGGCGTCGAGGTTATAGGTATCGGGGCGGATGTCGACGAAGACAGGCTCGGCGCCGGTCATCGGCGCGACCTCGGCGGTGGCGATGAAGGTGAAGTCGGGGCAGAAGACGGCGTCACCCTTGCCGATGCCGAGACCCAGCAGGATCAGCTCGATGGCGTCGGTGCCGTTGGCGCAGGAAAGGCAGTGCTGGGCGCCGGCGAACCTGGCCATGTCGGCCTCGAAGGTCCTGACCTCCGGCCCGAGGATATAGGCGCCATGGTTGATGACCTTGAGCACGGCGCTTTCGATGGCGCTGCCGATACGCGCCTTTTGCGCGGCCAGGTCGATGAACGGGATAGCCATGGGAAACGCCTTCCTTGAAGAACTCAGCAGTGTGAGTGCGCTTTAGCAGGATGAGGATGCAATGCACCTCAAAAGGCATTTCCCAAGGTTTCAATAAAAACAATCGGGTTAGGTAGCGGCGAGCGGTTCCCCTTCCGGCGCGCCGCGGCCGAGGCGGTCGGGCAGGGGCTGGCCGCCGGGCACGAAGTCCATGGCCACCGAGTTCATGCAGTAGCGCAGGCCGGTCGGACGCGGGCCGTCCTCGAAGACGTGGCCGAGATGGGCGTCGCAGCGGCCGCAGCGGATCTCGGTGCGGGTCATGCCATGCGACGAGTCGCGCAAGCTACGGATGTGGTCCTTGTCGATGCCCTGGTAGAAGCTGGGCCAGCCCGAGCCGGAATGGAACTTGGCGCGCGACGAGAACAGCGGCAGGCCGCACAGGTTGCAGACATAGGCGCCTTCCTCCTCGTACTCGTCGAACTTGCCGCAGAACGGGGCCTCGGTGCCGTGGTCGAGCAGGATGCGGCGCGACTCGGCGTCGAGCCGGGCGGCCAGCCGGTGGATGTCGTCCTGCGACGGCGGAGTGAGGTCGAAACCGAGGGCGGATGTGGTCATGGCGGTCTCCTGGGTTAAGCGGCAGCCCCTATGTCGGTGTTTTGTCACGCCGCCGCAAGGCCTAACCCGCCTTGAGAAGCCGCACCTTGCCGGCGGTCAGTTCCACGCCATCGGTCGCCGTGATCAGCTTCTTCAGCGAGGCATAGCCATAGGCCTGGCCCAGGGCCTTCATGCGGTCGCCGACCAGGGACGGATTGACGTCCTTGCCGTCACCGGCCAGTTCGCGCATCAGCTTGAGCAGGGCGCGGCGGGCGTCGGCCTGGATGCGGCGCGGATCGGGCGGCAGGACGATGAACCGGTCGCAGGCGGCTCTCAGCGTCTGCGGCGTCTTGTCCTCGCCGAAGCCATAGACCCGCGCTCCATCCTTGCGCAGTTGCAGGGCCAGCGGCGTGAAATCGCTGTCGCTGGAAAAGAGGCAGAAGTCGCGGACGCCGCGGCTCAGCATCTTCATGGCCTCGACCGTCATGGCGATATCGCTGCCGTTCTTGCGCCCGGTGCACGGCGTATAGCGCGCGGCGCGGATGCCTTCGCGGGCGATCAGGTTCATCCAGTCGTCGCCGGCGTTCGTCCAGTTGCGGTAGACGCGCTTGAGGCGCAGGGGCCCGAGCTTCTCGGCCTCGCGCAGGAGACGCTCCACGGCTTGGGCGGACAGGTTGTCGCCGTCGATCAGGACGGCCAGCTGCGGGGGTGACGGCGTCATGCCGCTACCGTAGCATGTTGTCCCTAACCGCCTTTTAAAATGCGGTAGGTGACTTCGGCGACCTCCCAGTCCTCGGGCGTGTCGATGTCGACCACCATGTTGCGCGACAGAATGACGGGGGCGGAGATCGGCGAGAAGGCGACCTCGCCGCCGACCCAGGCGTCGCACCAGCCCCAGTAGAACTGCGCCGCGTCGTGATAGGCCGGCTCCAGGTCCTGGGAGCGTTTGGTCAGGTTCTCCGGCCAGAACATGGCGACGCTGCCGTCCGGCGTGCGTTTCAGTGCGCGCTGGATCGGAAACGCGTAGGATGTCACGGAGAAAGCATAGCGCTTGCCGGGCTGTTGCAGCAGGTCCCAGCCTTCCCGGATGCGCTCGGGCTCGATCAGCGGGGCGGTGGCGTAGATGCAGCAGGCGGCGTCATAGCGGATACCCTGCTCGCGGAACCACTCGATGGCGTGGACGACGACGGCGCCGGTGCCGGCATGGTCGTTGGCCAGCTCGGCCGGGCGCATGAACGGGGTCTCGGCGCCATGCCCGCGCGCCACCTCGGCGATTTCTTCGTCGTCGGTCGAGACGATGACCTTGTCGAACAGGCCGCAGTCGCGCGCGGCGCGGATCGAATAGCTGATCATCGGCCGGCCGAAGAACGGCTTGATGTTCTTGCGCGGGATGCGTTTCGAGCCGCCGCGCGCCGGGATGATGGCGACCTTCATCATCGCATGAACACCCGGTTGATGAACGGGTCGAAGCGCGCGTCGTGGTCGAGGACCGGCTGTTTCGGGGCCAGGGGCGACGGATAGAGATTATATTCGATGCCGACCAGCAGGCGCGGTTTCGTCTTCGGCAGGGCGCCTTTGTGGAAGCCGTAGACGTCTTCCAGGAACCATGATCCCGCCGGGGCGCGGATCGGGAAAATGGCGTCGGCGCCGAAGGTTTCCTCAATGACGGCGTCGGTCTGGGCGCGGGCGCTTTCGAGCACGGCTTTGCGGCTGGAACCCCTGACATAGACGTGCGGGCCGGCGTCGTCGTCGATGTCGGTCAGATAAATGAACAGCTTGAACGAGCGCGAGCAGTCGAAGTCGCGATGGAAGCGCTGCGCCCCCTTGGCGGTGTCGCGGCCCGGATAGGACCAGGATGCGCCAATATTGTCGACGGTCGGCTTGCAGCCGAAGAACAGTTCGGCCGCCTGAAGGATGTCGGGGCTGTTGATCAGCGCCATCATGTGCGGGGCGCGGATAACCTCTTCCCAGGTGAAATAGCCGAGATTGACCTCGTCCGACGGCGGTTCATCCCATTTGAAGCGGCCGAGATGCGGCCGGTAGGGGTCATGGCACAGGGTCGTCTGGAAGTAGCCCAGCATGTCGCCGAGCACATCGTCGGGCAACGGCCCCTGCATGGCCGTCACACCCTGGTGGCGCAGGGCGTCGTTGAGGCCGCGCGCCTTGTCCGACGGTTTGAAACCGGGGGTCCTCGGCTGGAAAGCGGCATAGGTCTCGGAGAAGCGGTCGCGCTCGGCGAGACCGAACACCGGCAGCAGGTCGTAGGCGACGTTGCGGCCGTCATCGCGGGCGCGCTCAACGAAGCGCTGCCACGACGGGATGCGCGTCTTCAGGCGTTCCGCGAATTTGGGCATCACAAGCCGACGAGTTCGGCCAGATCGTTGAGCGTCCTGGCGTCCTTCAGCTTTTCGCCGTCGACGATCTGGCCGAGGTCCGAATCGACCATGGCGACGAAGGAGATGACCGACAGGCTGTCCCAGTTGCCGACGTCGTCGATTTTTTCGGCGCCGGTCAGGCCCGACGGGTCGGCTTCGAGGATTTCGGCGACGGCCGCGAAAAAGGCGGGTCTGTCCATAGGGGAACTCCGGATTTGCGAAGGATTTTCGGGGGAGCAAATCCTGATTCCGTCAACAATCCCTTAAAACTTGAGTGCCACGGTCGCAGGCGAAGCGGCCGGCGAATCAGCGCATAGTGGCATGGATGACGACAGCGAGGATGAGCGGAGTGAGTGTCAGGGGGGTGCGCGCCTGCGTGCCCGCCATGACGCGCACGCTTGAGCAGGAAAACCTGATTCCGGACGAGGCCGAGCGCGAGCGCCTGATCGGCTCGATCGGCGTGCGGTCGCGCCACATCGCCCGGCCGGATATCCTGACCTCCGACCTGTGCCAGAAGGCCGCCGACGGCCTGATCGAGGAGCTTGGCTGGGCGCGCGACGAGATCGACGTGCTGATCATGGTGACGCAAAGCGCCGACTACGTCATACCGGCCACCGCCTGCGCGCTGCAATCGCGGCTGGGCCTCGGGTCGTGCCTGGCGTTCGACATCAATCTCGGCTGTTCCGGCTATGCCTACGGCCTGTGGACGGCGGCGGCGCTGATGAAGACGCTGACGGTCGCCAATCTTGATGGAACAAGCCGGCCGGCGCGGGCCCTGGTCCTGGCCGGCGATGTCTCGACCTCGAAGCTTCTGGACGGCGACCGCGCCACCGTACCGCTGTTCGGCGACGCCGGTTCGGCGACGGCTTTGGAACTTAATCCGGGTGCGGACGATATGTATGGCGTGTTCGGAACGGATGGTTCCGGCGCCGCCCATATCATGGTCGAAGCCGGCGCGCTCAAGCTGCCCCTGCTGCCGCTGAAGGGGCCGCACGCGCCCGACAAGGCCGACGAGCTGTACCGCAAGTCGCGCCTGCACCTCAATGGCACCGAAGTGTTCAACTTCACGCTCAGGAACGTGCCGCCGCTGGTCAAGGCGATCTTCGACGCCGCCGGAACCACCATCGACGACATCGACTACGTCCTGTTCCATCAGGCCAATGTCTTCATGCTCAACCACCTGCGCAAGAAATCCGGCCTGCCCGAGGACAAGGTGCCGATCGCCATGGAAACCTATGGCAATACTTCGTCGGCCTCGATCCCGCTGACCATCGCCGCCAGGCTCAACGACGCCTTCGACCGGCCGCGCAGCCTGGTCGTCATGGGCTTCGGCGTCGGCTGGTCGTGGAGCGCCATGAAGCTGACCGCCGGCCCGATGGCGGCGCCGCAAGTCGTCGAGTACGACTGATGGATGGCGACGGCAGGACCGTGAAATATCAAGGCATGCTCGGTCATATCCCGGCCGACTACTACTGGCGCGACGACGTCCTGCCACTGGAACTGGACAGGGTGTTCCGGCCGTCGTGGCTGTGCGTTGGCTTTACCGATGACCTGAAGAACCACCAGGATTTCGTCACCGCCGGGATCGGTCCGCACAGCATCGTCGTGCAGAACTTCAAGGGCGAACTGAAGGCCTTCCGCAACATCTGCTCGCACCGCTTCTCGCGCATCCAGACCGAGCGCTGCGGCAATCGCCGTCTGCAATGCCCTTACCACCACTGGCTCTACGACGCGCAGGGCATACCTGTTGGTATACCGTTGAACGAAACGGCCTTCGGCTTCGACGCGGACGATCGCGCCGCCCTGGCTCTGTCGCCCTACCGCCTGGAAGTCTGCGGCCGCTTCGTCTTCGTCTGCATGGCGCCCGAAGGTCCTTCCCTGCGCGATTTTCTCGGCGAGACCTGGGATGACCTCGAGCATTTCACCGCGATCTGCCCGCACCGCATCAGCCAGACCTCGTTCGAGTGGCAGGTCAACTGGAAGATCGGCTTTGAGAACGCTGCCGAGGGCTATCACACCCGGATGATCCACAAGGACAGCCTCGATCCGACCCTGGCCGAGGACCTGCGCGTCGATCGCGTTGCGGAACACACGGTTTTTTACCGCAGCCTGTCGGACAAGACGAAGGCGTGGTGGGACCGTGTTTCCAGGGTGATCAAGCTGAAGGTCAGCGAGCGCTTTCCGGACAGCGTCAACTACGTCATTTTTCCCAATATCGTCATCCTGGCCACCTACGGCGCCTCGTTCGTCTTCCAGACCTTCGAGCCGGTTTCGGCGACGCGCTTCCGCTTCAATTCGACCTACTGGATCGCCGACAGCCAGCAGGGGCCGGCGCAAAAAATGTTCGCCGACCAGCTGGTCCAGTTCAGTGAAACCGTCATGGGCGAGGACCACGGCGTCTGTATCAATGTCCAGGCAGGTGTGCGGGACGTGCCCGACCGGCGCGCGCCGCTGCTGGGCGTGCCCGAAGCGCGCATCGCCCATTTCCAGCAGGCCTATGCCCGCCGCATGGGGACGATGGCATGACCGCGTTCAATCCCCCGGCCTTTAACCCCATGGATCTCAGCGGCCGCACCGTTCTTGTCACCGGGGCGACCAGTGGCATCGGCCGGGCGACCGCGGTCTACCTGTCGAAACTCGGTGCACGGATCATTGCATCCGGGCGCAACCAGGAACGTCTCGACCAGGTGCTGGCGGAACTGGACGGCAAAGGCCATCAGGGGCGGATTTTCGACCTCGCCGACCTCGACGCCATCGTGCCGTGGCTGAAAGCTCTGTGTACGGAGACGGGGCCGCTCAACGGCATTGCGCACTGCGCCGGCGTCCAGGCGACGCGGCCGATCCAGGCGGTCAAACCCGATTTCGTCATGGACGTGCTGACCCAGAACCTCGGCGCGGCGCTGATGCTGGCGCAGGGCTTCCGGCTCAAGGCGTGCCACGGGACGCCGGCCTCGCTGGTCTACTGCTCGTCGTCGGCGGCGCTCAAAACCGCGCCCGGCAATGTCGTTTACGCCTCGTCCAAGGGCGGCATCGTTTCGGCGGTCAAAGGGCTGGGCGTCGAACTAGTGCGCGACGGTGTCCGCGTCAACGCCGTCGCCCCGGCCATGGTCGATACGCCGATGTCGGATCAATTCCGCACCATCCTCAGCGAGGAGAATTTCAAGCGCGTCGTCGACATGCATCCGCTGGGCCTCGGCCGGCCCGACGATGTGGCGGCGGCCATCGCCTTCCTGCTCGCCGACACCTCGCGCTGGATCACCGGGTCGATCCTTTGCGTGGATGGAGGGTTTCTGGCATGACCGCCGCCGTGAAGCCGTCGCGCAAGATCAGCCTGTCGCTGTCGCGCGACCATAGTCACGGTCCGCTGAGCTATCTCGAAATCGGCCGCGCCGATGCTCCGTGCGTCGTGTTCCTGCATGGCTTCGGAGCCGATCTGCTGACCTGGCAACTGTGCCTGGTGCCGCTGGCGGCGCAGTACCGCGTCGTCGCAATTGACCTGCCGGGTCACGGCCGGACATCGCCCGATGTCGGCGACGCCAATCTCGCCTTCATGACCCGGTGGCTCGACGAGGCGTTCGACGTATTGGACATCCCGGGGGCTGCGGTTGTCGGCCATTCGATGGGCGCCAAGATCGCGCTCGGCTTCGCCTTGTCGCATCCGGAACGCGTGGTGTCGCTGGCGCTGATTTCGCCGGCGGGACTGGGTGGCGAGTTCCACCTCGAAACCCTCGACGCTTTCCTGAACGATCCCGACCATGCCGAAGACCTGGCGCGGCAACTATTGGGTCCGCGTGGGCAGGCTTTGGCAGCGACGCTTGGACAGTCGTTGCGTCAGGCTGCCGGTGACGTTCGCGCCCACGCGCTGAAGAAACTGCTTGGCCAATCGAGGGCCTATGGTTTGGCGCTGGCGCCGGAAGGTTTCGACTGGTCGAAGATCCGTGTGCCGATCACTGTCATGTGGGGCGACCATGACCGCCTTATCCCCATGCCCGAAGCGCGCCGCCTGCCGCCGCATGCGCCCGTCCACGTCATAGAGGGCGCCGGTCACCTGCCGCACATGGAAGCGTCCGGCGATGTTGTCTCCGTTTTGAAGGAATTTCTGCGATAATGTCTGCGCTTGACCTGATCCGCGACGAACTGACCACCATCCTGCGCGACAAGGGGGCGGCGACGGTCGCCGTCGAAGCGGATACGGTGTTGCTGAATGGGCCGCTCGATATCGACAGCCTCGACCTTGCCACCCTGGTGGTGGTGCTTGAGGAAAAGACCGGCCTGACCCCGTTCGCTAACGGCTTTGTCCTGTTCCATACCGCCGGCGAACTGGCGAAATTGTTCGGGAACTGATCAATGGCGGGCGGCGGCTTTACCCTGGTCGAGGGCGGAAGGACGCTGCAACTCGGCGACATACCTGTGCGCGGCGGCCGCGTCGATGTGGAAACCGCGGGTGTGGCTGGCATCATCGGGGCCCTTGAGGCCGGCCATGCGTGGCTGGTTCGCGATCCGGCCGGCGAGCCGATTCCGGCCGGCGCGGACGGCATCGGCTTGCAGACCTCGGGCACGACCGGCCGGCCGAAGTGGGCGGTGACCACACCTGAGCGGCTGATGGACGGCATCAGGCCGGGCGACGAGCCGGCGCGCTGGCTTTTGACCTTCAATCCGGGCAGCTTCGCCGGCGTCAATGTCATCCTGTCGGCTGTGGCCGGCGGTCACGTCCTGATCGCGCCGCCTTATGGCGCGTCCGTCGCCGACATGGCCGAGCTGGCCCTGTCCGAACAGGCCACGCATATTTCCGGCACGCCGACTTTCTGGCGCGCCTTCCTGATGGCCTTGGGCGATCGGCCGCTGGCGCTGAAGAGCGCGACGCTGGGCGGGGAGGTGGCGGACCAGACTATATTGGACGCCCTTCGCGCCCGCTTTCCCGGTGCGGCCCTGCGCCATATCTACGCCACCACGGAACTGGGGCGGATTTTTTCCGTCGGCGACGGCCTGGCCGGCTTTCCGGCTGCCTGGCTGGGCGAGCGATTGACGCTCTCCGAACATGGCACCTTGCAGATTTCTGGCAAGGATAGCGGCGATGTCGTCGAAGTCGCCGGCGATCGCGTCCTGTTCAGGGGCCGTATCGACGCCATGGTCAATGTCGGCGGGGTCAAGGTCTTTCCGGAGACCGTCGAGGCGCATATTCTCGCCATGCCGCAGGTTCAGGAGGCGCGCGTCGCCGCCAGGCCCAATCCGATCACCGGCCACATCCTGACGGCGGACATAGTTTTGAAACCTTTTTCCGGCGATGATGCCGCCGCCATCCACGACGCGATTCGGGCGCATCTCGCCGCCCTGCCGCGCAGCCATCGCCCCGCCTCGATCCGTTATGTCGACGCCATCGAGACCGGCGCCGCGGGCAAGAAACTGAGGACCTGAACGCTTGAGCGACGCCGCTAAATGGGTAGTCCTGAGCGGGGCCAGCCGCGGGCTGGGCCTGGCTTTGGCGCGCGACCTGCTGGCCCAGGGCTATGGCGTGGCGGCGTGCTCGACCGGTTTCAATGCCGATCTTGAAGCGTTGCAATCCGTACACGGAGCAAAGTTTTTCTGGGCGCGAACCGACATGGCCGACACCGCCGCCCTCGAGGCTTTCGTTGCCGCGTCCGTCGCCGCCTTCGACGGCCGGCGGCTGTGGGGCGTGGTCAACAATGCCGGCCAGTCGGTCGAGGGGATTTTGTCGACCCTGCCGGTCGGTGATATCGAGCATGTCCTGCAGGTCAATTTGACCGGCGCGATCTGCCTGGCCCGCGCCGCCCTGCGCCAGATGATGAAGTCGCGCAAGGCTGGCCGCGTCATCAACATTTCCTCGATCACCGGCTTGCGCGGCTATACCGGACTGACCGCCTATGCCGCGTCGAAAGCCGGCATGGATGGTTTCAGCCGGGCCCTGTCACGCGAAGTCGGACGGCTTGGCATTACCGTCAATTCGGTCGCGCCGGGCTATATGAAAACACAATTGTCCCAAGGTCTTGACGACAGGCAACTCGACCAGATCGTCCGCCGCACGCCGCTCGGCCGGCTGTGCGAACTGGCCGATGTCGTCCACCTCGTGCGTTTTCTGCTGTCCGAGGAGGCCGGTTTCATCACCGGTCAGACCCTGGTCGTCGATGGCGGGCTGACGTCATGACCGCGTTCACCGCCCGCGCTCCGAAACTGGCCGGCGTCGTCACCGCCGTGCCGGAACGAGTGAGCGAGAACGCCGATCTTGCCGCCAGCTTCGGCGCGGAGGTCATGGCCAAGATCATCGCCGCCACCGGTATCGAACGCCGGCCGGTCAGCGACCGTCACACGGTCAGCGACCTGGGCTGCTTCGCGGCCGAACACCTGTTGCAGCGGCTCGGCTGGGGGCGCGAAACGATCAGCCTGCTGATCGTCGTTACTCAGACGCCGGACTATCCCTTGCCGTCGACCGCGTGCGTCATGCAGAACCGGCTGGGCCTGGGCCATCATGTCGCGGCGCTCGATATCGCGCTCGGCTGCTCCGGCTATGTTTACGGGCTATCCGTGGCGGCGGCGATGATGCAGGCGGGCGGCATGAACCGCGCCCTGCTGGTCACCGGCGACATCACCACGCGCATGATTTCCGACGATAATCGCGCCCTCATGCCCCTGTTCGGCGACGCCGTGGCGGTGACGGCGCTGGAATCGTCCGAAGACGGAACGATCGCCTTCGATCTCGGTTCGGACGGGTCGGGCGCGCCATACCTGATCTCGAAAGCCGGCGGCCTGGTCCAGCCTGGCAGGGCCGAATTGTTCATGGATGGCACCCAGGTCATGGCCTTTTCGCTCAAGCAGGTGGCGCCATCGGTCGAGCGGGCGCTTACGGCGGCGGGCACGGCCATTGGCGAGGTCGGTCATGTCATCCTGCACCAGGCCAACGCCATGATGCTGAGGACGCTGGGCCACAAGATCAAGGCGCGCGACGACCAGATGGTCTATGCCGTCAAGGACTTCGGCAATACGTCGTCGACCTCGATTCCGCTCGCCATCTGCGATCATCTGACCGAACATCCGGTTACGGACGATCAGACATTTTTGCTGTGTGGCTTCGGCGTCGGCTGGTCATGGTCGACGGCGGTATGGCGCACGGCCGCGCCGGCCGTTCATGACATCGTCCGCGTGCCATGAAGCTGTTTTTCCGTACCCAGGCGTCGCCGCAGATCGGCATGGGGCATTTCATGCGCTGCTACGCCCTGGCCGAGGCGGCGCGCGCGGAGGGTTGGGAGGTGACCTTCCTGCTCGACGAATTGTCGCCGGCGGTGGCTGAACGGCTGGGCGTTATCGGCGCGGACGGCCAGGCCACATTTTGTGTCGTGGCGGCAGAAGGCGACCTCGCCGATGTCGCTTTCACGCGCGACGACTGGCTGGTCATCGACAGTTATGACGCCACGGCCGACTATATTCGTGACCTGACCGGGCGAGTCAGGACGGCGGTGCTGGACGACCTCAATGCGCTCGGCCGGTTCGACTGCGACCTGCTGATCAACCCGGCCATGGCGGCGCCACGCATGGGCTATGAGGCCAGGACGAGCGGCCGGGTGCTGCTTGGCGAGTCCTATGGCCTGATCCGGCGCGAGTTCACCGCCAGCCATGTTCCGGATACGGAAGAAGCGACGGTGACGGTGACGTTCGGGGGGGCTGATCCGACCCAGATGACCGCAGCCTGTACCTGGCTCCTGCATGACGCCCTGCCCGATACGATCATCAAGGTGATCGCCGGCCCGGCCAATACGCATACATCATCGCTTTTGGGATTGGAAAAACAGCTACGACGTATGCGTCTCTATGTTTCGCCGCCTTCGGTTGCCGATGTGCTGGCCGGCTCGGCCCTGGTCATCACGGCGGCGGGCGGCAGCGTCGGCGAGATCGCCGCCATGGGCCTGCCCGCCTTGGTGCTGGTGGTTTATGACAACCAGAAAGCGGCATTGGCGGCATGCCCCTATCCGGTCATCGACGCTCGCGCCGGCCTGCCCGACGATCTCGGTGCCCGGGTCGCCGCCATGATGGCCGATCCGGATGAACGGGCGCGCAATGCCGCCCATGCTTACGCCCTTGTCGATGGCAGGGGGCCGCAACGCATACTGGAGGCCATGCGGCATGTATGATTTCCTCAGCTATCGCCGTCCGACCACGGACGATGCCAGACTGTTGCTAGACTGGCGGACTTCGCCGCATATCGCCAGCTTCATGCTGACCGAGGTGCCTTACGACATCGAGCGCCAGAAGGCGTGGATCGAACGATCGAACGCGCGCGATGATTATCAGCACGCCATCATCCGCATCGAAGGCCGGGACGCCGGCTATGCCTCGATCACCGTGGTCGATGCCAGGAACGGTATCGGCGAGCTGGGTGTCTATATGGGTGATCCGGATGCGCCCAAGGCGCTGACCATGTACAATTTCATCGGCACCCATAACCACGCTTTCATGACCATGGGGCTGCACAAGATGGTCAACCACATCATGGACGCCAATGCGCGGGTGCTGCGCATGCAGGCGTTCAATGGTTACCGTCATGTCGGGGTGCTGAAGGCGCATGTGTTGCGGGAAGGCGAACGCCAGGACCTGCACATTTTCGAGCAGTCGGCCGACGAATGGCGCGAATTCCGCAGGAAATTCAATGACCCCCGCGACTGGGACGGGATAGAAACCTGAGACGGCGGAGGCGTGTCGGCGCGGACCTTTGTAATTGCGGTCAAGATACCGGCCTTAACGCCTCCGTCATCTTTAGTCCCGCCCAGTGTCCTTCATTCAGGTCTTCGGCGGCGGGATCACTCTGGCACTGCCGGAATAAGGAAGCAGCATGGAATTGGCGGGGGATCGGATCATGATATCTTGATTTGTCAAGATATATGCGGGGTTTTGCGATGGGCGGCCGCGAGGCGATCCTGAAGGTGGCGGGCGATGCCGCGCGGACCGGCGCAATGTCTTCGTCTATGCCGCTCCGGCGGGGCTGACGGTCTCGGCGCCGGTCATGGCCGGGTTTGTGGCGGAGCTTGAGGCGCTCAACGCCGGCTATGATGACGATGCGCTGCGGCTGATGGCCGGATATCTGCTGAAGGTGGCGGCCCTGGCGGATCGAGCGGCGGAGGAGGGCTAGGCTTGGCCCAGGTTGACGGCGCGGGCCTGGGTCAGGGCATCGAGGCTGGCGTCAAGTACGCCCTGCCAGGTGGTCAGGTTGCGATGCTCGGTTTCTGGATCGGCTGGGCGGACGGAGAACGAGGGGATGCGCTCGTCGTCGGACTTGATGGCGTAAATGGTCGAGCAGGCGGTCGAGGATCAGCAGGGTCCTGCCGGCCTGTTCGGCGTCCCTGTGCGTCTTGGGCGGGTCGAGATCCTCTACGGCGCGCAGCAGCTGTTCGCCGAGATTGCGCAGGCGCTGGGTCTGGTTGCGGCGGAGCGCCTGGCGCTGTTCGGCGGTGGCGATGGAGGTGCTTGGCTGTGTCATGGGGAGAAGCATGACAGCGTAGGAAAGGACGGGGATTAAATTTCCCAAAGGAACATATTGTGAACAAATTTGCTTGACGCTTATGGCGAACAACGCAATGACTAAGTCTATGACTTATCTTTCAGGTTGCCATGTCTGATCCTGCCCACTTTCAAGCTGATTTCCTTGAGCGACTGAAAGGCAAGCGTTTCGCAACGATCTTGGCCGATCCGCCTTGGCAGTTCACCAACCGCACTGGCAAGGTAGCTCCCGAACACCGGAGGCTTAATCGTTACAGCACAATGAGCCTCAAGGAAATTTGCGCTCTCCCCGTTCAATCCGTTACGGCCGAGCCGGCGCATCTTTATCTTTGGGTGCCCAATGCTTTGCTTCCTGATGGCCTTGAAGTCATGAAGGCGTGGGGATTTGAGTATAAATCCAACATTATTTGGCATAAGCTACGCAAAGACGGCGGATCGGATGGCCGTGGTGTCGGTTTTTACTTTCGTAACGTCACAGAAATCATCTTGTTCGGAGTAAGGGGCAAAAATGCCCGGACGCTTCCGCCCGGACGTTCCCAGGTCAATTATCTTGGAAGCCGCAAGCGTGAGCACAGCCGCAAACCAGACGAACAATACGCTCTCATTGAGTCGTGCAGCCCGGGACCACGCCTTGAATTGTTTTCACGAGGTATACGGAAAGGCTGGACCGTTTGGGGTAATCAGGCTGATGAAGCCTATGAACCTACATGGGACACGTACGCATACAACAGCGCCAATCATCGTGTGGTTGCAGCAGAGTAACTAACTGCTGACTTCGTTTTCATCAGCAGCAATGGCCTCGACATCAAGATTTTCCCCAAAAGTGACAATGCTGCTCGGCAGTCCAATGAGCAGTAGTGGGCAGGGATTTCCAACTCCGCGGTGTACCCGATCCTCGAGCTTACGCCAGTGAGTTGTGGCGGCGCCATATTTGTCTTGTACGAAACTGACCGACCACGCATCGCGGAAGTGAATGCCGCTTTTCATGCGTCGTTCGACGTCCTTTGACTGGCGGGGCGTGGGATTTAGCCCAAGTGTCCGCAAATCGTCCCCATTCGAAAGTTGACGTTCTTCGGCGAACCTTCGAACAAGAGCCACCATTTCGCTTTGCAACGATTCACCTCGCGTAATGATAACCCCTACACTTATCGCGCCTTCGGAATGAAGCCGCTTAAAGTTTTCCAAGTCGCGATCGAAAAAGGGGTCTTTATTATTCCATTCGATCTCCAAGGCTATGATGCCTTGATCGAATGTTCTCACATGATCAACTTCGTGAGAGATGGATTCCCTGGGCTGTCCGTTGATCCTTTTCTCAATCAGGAAATTGGTTTTTTTCCATCCGTGCTCGGCCAGTTTACGACGGAGTCGCTGTGTGCCTTTGGCTTCACCGCCTCCGGAGCCGATAATTTCTTCAATCGGTACAGTGATGGTTTCCAAAACTGTTTCCAGCTCGGAAAGCACCTCAGGAAAGTCGACGCTAAGAATAGCCGTAGCGTGACTGAGAAATTCGATCTGAAAGCCGAGTTGCTTTAGCTTTTCGAGCATTGCGTGAAAATACTCGGTTCTGGTGACAAGTCTACAGGCGGCAGTGCAGGGCTACACCCCCACCTTCATCCCTTCGGCGCGTTTTTTCATCAGCTGGTCGAAGGCCGACCAGACGCCGTCGCTGCCCTGCCACTGGCCGCGGGTGGCGGCCTTGGAATATTCGGTGGCGCGGGCTTCGAAGAAGTTGGCGTGCTCGACGCCCGAAAGCAGGACCTGGAGCCACGGCAGCGGGTTTTCCTTCGGCGCCTCGAAGACCTGCGGCAGGTCGAGCTGCTTCAGCCGCCAGTCGGCGATATAGCGGATATAGGCCTTGATGTCGTCCGGCGTCATGCCCTGGACCGGGCCCATCTCGAAGGCGAGGTCGATGAACTTGTCCTCCATCGCCACCACCGTCTTGCAGCAGTCGACAATGTCGTCGGCGACTGACTTGGTGACCGCTTTCGTTTCCTTGGCGAAGGCGTGATAGAGCTTGATGATGCCTTCGCAGTGCAGGCTTTCGTCGCGCACCGACCACGACACGATCTGGCCCATGCCCTTCATCTTGTTGAAGCGCGGGAAGTTCATCAGCATGGCGAACGAGGCGAACAGCTGCAGGCCCTCGGTGAAGCCGCCGAACATGGCGAGCGTGCGGCAGACGTCGGCTTCGCTGTCGACGCCGAACTGCTGCATGTAGTCATGCTTGTCGCGCATGGCCTGGTAGTCCATGAAGGCGCCGAATTCCGATTCCGGCATGCCGATGGTTTCCAGCAGCAGGGCATAGGCCGCGATATGGATCGTCTCCATGTTGGCAAAGGCCGACATCATCATCTTGACCTCGGTCGGCTTGAAGACGCGCGAATAGCGTTCGAGGTAGTTGTCCTGGACCTCGATGTCCGACTGGGTGAAGAAGCGGAAGATCTGGGTCAGCAGATTGCGTTCGCCGTCGTTCAGCTTGGCCGCCCAGTCCTTGCAGTCCTCGCCCAGCGGCACCTCCTCGGGCACCCAGTGGACCTGCTGCTGCTTGCGCCAGAACTCGAACGCCCATGGATAGCGGAAGGGCTTGTAGGCGTAGCTGGGGGTGAGCAGGCCGGCGGTGGACTGGGCGAGCGGACGTGACATGCTAAGCACTTTCCGAAAAGTGTGACGCACTTTTCGGTTAAAAAGTGCGACAAAACAAAATCTGGCCTTTGACGATCGGCACGATCGGGAAGGCCATATCCCGAATCGAACTGAAGCCTTGCGGCCGGACCATCTATCACGACTAATAGTGGTTAAAGCCAGCTTAATGTCTAGATGTAGTGGTTTGTAGATGGGGATATTTTTGTTATCCCATTGCGGCGGCATGGTATTTGCTGCGCCGGAGGGTGACGTTATCACGGCCGGCGGGGCTGTCGAGGCGGAATCGTTAACGGGCATAAAATGTGACCGGGACGAGAAAGCAAGACGCCCCACGATCACATTTCACTCGCCTTTGGCTTGACACAAAGGATAGTCGCTCCCTACCAGAGGGGCTGTCGCATATGGCTGTCGAAACGTGTTTTCTTTCCTCTCTCCGCCCTGGCGGGGGAGGGGGCATTTTCACGCCATATGCGACAGCCCTGCCACCAGAGGTGGGAGGTACAAAGGAGCACAGGGAAGAAGCTCATCCTTATCCTCCCGTACTTACGGGAAGGGACTGCCACGTCATTTGTCGGGGTGAGGGGAGAGCTTATTCCACTGTCCGGGTGGTGCGGCGGATGACAAGGTCGCCGTTCATGCGCACCGGCGGCGCCGTCTCGCCGGCCATGCGGCGGAACAGCAGGTCGGCCATATGGCGGGCGCCGGCGCGCAGGTCCTGGCGGATGGTGGTCAGGCCTATCCCCGTCGCCATGGCGACGTCGTCGAAGCCGCAAACGGCGATATCTTCAGGTACGCGTTTTCCGGCCTCGCCCAGCGCCGCCAGAGCCCCCTGGGCGATCACGTCGGAGGCGCAGAACAGGCCATCGAAGCGGTGGCGGCGGGCGATCAGGTCGGCGACCACCTCGTGCGCATTGCCTGCCAGGAAGCGCGTTTCGCAGCGTATGGCCTCACCGGCATGGAATTCCGACCCCGCCAGCGCTTCGGCATAGCCTTCGTAGCGGGCGTCGGCCTCGGGAACGCCGGAGGGCCCGAGGAACAGGATGTCGCGGCACCCGCCCTTCAGCAGGTGCTCGGCGGCGCGGCGGCCGGCAGCGACATTGTTGACGCCGACGCTGCAATAGCGCTGGCCGCGGATGAACGCGCCCCAGACGACCATGTTGGCATAGTCGCGCGCGGCTTCATCGAGGGCGGCATGCTGGTCGCTCTGGCCGAGCACGAACAGGCCGTCGAAACGCTGCGAGCGCGTCAGGTCGCGCAGCCAGCCGTCGCGCATCGCCGTCACCTTGGACAGCAGGAGATCGTAGCCGCGCGCGATGACCTCATCGGCCAGCGCCCCGACCAGCTCCAGCATGAAGGGATCGGAGACCGGCTGGCCGACCTCGTGGCCGAGCGGCAGGATCAGACCGATGGTCCGCGTCGTCTGAAGCCTGAGCGCCCGCGCCGCCTGGTTGACGACATAGCCCTGGTCGCGGGCAAGGGTGTGGATGCGGTCGCGCAGGGCTTCGGGGATCAACGGGCTTCCCGCCAGGGCACGCGACACCGACGATACCGACACGCCGGCCAGCCGGGCGATGTCGGCCATCCGGACCCTTCCGGCGGCCCTGTCATTGTCGTGCTTGTCGTCGTTCATGGGTAAGGGGAAGCCGAGGTTGACGTAGGGCAACTCATGTCACATGTCGCCCGCCGCCGTCAATTTGGAGTGGCGGTTGCCTCGGGCGTGCTGCGGCGCTAATCTCCCCGCGAATCCGGAGTGTTTCAGGATTTCACATTCATTTCTGGGCTAGGTTGTTCGGGCGCAATGGCGACGATTTATGATGTTGCGGAACTGGCCGGTGTCTCGGCGAAGACCGTGTCGCGCGTGCTCAACGACGACAAGGCTGTCAGGGGGCCGACGCGCGAACGCGTGCTCGACGCCATGGCCAGGCTGGAGTACCGCCCCAACAGCCAGGCGCGCCAGTTGCGCCTCGGCCACAAGACCTCAATCGGGTTGCTGCTTGAAGACCCGGCGGGCGGCTACCAGGGCCGTTTCCATCACGCCATGCTGTCCGCCTGTATGGAGGCGGGGCGCTATCTGGCCGTGGAGTTGTACGAGCCCGGCCGGCGCGACTGGGACGAACTGATCGCACGCTTCCTCACCGACGCCCAGATCAGCGACATGGTGCTGCTGCCGACCCTGTGCGACTTCGGCCCGCTGAAGGCGCTGCTCAAGGCGCGCCAGGTCAATTGCGTGCTGATTTCGCCGTCGACGCCCGACGATCATTATCCCAGCGTCGCCATGGACGACCGGCTGGCGGCGCGCGACGTCACCGACTATCTGCTGAGACTTGGCCACACGCGCATCGCCCATATCGCCGGCCATCCCGACCATGCCGCCGCCATGCTGCGCCGGCTGGGCTATCTCGAGGCCTTCGATGCGATTTTAAGTCCCCGCCCGCCGACGGACTACATCACACAGGGCTACTTCTCGTTCAAGACCGGCATGGAGGCGGCGGAGAAGCTGCTCAGCCTGCCCGAGCGGCCGACGGCCATCTTCGCCGGCAATGACGAGATGGCGGCAGCGACCTGTTCGGCGGCGCACAAGATGGGTATGCGCATTCCGGAGGATCTGGCGGTGGTAGGCTTCGACGATGCGCCGATCGCCTCGGCGGTTTGGCCGGCCCTGACCACCGTGCGCCAGCCCTATCTCCACATGGCGCGGCGCTGCGTTCAAATTCTCAACGCGCCGGGCGAGTTCCGCGCCAGCGACAAGCAGGTGCGCCATATCATCCCGCATGAACTGGTGGTGCGCGAGACGACGCGGCCTCTATAAGGTCATATCCGCCCGATCAGGACCAGGATGACGATGATGACCAGGATGGTGCCGGCGCCGCCGGACGGCCAGTAGCCCCACGATCGCGAATAGCCCCACGTCGGCAGGGCGCCGATCAGGGCGAGAATCAGGATGATGATGAGAATGGTGCCGAGCATGGGCGCGTCTCCTTCTTGTCACAAAAGGATAAGCGCCTGAGCGATAAGAAGGAAATGCGCCGGTGACGGCGGCTTTGTAAGTGGCGGGTGGTGCCGGGCGTCCGGCCATCCCATCACCTATTGTTACGAAAAATGGAAAGATCGTGTTCCATGGCAGGATAATTTCCTGAAATACGCCGCTAGGCCGGAAAATTTCACTTTTATCCCCGGCCATGTGCTGTTATGGAAAAAAATACGTCTTTTCTCTCGCGCTGCACAATGGCGCCGGACACGGATGAAAATCCGCGGCCGGCAAACTGCGTTGACGGGCGGGCCGCAAAGACATCCCCAGCTACCGGAACCCGGCCCTGATGATCCAGCAAACCGTCCAGACGGTCACGACCTCCGCCGCGAGCGCGCCGCACCTGTTGGCGCACCAGGTGAAGCTTGTCCTCAGCCCGGGAGACGCGGCGTGGATGATCGTGGCGACGGCGCTGGTCCTGTTCATGACCCTGCCGGGCCTGGCGCTGTTCTACGGTGGCATGGTGCGCAAGAAGAACATCCTGGCGACGCTTGCCCAATCGGTGGCGGTGACGGTGATCGTCACCATCCTGTGGGTCATCGCCGGCTATTCCCTGTCCTTCGGCGTCGGACCCAGCCCGGCATGGAACACTGTCCTTGGCAGCTTCGATGCCTTCATGCTGAACGGCGTCGGGAGCAACGGCGGCATCCAGACGGCGTACAGTGCTGCGCCGCAGCTGCCGGAATACCTCTGGGTCGCCTACCAGATGACCTTCGCCATCATCACGCCGGCCCTGATCGCGGGTTCAGTGGCCGAGCGCATGAAGTTTTCCGCCTTCTGCCTGTTCATGGCGCTGTGGAGCCTGCTGGTCTACGCGCCGGTCTGTCACTGGGTGTGGGGAGGAGGCTTCCTGTTTCAATGGGGCGTGCTCGACTTCGCCGGCGGCAGTGTCGTACACGTCAATTCCGGTGTCGCCGGCCTCGTTGCCGCCCTCGTGCTCGGCAAGCGCCGCGGTTTCGGCCGCGACAACATGGCGCCGCATAACCTGGGCTACACCATGATCGGCGGCTCGATGCTGCTGGTCGGGTGGATCGGCTTCAATGCTGGTTCGGAATGGAAGGCCGACGAGATCGCCTCGGTCGCCATGCTCAACACCATCGTCGCCACCATGACCGGTGCGGTCGGCTGGATCATTCCCGAATGGCTGGAGCGCAAGCAGCCGACCCTGCTCGGCATGATTTCCGGTATGGTCGCCGGTCTCGTCGCGATCACCCCGGCCGCCGGTTTCGTCAATCCGGGCGGTGCGCTGATCATCGGCCTGGCCGGCGGCGCGGTCTGCTACTTTGCCTCGACCTACGTCAAGAACTTCTTCAAGTACGACGACAGCCTCGACAGCTTCGGCGTTCACGGCGTCGGCGGCTTCACCGGCGCCATCCTGACGGCGGTGTTCGCGGACAAGACGATCAATACGCTTGGCGCCAATGCCAGCGTGCTCAAACAGCTCGGCGGCCTTCTCTGCGTCATCGTATGGAGCGCGGCCTTAACCTTCGCCATTCTCATGCTGTGCAAGGTAACAACAGGCCTGCGCGTCAGCGACGAGGAGGAGATCGAAGGTCTCGATACATCGCAGCACGGGGAGATGCTCCACGGATGATCTGAACGATCCTTCGGAAGCGGAACAAGCCTCTCCCCCTCGCGATGGTCCAGACCGGACCGCCCGAGGGGTTTTGTTTGTGGGGCCTTCTCCCTCCGGCGCAAGATTTCTTCGCAAGCCTGGTGTATTCATGCGGTTGGCGGTGAAAAATTTGCGCTAAACTATAAATTGGCGGAGATTTTGCCTTTTCGGGCAGAGCCTTCGCCGGCCGATTCGGTATCATCCGATACCGCCACGGCAAATATGTCATCCGGCCGGAAAAAACCGGCCTGGAACAAGGGTTTTCACTTTCCCCGCCGGGCTTTCCGGTTATGGGGAGCGCGTAACTGAAGGGCAGAGAGCAATGACGGGCGAAACCAACCGTTTTGTGGTCGAGAAGAAGAAGATGCCGGAGAAGGCGGCGGCGAAGACACGCGTCGCCAACTTCGCCGAGATCTATGCCGACTTCAAGCCGGCCAATGCCTCGAACCAGGCGTCGCGCTGCGCCCAGTGCGGCGTGCCCTTCTGCCAGGACGGCTGTCCGCTGCAGAACAACATCCCCGACTGGCTGCGCCTGACGGCGGAGGGCCGCGAGCGCGAGGCGTGGGAATTGTCGTCAGCGACCTCGACCCTGCCAGAAATCTGCGGCCGCATCTGTCCCCAGGACCGGCTGTGCGAAGGCTCCTGCGTGCTCGAACAGTCGGCGTGGGAGAACGTCACCATCGGCAGCGTCGAACGCTATCTCGGCGATCTCGCTTTCGACAACGGCTGGATTGAACCGATCCGCCCGGCCGTCGAACGCGGCCAGAGCGTCGGCATCATCGGTTCGGGGCCGGCGGGGATCGCCGCCGCCGACCGCCTGCGCGAACTCGGCTACCAAATCACCATCTACGACCGCCACGACCGCGCCGGCGGCCTGCTCGTCTACGGGATTCCATCGTTCAAGCTCGAAAAGCATGTCGTGGCGCGCAGGACCGACCGCCTGGCCGACTCCGGCGTCAGATTCGAACTCGGCTGCGACATCGGCAAGGACGTGACCTTCGAAACCTTACGCCTGCGCCATGACGCCATCCTGATCGCCACCGGTGTCTACAAGGCGCGCCGCCTGAGCGCCCCGGGCTGCGGCTCGCATGGCGTCGTCGCCGCGCTCGACTATCTCATCGCCTCGAACCGCAAGGGTTTCGGCGACACGGTGCCGGATTTCGACTCCGGTCTGCTCGATGCCAGGGACAAGACGGTCGTTGTCGTCGGCGGCGGCGATACGGCCATGGACTGCGTGCGCACGGCGGTGCGCCAGGGCGCGAAATCGGTGGCTTGCGTCTATCGCCGCGACCGTGCCAACATGCCGGGCTCCGACCGCGAAGTCAGCAATGCCGAGGAGGAAGGCGTCCGCTTCGAGTGGCTCAGCGCGCCCAAGGCGGTGCTGGGCGACGCCGGCAAGGCGACCGGCCTGCGCGTCCAGCGCATGCGCCTGACCGCGCCCGACGGCCACGGCCGCCAGGGCATCGAGGATATCCCGGGCGCGGAACACGACCTGCCGGCCGACCTGGTCATCGAGGCGCTCGGCTTCGAGCCCGAGGACCTGCCGCACCTGTTCAACGACAAGCGGCTGGAAACGACCGCCTGGGGCACGCTCAAGGTCGAGCCCGGCGAGTTCAAAACCACATTGCCGGGCGTCTATGCCGCCGGCGACATCGTGCGCGGCGCATCGCTCGTCGTGTGGGCGGTGCGCGAAGGCCAGGACGCCGCGCGCGATATCCACCACTATCTGTCTCATTCGAAAAAGCCGGCTTTGAACCAGCCTGTCGCGGAGGCCGCGGAATAATATGACCCCCCCGTCTTCTCTTCACAATTCTGTCCAGCATTACCTGTCGCAGCGCCAGCACCTGATCGACGCCGGCGCCTATGATCCCGCCACCGAAAAAGACGCCTGCGGCGTCGGCTTCGTCTGCGCTACCGACGGCAAGCCGCGCCGCGAGGTCGTCGAGCTGGCCGTCAAGGCGCTGAAAGCGCTGTTCCACCGCGGCGCGGTCGACGCCGACGGCAAGTCGGGCGACGGCGCCGGCATCATGATCTCGGTGCCCCAGGCCTTCTTCCGCGAGCAGGTCCGCCTGATTGGCCACACGCCGCAGGACGGCCCGGTCCTGGTCGGCCAGATCTTCCTGCCGCGCACCGACCTGGCCGCCCAGGAAGCCGCCCGCACCATCGTCGAGTCCGAGGTCCTGCGTTCGGGCTTCTACCTCTACGGCTGGCGCCAGCCGCCGGTCGACGTGGCGCAGCTTGGCGCGCGGGCGACCGCCACCCGGCCGGAGATCGAGCAGATCATGATGGCCGCGCCTAAGGGCATGAAGAACGAGGCGCTGGAGCGCGCCCTGTTCCTGACCCGCCGCCGCATTGAGAAGCGCATCGAGGAAGCGCACCTCGCCGACTTCTACATCTGCTCGTTCTCGGCCCGGACTCTGATCTACAAGGGCATGTTCCGCGCCGAGCTGGTCGATGACTTCTATCTCGACCTCAAGGACCCGCGCTTCGAATCGTCGGCGGCCATCTTCCACCAGCGCTTTTCGACCAACACCTTCCCGGAATGGCGCCTGGCCCAGCCGTTCCGCATGCTGGCCCACAACGGTGAGATCAACACCCTGCGCGGCAACATCAACTGGATGAAGTCGCACGAAATCCGCATGGCGGCGACGACCTTCGGCAAGCAGGCCGATTACGTCAAGCCGGTCATCCAGCCGCGCGGCTCGGACTCGGCGGCGCTCGACAACGTGTTCGAACTGCTGGTTCGCGCCGGGCGCGACGCGCCGATGGCCAAGGCCCTGCTGATCCCGGAAGCCTCGGCCAAGGACAGCACGATGAGCGAGGCGCACCGCGCGCTTTACGCCTACTGCAACGCCGTCATGGAGCCCTGGGACGGTCCCGCCGCCATCTGCGCCACCGACGGCCGCTGGGTCATCGCCGGCAAGGACAGGAACGGCCTGCGCCCCCTGCGCGTTACCGAGACCCGCGACGGCCTGCTCATCGTCGGCTCCGAAGCCGGCATGACCGGTATCGACGAGAGCCGCATCGCCCACCGCCGCCACATCGCACCGGGCCGCATGATCGCGGTCGACCTCGACAACGAGGCGGTCTACTGGGAGGACGACATCCTCGACGAACTGGCCGGCCGCCAGAAATACGGCGAATGGCTGACCAACATGATCGAGCTCGAGCCGCTGATCGCGCCGGGGCCGGAGCCGCGCCAGTATCGCGGCGAGGCGCTGAAGCGCCGTCAGATCGCCGCCGGTTTCACCCACGAGGACCTCGACACCGTGCTCGACGCCATGGTCAGGGACGGCAAGGAGGCCATCGGCTCGATGGGCGACGACGCGCCCCTGGCCGTACTGTCGAAGCAGTGGCGGCCGCTGGCCCACTATTTCCGCCAGAACTTCGCCCAGGTCACCAATCCACCGATCGATCCCCTGCGCGAGGCCCAGGGCATGTCGCTACGGACGCGCTTCAAGAACCTCGGCAATATTCTGGAGGAAAACGCCGCCCAGGCCGATGTCTTCGTGCTCGAAAGCCCGTTCCTGACGACGCTGATGTACGAGCGCATGATCAGGTTCGACACGGCGGGCAAGGTCGAGAAGATCGACTGCACCTTCGCCTTGCCGAAGAGCGGCGCGCGGCGCGGCGCGGCCTTGCAGAAGGCCTTGGAAGCGATCCGCGACCAGGCCGAGCGTGCCGTCAAGGCCGGCGGCGCCAATATGATCGTGCTCAGCGACGAGGAGGTCGGCATCGACCGCATCGGCGTGCCGATGATCCTGGCCGCCGCCGCCGTCCATTCGCGCCTGGTGCAGAAGGGCCTGCGTTCGTTCGTCTCGATCATCGTCCGTTCGGCCGAGGCCATGGACCCGCACGCCTTCGCCGTCCTGGTCGGCGTCGGCGCCACCGCGGTCAACCCGTACCTGGCGCTGGAGCTGCTGCAGGAGCGGCTCGACGACAATCGTTATCCGGGCCTCGACGAACACTACGCCTTTCTCAACTACAAGAAGGCCATCGAGGCCGGGCTGATGAAGATCCTGGCCAAGAAGGGCATATCGGTCATCTCGTCCTATCGTGGCGGCTACGAGTTCGAGGCGCTGGGTCTTTCGCGCGCCTTGGTCGCCGAATACTTCCCCGGCGTGACCTCGCGCATCTCGGGCATCGGCCTGGCCGGCATCGAGCAGAAGCTGGGCGAGCTGCACGAGCGCGCCTTCCTGTCGGGCAAGCCGGTCGTCTCGATCGGCGGCTTCTACAAGATGCGCGCCGCCGGCGAAACCCACTATTACCAGCCGAAGCTGATCCACCTCTTGCAAGAGGCGACGACCCACAAGGACTATGCCACTTTCAAAAAGTATTCCGGCCTGGTGGCGAAGATGTCGAAGGACACGCCGACCAGCCCGCGCGACTTGCTCGACTGGCAATCGCCCCTGCCGGCGGTGCCGGTGTCCGAGGTCGAGAGCGTCAACGAGATCCGCAAGCGCTTCGTCACCCCCGGCATGTCGCTCGGTGCGCTGTCGCCCGAAGCCCACGAGACGCTCAACATCGCCATGAACCGCATCGGCGCGCGTTCGGTGTCGGGCGAGGGCGGCGAGGACCCGGACCGCTATGTCAGCCGCCCCGGCGGCGACAACCCGAACTCGGCCATTAAGCAGATCGCTTCGGGCCGCTTCGGCGTCACCGCCGAATACCTCAACCAGTGCCAGGAGGTCGAGATCAAGGTCGCCCAGGGCGCCAAGCCCGGCGAGGGCGGCCAGTTGCCCGGCTTCAAGGTCACCGAGTTCATCGCCCGCATGCGCCATTCGACGCCGGGCGTGGGCCTGATCTCGCCGCCGCCGCACCACGACATCTATTCGATCGAGGACCTGGCCCAGCTTATCTACGACCTCAAGCAGATCAACCCCTTGGCCCGCGTCACCGTCAAGCTGGTGTCGCAGTCGGGCATCGGCGCGGTCGCGGCCGGCGTCGCCAAGGCCAAGGCCGACTCGATCCTGGTCTCGGGCCAGGTCGGCGGCACCGGCGCCTCGCCGCTGTCGTCGATCAAGTTCGCGGGCCTGCCGTTCGAACTCGGCCTGTCGGAAGCCCATCAGGTGCTGACGCTCAACAACCTGCGCGGCCAGATCCGCCTGCGTTCGGACGGCGGCATGAGGACCGGCCGCGACATCGTCATCGCCGCCCTGTTAGGCGCCGACGAGTTCGGCATCGGCACGGCGTCGCTGATCGCCATGGGCTGCCTGATGGTGCGCCAGTGCCAGTCGAACACGTGCCCGGTCGGCGTCTGCGTCCAGGACCAGCGCCTGCGCGACAAGTTCACCGGCACGCCGGACAAGGTCATCAATCTCTTCACCTTCATCGCCGAGGAGGTGCGTGAAATCCTGGCCTCGCTTGGCCTGCGCACGCTGAACGAGGCGGTCGGCCGCACCGACCTGCTGCGCCAGGTGTCACGCGGCGAGGCCCACCTCGACGACCTCGACCTCAACCCGCTGCTGGCGCGCGTCGAGATGGACCCGACGGCGATCATCACCCCGCCCTGGTCGCGCAACGAAGTGGCCGACACGCTCGACGCCCAGATCGTTCGCGACGCGGCCTATGTCTTCGAGCGCAAGGAGAAGATGCAGCTGACCTATGACGTGCGCAACACCATGCGCGCCATCGGCACCCGCACCTCTTCGCATATCGTGCGCAAGTACGGTTCCAGCCTCGACGATGGCCACCTGACGCTGGAACTGTCGGGTTCCGCCGGGCAATCCCTGGGCGCGTTCGCTGTCAAGGGCCTGCTGATCAATCTGGTCGGCGAGGCCAACGACTATGTCGGCAAGGGCCTGTCCGGCGCGACCATCGTCGTCCGCCCGAGGGTGTGGCAGGACGGCCAGGCCCTGGCCGGCAACACCATCCTCTACGGCGCGACCTCGGGGCGGCTGCACGTCGCCGGCGTGATCGGCGAGCGCTTCGCCGTGCGCAATTCGGGCGCGGTCGCCGTGGTCGAGGGCGCTGGCCATCCCGGCTGCGAATACATGACCGGCGGCACCGTGGTCATCTTGGGCCGCGTCGGGCAGAACTTCGCGGCCGGCATGACCGGCGGCGTCGCCTATGTCTTCGATCCGAAGGCGGAGCTGGCGTCGCGCACAAACCGCGAAGGCGTCACCCTGCGCGCCGTGCCGGACAAGGCGGCGGCGGGGCTGAAGGCTCTGGTCGCCGACCACCACGTCCGCACCGGCTCGCCCAGGGCCAAGGAACTGCTCGACGACTGGGACAATGCGCTGAAGGCGTTCGTCGAGGTCATGCCGAACGAGATACTGGCCTTGCAGAACCGGGTGGAGAAGGTCAGCGCCTGACCGCGTCGGCCAGGTCCTGCCAGGACTGTTGGTTCCAGAAGATGCGCGCCTGGCCGGACGGCGACGGCAGCACCCACAGGCGCGTGCGGCCTTCGGTTTCGGGCTGGAGACCCAAAGCCAGACTGCCGGTCGGGCGGTTAAGGAAGGCCGCCGCGCCGGTCTTGCTGGTGAAGGCCAGTATACCGGGCTGGCAGGCCTCGATCTTGGCGCGCAGGGCGGCGACATCGAACGCGCCCTCCGGCAACTCGGCGTCGTTGCCGAAATGGCTCTTGGAGAGGTCGGTCAGGCCTATGCCGTGGTCCAGGACACGCCGGTAATCCTGCGACGCGAGGCGTTCGGGCGTCAGGCCGGTGGCGTGCAGAGTCCGCCAGAAGAAATTGCCGGGATGGGCGTAATAGGCCTGGCGTTCCGCCGACACGCGGCCGAGCGCCGTGCCGCAAAACACTACCTTCAAGCCTGGCGCCAACACATCGGGGACGTGGCCGGGCGGCAGGACACCGGACTTGCCCTCGATCATGGCTCGAAGCGCACCGTCCGGGCGCGGTAGTTGAGCGTCACCTTGTAGTTTTTCAGGAACCATGTCCCTAGCGCCGCCGGTGTCTTCAGCGGCGCCGTGCCGAAGGTCGAATAGACGGCCGACGGATTCTGACGCAAGATGGCGCCTACGGAGAGATCCGGGGCCGTGCCGATGGCTGCGGCCTGCGAGCCGGCGTAGCCGTAGCCCGTGACAGGTTTCGCCCGGGCCGTTTCGGCGTCGAGGCCGGCGGCCTTGACACCGGCCGGCGTGACCAGCAGTTCGTAGGCTCCGCCGGAGTCGACCAGGGCCGTCAGCCGGTGGCCTGCCACGGTGACCGGCACGGTCGGGATGTCGTTGTCCATGCCCATGAAGAGGTCGCAGGCGCAAGGCGCGCTATCGGCGGCAAAGCGGATTTCGCTCTTCGGATAGTCGATGACGAGGATGCGGTTGCGGAGAAAGCTGTAGCCCAGCACGCCGGCCAGCGGCTTGCCGTCCGGTCCCGTCAGGCCGGTCAGCGGCGCGGCGGAAAAGTCGATGCTGCGCGACGCCGCGCCCGCCGCGACCGTGGCCTGGGTGTTGTAGAAGGCGATCTTCTCGGTGCCGAAACCGGTGCCGGAACCCGCGCCGGGCTTGAGCGCCAGGCCGAGGCTCCTGGCATAATCGAGGTCGATGGCCGACGGCGACGTGCCATCATCGAGCTCCATCCACACCGGCGGGGCGCCGTTGACCGATACCTGGAGGAAGACGAAACCGTCGCGGAAAGCGGCCGGCAGGGGCGTGTCGGCGGCCTCGGGCCGTACGGGCGGCGTCTCGGCGCAGCCGGCCAGGCCGAGGGCCAGCAGGAGCGGAAGGATATTGCGCATGGCCACAGGCTGCCTTGCCAGGCATCAAGGATCAATAATTAAATGCCTTCGCCGCCGTAGATCGGATTATGAATGCCGCACTCGACCTTTTCGGTGCCCGCCCAGCGGCCCGAGCGCGCGTCCTCGCCGGCCTCGACCGGCCGGGTGCAGGTGAAACAGCCGATCGACGGAAAACCCTGCTCGACCAGCGGATGCGGCGGCAGGTGGTGCGCCGCGAACCAGGCGTCGATATCACCTTGCGTCCACGCCGCCAGCGGATTGACCTTGAAATGGCGGCCGTCCCATTCGACGACGGGCAGGTGGGTGCGGGTGGCGCTCTGATGGCGCTTGCGGCCGGAAATCCACGCGCCGTAGGCCGCCATGTAACGGTTGAGCGGGCGTACCTTCCTCAGGTCGCAGCAGGCGTCGGGATGCGTGCGCCACAGCGTGTTGCGTGCGTCCTCGTCCGCCGCTTCCGCCGGATCGGCCTTGAGATTGACGATGTTGGTCAGTCCCAGCAAGGCGACAAGCTCGTCGCGATACTGCAAAGTCTGGAAAAAGTGTCGGTCGGTATCGAGGAAGATCACCGGCAGGCTGGGATCGATCCCGGCCACCATGTGCAGCAACACGGCCGAATCGGCGCCAAACGACGACGACAGCACGATATCGCCGAGGAATTCCACATGGATGGCGCCGCGCAGTATGTCTTGCGGCGCCAGGCCTTCCCAGCGCGCGTTGAGCGCCTGGGCGCGCAGGCCGCCTTCCGGCAGCTGCCGGTCTTTGACGAAATCCATCAGAACGGTCATGCGCTGCCCCGCCGGCGCAATTCCCAGGCCGGGATGGCGCTGTCCGCCGCCGACTGGTAGACGGTGGAAAACTTGGCGGCGGCGCGGCGCATGGCCTCGGCCGGATGGGCGTCCCTGAGCAGGAACTGGTCGAAGCCGCAACGCATCATCAAGAGGACCTGGTCGCGCAGTACATCGCCGACGGCGCGGACAGGCCCGGTGAAGCCGGATTCGCGCAGGATTCGGGCAGTCGAATAGCCGCGTCCGTCGCGATAGCCGGGGAAGGCGACGTCGAAGCGGCTGATATGATCCGTGTACGGAAGAAGAGCGCGAACATCCTCGCCGGGGTTGATGCGGACGGCGATGCGCTCAAGCAGCGAAGCGGTAGCGCTGCTAAGAGTACCATTACGTTCAGCCAGGGTGGCGGCGGCTTCGGTGAAGTCGAGCGCGGTGACGCCATCGTCGGCGATGGTGGCTCCGTCGTGGCCGACGAGACGCGGTTCAGCGGCGGAATTAGGCGTGCTCATAAAGCACCTCCGCGAAGGTGTCGCGACCGACGCGGGCCAGGGTGTCGATGAACTTTTCGTCTTCGCCGGTACGCAGCTTCAGGTACAACTGCACCACGCGCTCTATGGCGGCGGGAACGGCGGCAGCTTCGAGGCCCTTCCCGGTGATGACGCCGAGCGCCGCATTTTCGTCGGCACGGCCGCCGAGCAGGATCTGGTAGAATTCGATGCCCTGCTTGTCGACGCCCAGAATGCCGATGTGGCCGACATGGTGGTGGCCGCAGGCATTGATGCAGCCCGACATCTTGATCTGGAGATCGCCGATGCGGTCGGACAGCTGCGCGTCCTCGAAGCGTTTGGAAATGGCCTGGGCCAGCGGGATGGAGCGCGCATTGGCCAGCGAGCAATAGTCGAGGCCGGGGCAGCAGATGATGTCGGTGATCTTGCCGACATTGGCGGTGGCCAGACCGGCGACATCGAGGCGGCTGTAGAGCGCATAGAGGTCGGCGCGGGCGACGTGGGGCAGGGTAATGTTCTGCTCGTGCGTCACGCGCAGTTCGTCATAGCCGTAGCGCTCGGCCAGGTCGGCCATGACCTCCATCTGCTCGGCCGAAGCGTCGCCCGGCGTCTTGCCGATCGGCTTCAGCGAGATGGTCACCGAGACGTGGTTGTCGCGCTTGTGCGGATGGGTGTTGTTTTTCACCCAGCGGCCAAAAGCCGGATCGGCGAGAACCTGGCGCGCTTCGGCGGTCGCGTCGAACGGCGTGTCGACGTAAGACGGTTCCGGGAAAAAGGCCTTGATGCGCTCGATCTCGTCCTGAGGCGGATCGATGCGGCCCTTGTCGAGCGCAGCCCATTCCTCGGCGACCTGGCGGCCGTACTCGTCGGGACCCAGGGCCGCAACCAGGATCTTGATGCGCGCCTTGAACGAATTGTCACGGCGGCCATAGCGGTTATAAACCCTGAGGCAGGCTTCGAGATAGCTCAGGAGTTCGCTGCCCGGCACGCCAGCGCGGATCAGGTGGGCCAGGGCCGGCGTCCGGCCCATGCCGCCGCCGACATAGACGTCGAAGCCCCTGGGCGTCAGGTGCAGGCCGATATCGTGCAGGCGGATCGCGGCGCGGTCCTTCCGCGCCCCGGTGATCGCGATCTTGAACTTGCGCGGCAGGAAGGAAAATTCCGGATGGTTCGACGACCATTGCCGGATCAGCTCGGCCCACGGGCGCGGGTCCTCGTATTCGTCCTTCGCCGCCGAGGCGAACTGGTCGGTGGTGGTGTTGCGGATGCAGTTGCCCGAGGTCTGCAGGCTGTGCATCTCGACTTCGGCCAGCTCTTCAAGAATCTTCGGCGCCTCGGCCAGCTTGATCCAGTGGAACTGCAGATTGGTGCGCGTGGTGAAATGGCCGAAGCCGCGGTCATAGGTACGCGCGATATGGGCCAGCTTGCGCAACTGGCGTGGCGCCAGCAGGCCGTAGGGAATGGCGATGCGCAGCATGTAGGCGTGCAGTTGCAGGTAGAGGCCGTTCATCAGCCGCAGCGGCTTGAACTGGTCCTCGGTCAATCTGCCGCTCAGCCGGCGCGCCACCTGATCGGCGAATTCGGCCACCCGCTCGCGGGCGAAGGCGTGGTCGTAATTGTCGTAGACGTACATGCTAGGTCTCGAAAATGTCGGCGCGTTGGAACGCTCGCGACAGGGCGTCGCGGGTCGGGCCGGTGGTCGGGCCGTTGGCGCGGACGAACTCGCGCACGCGCTCGCGCTGCACCGGCGTGCCGCGGTCGGTCAGGGGGATAAGATAGGGTGCGACAACCTCGGTCTCGCGTTTCAGCCACTCGGCTTGCAAAGCCTCCGCCTCGGTGTCGTCGAGCGGCGCGGCCAGGGCGCCGTCCTCGGCCCAGCCATCCGGTCCCCACCACAAGGTGACGCCATCCTTCAGGCGGTTGGTAGTCAGAAGCTTCATGCGGTCGTCTCGCCAAAAACTTTCACAGCGGTGCCGGCGAGGGTTTCGGCCTGGTAAAGGCCGGCGACCTCGCCGATGATAAGCAGGGCCGGACCCTTGGGGGGACGCGCGGAGAGGTTGGTTTCGAGCGTGCCAAGCGTGGCCGGAAGATAGGCGGTGTCGGGGCGGGTGCCATTCTCGATGACCAGCACCGGCGTCTCGGGCAGACGGCCGTGGCGCATCAGCTTGATCGACACCTCGCGCGCCGTCGCCACGCCCATGTAGACGACGAGGGTATGGTGCGGCTGCGACAGGGCCGACCAGTCGAGCATCAGGGGGTTGGAATGGTCGCCGTCCTTGCTGTGGCCGGTGATGAAGGTCACCGACTGGGCATGGTCGCGGTGGGTCAGGGGCACGCCGGCCGCCGCCGCGCAGCCGAGCGCCGCCGTGATGCCGGGGGTGACGTGGAACTCGACGCCGGCGGCGCGCAGCGCCTCGACCTCTTCGCCGCCGCGCCCGAAGACAAACGGATCGCCGCCTTTCAGCCGCACGACGCGCCGGCCCAGGCGCGCCTGTTCGACGAGCAGGTCGTGGATCTGATCCTGGGGAACGCTGTGGTCCGAGCGCGCCTTGCCGACATAGAAGCGGTCGGCGTCTCTACGGGCCAGGGCCAGGATGCCATCGCCGACCAGCCGGTCATAGACGATGACATCGGCTTCGCTGAGCAGGCGCAGCGCTTTCAGCGTCAGCAGTTCCGGATCGCCGGGACCGGCGCCGACCAGATGGACGACGCCCTGGCGCGGCGTGCCGGAGAGATCGATGGCGGCCAGGGCCTCATTAATTTTCCCGGCGCGCGCCAGTTCGGCGGCGGGCGATTTGAGGATGTCTTCCCAGGCGCGGCGGCGGTCATCGAGGTCATTGATCCGTGCACGGAGGATCGGCGACAGACGGGTCGCGAACTCGGCCAGATGGGATTCGGACGGCGGTATGGCCGCCTCGATCCTCGCCCGCGTTTCGCGCGCCAGCACCGGCGAC
>CAYYTA010000069.1:0-27223 GCA_964474575.1 uncultured Caulobacteraceae bacterium | reverse complement strand
GAGGTCAGGGTGCTGTCGGCGCCCTGGTGGGGGTTGTCGCCTCGGGCCGCTGCCGCCGCCACCCGCATGCTTTGCGCGGTTTCGGCGGCGCGCGCCGCCGAGGTCGCTATGGCCACCTTCAGCGGAAACGTCCGCCGGTCGGGCGTCCAGTCGGCAAAAGCGTCGACGGTGACAAGCTGCCCGTCCGCCGGAGACGCGGCCGCGTCCTGCGTGCTGCCGGCGGCGGCGGCGACCGTCACCGTGAAGGCCTGGCCGGGATAGGTTTCGTTCAGCGCCTGGCGCACCTTGGCCGCGTAATAGTTCTCGACGGCGTCCTGGTCGGGCGATTCCGCCGCCGACGCCTGCAAGGGCAGGCCGTTGCTGATCACCGCCCCGTCGCCGTCGACGACGACGACATTGTCGACATCGAGGTCGGGGACCGCGGCGGCCACGATACGCTGGACGCCCTGGACCGCCGCCGGCGAAAGCTGTTTGCCCGGCTTGAGGCTCAGCGCGATTGAAGCCTTGGGAGCGCGCTGATCATCGCGGAAGACAGTCGGCTCCGGCAGCGAAAGATGGACACGCGCGGTATCGACGGCGTCCAGCGCCATAATGGTGCGCGACAGCTCACCTTGCAGGGCGCGCTGGTAGTTGATTCTCTGCTCGAATTCGGTCAGCCCGATGTCGGACTTGTTAAACAGCTCGAAGCCGACCGTGCCTTTCAAAGGCAGGTCCTCGCTGAGAATGCTCAACCGCGTGGCGTCGACCCTGTCGGCCGCCATGAGAATCGTGCCGCCGCCGTCGGCCAGGTGATAAGGCACCTTACGCTTGTCGAGTTCGGCGACGATGGTGGCGGCGTCCAGCGGCTTGAGGTTGGAGAACAGCACGCTGTCCGGCTGGCGCAGGAAAACGAAATAGACGGACGCGCATACAAAGCCCAGGATCACAAGCATTCCCAGCGCCAGAAGGATCTGGCGCCCGGGCGGCATCGTGCGGATTCTGTCGATGAACTCCATGACCTACAGCTGCATCCGCATGATGTCCTGGTAACCTTCGACCAGACGGTTGCGCACCTGGAGCATCATCTGCAGCGCCAGTTGCGATTGTTCCAGCGCATAGATGACGCGGTGAGGCGGGATGGAATCGTCGAGGATGAACGATTTGACCATGGCGTCGGCGGCGCTTGTCTTCTGGCTGACGACGTCGACGCCATCGAGGAACATCTGTGAAAACGACACGTGCGCGCCTGGCGCGGCAGGGGGCGCCTGCGTGACCGGCATGGTCTCGGGCGGCTCCGTGCGGGCAATAGCGCCGATGGCGGCGACAGGCGGGGCGCTCATGACGCATGCCCCATGTCCAGCGCCTTGACGTACATCTGGCGCGCGGCGTTCATGGCGACGATGTCGGCTTCGTAGGCGCGCGACGTCTTGATCATCATGACCATATCGGCGGCGTGGTCGATGTCGGGGTAAGCGACGTCGCCATTGGCGTCTGCCAGGGGATTGCCCGGTTCGTGCACCATGCGCGGCGGCCTGGCCGACGGTTCGAGGCCGTAGACGGCGACGCCGTCAAGCCCGGCCTCGTCCGGACCGAGATGACCCTCGAACGTGGTCTTCGGTCCCGATAGCAGGTGCATCGGGCGATAGGGCCCGCCATCGGGCGTCTGGATCGTGTTCACATTGGCCAGGTTCTCGGCGATCACTTCGAGGCGCCGCCATTCGACATCGAGACCGGTCAGGCTGATTTCCATCGCGCGCATGGTCAGGCTCCCAGGGCGGTTCGTGTTTGCTGCATCTGCAGGGTGAGGATTTCGATCAGGGCGGCATAGCGGGCGGTCGTCATCGACGCCGTCGCCATCTGCAGGTCGAGGCGAACGCCATCGCTTTGGGCCGCGCCCAGGTCCGGCTCGATCTTCGGTTCCAGCGCATCGATGGCTTCGGGCCCGCGGCTGGAGGCGTCGGCCAGCGCGTCCTCGAAGGACACCTTGAGTGGCCGGTAGCCGGGCGAATTGGCGTTGGCGATATTCTGGGACGTCGCCGCGGCGCGGACGGTCAGCCCGTCGAGCGCCTTCAAGGCCAGAATGGATGTCAGCTCTGACACCTTACCCCCTACTGAACAACGATGTCGGCATGCAGGGCGCCCGCTGCCTTGATCGCTTGAAGAATGCTGATGACGTCGCGTGTATCGACATGCTCCCGGGCCAGGGCCTCGACGAGGTCGGCCACGGTCGTGTTGGGAAAGCGGACAACGGCGTTCTGGTCGGCCACGACCTCGAGTTTCTTGCTGGCGACGACCAGCCCGCCATCGTCGCCGAACCCGGCCATGAAAGGTTGCGGCGCGTCGTTGTCCTGGCTGATCGAGACCTTGATGTCGCCCTGCGAAATGACGACGCTTGAAATCTGGACCGCCCCGCCGGCCACCACGGTACCGGACCGCTCATTGACCACCACCACGGCGCGCGCGTCCGGCGTGACGGCGACATTTTCGATCTGGCCTATCATGCCATAGACATCGTTCTGCGCGCCGCGTGCGTCGATCACGACGGTGTCGGCGTCCGCCACCCGGGCCAGCTGCGCGCCCAGGGCGGCGTTGATGCCGTCCTTGATGCGTTCGGCGGTCGTGGTGTCCGCGTCCTGCAGGATGAAGGTCAGGTGGCCGTCGCCGTCGAGCGGGCTGGACGTCATCGGCATTTCAATCGAGGCGCCTCCAGGCAGCATGCCCGAGGTCGGGTAATTTTTCTGCTGCCGGTTAAGCTGGGCGTCGAAACGGTATCCACCGACCACCAGCGGTCCCTGCGCCAGGGCATAGACCTGGGCGTCCGGCCCGTCGAGCGGCGTCATGAGGAGCGTGCCGCCGGCGAGACTGCGCGCGTCGCCGATGGACGACACGGTCGCGTCGATCCTGTCGCCGACGTGCGCCGAAGGCGGCAGGGTCGCCGTCACCATGACAACGGCCACGTTGCGGCTGTGGACTTCGTCCGGCGTGACATTGGCGCCCATCCGGCTCAGCACGTTGCGGACGGCCTGTTGCGTGACCTCGCTGGTCTGCGAATCGCCCGATCCGGAAAGTCCCGTGACGATGCCGTAGCCGACCAGCGCGTTTTCCCGCCAGCCGAGGAAGCGGCCGAGATCCTTGACACGGACGGTCTGGGCGTCGGCGGGAGCCGTCAGGACACACAACAGGCTGGCAAGACAAAGCAAGGACCGGGATGTCATGGCTTGTGCCGTGAAAACAGGCGTCCGAAAAAGCCCGGCTGGCCCTTGGCCGCGCTCAGGCCGGGACGGCCATAGACGATGGTCGCGTCGGCGAGCAGAGTCGACAACACCGTATTGGCGCCGGTGATATCGGCGCGCCGCACCCGCCCGGCCAGGTGAATCTGCGTTTTCTTGCCGTTGATATTGATCAGTTGATCGCCGGTGACGTGGAAGTCACCATTGGGCAGTACGTCATCGACGACGACGCTGATCTGAGCGACAAGCTGGCCTGAGCGGCGGCTTTGACCGCCAGCCGCGTAATTGCCCGACAGTCCCACCTGTCCCGCGCCATTGTCAGGACCTACGGCATAGTTTCCCGACAGGCCGCCGCTGCCCTGGGCGCTGTTTTGCGTCGTGTCGGAGGCCTGCGACTCTTCCTGAATGAGGACGGTGAGGCTGTCGCCCACCGCTTCCGCCGCTCGGTCGGACGCCAGGGCGGGCCAATGGCCCGGCTTGTAGAGATCGCCGGCATGGGCGACCGTCGCCGCCCCACCGGAGAGGATGACGCTGGCCAGGAGGCAGGCGATGCCTTTTTGCACAGTCATCATTGTCCCTCCCCCGCATACAGCACGCTCATCACCGTGCCGTCGCCGGTGCGCACGAAAAGCTTCTGTCCCGGGTTGGCGGCCTGCAGAGCCTCGACCTTGCGCTGAACGACCACGGGGCCGGCCTGCGTCGCGACATAGAGACTCTCGCCGGGGCCGATGCCGGCCATCATCGCGGACGGCGCCGCCGCCACGACTTCGCCCGCATTCAAGGCGCGCGTCAGGCGCATCGTCCGCATGCTGGCGTCATAGCGCATGACCGTTTTCGGCTTGCCGCTGTCGCAGGCGTCCGCGACAAAATCCTGGGCCGACGGAGCGGCGCCCGCGGCGAGGTCGCGCACGGCGCGCATGCAGCCTGACGCCGCCTCGGCGTGACAGGCGACAAAGACCACCGGGACGAACAACAGCTCCCTCAACGCCATGTGCTGGCTATCCCTTGAGACTGTTGGCGATCGACATCAACTGATCGCCGGCCTGGACGACCTGGGCATTGGCCGAATAGGCGCGCTGCATCAGCAGCAGTTCGACCATTTCATTGGCGAGATTGACATTGGAGGCTTCGATGAAACCCGGCGCCAGCACGCCCGTTCCGTCCGTTCCGGGCGTCGAGCTGACCAGGTCGGCTTCCGATTGCGGTGCGTAAAGCCCCCCGCTCAGGGAGGTCACGGTCGAAGGATCGACATCCTGGACAAGATCGATCTGGCCGATATTGACCGGTTCCGTGACGCCATCCAGCGCCGCCGTGACGCGGCCGTCCGCCCCGATGGTCAGGGACGACGCGCCGCGCGGCACCGAAATCAGGGCCTGCAACGGCATGCCGTTGGCCGCCGACAGATAGCCATCCGCATTGACCATCAGCGAGCCGCCGCGCCACAGGCGGCTCTCGCCGCCAGGGCCCATGAGCTGGATGAAACCGGCGCCGTCGATGGCGACGTCAAGCGGCGATCCGGTCTGGGTCAGGTCGCCCTGGGTCAAATCAGGCGATGCGGTGTCAAGCCTGACCCCCATGAGGGTAGGCGAAAGGTTCGCGGGCGGCGAATCTTCGTCGGCTGGCACGGGCGCGTTTGTGGCTATCACCTGTGAAAACTGCGCCCGGCTTCGCTTGAAGGCCGGCGTATTCATGTTGGCGATATTGTTGGCGACAATTTCAAGCGCGCGCTGCTGCGCATCGAGGCCGCTTGCGCCGATGTAAAAAACGCCGTTCACGTCCTACCCCTGCCCGAATGTTGTAATGGCCCGGCCCATGAGATCGTCATAGACGCTCATGACGCGCTGTCCCGACTGCGCTTCGCGCAGGGCCGCCATCATGGTGATCATTTCCGACCCGAGGGACACATTGGAAGCTTCGAGGACGCCTTGCGCGACCTCAGGGATATCCATGGCCGAAGCCGTTCCCTCAGGCGCCGTATAAAGACCGTCCGTCGTGTAAGCGATGGCTTCGGGCGACGACAGGGTGGCCACGGCGATCCGCGCCACGGCGTCGCCCGATTGAAGGACGGTGCCGTCGCCGAGGACCTTGAAATCGCCCGGCCCGAGAACAAGATCACCGCCGCCGGCCTGCTGGAGGACACCGCCCTGCGCATTGACGAGATGGCCGAACGCATCGCGATGGAACTGCCCCTGCCGGGTGTAAAGCAGGGCTCCGTCGCCTGACCGGACGCTGAAAAAACCTGCGCCGAGAATGGCGAGATCATCGGGATTGCCGGTGTTTTGCGCCTGGCCCGGCGCGGTGTCGATGGCAAGCCCGGCCAGGCTCGTACGGATGGCGTCAGCGGGAAGGTTGAAAGACACATCGTCCTGCGGGCTCAGCAGGCGTTCGAAGCTGATTGCCCGTTTGTAGCCGGGTGTCGACACGTTGGCGATGTTCTGTGAAGCGACCTCAACGCGTCTTTCGACTCGCGCCAGGATACTACCTGCGATGTCCGCTAAATCCCCCATGGCGATAGTTATTCATGATTTACTGCAGTCTGCAAGTCCTGGCTGTAAAAAATTTAAATACAAAAATACAGCATTAACGTGCCTTTTATCGCAGAATTGACATATATTAACGCTGATGCTTGCCGCCAATCCGCCATCTCGGCGCCACTGCAATAAGCGCCTGGGCGATGGTTTGACCGGACTCGAGCGGCTGGTTCAGGGTTATGTCACGAATGCGTTGCGCGGCTTGCGGATGGCCATCGTGTTCCAGGAGCAGGCTCTTCGCCAGGGCGCCGGCAAAGCCCTTCCTGTCAAGGCGCAGGGCCGTGTCGGTGCGACGGCGCGCACTTTCGATATGGCCGTCAAGGATGTCAAGGACGCCTAGGGCGCCATGGGTTTCGGTGAAGGTATCGTCGAGGTCGAGCGCATGCTCGAAGATGGTCCTGGCCCGTTGCCGGTTCCCGGTGGCGAGATGTGCCCACCCGGCTGCGATCCAGGTACCGAGATGCCGCTCGAACAGTTCGGCGCTGCGATCGATATAGGTTGTCGCGCCCGCCGCGTCGCCATCCGCCATGAGCGCCAGCCCCTTGCCGAGCAAATTCCTGGCGCTGTCCGGCCGCATGTCGAGACCGCGCTCGAACAGGACCCGGGCTTCGTCAAGCCGGTTGTCCGCCAACAGCAGCATGCCCCGGACCGACAGTCCCTCCGGCGTATCCTGCGACCTGGATGCCCATTCGCGCGCCAGCTCCGGCATCTGGGAATCCACGGCAACCAGCGAAAGCGCGCCCAGGAGCCGGCTGTCGGCGGGCCGGCTTGCGGCCAGGCCGATGCCTAGCTTGAGGGCTGTCTCAAGGTCGCCAAGGCGGTGCAGGGCCTGGACCTTGAGTGCCGCGGCGCCCGGTACGGCGGCGACGGTCGCGTCGTCGAGAAGGTCAGCGGCGCGTTGATGGTCGCCGGTCATCGTCCTGGACCAGGCCAGGTTGAATCTCAGGCCCGGATCGTCCGGCGCGCCGGGGAGCAGGCTTTCGAACAGGGCGGCCGCCTCGTCAAAGCGATCCTGTTCAAGCGCGACAAGCCCCTTCAGATTGACCAGGGCGGAAGGAAGCGGGGCCAGGCCTTCATACCGGCTCAGCAATTCTGCCGTTTTTTCCGCAAGACCGGCCTCGAAAGCCGATATACAGGCGTCTCCAACCAGATTGAGATTTTCCGGATCACGATCAAGATAGCGGAAGAGCCGCAGGAATCTTTGTTGCCGATCGTCGGCACCGGGCGTTTCGTCCATTATCGTCATGCCTTTCAGAAGTTGACCCACCGCCTGGATCCGGGCATTATCCGAGAGTCCGTTCACCTTCTTTCTGTTTGCAGGTTCTTGGTCAAGGCCTGCGGAGCGAACGGACTGACTTGGCGCCGTCCCCGAAGAGCCGTGTGCGGTCGATAGACATTGAAGTCGATACGCCAGGCCTTGATGATCTGGCGGGCCTGCGAGATCCGTTGCCTGATCGAGCACCACGATCACCGCACGCATTTTTGAGGCAGGGTCCGCAAATTCCCTGCGACATCCTCTCCGACGGGCCAGGTTGACGGTTTGCGCCAGCCGTGGCCGGTTTCGAACCGGGCAGTATTTTATTGCCGCGGCGGATGGTTGCCGATGGCCTTGAGCAGCTTGGCGTTCAGTTCGGCCGGGGCGAAGGGCTTGGAGATATATTCGTTCATGCCGGCGGCCAGGCAGCGTTCGCGATCCCCGGCCAGCGCATGCGCGGTGACGCCGATGATCGGAATGGGCGGCAGTCCTGTCTTGCGCTCGTATTCGCGAATGTGCTGGGTCGCGTCGAAACCGTTCATTCCCGGCATCTGCACGTCCATCAGCACGGCGATATATTGTGAGGTCTTGAGCTTTTCGAAGGCCTGGATGCCGTTGCCGGCGACATCCGACTGAAAACCGAGCGTATCGAGGTAGGTCTGCGCGACCAGGACATTGGGCGCGTAATCCTCGACAAGAAGCACCACCGGCCGGTCGTCCGCCGAAGCCGCACCCGCGTCATCGTCCCCCTGCATGGTTTTGTCCACGTTGCCGTCGGCGATCGTCAGCGGAAAACAGACCGTGAAGGTCGAGCCGATGCCGAGCTGGCTTTTGACGCCGATCGTGCCGCCCATGATATCGGTCAGGGTCTTGGTGATGGCGAGGCCCAGGCCGGTACCGCCATATTTTCGCGATATGCTGCTGTCGGCCTGGACGAACTTGTCGAAGACATGGTCGATTTTCTCGGAAGCGATGCCGATGCCCGTGTCGGTTACTTCGACGCACACCGTCTCCACTTTCGGATCATCGGTCGGATGGCAGTCGATGGCGACATGCACGCCGCCCTTTTCGGTGAACTTGACCGCATTGCTGCACAGATTGAGGATGATCTGGCGGATTCGCGTGGCATCGCCCATGAATTCGCGTTCATCGGCGCAATTTCCGCTGCTGGTGAAGGTCAAGCCCTTTTCCTTCACGCGCACCGCCATCATGCTCGCCACCTCCTGAATGAGCTGCGGCAAGCTGAAAGGCCGTTTCTCCAGCTCGATGGAATTGGCTTCGATCTTGGCGATGTCCAGCAAGTCGTTGATCAGCGCCAACAGGCTGTTGGCGCTGATCGAAAGGGTGCTGATGAATTCTTCCTGGCGCGGCGTCAGGGGCTGGCTGACGGACAAAATATGCGAAAGACCGATGATCGCGTTCATCGGTGTCCGGATTTCATGGCTCATATTGGCCAGGAACTCGCTTTTCGCGACGCTGGCTTCTTCGGCGCGCTGGCGCGCGTCGATCAGGCGCTGCATCAGGCGCGCGCTGGCGATGCCGGTGGCCGCCTGGGCGGCGACCGCGCGCGCGATGCGTTCGCCGCGATCGGTAAACACGCCGGGCGTCGAATGGCCGAAGAACAGGCCTCCCAGGACTTCGCCGCCCTTTGATGTCACCGGCACCGCCAGATAGCTGCGTACCGGAAGGTGGCCTTCCGGCATGCCGTGATGAGGCGCGTTCCTGCCGTAAGCCGGGTCGGCGGTCACGTCGTCGAGCCGCACCACGCGTTCGCCCGAGAAGGTGGGGGCGAATATCGCCGTATTCCGGGGCATGGGAAATTTGTCGAAATGCGACCGGTCCACGCCGGAGATGGTGTAGAGCATGTAGCTTTCGCCGGCGGCATTCTCGATATTGTAGAAGAAGGCGCCGAATTCCGCGCCGGTCAGCCGCGTCGCGATATCGGTCGCCTGCTGGACCGCGTCATCAAGACCTGGCAGGGTCGAGAACGCCTCGCCGACTTCGTAAAGCGCCGTGAGGATTTCGCGCTCTTCCTCCGCCTGCTGCTCGGCGCGCTTGCGGGCGGTTATGTCAAGCGTGGTTCCGAGCATGCGCACACAGGCGCCGTCGCTGTCAAAAATTCCACGCCCCTTGGCCGCGACCCAGCGCACAATGCCGTCTTCCTTGCCGATGGCGCGGTATTCCACGTCGTAAACAGGACGTGTCGCGCCGTCCTGGGCCGCAAGATAGGCTTGAATGGTCGCTTTCCGATCATCCGGATGCAGGCCGGCATAAAAGTCGGCCATGCTCACTGGCGCGTCCGGCGAAATGCCGAACATCGCCTTGCAGCGCGCGTCCCAAAACAGCATGTCATTGGTGAGGTCGACGTCCCAGATTCCGATTTCCGTCGCTTCGGCGGCCAGGCGCAATAGCGCCTCGGTGCGCTTCTGCAGGGTCGTATCGCGGGCAATCTTGGAAGCGCCGATAATCCGTCCTGTCTCGTCGACAATCGGCGAAACCGTCACCGAAATATCCACCAGCGTGCCATCCTTGCGGCGGCGTATGGTTTCAAAGTGTTCGACACGCTGGCCGGCCCTGATGCGGCCGATGATGTGAGCTTCCTCGTCGAGGCGGTCCCTGGGAATGATCAGCGTGATGGACTGACCGACGGCTTCATCGGCGCTGTAGCCGAAAATGCGCTCGGCGGCCTGGTTCCAGGACGTGATGATGCCTTCGAGGGTCTTGCCCACGATCGCGTCATCGGACGATGCCACGATGGCGGCCAGCCGCGCCTGCGGGGATAGCTCTCGGGGCGTCTCGGTCATCGTTTGGATACGCTGCGCGGAAGGTCGCGGGGATGGATGATCACAGGCAATTCACGTGGAAAAGCTACTGATTGGAAACTTGGCATAAGAGATCAATTAGATTGTGACATCGCCGCCGCGGCGGGCCATCGCGTAGTCGGCTGTATGTCTTGCCTGATCCAGGCGTAGCCGGAGTTACCGTGCGGCAAGGCCGAAAAAGGGGAGGGCGGCGAACCATGCTGTCGGAACCGCCATGTTCCCGTCGAGAAGGGCGGCTCGGACATCCGCCCGCGACCTGGGGTCAATCCAGGGTCTTGCGCGACCGCAACACCGTCAGGATCGCCACGACGACCAGGAAGATGGACAGCGCGACAAGGTTCGGCCCCATGTCGCTCAGGACCTGGTCCTTCAGCAGCGAACCGCGCACGATACGCAGGAAGTGCGTGATCGGGATCATTTCGCCAAGCACCCGGGCCCATGGCGGAAGGCCGGCGAACGGAAACATGAAGCCCGACAGGAACAGCGACGGCATCATGTAGAACATGGAAATCTGCATGGCCTGCAGCTGGCTCCTGACCACCGTCGATATCAGGTAGCCCAGCGCCAGGTTGCTGGTGATGAACAGCACGATGCCGACGCCCAGAGCGAACCAGCCCGCCAGGCTGTCCGCCATCGGCACGCCGAACAGGATGCGGGCCAGGCTCAGCACAACGATGGTCTGGATTGTGCCGACGGCGATATAGGGCAGGAGCTTGCCGATCATGACCTCGAAGGCGGTGGCCGGCGTCGACAGCAGGCTTTCCATGGTGCCGCGCTCGACCTCGCGCGTGACCGCCATGGCCGTCATCATCACCAGAGTCATGGACAGGATGATGGCCAGCAGGCCGGGCACGATGTTGTAGGAGCTCTTGCCTTCAGGATTATAGAGCCGGTGCGTCACCACCTCGAAGGGCGCGATCGCATTCGGCCTGGCGATGGGTCCCTTGAGGTCGTTGCGCAGGGCTTCGGCCGGCAGCGCCGCCACCGCGGCAGCGACGCCAGCCGCCGCCGTCGGATCGGTCGCATCGACTTCGGCCAGGATCTGCGCCTTGTCGCCTTTCAATACGCGCTCGGAGAAATCCGGCGGAATGGTTACGGCCAGCGCGATATCGCCGCGCCGGATCAGCCGGTCCATCTCGGCTTCGGAGGTCGGCAGGTACTTGACGTCGACATAGGTCGAACGCTCCAGGCTGGCGACGATATCGTCCGCCAGCTGGCCGTGATCGTAGGCGATGACCGCCGCCGGCAGGTGGCGCGGATCCGTATTGATGGCGTAACCGAACAGCAGCAGCTGCATCAGCGGCATGACCAGGATCATGGCATAGGTGATGCGGTCACGCCGCAGCTGCGTGAACTCCTTGACCATGACGGCGAAAATGCGCGTGAAGGATAACATTTTCATCCGGCGTACCGATCGTCTGCTTTTTTGCCCATGAGCTGAATGAAGACGTCTTCCAGCGACGGACTGACCTCGGTCCAGTGGAATGGAGCGCGTTTGTAGGGCGCGATCGCCGCCTCCAGCTTCGGACGGTCGGTGCCGCTGACATGGACCGAGGCGCCGAAGGCCGAGGCGCTGAGGACGCCGTCCGTCTTTTCCAGCTCGCTGACGATGTCGCCGATTCCGTCGCCTTCGCCGTTGAAGGTGATCAGGCCGCTCCGGTCGATGATGTCCTTCGCCGTACCGCGCGCGATCAGTTCGCCATAGAGGATGTAGCCGATGTCGTGGCAGCGTTCGGCCTCGTCCATGTAGTGGGTCGACACCAGGACGGTCAGCCCGGCGGCGGCCAGGGCGTGGATCTCATCCCAGAATTCCCGCCGCGCCTTGGGATCGACGCCGGCGGTCGGCTCGTCGAGCAGCAGGAGCTTGGGTTCATGAAGCGTGGCCGCCGCCAGGGCCAGGCGCTGCTTCCAGCCGCCGGACAGGGCGCCGGCCAGTTGCGTGCGGCGGTCGCTGAGCCCCAGGCGATCAAGGGCGTCGTCGACCCGGCGCCGGCGGTTGTCGAGGCCATAAACCCGGGCGATGAAGGCCAGGTTTTCCTCGATCGTCATGTCTTCGTAGAGCGAGAAGCGCTGCGTCATGTAGCCGGTCTGGCGCTTTATCTCGTCGCTCCGGGTGGTGAAATCGAGACCCAGGACCTCGCCTTCGCCGCTGTCGGGCGTCAACAGGCCGCATAACAGGCGCAGCGTCGTCGTCTTGCCGGAGCCGTTCGGCCCGAGAAAGCCGGTGATGCGTCCCTGCTCGACCTTGATCGAGACGTCGCGCACGACGTGCTTGTCGCCGAAACACTTGTTCAGGCCGCGGACATCGATGGCGGCGGTCATTTTTCGGGCAATCCGCTGGCTGAGGTCGACACGTCCATGGGCTGGCCCGGGATCAGCTTGCCGGGCGCGGACGGGACGGCTTCGACGAGGAAAACCAGCTTCTGCCGGGAATCGAGGCTGTAGATGATGGGCGGCGTGTATTCGGGCCGCGAGGCGACGTAATCGACCGTAGCGGTCATGCCTGTTGTGCAGCCGTCACAGCCAATGGCGACGCGCCGGCCGGGCTGGAAACCATTGACCTGTCCCTCGGGAACGTAGAAGCGCACCTTGACCTCGCCATCCGGAACAATGGAGACAACGGGCGTATTGGCGCTCACGCTTTCGCCCGGCTTGAACATGATGTCGTCGATGCGGCCCGACACCGGCGCGACCGGCGATAAATCCTTCAACTGGCTGTTGGCCGAGGTCAATCCCGCCTGGGCCTGTTGGACCTGGGCCTTGGCGCTGTCGATCGCGGCGGTGGCGGAGGTCAGCTGCGCCTGCGCTCCGTCCCGCCTGGCCAGGGCGCTTTTCAGCGCCGCCCGGGCCTGATCGATATCGGCCGGCGCCACGGCGCCCGCCTTTTCGGCTTCGGCGGCGGTCATGCGCTGAAGCTGGGTGGTGTCGCGGTCGACATCGGCCTGGGCGGCGGCCAGGTCGGACCTGGCCTGGGCCAGCGCCGATTCCTGCTGCGCGACCACCGCCTGCGCGGCCGTGATCTGGGCCTGGGCGCGCTCGCTTTCAGCCGTCCGGACCGTGGGATCGACCTGGAACAGGGCGGCGCCCTGCGCGACGCGCTGCCCCCGTCGCACGGACAGGCTCGACAGGGTGCCGCTGATCGGCGATGTCATGTAGACGTTCTGGCTGACCACGTAACCCGTATAGAGGTTATCGGGCTTGCGTCCGCCCGGCCTGAGGAAATACCACAGGCCGGCGGCGATCGCCGCGACCGCGACGACGGCGACAAGCATGCCGGCCGGGAACCGGCGCGACGGGCGCGATGGCGCCTTAGTTGGGTTGGCCACGCGACGGTTCCTCCGTTGTTGCGGACTCTGCGGCGTCCCAGCCGCCGCCCAATGCTTTGTAAAGCGCAATGGCGTCCTGGGTAGTGGCCGCCTGCGCCTGAAGCGTGGCGTCACGCGCCGTCAGCCAGGCCTGGCGGGCCGCAAGCGCATCAGGCAGCGCGGCAAGACCCGTGCGGTAACGCACCTCCGCCGTATCGCCAGCGTCGCGGGCCGCCGCCTCGGCCTGCATCAGGCTTGCCAGCCGCCGGCGATCGGCGGCGAACTGCGACAGGGCGTCCTGGACATCCCGGAAAGCCGTGAACACCTGCTTCTGATAGGTGAGCACGGCTTCGTCGGCTTGCGCCTCCCGAACCTTGACGGTGTTGCGCCTGACCCGGCCGTCGGCGAGCGGCAGGGACAGCCTGGCCGCGATGTTGCCCTGGAGGCTGTCACCGTCCAGAAGGTTCGACAGGGATTGGGAGGCGAGCTGCGCCGCGCCGGTCAGGCTCAGTCTGGGATAGAGGTCGGCCCGGGCCACGCCGATATTCGCCGTCGCCGCCGCCAGTTGCCGTTCCGCCGCGCGTATGTCCGGACGCCGCTGCAGGAGGTCCGACGGCAGGCCCGCCGGCACGTCGACCGGGGCCGGGGTGGCCGGCGCCGATCGGGAGACTTCGTCAACCAGATCTTCCGATCCCGGGCCAAGCAGGAAGGCCAGCGCGTGCAGCTGAGCCTGGCCCTGCGCAACCAAGGCGTCGCGGGTCGCGGCGAGCTGGGCGACCTGGCCTTCCTGCTCGCGGAGGCCCGACGTGTTGCTCAGCCCCCTGTCGCTGCGCACCCGGCTGACCTCGAGATTTTCCTGCGCGGCGGCCAGGGCGTCATCGGCGATCGCGATCCTCTGCTGCGAAAGGCGGTACTGGAAATAAATGCGGGCGACTTCGGCCGTCAGCGTGACTTCGGCGTCGCGTCCGGTCCACATGGCGGCCTCGGCCTGGGCGTCCGCCGCTTCGCCGGCGCGTCGCCGGCCGCCGAACAGGTCGAGCTCCCAGGAGGCATCGAACCCCATCTGATAGGTAGTGAATTCCGTCCCCGGCAATCCGACTCCGTTACCGGCCGATGGCGCCCCGGAGCCGCCGAACAGGCTTGCCAGGCCGGACGGAAGGGCATTGGCGCTGAGGCGTGCGTCGCTGGCCTGCGCGCTGGCATTGATTTTCGGCCCGTCGGCGCCGCGGATGATCGCCTGCTGAAGCCGCGCCTCGCGGATACGCACGGCGGCGGTCTGAATGTCGTAATTGTCAGCCTGCGCCTTGGCGACCAGGCGATCGAGCAGGGGATCGTGGAACTGCGACCACCACGACGCCGATGTCCCGGCCGCAGGCGCCTCGCCCGCCGGCGCTTCGGAATAGATCGACGGCAGGCGCGAGGACGGTACGCGATAGGCGGGTCCCACGGTGCAGCCGCCCAGGAACGCTATTGCCAGAAGAGGATAACCGTTCCATTTGATCATTCGGGCATTTAGGACTATAATGACCGGCAAGTCAATATCAAATGACCGTCCGGTCATGGCAGCGTGGCGACGGCATCAAATTGCGGGAATGAAATCAAATTGGCCATCCGTAGGACTATCGACGAGCCTGTCCGGAACGCATCGTCCGACACCGGGCAAACGCGCGTGCGCCGCAAGGATGCCCGGCCTGGCGAAATTATCGAAGCCGCTTTGCAGGTGTTTGTCGAAAACGGGTTTGGCGCCGCGAAGATGGACGAAATCGCCCGGCGGGCCAAAAGCTCCAAGGGAACGATTTTCAACTATTTTCCCACCAAGGAAGACCTGTTCAAGGCTGTCGCGGACACCGTGCTGGCCAACAAGCTGGACCAGTTGCAGCATATCGCCGCCGCGCCCGACCTGCCGCTCTCGGCCCTGATTCCCGCTCTCCTGGCGCAGGCCGCGAACCTGTCGGATTCCCATGTTCCCGCGATCATGCGGCTGCTGATCGCCGAAGCCCGCGCTTTCCCCGACCTTGCCGACATCTGGTACGACAAGGTCATTTCCAGGATGCTGGGCCTTTTGATCGGCGCGATCGAGCGCGCCCAGGCCCGTGGCGAAATGAAGCCGGGCGATCCGCGGCTTTATGCCTTCTCGATTCTCGGTCCCATGCTGTCGGCCGTTCTTTTCCGGCAGGTCTTCGCCGGCACATCGGCCGCCCTGCCGGACATGGCCAGGCTCGCCGAACAACATGCCCGGACGATATTGACCGGCCTGCTGACATCCGACGCGCGATCATGATGTCGCGCCAGCCGGCCTCGGCGACAAGTACTGATAAGACGATAGTTCATGCTATAGACTGTGCGCTTCCGCCTTCGCCGGGTGGAAGCGCCCTTTTTTGAGTGTCCGGATCATGATCGTTTCCCACCGCCACCGCTTCATTTTCACCGCCGTGCCCAAGACCGGAACCCATGCCGTGCGCCAGGCCCTGCGCGAGCATCTGGACGGCGAGGACATCGAGCAGGTCGGGCTGTTCGTCAGCAAGCGTTTCCCGTGGCAGGACCTGGCGGCGGTCCGTCACGGCCACCTGGCCTTGCGGCAGGTGCGTCCCTATCTCGGCGACGAAGCCTTCGCCGGCTATTTCAAGTTCGCCTTCGTGCGCAATCCGTTTGACCGCTTCGTCTCCTACTGCGCCTTCATGATGCGTGGCGGCGACGACTTCCAGCAGCGGCCGCGCGATGTCATGCGCCACCTGCTTTTCGACAGGCCGCCGGAACAGCACATCCTGTTCCAGCCGCAGGCCTCGCTGCTGGTCGACGACGACGGCCGGACCCTCCTGACCGACCGGGTCGGCCGCGTCGAGGACATGCAGGGGTCCTACGACGCGATATGCGCCGCTATCGGCATTCCCTCCCGACCGCTCGACCGGGTCAACGACAGCCAGCGCGGCGACTATCGCCAGTATTACGACCAGGCCCTGATCGACGGCGTTGCCGCACGCTACGCCCAGGACCTCGACCTGTTCGGCTACAGCTTCGAAGGCCTGCGGTGAACGCAGCCGCCGGTATCGGGGATCGCGAGGCCGGCTTCGTTTTATTTTGCCGCGCAATTGTCCGAAACGAAGTCCGGCGAAACCAGACGTCGTTTCCACTTATCGGATTGCGCTCTGGCGGCGCGGCATCGGATCGAAGGCCGGCGGAAAATGCTCACGCCGGACCTGGGTGCGGCCGGCCTCACGGCCGATGTCGAGCAATTGCGGAATCTGGCGGTCGTCGTCCAGGCGCTGGAGCTTCGGCAACGCCTTGTTGTCAACCTCGATGCCGAGGTTGTCGCGCAGCCATTGCTGCTCCAGCGGCGCATCGTAGCGCTGGAACGTCCACAGCGGCGCCATGCCGCGCGGCCGCGCCTCGTCCAGGCCGCCGACCTCGGAATTGATGTGCCAGGGCTGGCGCGAGACGCCAAGCCATTGCAGGGTCGCCACCGCCAGGAGGGTCGTGTCGTAGGTCAGGGACATCAGGGCATGGAAGGCCTTCCACACGGCCAGCAGCGGCGGCCGGACCCAACCCGGCTTGACAGGACGCGGAGCCCCGGTGCCGACCGACACGATCAGCAATTCGTCGCGGCCGGCGTTCCAGTCAAAACCATAGGCGGGAATCAAGGCCGTCATCGCCAGCTGAAGCGCCGGATTGCCGTGCGGCGTCATGGCGCCGTCGAAGAATACGCCCGGCCGTCCCGCCTCGATCTCGATATTGGCCAGGTCGAAGTAGAACGGCGCCGCGGCGCTGGCCTGGATGATGCGGTAGAGGGGATAGTCGCGGTTGGCGATGACCTTGCGTGCGTTCGGGACGGTGGAGGCCGGCTCGGCCGGATCGCCCTGCCAGTATTTCGAGCGCGGCGAATTGCTCAGCACCCAGACGCTGCCGGTGTCGACGCGCTTGCTGACGGCGCAGAAGCCGCTTTTCCATGCCGCCGAACCCAGGCTGACGTCGCCGACCTCCTCGAGGATGACGGTTTCGAGCCGCCTGGGATCGAAACGCGCCTGGATCCCCGGAAATCGCAGGCCGGGATTGTGGAAGACGCGTGGGCCAAGCGTCCGGTAAAGGTTTTCCAGATACTCGGTCGTCCGCCCCATGGCCAGGCCGGTGGCGATGATGGCGCCCGTCGACGTTCCGCCGATCAGATCAAAATAGTCGGACAGCACCAGGTCGGGCCGGCCGTAAAGGTCGCGCAGTTCGCTTTCGATCCGCCGCAGGATACCGACGGCCAGGGCGCCGCGCACGCCGCCGCCGTCGATCGACAGGATGCGCTTGGGGCCGCCGGCGGTCAGGCGGTCAGGCCAGGCTGCGGTCATGCGGCGGGCGGGGGACGGTCGGCGACCATGACGCGCCAGTCGACCACTTCCTGAATCATGATCTCGCCCATCTGTCGCGACAACCTCACCACGCTTTCCGAGCGCAGCTGACCGGTCTCCGCCTGCAGCGCCTTGATGAGACCGCTGATCTTGCCGAGCCCGTCGACCATGGCGGTCGAGCGTTTGGCAAGCCTGACGAATTCCCCCTGGTTGTTGATGCCCGCCAGCGCCGCGCCCAGCGCCGGAAGAGTCGCCGACGCCAGAATCAGCCAGCGATCGATCACGCTCTCCATGGCCTCGGAAAGCGGCCATATCGTTTTGGGAAGCACATGGATGTACGCCAGGCCGAAATGGCATCCGGCCGCCACGACCGTCAGGACGACAAGGCCGATGGCTCCCCATTCCAGCCGATTGTGGATGTTTTCCGAACGGGTCCTGGTCCGGTTGTGAAATTCCAGTTGCCCCGAGGTCTCGGTTCCGACCAGGGCCGCCATGTGCCCCAGGCATTCGCGGATATAGTCCTGGGTGACGGCCGTGTCCGGCAAATTGGTGTCACGGATCACGCCGCGCATGTGCCAGTACATCCACGACTGTGTCGGATCGCCATAGACAGCGAGGTGATCGGGTATGTGCGGAAACGGCCGTCCGCCGCCCACGGGCACCAGAAAACGCACCTGCCGGATCAGTTCCGCCAGCAGGCGATAATCCATCCACCGGTCGTGCCAATGGCGCTTAAGCGACCACGAGACCACCAGCAGGACGAGGACAAGTATGCCGAACTCACCGGCTATGCACCAGCGGTCGGCAATACCGGTCAGGCCGGCCGCCATCGGCAGCAAGGCGATGAACACGGCCAGGGCGGAGAACAGATAGCTCAATATGTACGTGCTGCGGTAACCGTCGCCATAGAGATCGGCCAGCTTGTCCGCCCAGGCGTAATGGCCACGCAGCCGTGAATTTACCCACGCGGCCAGACGTGGCGGCGGGTCCTTGCGTCCCTTGCCCATGTCCTCGGCGGCGACGGGCCAGTCCCGCCGGACCTGCCTGACGAAATCGCGCACATAGATCGCCGGCAGCGGCGGCCATTCGGGACTGACGACATTGCGAAACAGCTTCCATCCAAAGGCCAGGTTCAGCAGGGGCTTCCTTTCGCCGAAATAGGCCTCGACATCGGAATGGGTGGGCGGGTGCTGCCTGTTGTGGCCCTGGAGCGGCGTCTGCTTGGGCGGCAGGCCGAGTTCGGATTTTACGATGGCGCGCACGACTTCGGCAATCTCCCGGCGCAGCGCTTCCGCATCCGGCGCTTCCTCGCCTTGCGGTTCGCGTTCGTTGCCCGTTGTCTTCAGCGTGTCCATGTCCGCCGCCGATCGCAGGCATTGCCACAGCCGCGGCTTCCGCGCGTCGATCCAGATTGTCGGCACATGGTAGCGCAGCGCCCTTTCCAGGGTATCGGCGGTGCCGCCCACGCCGGCGGACGCGCCCCCGTCCCAGATCAGGATCAGCAGATCCGACTGGTTGAGCACCACCTGTCCGGCGTTGGCGTAGGCCCGGGCTTCATTGTCGGGTTCGTCTTCGGTATTGCGCCGCCCGTCCAGTTCGAACCTGACCAGGTTCGTTTCCGCGCCGGCCCTGTCCAGCAGTCCCCGGAACTCCGCCGTCGAGGCGGCGTCGAAATCCTTCTCGAACTCGCTCTGGAAAAACGGCATCGGGCAGCAAAGGCCGTAACCCAGCTTGATGGCTTCGTCAGCCATGATCCGGTCGGCCCCTTCCGCGAGCGGCGACACCGCCCGCATGGCGAAGGGCGAGGGGGCATATAGCGCGGCGAGATGCGCGTCCTGCTGGCAGGTTTCAACGGCCGCCCGGGCTTCGTCGAGGATGATGGCGACGGTTTCGCGCAACACATCAAGCGTCGGCTGGTCCTTCGGCAGGCGGTTGGGGCGATGACCGACGACGCCGACCCGAAAGGTCAGGTTCGTTCTTGGAGGAAATGCCGACGCGTTCCTGGCCCGCATGTGAGTTTTGCCCCCGATCCCCGAGCCAACTCTCTGGTCGGCGAAAGCCATAACGCGTTATCGCCGAAAACGCCACCACTTTTCCGTGAAGTTCGCGCCCGCTGCAACAGCCGGTCAGCCGGCAAAAGGCATGATGGAGCGCCCGTAAACCAGATAGGGCTGGAAGCGCCCGTCGCCGGCCAGGCCCGCGAACACGGGGTGCGTCACGTCAAGGCCTCCGGTATAGCTGCCGAACGCCGGCATGACCAGCAGGTCGCGGCCGACCAGAAAGCACTTGCCGGCAAAGCGATGGCCGCGCGCCTGCGCCGTCATTTTCGGATGGAAATGGCCCACGACCTGAGGCAGACCGGCGCGGCCGGGCTCGTGGCGGAAGACGATGCCGTCAATGGCGGCCTCCTCCGTGAACATTATGTTGCCCGTTTCAAGGCCGGGATCGTGGTTGCCTTCGACCCAATGGCAGACTTCGACTCCGCCGCACAGCTCCAGCAGATGGGTCCGCTCCGCCTCCTCCAGCCGCTCCCAGGCCCGCCGGTCATGGAAGGTGTCGCCCAGCAGGACCAGGGATCTGGGACGGTACCGGGCAACAAGGGCCTCCAGCCTGGCCAGGGTATCGCGCGTGTCGTAGGGGGCGACGGCCGAGCCGAACTGGGCCAGGAAGCTGGCTTTTTCAAGATGAAGATCGGAGACCGCCAATACGTCCTGTTCCGGCCAGTACAGGCCAAGACCGGCGTCCAGCACGAAGCGCCGTCCTTTGAAATCGGCCTCAAGCCACCCGGCCATGGGCCACCTCCGCCTGGACGTCCTCGATCAATGAATCCGCCGTGGCCTGGATCGCCTGCTGGTGCAGCAGGGCCTCCATGCCGCCGCCGGGGAGGCGTTCGGTGCGCACGTCGAGGATGACCGGCAGGGACAGGGGCGACGGGCGCGGCAACTCACGAAACAGCACCTGCCCTTCAAAGGCCAGGATCATGTCGGCAAGACGGTCCAGGTCGAGCAATTCGCGTTCGGCGTCGGTGCGGGCGAGCGCCAGCAGGACATGGCCGGGTTCATATTTGCGCAGCACGTCATAGATCAGGTCGGTCGAAAACGTCACCTGCTTCAGGGTCTTGCGCGACGCGTTGTTGTTCTGCTCGACCAGGCCGGCGATGGTGGCGACGCGGCGGAACGACCGTTTCAGCATCGGTGACTCGACCAGCCATTCCTGCAGGTCGTCGGCCAGGATGTCGGCGGCCAGGAGCGCCCCGACATCGTCCCCGGTCACCGGTTCCAGGCTGGTGATCGCCAGACCGTAGTCGGTGACGGTGAAGGTCAGGGGATGCAGGCCGCGCCGTTCCATGCGCCGGCTGATCAGCATACCCAGCGTCTGGTTGGCCCGCCGGCCTTCGAAGGTATAGAAGACCACGCTGTTGAGCGTGCCGCGCGGAAACGACTCGACCAGCAATTGCCGCCGCCCGGGCAGTTCGGAAAACTGCGCCTGCAGGCGCAGCCAGTCGCGCACCGGCGCCGGCAGTTTCGCCACCGCCTCGGGGCTTTGCAGCAGGCCGCGCACGCCGTCGGCCAGGAAGGTCGACAGCGGCATCTGGCCGCCCATGTAGGACGGGATCATCGGCTCCCTTGCCTGGCTGGCGCGGGCCTCGAGCGTCATGTCGACGATACGCTCGAACGCCAGCACCTGGCCGGCGAAGTAGAAAGTGTCGCCGGGGCGCAGGCTTTGGCCGAACTGCTCTTCGATATCGCCGAGAATTCTGCCGCCGCGGCCGTGGCGGCGGCGGACCTTGAGTTTGCCGGCCTCGATGATGACGCCGATATTCTGGCGGTGGCGGCGGACAAAGGCCGGACTGGCCGGCACCCAGCCGTCGCCGGTCTCCACCAGTCGGTGCCAGCGGTCATAGGCGCGCAGCACATAGCCGCCATCGATGACAAAGCGGAACAACTGTTCGAATGCTTCATAGGTCAGGTATTGGTACGACCATGAGGTTTTCAGGATAGTGTACAAACCCTCCGGCGTCACAGGCGCCGAACAGGCGGCGTTCATGATGAACTGTATGGCCACGTCCTGCGCGCCGGGCAAGGGCGCCTCGCCGTCCAGTTCGCGATGTGAAATCGCGGTCATCGCCGCCTCGCATTCCAGCACCTCGAAACGGTTGGCCGGGACCAGGAAGGCCTTCGACGGCTGGTCGACCTGGTGATTCGACCGGCCGATGCGTTGCAGCAGGCGGCTCACCCCCTTGGGGGCGCCGACCTGGATGACGACATCGACATCGCCCCAGTCGATGCCCAGCTCGACCGCCGACGTCGCCACCAGTCCGCGCAACTGGCCCGCCGCCATGGCCTGCATGGTCTTCAGCCGCAGTTCGCGGGTCAGCGAGGCGTGATAGATGCCGATCGGCAGGTTGTCGCTGTTGGCCTCCCACAGGAACTGGAACAGCAATTCGGCCTGGGCGCGGGTATTGACGAAGACGATGGTGGTTTGCGCCTTGCCGATCTCGCGCAGGATTTCCGGCACGGCGAACTGCGCCATAAAGCCGGTATAGGGCACGGGCTGTTTCGTTTTCAAAATGGAGACCTGCGGTGGCTTTCCCGCCGGACTGTCGAGGTGCTCGACCGGACGCCCCGCCGGTCCCAGCCACGCACGGAAGACGTCCGGGTCGGCGACGGTCGCTGACAAACCGACGCGGCGCACGCCCGGCCGAAAAGCTTCCAGTTGCGCCAGGGCGAGCGCGATCAGGTCGCCGCGTTTCGACGCCGCCACCTGGTGGATTTCGTCGATGACGATGGCTTCGAGCGCGCCGAACATTTGCGCCGCCTCTGGGTAAGAGAGCAGCAGCATCAGGCTTTCCGGCGTGGTCAGCAGGATGTGCGGCGGCTTGGCGCGCTGGCGCTGGCGGCGATATTGCGTGGTGTCGCCGGTGCGGCTTTCGACGCGGATCGGCAGGTCAAGCGCCGCGATCAATGCCGCGACATTGCGTTCGATATCGTAATTTAATGCCTTCAGCGGCGATATGTAGAGGGTGTGCAGGCCCGACGGTTGGCGTTCGGCGATGTCGATCAGCGAGCCGAGAAACCCTGCCAGCGTCTTGCCGGTTCCGGTCGGCGCCGTCAGCAGGGTCGACTGGCCGCGCCGGAAGCGTTCGGCCATATCGCGCTGATGCGGCAGGATCTTCCAGCCCTGCTGGTCGAACCACTGCCGGAAACGGTCGGGGATTGTCGCCATGATGTGAGCGTAGCGATCCTGGGAATAAAATCGAAAGGTGGAAATGCACCCGCGGGACTGGATAGAGGTGAGGCGCGAAGGGATCTATTGCAAGCCCGGCGGCTTTTTCATCGACCCGATGCAGCCGGTGGCCCAGGCGGTGATCACCCATGGCCATGCCGACCATGCCCGCCCGGGCCACGGCCACGTCCACGCCACCGCGCCGACCCTGGCCATCATGCGCAGCCGCTATGGCGAGACCCATTACGTCCAGTCGGAAAACGCCCACGCCTATAACGCACCCTTCGCCATCAACGGCGTCACGGTCAGCCTGCACCCGGCGGGGCATATCCTAGGCTCGGCCCAGGCGCGGCTGGAATATGACGGCGCCGCCATCGTCTTTTCCGGCGATTACAAGCGCCGTCCCGATCCGACCTGCGCGCCGTTCGAGCCGGTGCCGTGCGACGTCTTCGTCACCGAGGCGACCTTCGCCCTGCCGGTGTTCCGCCATCCGCCGCTGGAAGGGGAGATCGCCCGCCTGCTGAGTTCGTTGCGGCAGTTTCCCGACCGCTGTCATCTGGTCGGGGTCTATGCGCTGGGCAAGTGCCAGCGCCTGATGATGGCCCTGCGCGCCGCCGGCTACGATGAACGGATCTACCTGCACGGCGCCATGATCAGGCTGTGCGAACTGTACCAATCGTTCGGGTACGACCTCGGGCCGTGGCAGCCGGTGACGCCGGAAAACGCGCGCAGTCTGGTCGGCAAAATCGTGCTGTGCCCGCCGTCGGCCCTGCAGGACCGCTGGTCGCGGAAGCTGCCCGACGTGCTGACGGCGGCCGCTTCGGGCTGGATGCGCATACGGGCACGGGCCAGGCAGAAGAGCGTCGAACTGCCGCTGGTCGTTTCCGACCATGCCGACTGGGACGAGCTGACCCAGACCCTCGCCGATGTCAACGCCCCCGAAGTCTGGGTGACGCACGGCCGCGACGACGCCCTGGTCTACGCCGCCGGGCAGATGGGCCTGAAGGCGCAGGCCCTGCATCTCCTCGGCTACGAGGATGACAGCGAATGAGAGCGTTTTCCCGTCTCCTCGAACGCCTCTATTACGAACCGGCGACATCGGCGAAGGAACGGCTGCTGCGCGACTATTTCGCCGCCACGCCCGATCCGGACCGGGGATATGCCGTGGCGATCATCGGCGGCTCGCTCAGCCTGCCCAACTTCAAGCGCGGCATGGTGCTGGACCTGATCCGGACGCGCGTCGACCCGACCCTGCTCGCCATGAGCTACGACTATGTCGGCGAATTGTCCGAGACGGTGGCGCACCTTTGGCCGGGCGACGGCGCGTCGTCGGCCGGCGATCTGCCGCGCCTGCACGAGGTGGTCGAAGCGCTGCGCCATACGCCAAAGGCGAAATTGCCGGACTATGTCGCCGGCCTGCTCGACCGGATGACTTCGCCGGAACGCTGGGCGCTGCTGAAGATCGGCACCGGTTCTTTGCGCATCGGCGTGTCGGCGCGGCTGCTCAAGCAGACCCTGGCCAGGTTCGGCGATCAGGACGTCGAGGCCGTCGAAACCGTCTGGCACGGCGTCGAACCGCCTTACGAGGACCTGTTCGCCTGGCTGGAGGGCCGCGCCGTCCGCCCGGCCGTGCATGAAGCCCTGACCTTCACGCCGGTCATGCTGGCCCACGCGCTTGAGGCCAAGGACCACGGTCTGATCGAGCCGGAAACCTACGCCGCCGAATGGAAATATGACGGCATCCGGGTGCAGGTGGTGCACAGCGCCGCCGGCCGCGCCCTGTTCACCCGCACCGGCGACGACATCAGCCACAGCTTCCCAGACGTGCTGGATCACCTGAATTTCCATGCGGTGCTCGATGGCGAACTGCTGGTCTTGCGCGGCGGCGACATGGGGACGTTCAACGACCTGCAGCAGCGCCTCGGCCGCAAATCGCCGTCAGCGAAGATGATGGCCGACTACCCGGCGGGAATCATGGCCTATGACCTGCTGATGCTGGAAGGCGAGGACGTGCGGCCGCAAGCCTATGCCGCCCGCCGGGCCCTGTTGCAGGCGGCGCTGGAGCGGCACCGCCCCGAAGCCATCCGGATGTCGCCGGAACTGCCCTACAGCGATTTCGACGATCTGGCGGCCCTGCGCGCCAGCGTCGACAACGCCTCGGTTATCGAGGGCGTCATGCTGAAGCGCCGCGACAGCGCCTATGTCGCCGGCCGGCCGACGGGGCCGTGGTACAAGTGGAAGATCGACCCGAAGCGCCTCGACGCCGTGCTGATGTACGCCCAGCGCGGGTCCGGCAAGCGGTCGTCCTACTATTCCGATTTCACGTTTGGCCTGTGGAAAGGCAACGAATTGTTGCCAATCGGCAAGGCCTATTTCGGCTTCACCGACGCCGAGCTGCTCGAGCTGGACAAGTGGGTGCGCCACCACACCCTGCAGGCCTTTGGGCCGGTTCGCGAGGTCAGCAAGGACCTGGTTTTCGAGGTCGCCTTCGACGCCGTGCATCGCTCGAAGCGCCACAAATCGGGCTACGCCCTGCGCTTCCCGCGCATCAGCCGCATTCGCTGGGACAAGCCGGCCGCCGAAGCCGACACCATGGACGCGCTGGAAGCGTTCCTGTCCGGCATGTAGGCGCCTCACCGGTATTTGTAAAGCGTCAGCGTCTGGATGCCGAAGCCGTCCGGCGGCAGGCGCAGGTGGCGGCCCTGGTGACTTTCGTCGCCATTGAGCCAGCGGCCCGGCTGCCAGACGCTGTTCACCTCGCGCTGCTCCACGATGCGCTCGACGCCCACCGCCATGCCGCCAGGATCGGCGAAAGTCACCGTGACGCCCGAACCGGCTACGGTGAAGCTGCCGTCCTCGTTCTCTATGATCAGACCGCCGTGGCTGGCGATGTCCTGCTGGTCCTTCGGTGTCCACGGATCGACGAAGGTGACGGTGAAACGGTAGCCGCCGAGGTCGAAGGTCTGGGGCGTGTCATCGACCGTGCCGTCATAGGCGACGCGCGCGCGGAAGCCGCGCATCCGGCCGGTGCCCTGGGCGGCGAGGATATCCGGTGTCAGATGCTTCAGGACGCTGTAGGCCGCCGTCAGGCCCTTGCCGGTATCCGGCGTCAGGCGGTCGATGGCGAAGGGCGAGAAGCTGATCGCGTCGAGCTGACCCACCGCATAGAAGGCGTTGGCGCCGGCCTCGGGCTTGCCGGCCTGGTTGTCCTCGGGCGAGAAGAAGGGATTGTCCGGCCGCTTGTACCTGTCCGCCCACTCGGCGAAGTTGGGGAAATACATGTCGATGGCCAGCAGGTCGATGTCGGGCCCGGCCGCCTTCCACACGTCGAACAGGTGCGGCAGGGGACCGGCGCTGGGATACTGGCCCGGCGTCTTGCCCGGCCGGTTGAGCGCGGCGTTGACATACATCGGCAACGGGTACCGCGCCTTGCCGGCCCTGGCCAGGTCGTCGGCGAAACGGGCGAAGTACCAGGCCTGGAACACCTCCTGCGCCTCGACTGTGTCGCCGAAGACCTCGCTCCACGTGCCGGCGTCCTTCTGGCCGTGGGCCTGCCACAGCGACTGGACATAGGGGTTGAGGCTGCCTGCGTGCGCCTTGAGGTAGGCGGTCAGTTCCGGCGGCACCGGGCCGTTGAAGGCCGCCTGGGCCTGGGGGCTGTAATCGCGGACGACCGGCAACATGCCGATCTCGTTCTCGACCTGGACCGCCAGCACGGTGTGTTCCGTATCGGTCGCCTTCAGGTGCGCCAGCAGGGCGGCGAAGGCGGTTTCGTCGGCGTGAAGCGTGTCGGGATCGAACGGCGACAGGATGTCCTGGGGCTGGCCCTTGTCATCCTCGGCCCTGGCATAGGTGGCGAAGTCGTGCTTGACCCACGGCGGGGCGTAGGTCGACATCGAGTTCTTCCACGCCCCGAACCACAGGATGACGACATGGATGTGGTGCTGGCGGGCCTGGCGGATCAGGCCGTCGGTCATGGTGAAGTCGTAATGGCCCTGTTGCGGTTCCAGCTGGTCCCATTCGACGGGGGCGAAGATGGTGTTAAGGCCCGTCGCCTGCAAGGCTGGCCATTGCGCGGCCAGATAGTCGAGGCTGGACGCGCTCGAATTGGCCAGTTCGCCGCCCAGGATCAGGAACGGCTTGCCGTCGACGATCAGCTGCTGCGTCGTGCCGTGCGAGGCAAGATGCGGCGGTGGCGCGATCTTGACCGGCGCGGCCACGGCCGTGGACGCCAACAGGCTGAGGGCGAAACCGCAAAGAACCGGAAGGCTTACCAGGCGCATGATGTTCATCCCCATGGGTGCGGGTTCGTTGCCCGCCTGACCCCGAAGATAGGACGGACCGTATTTGTCCGTCAATTAGGTCGGACCAATATTTTGATATTGGCCTGACCTAATGATGTTGCCCTACCAGTGGATATGGCTTTGCAGGCTGGCCGTGGTGATGTTCTGGACGGTGATGGTGTTGCCGTTGCCCAGGTCGATGACGGTGTGGACGCCCGACGGGTGCAGCAGGCTGAGGTCGGCCGTGCCGTGGGTATAGGC
>CAYYTA010000068.1:0-49155 GCA_964474575.1 uncultured Caulobacteraceae bacterium | reverse complement strand
ATCCGCGCCGACGTGGCGTTCGAGCAATGATATTCCGAGGGCCATCGGCCTGAGGCAAGGGCAAGTGCCCGCCCGAGCGAATGCGAGGAGCCTCGCGGCGCCTGAGCGCAAAAAAGACATTGTCAAAAGCCATGACACCGGTTACCTAATAAAGACAGGGACGAAAACGACCATGCTGAAAAGCCTAGCCTCCGCCAAGCCGCTGACGCTGCACGACGACCGCCTGTTCCCTTCGGACCCGGCACAGCGGGCGATCGCGCGCGAGTTGTACCGCCTGGTCAAGGCCTATCCCATCCTGTCGCCGCACGGCCACACCGACCCGGCCTGGTTCGCCGGTAACGCGGCCTTTGAGAATGCGACGGCCCTGTTCCTGGCGCCCGACCACTATATCTTCCGCATGCTCTATTCGCAGGGCGTCGACCTGGACAGCGTCGGCGTGCCGTCGCGCACCGGCCCCTCGCCCGCCGACCCGCGCGAGGCCTGGCGCGTCTTCGCCGCCAACCAGCACCTGTTCCGCGGCACGCCGACGGCGATGTGGATGAGCCATGTCTTCGGCGAGATCATGGGCTTCGAGGTCGCCCTGACGGCCGATACCGCCGATTTTTACTATGACCGCATCGGCGAACTCCTGGGCTCGCCCGCCTATCGCCCGCGCACCCTGTTCGAGCGCTTCAATATCGAGCTTCTCGCCACCACCGAGGGCCCGACCGACACGCTGGAGCATCACAAGGCGATGCGCGAGTCCGGCTGGCAGGGCCGCGTCGTCACCGCCTACCGTCCCGACCCGGTCATCGACCCGGAGCATGAGGATTTTCACGCCAGGCTGGAGCAGTTCGCCAACCTGACCGGCGAGGACGTCCACGACTGGCAGGGTTATCTGCGCGCCCACCGCCAGCGCCGCGCCTTCTTCATGAAGTACGGCGCGACCTCGACCGACCACGGCCACCCGACCGCCGCCACGGCCAACCTGCCGCCGCACGAGGCCGAGGCCCTGTTCCAGCGCATCCTCAAGGATGGGGTCAGCGCGGCCGACGCCGAACTGTTCCGCGCCCAGATGCTGACTGAAATGGCGCGCATGTCGCTCGACGACGGCCTGACCATGCAGATCCATCCGGGCTCGTTCCGCAACCACAACCGCAAGGTCTTCGAAAAGTATGGCCGCGACAAGGGCGCCGACATTCCCCTGCCGACCAATTACGTCCACGCGCTCAAGCCCCTGCTCGACGCCTTCGGCAACGAGAAGGACCTGACCGTCATCGTCTTCACGCTCGATGAGACCAACTATGCCCGCGAACTGGCGCCGCTGGCCGGGCACTATCCGATCCTGAAACTGGGTCCGTCGTGGTGGTTCCACGATTCACCCGAAGGCATGATGCGCTTCCGGGAGCAGGTGACCGAGACCGCCGGCTTCTACAATACCGTCGGCTTCAATGACGATACCCGCGCCTTCCTGTCCATACCGGCGCGCCACGATGTCGCCCGCCGCGTCGACGCCGCCTTCCTGGCCCGGCTGGTCAGCGAGCATCGCATGACGCTCGACGATGCCGCCGAAACCATCCGCGACCTGACCTACAACCTGCCCAAAGCCGCCTACAAGCTCTGAGACCATGTGCCAAAACTCGCTTTATAACAAAATCTACCACGCCACCCATCCCGACATGATGGCCGGCGCCAGTAACGACGACCTGCGCCAGAAATACCTGATGGGCGGGCTGTTCGCGCCCGGCAAGGTAGTGCTCAACTACACCCATTTCGAGCGCTTCGTGGTCGGCGGCGCGGCCCCGACCACGGGTGTGCTCAAGCTGGCCGACCAGACCGAGCCGGCTTCGGCGGCCGGCCATCCCTTCCTCGAACGCCGCGAACTGGGCGTCATCAATGTCGGGGCGGGCGAGGGCACGGTCACGGTCGACGGCACAGCCTACGACCTGGCGCAGAAGGACGGGCTCTATATCCCGATGGGCACGAATGAGGTGCTGTTCGCATCGAAGGACGCTAGCTCACCTGCCCTGTTCTACCTGACCTCGACCCCGGCCCATGCGCGCTACGAAACGGTCAAGATCTCGATCGACAAGGCGGTGCCGCTGGAACGCGGATCGCTGGAAACCTCGAACCAGCGCGTCATCTACCAGTATATCGTGCCGGCGACGGCCAAGTCGTGCCAGCTCCTGCTCGGCCTGACCATCCTTTCGCCCGGCAGCGTGTGGAACACCATGCCGCCGCACCTGCACGACCGCCGCTCGGAAGTCTATTTCTACTTCAATCTCGGCAAGGACGAGCGCGTCTTCCACTTCATGGGCGAGCCCGACAAGGCGCGTCACATCGTCATCCAGAATAACGAGGCCGTGGTTTCGCCGCCATGGTCGATCCATATGGGCGCGGGCACGTCCAACTACGCCTTCATCTGGGCCATGGGCGGGGAAAACCTCGACTATACCGACATGAAGGTGCTCGACATCTGCCAGTTGGCCTGAAATGACCAAGGTCATTCCAGGCCAACTGATTTATAACGCCTCATGTTTATCCAAAAAGTGGCGACCACTTTTTGGCATGAGGCTCTCGCGTAAGGGGACGCCATGAACATCCAGGTCAAGACCAAGGCGGCCGCCGCCAACCTCTCCGCTTTCGATCTCACCGGCAAGGTGGCGCTGGTCACCGGCGGCAATACCGGCCTGGGCCAGGGGATCGCCCTGGCGCTGGCTGAAGCCGGCGCCGACGTGGCCACGGCGGGCATCCTGCCGGCCGAGGACACCGGCCGGCGGGTGGAAGCTCTGGGCCGCCGCTTTCTCAACATCGAAGCCAACCTGATGACCATCGAGCCGGTCGAACGCATCATGGCCGAGGCCGTATCGGCTTTGGGCGCGGTCGATATCCTGGTCAACAATGCCGGCCTGATCCGCCGCGAGGACGCCGTCAACTTCTCCGAGAAGGACTGGGACGACGTCATGAACGTCAACATCAAGGGCGCCTTCTTCATGGCCCAGGCCGCCGGCAAGCACATGATCGGCCAAGGCAAGGGCAAGATCATCAACATCGCCTCGATGCTCAGCTTCCAGGGCGGCATCCGCGTGCCGAGCTATACGGCGTCGAAGTCGGGCATCGCCGGCATCACCCGGCTGCTGGCCAACGAATGGGCCGACAAGGGCGTCAACTGCAACGCCATCGCGCCGGGCTACATGGCGACCGACAACACGGCGCAATTGCGCGCCGACGAAGACCGGTCGAAGGCCATCCTGGACCGCATCCCGGCCGGGCGGTGGGGCGTTCCGGCCGACCTCGCCGGCACGGCGGTGTTCCTGGCGTCGAAGGCGTCGGACTATGTCAACGGCGCGATCATCCCGGTAGACGGCGGCTGGCTGGCGCGCTGACTTGGGCAGCAGGACCTTCTAACCGGCGGTGGCCTTGAGCTCGTCGCCAAAGGCTGCCGCATCGCGCAGGGCCTGGCCAAGCCGTTCGTTCAGGTGCTTTTCGAGGTAGTCGTAGGCGCCGGCCGGTTTCAGGCCGCGAAAGGTCAGGAACAGCGCGATACCGAAGACCAGTTCGTCTTCGCCCAGCATGCAGTCCGGATCGCGCACGGAGCTCAGTCTCAGTTTGCCCCGGCTGCCATAACCGTAGGTGTCGATAATGGCGTGGTTGGCGAGGAACACGCCGAAGCCCATCATGCACGCCACCACGTCAATCGCCCCGGGGATATCGCTGCGCTCGACCGGCGGACGTTCCGGCGCTGAAGCGACCACCGCGCGCGCCAGTCTTCGCGCCGAAACGACGACCATGCGATAGGCGTCGCTCGTGTCGGCAAAGACCGGCGGGCGGATGCGCACAGCGTCGAGATGCGCCAGGGCCTGGGTCTGGTCATAAACCTCGCGCGCCAACGCGTCGCCCGGGGCAGCATCGAGCCTGTAACAATGCGGGCCCGGCAGGATAAGCCGCGATCGGGTGACGATGGGCTGACGGCCATAATGGCGAAGATACCAGGCGGCGATATCGACGTGCCAGCGCATCGTATCTTCAGGCAGAAACGGTTCGCGTTTGAAAGGCCACATGACACCGTCATGCCACGGCGCGCGCCGTCAAGGAAGGGCCATCGCCTGAACGATGTCCGCTCAAGAAAAAAGCCCCCGGAAAACCGGAGGCTTTTTGTTTCAGGCTTCCTCGGCGGCGCCGACGTCCTCGGCCTTGCGCTTCGGACGGCCACGCTTCGGCTTGGCGGTTTCTTCCCCGGCGGCCGGCGCGGGCGCGGCTTCGATGGGCGCGGGCTTGCGGATGAAGGCCGGCAGGTGATCGGAATCATTGCCATTGGCCTCGACAGGCGCACGTTCCGCGCGCGGCGGGCGCTCGCGGATGACCGGCTGCTCGCTGGGAGCGGCCTCGGCCAGCGGACGCGGGGCCAGCGGCTCGGTCGAAGCGATGAAGGACGGCGCCGCCGGTTGGGCGACAGGGCTCAGGTTCTGCTCCTGATCGGACAGGCGCTGCTGGCGGCGGCGCTCGTAACGCTCGCGGCGGGTCTCGCGGCGGCCGCCCTCGAACTCGCCGTCCTCGCGGTTGCCGTTGTTGTTGTCGAAGCGCGGCTGGCCATTGCCGTTGTTATTGCGCTCGCCGTTGTTGCGGTCGCGATTGTCGAAGCGCGGCTGGCCATTGCCATTGTTATTGTTGCGGAATTCGCGGTTGTCACGATTGCGATCCCGGTCACGATTGCGATCCCGGTCGCCGCCGTTGCGGTCGCGGTTGTCGTAGCGCGGCTGGTCATCGCCCGGCTGTTCCTCGCCGCCCTGGGCCTCGGCCTCGGCGTCTGCGCCCTCGGTTTCCGTCTCCTCGTCATAGTCGACGTCGAAAGCATTGGAAAACGGGTCGCGCTGCAGATATTCCGACACCGGCCGCTGCGGCTGCATCTGGCGCAGCATGCGGAAATAGTGCTCGGCGTGCTGCAGGTGATTCTCGGCCAGCACGCGGTCGCCGGACGAGTTGGCGTCGCGGGCCAGCTGCTGGTACTTTTCGTAGATGGTCTGGGCGTTGCCGCGCACCTTGGTCCCTTCCGGGCCGTTCGATTCGTAGGCGCGGTTGGGGTTGTTCTGGTTGCCCGAGGGTTTGCGGTTACGGCTGCGTTGCCGTTTCATGCCCCTGAAATCTTTCATGATCTTGAGCTACTTCTCTTCATGACATTCTGCCCGGAAACGAGGTCCGGACGATGGCTCTGGCGGTTAAATCTGTCACAGGTGGCCGCGTTCGATACGCTTGACGGCGGCTGGACCCTGACGATGCGGCTGTTTCAAGAAAGTGCGCGGGCCGACTTCCGGACCCATGTTCGTTTCGCGCTTTCGCCGGTCCCGCGCGCGACACGCAACCGGTCCTGCTGTGCAGGCGCTGAGGCGGTCAATTTTGCGAGAGACGCAGCATAGGTAGCGCTTCCCGCGTAAAATTCCAAGAGCTTTTTTGTCGAAGCACGTTTAGAAAAAGTGTCAGCACTTTTTCGTTAAAAACTGCGACCCCTAAAATGGTTTGCGTCCAACCACCACGCGCGGCAGGTTGGACAGGTCGAGGAAGGTTTCGATGCCCGCGAAACCGGCCTTTTTCATAAGGGATTCAACGTCTGCCGACTGGTCGAAGCCGATCTCCAGCCACGCCGTTCCGCCCGGTTTGAGAAGGCGAAAAATCTCCGGCGCCAGGGCTTCGTAGGCATCCAGACCCGTCGCGCCGCCATCGAGCGCCAGGTGCGGATCGTGATTCCTGACCTCCGGATCAAGGGTGGGAATCACCTCCGAGCGGATATAGGGCGGGTTCGAGGCGACGAAATCGAAGCTTTCGCCGGCCAGGCCGTCGCCCCACGACGTGCGCAGGAAGGCGGCGCGGCCGGCCAGGCCGAGGCCGGCGGCATTGTCGCGCGCCACGGCCAGGGCGTCTTCGGAAATGTCGGTGCCGACGCCCCGGGCCGCCGGGCGCTCGGCCAGGACCGACAGCAGGATCGCGCCCGAACCGACGCCGAGATCGGCCAGGCTAAAGGCCTGCGAGGCCTCGGTCGCCTTCAAGATCATGTCGACGATGCACTCGGTTTCGGGCCGCGGCACCAGCACGTGGTCGGAGAGATTGAGCAGCAGCTTCCAGAAGCCCTTGCGGCCGAGGATGCGCGCCACCGGCTCGCGCTTCTCGCGCCGGGCGAGGTAGCCGTTCAGGGTCGCTTCCTGTTCATCGCTGATCTCGCGGTAGGGATCGGTCAGGATGTCGCTGCGTGTGGCGCCCGTGGCCGCTTCGAGCAGAAGGCGGGCGTCGATGGCGGGCGAATCGATGAAGGCGGCCTTGAGGCGCGCGCTGGCGCCGGTCCAGGCCTTGACGAGGGTCGTGGTCATGACGGGCATTTAGGCGGCGCGGGATGAGAAAGCAAGACGGACCCCCCGGCGCTTCGCGCCACCTCCTATGCCTTCGGCACAGGGAGGAGGGAGTTCGATCGTCGACGCCGATGCACCCTCCTCCCTATCGCTTGCGATGGGGAGGTGGCGCCCTCCCGCCCCGTTTACGGGGAGGGGGGACCATCGAGCGCAGCGAAGATGGTGGGAGGGGCCGACGCCGGAGGGGTCCTTATTCGCCGGGATTCCTTCCGACCATCATGTAGTTGACGTCGGTGTCGTCCGACAGTTCCCACTGGCCGCTGAGCGGATTGAGCGACACCCCGACCGCCGGGTCGAACACCAGAGGCGTGCCGTCGAGCATGTTGCGGATCTCCGCCGGCGACAGGAATTTGTCCCAGTCGTGCGTGCCCTGCGGCACCCATTTCAGCACATATTCCGCCACGCCGATGGCCAGGACCTTCGATTTGAACGTCCGGTTGAGCGTGGCCAGGAACAGCAGACCGCCCGGCCTGACCAGGGACGCGCAGGTGCGCAGGAAGCCTTCCGGATCGGCGACGTGCTCGATCACCTCCATGCACAGCACCACGTCGTAGAGCACCTCACCGCCTTCGGCGAGTTGTTCCACGGTCTGGTTGAGATAGCGGATATCGAGGCCCGCCATCCCGGCGTGCGCCCTGGCCGTGCCGATATTCTCGGCCGAAGCGTCGAGGCCGGTGGCATTGAAACCCATGCGGCACATGGGTTCACTCAGGATGCCGCCGCCGCAGCCGACATCGAGCAAACGCAGGCCGGTGAACGCCCGCCGCGCCTTTTCGTCGCGCTCGAACGCCGCCACGCAGGTGTCACGAATGAAACCGACGCGCGTCGGGTTGAAGCGGTGCAGCGGCGCGAACTCGCCTTTGGTGTCCCACCATTTGTGCGCCAGGGCGGAGAACTGCGCCACCTCGGCCGGGTCGATGCTGGGGCCAGCAGCCGTTTCGATGGCCGAAGCGTCAGTCATTACAATAGTCTCCAAATTCGGGCTTGCCCGGATTTGGCAAGGGCGACCGCCCGTCGCGCATGTTTGCGCGAGCCATGCGGCGACTGAGCTCTGGAATGTTTAGGTTTTCGGCGGCTTCCGACATGGAATTCTCTTCAATCCAAGACTTGCGAAATAAAGCCTTCGCCGTTAGTAAGGCCGCTCAAAGTCTAGGGCACGCAGCCCGCGAAAGAAAGTGACGAAATGACGCGCCTGGTAATGAAGTTCGGCGGAACTTCGATGGCCGACCTCGAACGCATCCGCCGAGCGGCGCGCCTGGTGGCGGCGGAGGTCGAAGCCGGCCACAAGGTCGCCGTGGTCGTGTCGGCCATGGCCGGCAAGACCAATGAGCTGGTCGCCTGGACCGACGGCGCCGGCCGCCCGACCGGCGTGGCCGCCGGCAATGACGGCGCCGGCTCCGACGACGAATACGACGTGGTCGTCGCCTCGGGCGAGCAGGTCACCGCCGGCCTTCTGGCCATGACCCTGCGCAACATGGGCTACCGTTCGCGCTCGATGCTGGGCTGGCAGGTGCCGATCCTGACCACCGAGGTCCACGGCAAGGCGCGCATCGCCGACATTCCGCCGGAAAATCTGGTCAGGGCCATGGACGGCGGCGAGATCGTCGTCGTGCCGGGCTTCCAGGGCGTGACCGAGGACGCCAATGGCCTCAGGCGCCTGACGACGCTGGGCCGCGGCGGTTCCGACACCTCGGCGGTGGCGGTGGCGGTGGCGGCCGAGGCCATCCGCTGCGACATCTATACCGACGTCGACGGCGTCTACACCACCGACCCGCGCATCGAGAGCAAGGCCAGCCGGCTGGAGAAGATCTCGTTCGAGGAAATGCTGGAAATGGCGTCGCTTGGCGCCAAGGTGCTGCAGACGCGCTCGGTGGAGCTGGCCATGGCCTATCGCATGCCGGTGCGCGTCCTTTCCAGTTTCCTGGAACCCGGCGAAAACGAACATCAGGGCACCACCGTGTGCGACGAGGAAGAAATCGTGGAAAAGCATATCGTTTCGGGGGTCGCCTACAGCCGCGACGAAGCCAAGATCACCATGCTGGGCGTGCCGAACAAGGTCGGCGTCTCGGCACTGATCTTCGGCCGGCTCGCCGACGCCAACGTCAATGTCGACATGATCGTCCAGTCGGACGCGCGCAACGGCGAAGTGGTCAACCAGTTGTTCACCGTCGGCAAGCGCGACGCCAAGCTGGCCCGGGAACTGATGGAGACGCTGAAGGCCGAGCTCGGCTATGACGAACTGCGCGTCGACGAGAACGTGTCCAAGGTGTCGATCGTCGGCGTCGGCATGCGCTCGCACACCGGCGTCGCCCAGACCATGTTCCGCGCCCTGTCGGAAAAAGGCATCAACATCCAGGTCATCTCGACGTCGGAAATCAAGGTTTCGGTGCTGATCGACGAAGCCTATACCGAACTGGCCGTGCGGGCGCTTCATGCGGCCTACGACCTCGACAAGATCGGGGTCTGATCCGGTCTCGTCCTGGTGGGCTGCAAACGCGCCATCTTTCTGCGCGCCCTTGCTCGTGTACTCAAGTACACGTCGCGGCGGGTGCTCGAAAGCTGACGCATTTCGCCACACCATGCCGGCCCGGATATCGGCGTACCTGCTTAGGCGTGCAAAGAGTGTGTCGCCCTTGCCGACGCTTATTCTCCGTCCTCCCTATGCCGCCAGGCATGGGGAGGTGGCTTTTCGCTTGCGAAAATGACGGAGGGGTCCTTTCCGGCGCATAACTTATCCCCGCCATAAGCAAGCCAGAACCCGCCACCGCGCCCATACTTCATGGGCATGGTGGTGGGGTTTCCTGCTTTCTTCAGCCAACTTATCCCCGCCCTCCAAAACCGTGGCAGGCTTGTCGCCATGGAAAACACGCACCCCACCCATGACGACCGTCTCCGCGCCCATGGCGAACGCCTGCTGAACGCCCTCGATGCGCAGGCCATGCCCGAGACCTATGGCGATATCCTCAAGGCCGCCCGGGCCCTGATCGCCGTCAAGAAGGCGCTCGACCTGCTCCACAAGGAAGAGGCCCCGATCGAGATCAAGGCGCAGCCCAAAGCCGCCGCCAAGGCCCCTGCCAAGGCCCCTGCCGAACCGGAATCCGAAACGGAAGCGCCGCCGGTCCTGAACCGTCAAATGCGGCGCATGGCCGAGGCCCTGGCGCGGAAAAAGGCCAGGGCCGGCGACTACCGCCGCCACGCCAGCGGGTAGACGACCCCTCCGGCGCTTCGCGCCACCTCCCCACCGCTTCGCGGCAGGGAGGAGGGAGTCCGATCGTTGCCGCCAATGCTCCCTCCTCCCTATCGCTTGCGATGGAACCTTCGTTCCGAGGAAAGTGGCATCGGGGCCGCAGGCCGAAGATGACGGAAGGGGCCCAACACCCGGCCGCGGTTAATATCTACCTTGCAAAGCCTTGCAAAAACCGGCCGCCGAACCGGCGAAGCCTCGCGCAATTGTTCCCGAAAAACAGAAGCATCGATGGTTAACGGCAAAAGGTGCGTCATGAAAAGCTACCTTTAGCCGACCTTAACATTTGTGCCGGATACTGGCCCGCGAATCCCTCGCAGCCCCCGCCGGACCATGAAGCTTTCGATCAAGACGACCCTCGTCGCCACCGCCATCGCCATCCTGGCCGCGACCGCCCTGTCCGGTGGTCTGGCCATCTACGGCCTCCGGACGATGAACGCCGGCGCGCGTCAGTTCAACGACGACATCATTCCCGGCGTCCAGGAAGCCGAAGAGCTCAACGTGGCGCTCGCCGACCTGCGCATCGCCGAGGGCGAGGTGCTGGCCGATCCATCACAATCGGGCCTCGACCGCGCCGCCCGCGACATCGCCGGCGCCGAGACGCGACTCCAGGACTGGCGCGCCAAATACGAGGCCAGCCTGCCGCCGGCGGGCCAGGGCGACGCCGAGCGCGCCGAATGGCTGAGCCTGAAAGGCGGCCTCGATTCCTACGCCGATCTCGACAAGCAGCTGATTTCGACCGTGCACGGCGGCGACGCCGACGGCGCCCGCACCCTGTTCACCGGCCAGATGGACCAGGTCTATACCCCGCTCAACGACAGCATCGACAAGCTGATCGCCCTCAACCTCAAGGATGGCGAAGGCGTCAACGCGACCAACGAACGCCATTTCAGCGTCCTGTCGACGGTCATCGTCCTGAGCGCGCTGGTCGTCCTGGGCCTGGCCCTGACCTCGCTGCTGGTGGGCCAGTTCGTGGTGTCGCGCCCGCTCGGCCGCATCGTTTCGGCCATCGCCGCCCTGGCGCGTGGCGACTTCAAGGTCACCGTGCCCCATACCGCTACGGCCAACGAGGTCGGCGACATTGCCCGCGCTCTCGAGGTCTTCCGCGGCAATCTGTCAGAAGCCGCCACCCTGCGCGCCGCCGCCGACGAGGCCAAGGCCGCCGACCTCGCCCGCCTGCAACGCGAGCGGCGCGTCGTCGAAGCCTTCCAGGGCAAGATGGTGGCGCTTGCCGAAGCCTTTGTCCGGTCGTCGGGCGAGGTCTCTGAAGCCGCGCAGAGCCTGTCGGCCACCGCCGAGGAAACCAGCCGCCAGGCCCAGGTCGTCTCGGGCGCCGCCGAAGAGGCCTCGGCCAATGTCCACACCGCCGCCGCCGCGACCGAGGAAATGACCGCCTCGATCCGCGACATCGCCCACCAGGTCGGCGCGGCCACCCTGGTGACCAGCGAGGCCGCCAACGAAGCCGCCGCCACCTCCGCCGACATCCGAGCCCTCAGCGAGGCGGCCGCCAGGATCGGCGAGGTCGTCAAGCTGATCAACGACGTCGCCGCCCAGACCAACCTGCTGGCGCTCAACGCCACGATCGAAGCGGCGCGCGCGGGCGAAGCCGGCAAGGGCTTCGCCGTCGTCGCCTCCGAGGTCAAGGCCCTGGCCAACCAGACGGCGCGCGCCACCCACGACATCGGCGAGAAGGTCTCCGAGATCCAGAACGCCACCCAGCGCACCGTTGCCTCGATCGAAAAGATCGTCGGCACGGTCGAAAACGTCCGCTCCATCTCCACCGCCATCGCCGCCGCCGTCGAGCAGCAGGGCGCGGCGACCGAGGAAATCGCCGGCAATGCCGCCCGCGCCGCCGACGGCACGGGCCAGGTGACCGAGAACATCTACGGCGTCGGCCGGGCGGCCGAATCGACCGGCGCGGCCTCGGCCCAGCTGATGGCGCTGTCGGGCCAGCTGTCGGCCCAGGCCGGCGACCTCCAGGCCGGCGTCGCCGACTTCGTTAGCGCGCTTCGGGCGGCGTAAAGACAGCCGGGCTCTTCGGATACCCCCCGTCAGCGCTTCAGCGGCTACTCCGAGCGCTTTGGCGCGAGGCAAGGCCGACGGGCCGCCCGAGCGCAGCGAGGAGCCATGCGGCGCCTGAGCTCTAATAATGTATCCAACTGTTAAATCATTGTGATTATAACCCTTTCGTGACTTGCCGGCGCGAAGGCGCGGCCGCTAGACAGCCCGGCGAAAGCCGAGCAAACTCCGGCGTACACAACGGAAGGGGACGGACAGGTGAAACCCGGCGCCATACGCGGCCAGCGCGGCCTGCTACGGCAGATCCGCGAGACGATGGAGGAGGCGCAGCCAGCCCAGCAGCGCCTCGACACCGTGGTGCGCATCATCGCCAATTCGATGATCGCCGAAGTCTGTTCGATCTATCTGCGCCGTACTTCGGAAGAGCTGGAACTGTTCGCCACCGAGGGCCTCAACGCCGACGCCGTCCACAAGACGCGGATGCGGCTGTCGGAAGGCCTGGTCGGCGAGGTCGCCCGCGCCGGCGCGCCGCTCAACCTGATGGACGCGCCCGATCACCCGTCCTTCTCCTACCGCCCGGAGACCGGCGAAGACCCGTATCGTTCGTTCCTCGGCGTGCCGCTGCTGCGCGGCGGGCGCACCATCGGCGTGCTGGTGGTGCAGAACAAGGCGGCGCGCCGCTATGAGGACGACGAGGTCGAGGACCTGCAGATCATCGCCATGGTGCTGGCGGAGATCGTCACCGCCGGCGAGCTGGTCGGCAGCGAGGCGCTCAAGGACATCGAGCTGTCGCCGACCAAGCCGGAACGGCTGAAGGGCTCGATCTTCGCCGACGGGCTGGCGCTCGGCACCGTGGTGCTGCACGAGGTGCCGGTGACGCCGGAACACCTGCTCAGCGACGACGCGGCGGCCGAGGAACGCCGCCTGCTTCACGCCATCGAGCGCCTGCGCGAACAGATCGACGAGATGTTCGAAGGCCAGCACGGCCTGGCCGGCCCGACCTTCGACGTCCTTGAAACCTACCGCATGTTCGCCCACGACCGCGGCTGGGTCCGCAACCTGACCGACGCCGTGCGCAACGGTCTGACCGCCGAGGCCGCCGTCGAGCGCGTGCGCAACGAACAGCGCGCCCGACTGAACACCGCCCGCGACGCCTATCTGCGCGAGCGCCTGCACGACCTCGAAGATCTGGCCAACCGGCTGCTGCGCGTGCTGGCGGGCAGGAACACCCTGAGCCGCGCCATCCCCGACGACGCCATACTGGTCGCGCGCGACCTCGGCCCCGCCGACCTGCTCGAATACGACCGGACCAGGCTCAAGGGCATTCTGCTGGAGGAAGGTTCGTCCTCGGCTCACGCCGCCATCGTCGCCCGCGCCCTGCAGATTCCCTGCGTCGGCCGGCTGCAAAGCCTTCGCGACAAGGTCAACCAGGGCGACCCGGTCATCATCGACGGCGAAACCGGCGAAGCCTTCCTGCGCCCGCGCCCGGATATCACCACCGCCGCCCTGTCGCGCATGGATATCCGCGCCCTGCGCCGCGCCGAGTTCTCGAAGATCAAGGACCAGCCGGCGGTCACCCGGGACGGCGCGCGCGTCACCCTGCTGATGAACGCGGGGCTCGAATTCGACATCGACATCATGAACGAGACCGGCGCGGAGGGCATCGGCCTGTTCCGCACCGAGTTCCAGTTCATGGTGTCGGAGGACCTGCCGCGCCTCAACCGCCAGGTCGAACTTTACGAGCGCATCATGGACGGCGCCGGCGACCGGCCGGTCACCTTCCGCACGCTCGATTTGGGCGGCGACAAGATCCTGCCCTACATGGAAATGGAGCGCGAGGAGAACCCGGCGCTCGGCTGGCGCGCCATCCGCATGGGCCTCGACCGGCCGGCCCTGCTGCGCATGCAGCTGCGCGCCCTGCTGATCGCGGCGCGGGGACGGGAGCTGCGCATCATGTTCCCGATGGTCGCCTCGATCGACGAGTTCCGCCAGGCGCGCGAGCTGGTCGACATCGAGATGTCGTGGGCCAGGCGGCGCGGCCGGCCCCTGCCGTCGCAGCTGCGCGTCGGCGCGATGATCGAATGCCCGTCGCTGCTGTGGCACCTCGACGCACTCCTGCCCCTGGTCGATTTCGCCAGCGTCGGCACCAACGACCTGACGCAGTATCTTTTCGCCGCCGACCGCACCAATCCGAAGATGAACGAACGCTACGACCCGCTGTCGCCGCCGCTGCTGCGGGCGCTGGCGGCGATCCAGCAGGCGGCGGAAGACTCCGGCACGCCGGTCTCTGTCTGCGGCGAGATCGCCGGTAGGCCGCTGGAAGCGTTCGTTCTGATCGCGCTTGGCTTCACTCGCCTGTCGATGCCGCCGGCGGGCCTGGGCCAGGTCAAGCGCATGATCCTCAGCCTCGACCGCGACATAGCCGCCCGGTCGATCCTCAAGCTGATGTCGTCGTCGAACGGCAGCTTGCGCAACGAGGTCCTGTCGCTGGCCAGGAAACTGAACCTCGACCTTTAGTCCCTGCGCACGCCACGAATTTCGTTGGCGGCGGCCAGGGCAATGAAAGCCGAGCGCGTCAGCTTGAGCGCCTCGGCCGCCTGGTCGATGGCGTCCAGCGTGCCCGTATCGACGCTGATATTCACCCGCCGCTGCCGGGTCATCCGCCGGATATAGGGCACGGCGATCAGGAAGGCGCCGTCGCGCAGGTCATTGGCTACTTCGTTGCGGATATCGCCGACATCGCGCGGCGGCACTTCCGGCATATCCTCGAACCACAGGTCGAGCGCCTCGGCGGCATTGGCGACGATGTCGGCATAGTCATCCGCCGCCGAAAAGCAGCCCGGAAGATCGGGAAAGGACACGCCGTACGCGCTGTCAGGGTCCTTGTGGACCAGAGCCAGATAGGTCTTCATGAAATCCATCCCGCCATCTTGGCGATATTCCGAGCGGTTCCGGCGGGCAAATCCTTCTTCGAGTGCGGCACAATAACCACCCGCTCGCCCTTCCGGAACTTGTGGTGCGATCCCTTGACCGACATGAGTTTCCAGCCTTCCGCCTCAAGCCGCCGGATGATTTGCCTGCTGTTACGTTCCATGCCACGACCGCTTTATGTGTAATTATATACACAATTTAGCGTGAAATGCAAGACCCGTCCCCCATACTTGCCATCCCCTTGCGAACGCCGTTATGTTTCCCGCCGGAACGAGGGCGGATCATGGCCGACACAGCGCGACATCTCGACAGCTGCCACCGCAGCGAAGCCCTGAGCGACGGCGTCTTCGCCATCACCCTGACCCTGCTGGTACTGGAAATCCACCGCCCCAGCCCTGCGCCGGGCGAGCTGGCCGCCGACCTGATCAAGGCGTGGCCGGCCTATGTCGCCTACGTCATGGCCTTCTGCTACGCCGGCATCATCTGGCTCAACCATCACGCCATCTACCGCTGCCTGGCCAAGGTCGACCTGACGCTCAACTACCTCAACCTGCTGGGTTTGGGCGCCACGGTGCTGATCCCGTTCCCGGCGGTGGTCATGGCCGACGCCTTCCGGGCCGGCGACATGGTCAATGAGCGGGCAGCGGTCGTGCTTTACGCCATCATCTGCGGCCTGATGTCGGCGGCGTGGATTCCGATCTTTCCCTATCTCGCCCGGCATCCCGAATTGGTGAAGCCGGAAGCGCCCGAGGGCCTGTTCGCCGCCCAGATCAGCCGGCCTCTGGTCGGCGTGGCGTCCTACGCCCTGGCCGCGCTTCTCGGCTGGTTCGTCAGCCCGTGGCTGGCCATCGCCCTGTTCATCTTCATGATCATCTACCATGCCGTGACCAGCCAGGGCCTGCCGGTGCGCAAGCCCAAGAGCTGACCCTTTTCTCCTCCCACGCGCAGCAGCGGGGGAGGAGAGGTTTGTCACCCTTCCGGCGTGTTGCTGTTGGCGGCGCGGCCGGGATAGTACTGGTCGAAATGGGCGATGTAGTCCTCGAAATTCTGCTCCAGGAACAGGCGATAGCCGTTGAGGAACTTGCCGATGGCCTCGTCCTTCTTCGCCCTGACCTCGTCGGCGCTGGCCGACGCGTTGGCGATGGCCCAGGCCGAATAGCGCGCGGCGGCATGGGCCGCCGACGCCGCGACCTCCATGTCGCGCGCCTTGTGCAGGAAGCTGTTGGCGAAGGTGACGAAGGCTTCGGAACGCTGATAGAAGGGATCGGGGCTGGCCATGCTTGCTCCAGGCATTTTGTGACGCCTCATGTTGTCCAAAACGTGCGAAGGCGCGATGCGGCGCTTTTTGGCATGAGGCGCGGGAAGGGCCGGCATCCTGTCGCAAGGCGACGGCGCTGTAAACCGGGCAAAATGTGATGATCGGCCGCGGGCTTCGGCGCAAGATTCTCCTTGCCCGCCCGCCGCCGCCGCGCCACAACAGCCACCGTTACAGATTTTTATTTTGGTTGCGCAATTTATCCAAAAAGTGCTGCACACTTTGTTGGATTGCGCTTGGCAGGTGCAGTCCGTGGTTTCCCGTTTTCTGCTTTTGATCGCGGCCCTGCTGGCGTTCACCGCGCCGGCCATGGCGCAGGACGGGGCGTCACCTCATATCAAGGCGCGCCTGATCGCCGCCTCGTCCGTGGCGCCCGGCGGCGATGTCCAGCTGGTGCTCGACTATACCGCCACGCCGGGCTGGCACACCTACTGGACCAATCCCGGCGACGCCGGCCTCGCCGCCAAGTTCACCTGGAACCTGCCCGACGGCATGACGGTCACCGACACGCGCTGGCCGACACCGAAGATCCTGCCGACGCTGGGCCTCACAAGCTACGGTTATGACGAGCGCACCCTGGTGGTGATCGCCGTGCACAACGCCTCGACCTTCGGCGCGGGCGAGACCCTTCCGGTCAAGGCGCACGTCGACTTCCTGGTCTGCAAGGACGTCTGCATCCCCGAAAGTCTCGATGTAGGAACGACGCTGAAGATCGGGCCGCCGCAGCCGGGACCTGATGCCGCCACGGCCGCCAAGGCCGTCGCCGCCCTGCCGGCCGCCCTGCCGCTGGTCCAGGCCACGGCCGACATCAGCAACGGCCACGTCGAGCTCGGCTTTCCGTCCGACAAGGTCAGGGACGCGCTCAATTATCCCCAGGGCGCCTATTTTTTCCCGGAACAGGAAGAGATGTTCGCGCCCGGCGATCCGCAGGTCCTCGACCTCGGTCCGTCGGGCTTCACCCTTCGCGTCAAGGCCGCCGACGAGACGCTGCCGGACGGCCTGCTGACCGGCGTGTTGCGCATGGGTGACGGGCGCAGTTACCATATCGCGCTCAGCCGCGGACCGCTGGCCGCCGGCGTGCATGGCCTGGGTTCGGCGCCGGCCGCCACGGACACCTCGTTCGGCGGCATCATGATCGCCATGCTGCTGGCCTTTATCGGCGGGCTGATCCTCAACCTGATGCCCTGCGTCTTCCCGGTGCTGTCGATGAAGCTGCTCAGCCTGTCGCGCGCCGGTCACGATACACGGGCGGCCCGGACCGAAGCCCTTGTCTATGGCGCGGGGGCGGTGGTCAGCTTCGTCGCCCTGGCGCTGGTGCTGCAACTGGCGCAAGGGGCGGGCGCGGCGCTTGGCTGGGGCTTCCAGCTGCAGTCGCCGCTGGTCACCGCCGGCCTGGCGCTCGTCATGCTGCTGGTCGCGCTCAACATGTCCGGCGTGTTCGAGATCGGCGCGTCGCTGCAAGGCCTGGGTGGAGGCCTCCTCGCCCGGCACCGTCCGCTGGCGCAGGCCTTCATGACCGGCGTGCTGGCCGTCGTCGTCGCGGCGCCCTGCACCGCCCCGTTCATGGCCACCGCCATCGGCGTCGCCCTGGCGCAGGGCGGGCCGGCCTCGTTCTTTATCTTCCTCAGCCTCGGTGTCGGCTTCGCCCTGCCGTTCGTCGCCCTGACCTTCCTGATCACCCTGGCGCCGGCCGCGGCCGGCCGCCTGCCGAAGCCCGGCCTGTGGATGGACCGGCTCAAGCACGGCCTCAGCGTGCTGATGTACCTCGCCGCCCTGTGGCTGGTGTGGGTGTTCGCCCAGCAGGTCCAGCCAGGCGGCCTCGTCCTGCTGGTGCTGGCGCTGGTCCTGATCGCCGCCGGCCTGATCATCACCCGGCAACCGCCGCTGCTTGACCTGCCGGCCCTGCGCCAGTCCTGGCTCGGCCGGCCTTTCGTCAAGCCCGCCGTGCTGGCGGCCGGCGTCGTTCTGGTCCTGATCGCCGCCATTCAGCCGCCGGCGACGAAGATGCAGTCGATGCCGTCGGGCCTGCTGCCGCACAGGGATTTCAGCACCGGGACCCTGGCCGCCTTGCGCGAACAGGGCCAGCCGGTGCTGGTCGACCTGACGGCGGCGTGGTGTGTCACCTGCAAGGTCAATGAGAGGCTGGTCCTGACCCGGCCCGCTTTCGCCGAGGCGCTGAAGGCCAGCGGCACGGTCTACATGGTCGGCGACTGGACCAACCGCGACGCCGACATCGCCAATTACCTCAGGCTTTACGGCCGGTCGGGCGTGCCGCTCTACGTCTATTACGGCCGCAACAACGCCGCGCCGGTCATCCTGCCGCAGATGCTGAACACCGGCGACCTGGTGAAGTTGCTGAAAAGTGGACATTGACAAATTATATCAGATTTGATATAATCGCGACATGAAACCTGTCGGCTTCATTGGCGACTCGCTCAAGCGGTTGCGGGAATTTCCTGATGACGCCCGTCAGGACGCCGGCTACCAACTGCATCGCCTGCAAAATGGATTGCAGCCGGACGACTTCAAACCGATGCCGTCGGTCGGCAAGGGCGTGGAGGAAATCCGCATCCGCGACGACAGCGGCGCTTTTCGGGTGATTTACACGGCCCGGCTGGCCGACAAGATTTACGTCCTGCATGCTTTTCAAAAAAAGACGCAGGCGACCGCCAAACGCGATATCGACGCCGCCAAGGCTCGTTTTGCACAGCTTGCCAAGGATATGCCATGAGTAGCGATGAGGAATTTGCCAGCGTTTGGGACGCCTTGGCCGACACGCCTGAGGAGGCCGCCAACCTGCGCATCCGTTCCGAACTGATGCAGCAGATCGCCGATATCGTCTCGGCCAGCGGTTGGACACAAAGCCAGGCGGGGGCGCACTGTGGTCTGACTCAGCCACGCATGAACGATCTCATGCGCGGACGTATTTCCAAGTTTTCGCTGGATGCGCTGGTCAATATCGCCACCGCGCTTGGGCGGCGCGTCAATATCGCGCTGGACGCGGCCTAAGCGCCCTTGCCAAACTCGACGACGCAGTCGAGGCCGGAATCGGTCGTCGCCGGCGTGACGATGACATCGACATTGTCGCTCAGGTCCTGGGTCATGCCGGCGAAGGCGGCTTTCAGTTCGTCGCCGGCTTTCGCGGCGCGGATGGCGTCGAGCTTGAGGGGTAAGTCGCGCGAGACGCCCATCAGTATGCATTTCAGGTCGTTGTCGAGCCTGCGCGCACGCAGGTCGTAATGGCCCTTCAGGTCGTCGGCCGAAAGGGCGGTGACGGCGGCGGCAAAGGCTGTGAAGTCGCTGCCCGTGCGGGCATCGGGCAAGGCGCCGAGGCGTTCGCTCTCGGCGGTCAGGTCACGGGCGCGGCTGACGATGCCGGCATAGAACGGCTCATGCGAGATCGCGCTCGTCGCCGGCGCATCGGCGGCGTGGACGGGCAGGGCAAGGCTTAAGGTGGCGATCAGCAGGCAGGGACGCAGCAACATTCGGGCGCTCCGGTTGGGACGGATGCCCGCCATCATGCAAGAGCCCGGCCAAACAAAGCCTTAACGGCGCTCTGCCGTCAGTAATGAACCGCCGCCTGTTCGGCCGCGGTCATGCATTTGACGCCGCTGGTGCAGCCATGATCGTCGAAGGCGACAAAGGCGAAGGCCGCCGCGCCGAGTATGGCGACCGCACCGACCAAAGCCATCATCAGATGCGAGAAACTCTCCATCGCGTGGGAACGCTTGCTCATGATTCAGCCCTCCTTGGAGTTACCGGGTGCAGCGACGCGGTCATGTGGCCAACGCTGACGCCGCCCGGTTGTCATACATATACCAAATTTTTACCGAAATGAACAGACTGCCGCACAAATTTTTGACACAGGTGTCAAAATACCGACGTCCTTTGCCGCTTGCAAATCCGGTTGTCGCCGGACGCTCTATGGTCTATGCGCGGGCGCATGACCGACAACGACACGCCAGAAACCCCTTTCCGTCCCGAAGCACGCAGCCCGCGCGGCTTCGCCGACAAGCGCAGCCCTCAGATCGCCATCGAGCGCCGCCTGACCACCACCGTGTCGAAGGTGTTTGAGGATTTCGGCTTCGAAGCCTTGCAGACGCCGGCCTTTGAATATGCCGATGCGCTGGGCAAGTTCCTGCCGGACTCGGACCGCCCAAATGTCGGCGTATTCGCGCTTCAGGATGATGACGATCAGTGGATGGCGCTGCGTTACGACCTGACGGCGCCGCTGGCCCGGTTCGCGGCGCAGACCTGGGAAACCCTGCCCAAGCCGTTCCGCCGCTACGCCTTCGGGCCGGTGTGGCGCAACGAGAAGCCGGGGCCGGGGCGCCTGCGCGAATTCATGCAGTGCGACGCCGATATCGTCGGTTCCGACCGGCCCGAGGCCGACGCCGAGATGATCGCCCTGGCCGTCGCCGGCTACAAGGCGCTCGACGTGCCGGTGCGCCTCCGCATCAATAACCGCAAGCTGCTCAACGGCCTGCTGTCGAGCCTTGGCGTCACCGATCCGGGCCAGCAACTGGGGACCTTGCGCGCCATCGACAAGCTCGACCGCTTCGGCATGAAGGGCGTCGAGCTGCTGCTCGGCGCCGGCCGCAAGGATGAGAGCGGCGACTTCACCAGGGGCGCGGGCCTGCCGGCGGCGGCGATTGGGCCGGTGCTTGATTTCGTCGCGGCTTCTCAAGGCATGCCGTCGCGGGAAGAGGTGCTGACGCGGCTGGCGGCCGTGCTGGCCAACTCACCGGAGGGCCAGGCCGGCGTCGAGGATCTTTCGCGCATCCACACGGCGGTCACCGCCATGGGTGTCAGCGAGGATGCGGCGATCTTCGATCCGGGTGTGGTGCGCGGGCTGGAATATTACACGGGGCCGGTGTTCGAGGCCGAGCTGCTGCTGGAGACGCGCGACGACAAGGGCAACCTCGTCAGCATGGGCAGCGTCGGCGGCGGCGGGCGATATGACGACCTGGTGGCGCGCTTCACCGGCGAACGCGTGCCGGCGACCGGTTTCTCGTTCGGCGTGTCGCGCCTGGCGGCGGCCCTGGCCCTGATCGGCGACAAGACGGCCGCGGCGCGCGGGCCGATCGTCATCATCAACTTTTCCGATGCCGACATGGGCGAGTATTTCCGCCTCGCCGCCGACATCCGCGCGGCCGGCATGGCGGCGGAAGTCTATCTCGGCCGGTCGGGCATGAGGGCGCAGATGAAGTACGCCGACCGGCGCATGAGCCCGGCCGCGGTCATGCTGGGCGGCGACGAGCTGGCCAATGGTACGGTTACCATCAAAGATCTCGACCTAGGCCGCGAAATGGCGATGCAAATAAGTGACAATAAACAGTGGCGTGAAGATCGTCCGGGCCAGATCACCCTGCCGCGCACCGAAGCGATCAACCATTTGAAATCCATCATGGAAGAGCGTTGACAGCGCTGTCAAAATAACGGCGTGATATCGCTAACATTTTGGACGGGCCGCCGATCGCGGCAAAATGGCGGAAAAATTTTGACGCGGCGTCATAAAATGCTGTTGACAGGCCCGGCGAAAACCTGTTTTAAGACCGCTCAAGAGAACGGAACTTCCCCTGAAGAGTGAAGTCAGTTCCCGGCGTTTCGGGGAGGAAACGCTCGTTAAAACAAGCAAGAGCCCGCCCGGAGTTATCCCCCCGTGGCGGGTTTTTCTTTGCCCGGAATCTGGACGCATCCGCCGCCAATTCGCCAACGGAATGGTCACAGTCATAAAAGCGGTTCCATTATTTTTGACGCATAAGTCAAAATTGCCACCTTTTAACCACATCCCGCCAAGATGAACAAAAATTCATGATACAAAACTGTTAATCTGTATCATGGTGACTTCCAGTTTATAACCGGGGCGGGGTCTTTGCGGCCGTGCGCCCCCATTTGCGCCGGAAAGATCACCATGCGCCGCCTGACGCTTTTCACCTCCGCCCTTGCCATTGCGGCTGCCGTCGTCTCCCATGCCTCCGCCGAGGTCACGACCCACGACGTGCCGCAGCCCTATGCGCCCCACACCCTGATGTTCGACGCCACCGCCGGCGGCACCGACGCCGACCAGATGACGGCCCTGGCCAAGTCCTACGGCACCTGGGGCTTCGACGTCTCGGGCATGGATACGAGCATCAAGCCGGGCGACGACTTCTTCATGTACGCCAACGGCAAGGCGCTGGCCAACATGACCATTCCGGGCGACCAGCCGGGCTACGGCAGCTTCAACAAGCTGGCCGACCTGTCGGAACTGCGCGAGAAGGTGCTGGTCACCGACCTGGCGTCTCAGACCGGCCTGACCGGCGACGACCAGAAGATCGCCGACATGTACAAATCGGTGATGAATGTCGACGTCAAGAACCAGCGCGACATGGCCCCGATGGAGCCGGAACTGAACGCCATCGCCGCCATCACGACCAAGAGCCAGATGGCCAATTACATGGGCAAGACCTCGGGCCGCTTCGGCTCGGCCTTCTTCGGCATCTATGTCAGCGACGACGCCAAGAACCCCGGCTTCTACGCCCTGCAGGCCAGCCAGGGCGGCCTCGGCCTGCCCGACCGCGACTATTACCTGGTCGACACCTATGCCGACAAGCTGAAGGCCTATGAAGGCTATGTCGCCGACATGCTGGCGCGGACCGGTTATCCCGACGCCGCCCGACACGCCCACGACATCGTCGCGCTCGAGACCGAGATCGCCAAGGTGTCGTGGACGCGCACCGAAAGCCGCGACGACACCAAGACCTATAACCCGATGAAGCTTTCCGAGCTGCCGGGCTTCGCGCCGGGCTTCGACTGGAACGCCTTCTTCAAGGGCGCCGGCGTCACCAAGGCGAAGAAGGTCATCGTCGCCCAGAACACCGCCTTCCCCAAGATCGCCGCCATCTTCGCCGGCGCGGACCTCGAGACGCTCAAGGCGTGGGAAGCCTTCCACACCATCGACCAGGCCTCGGCCTACCTGTCTGACCGCTTCTATAATGCCCGCTTCGATTTCCGCTCGAAGACGCTCTACGGCGTCGAGGAGCAGCGCCCGTTGTGGAAGCGCGCCGTTGGCGCCGCCGACGACAATCTGGGTGATGCGCTGGGCCACGCCTATGCCGACCGTTACTTCCCGGCCGAGTCCAAGGCCAAGATGCAGGCCCTGATCGCCAACCTGCTGGCGGCGATGAAGATCCGCATCGAGAACCTGACCTGGATGAGCGACGGCACCAAGCAGAAGGCGCTGACCAAGCTCAGCATGTTCGGCGTCCGCGTCGGCTATCAGGACCACTGGCGCGATTATTCCCGCCTGACCATCAAGCCGGACGACATCTATGGCAATATCGAGCGCTCCAGCGCCTTCGAATGGGCGCACCGCGTGTCGCAGATCGACGGTCCGATCGATCCGGACGACTGGGGCATGGAGCCGCAGACGGTCAACGCCGAATATATCCCGACGCGTAACGAGATCGTCTTCCCGGCCGCCATCCTGTCGGCGCCGTTCTTCGATCCGAACGCCGACATGGCCGTCAACTATGGCGGCATCGGCGCGGTCATCGGCCACGAGATCACCCACGGCTTCGACGACCAGGGCCGCCACTACGACGGCAAGGGCGCGCTGACCGACTGGTGGACGCAGGATGATTCCGACAAGTTCACCGTCCAGACCAAGATGCTCGGCGCCCAGTACGACACCTATCAGCCGGTCGAGGGCGTCAACGTCAAGGGCGACCAGACCATGGGCGAGAACATCGCCGATCTCGGCGGCCTGCTGATGGCGTCGGATGCCTACCACATGTCGCTGAACGGCCAGCCGGACAAGGTCATCGACGGCTTCAGCGGCGACCAGCGCTTCTTCCTCGGCTTCGCGCAGGTGTGGCAGTCGAAGTACAAGGACGACTTCATGAAGTTCCTGGTCACCGCCGACGTCCACGCGCCAGACCACTTCCGGCCGATCGGGGCGACGCGCAACAACGACCTGTGGTACCAGACCTTCAACGTCCAGCCGGGCGAGAAATACTACCTCAAGCCGGAAGACCGCGTGAGAATCTGGTAAGGGGGCAAAGACCGAGGCTCCCTCCTCACCATCGCTTCGCGATAGCGAGGAGGGCGTGAACCGGCCTACCTTCACGAAACAAAAAAAGCCCGCTCCGGTCTGGCCGGGTCGGGCTTCAAGTTTCAGGAGCGAATAATCAGGCGGTGCGTTCGGGATCGGAGTTGCGGTGTTCCTTGCGCACGATTTCGCGCGCGTTCTGCCAGAACAGCTGGCGCAGGTCGGACAGGACCATGCCGGTAAGAGTCAGCCCGGCGCCAATGATCGCCGCCATGATGTCGAGGCGCAGGGCGACTTCCTCGGCCGGGACGATGCCGTTGATGAAAAGAACGAGGGCGACGGCCACCGCAGCCGCGATGACGATCGTGCCGGTGAACATCAGGGGTTTGGCCGGAGCCATGGGAGCAGCCTTTCAAGTGCGGCGACGATCGGCCGCAAGATCAATATAGGAACTCAGAAACCGTACGGCCCGGTTTGAAACACAATGTGACCGTTTACGCATAAGGGATCGATTTGGATTTGCGGGCGGGTTAACGCGGCTGGACGGCGGTCGGGTTGAGGGCGTGGCGGATGTCGCCGGCCCGGCTGGCGCCATCTGTCGGGTGGTAGTCGAGCATCCGGGCCATGTCGCCGGTCAGGCGGGCGGAAGCGCCGGCCATGTCGGGATGGCTTGAATGGGCGACGGCCATGCCGCAGGCGGCGACGGCGGCAAAGGCGGCGATGACGACGATCAGGAACTTGCGCATTGTAAGTCTCCGAAAATTTTGGACGCCTCATGTTTTCCAAAAAGTGCGAAGACGTGTCACGGCACTTTTTGGCATGAGGCTCAGGCGAGAGGACCGGGAGCGAAGGACGAAGCGGGTGGGTCACGAGCCCTCCTCGTCCTTCTTCCCCCCTCAGTCCCCCCAAGGGTTTGCGCCCGGAATGGAGCGCGTGTAAACGACGCTTTATCACGTGGGCGATTCATGATATGAACGCCGTTCACAATTCAGGCATAGCGCATATTTGAACATTGTTCAAGAACTATTTTGAACGTCGTTCAAAGATTTTGGGAGACACGCCGCCATGACCCTGGCCAGCACCGCGGACCGCCGCCAGACGCAACTGGAAAGCCTGATCGACGCCGCCGAGAAACGCATCTGCGCCGGCGGTCTGATGAGCCTCAAGGCGCGCGACCTGGCCGCCGACATCGGCATCGCGCTGGGCGGTCTCTATAATATCGTCGCCGACATGGACGCGCTGCTGCTGCTGATCTCGTCGCGGACCTTGCGGCGATTGGGCGACGCGGCGGAGGCGGCGACCGGCCGCCTTCCCATGGCGACGCGCGAGGAAGCGGTCGAGCGCCTGGTCGCCGTGGCGCACACCTACCTCAAGTTCGCGCGCGACAATCTCGCCCTGTGGCGGATGGTCTTCGAAGTCCGGCTGGATGCGCCGCTACCCGAATGGGCGGCCCAGGACCAGCTTCGCCTGTTCCGCCACATCGCCGAGCCACTCAACGTCATCTGGCCGAAGCTCGACACGATCTCACGCACCGTGCGGGCGCGGACCCTGTTCGCGGCGGTGCATGGCATCATCACGATCGGGCTGGAGGAGCGGCTGATCGCCGTGCCGATGCAACGGCTCAGCGACGAGATCGCCTGGCTGACCCGCGCGGCGTGCGATTGAGGCGGGCTGGCGGGAAGTAAGATACCCCTCCACCACTTCGCCCATTCATGAAAATACTGCTTCCTGCGCCGGGCTCGTGGTCCCCCTCCCCGACAAGCGGGGAGGAGTAAGGGGGGTGTTCACACCATCGCGTATCGGGTCAAGGGTCCTTGGACCCTTGCGTTCACACCGAAGCGTATCGGGTCCAGGCTCCCTGGACCCTGGTTACCAGATGCGGACGCGGTCCTCGGGCGCGAGGTAATACTTGTCGCCGGGCTGGACGTTGAACGCCTTGTACCAGGCGTCGACATCGCGCATCGGGCCGATGACCCGGAAGGCATACGGGCTGTGCACGTCCGAAACCAGCAGCATCTTGACGGTGTCGTCGCGGATCTTGCCCTGCCAGCTTTCGGCATAGCCCATCAGCAGCCTCTGATCGCCGTCATAACCGTCTATGACGCCGGCGTCCTTGCCGCCGAGCGCCAGGTGATAGGCGTCGAGCGCGATCAGCACCCCGCCGAGGTCGGCGATGTTCTCGCCCAGCGTCTGGTCGCCCTTGATGTGCAGGCCGGGCAGGGGCTCGTAGGTGTCGAACTGGGCGGCGTATGTCTTGGCCTCGGCGTCGAAGCGGGCGCTGTCCTCGTCGGTCCACCAGTCGACCAGCTTGCCATCGCCATCATAGTGGCGGCCCTCGTCGTCGAAGCCGTGGGTCATTTCGTGGCCGATGGTCGAGGCGCCGATGCCGCCGTAATTGACCGCCATGTCGGCCTGCGGATCGAAGAAGGGCGGCTGCAGCTCGGCGGCCGGCAGGACGATCTCGTTCTTCGACGGGTCGTAATAGGCATTGACCGTCTGCGGCGTCATGTCCCATTCAAGCGGATCGACCGGCTGGTCGAGCTTCGACAGTTCGAAGTCCCAGTCGAAGGCCGAGGCGCGCTCGACATTGCCGTAGAGGTCGCCCGGTTTCACGTCGAATTTGGAATAGTCCTTCCATTTGTCGGGATAGCCGATCTTGGCGTTCATCATGCCGAGCTTCTCGACCGCCTTCGCCTTGGTGGCGTCGGACATCCAGCTGACGTTCATAATGCGCGCCTTGAGCGCGGCGCGGAAATTGTCGACAATGCCCTGGACCTCGGCCTTGGATTCCGGCGGGAAATAAAGCGCGACATAGTCGCGGCCGAGCGCCATGCCGAGGTCGCCCTCGACCAGGCCGATGGCGCGCTTCCAGCGCGGGCGCTGTTCGGTCGCGCCGCGCAATTTATGACTCTTGAACTCCCAGGCGGCGTCGACGAAGCGCTTCGAAAGATAGGGCGCGGCCTGGTCGATGGTGTGGAAGGCCTCCCACGCCTTGAGAGTATCCAGTGAGGTCGCCGCGAAGACCTGGGCGATCTTCGGAAAGGCGGTGTTTTCGGAAACGACGACCTGCCTGGCGTTCTCGACGCCCTCGGCCTTGAAGAACAGCGGCCAGTTGAACCCGGGCGCATAGGTGTTGAGGTCGGCCTCCTGCATCGGGTTGTAGGTGGCGATCGGGTCGCGGCGCTGGATGCGCGTCCAGCTGACCTTGGCGATCTCGGTCTCGAAGGCGACGACATCGTGGGCGTTCTTCGCCGCGTCGGGATAGCCGGCCATGGTCAGCATCTGGGCGACATAGGACTCGTAGGCGGCCTTCTTGTCGGCGTAGGCGTCCTTCAGATAGTAGTCGAGGTCGGGCAGGCCCAGGCCGCCCTGGTTGACATAGAGTGTGTTGATCCTGGGGTCCTTGGCGTCGGCTCCGATGCCGGTGCGGAAGACGGCCGAGCCGAAGCCCCGCGAGGTCCGGCCCATATAGACGGCCATGTCGTCCCGGGTCTGGATCGCGGCGATGGCGTCGAGCGTGGGCTTGAGCGGGGCTGCGTCGAGCTTCTCGACCGTGCCGGTGTCCATCATCGCGTTATAGAGCGCGGCGATCTTGGCGTCGTCGCCGGTAAGGCCGGTCTTGCCGGCAAGGTCCTCGACGATGGCGCGCGAGCGGTTCTCGCTGAGGTCTTCGAGGATCTCGTTGACGCCATTGGAGGTCTTGTCGGCCGGGATGTCCATGCGGGCATTGGCCTTGCCGTTGACATAGCCGAAGAAGTCGTCGCCGGGCTTGATCGAGGTGTCCATGCCGGTGAGATCGATGCCCCAGGCGCCGAAATGCGGCGTCGCAAGCGGGTCGGGCGCGGCGGCGGCGTCCTGGGCCAGGGCCGGAAGGGCGGCCAGAGCCGTCAACATGGTGGTCAGGGTCAAAAGCTTCATCAGGCGCATGTCGGGTTCCTGTCTGCACCTCCCCGCTTGTCGAGGAGGGGGACCATCGCGTTTCTTCAACGCGGTGGTGGAGGGGTTTCTTGCTTTCATGGGCGGGCATCGGGAGGAGCGGGAAAGCAAGACGCCCCACCACCACATCTCAATGCTCGCGCGGAGCGCTCGCATTTCGTGCGGTCCCCCTCCCCATCAAAGATGGGGAGGTACAAGAAAAGTCTGTGGCTTCACAGGAAGCCTTGTCGGCGCTTCCACGCCGTTGCCGTTCGGACTCCCTCCTCCCTATGCCAAGCATGAGGAGGTGCCGGCGAAGCCGGCGGAAGGGTCTTCAACAGCTACCAGATGCGGACGCGGTCCTCGGGCGCGATATAGTACTTTTCGCCCGGCTGGACGCCGAAGGCGGCGTACCAGGCGTCGATATTGCGGGTCGGGCCGACGACGCGGTACTGCGGCGGCGAGTGCGGGTTCGAGGTCACCTGCACGACCAGGGCGTCGTCGCGGTACCTGGAACGCCACACCTGGGCAAATCCCATGAAGACGCGCTGGTCGCCGGTGAAGCCGTCGAGGACCGGCGACGCCGCACCATTCAGCGACAGGTGATAGGCGTCGAGGCCGAGCAGGTTGCCGCCAAGGTCGGCGATGTTCTCGCCCATGGTCAGGCCGCCCTGGACGTGGTGGCCGGGAACGGGCTCATAGGTGTCGTACTGGGCGCCGTAGGCCTTGGCCTGGGCGTCGAACTTGGCGGAATCGTCGGCGGTCCACCAGTCGGTGAGCTTGCCGTCGCCGTCATAGTGGCGGCCCTGGTCGTCGAAGCCGTGGGTGATCTCGTGGCCGATGACGCCGCCGATGCCGCCGTAGTTGACGGCCATGTCGGCGTCGGGATCGAAGAACGGCGGCTGGAGAATCGCGGCCGGGAAGACGATCTCGTTACGCGTCGGCGAATAGTAGGCGTTGACCGTCTGCGGCGTCATGCCCCACTCGGTCTTGTCGACCGGCTTGTCGAGCTTCGACAGCGAGAACGCCCATTCGAAGGCGCTGGAGCGCTGGACGTTGCCATAGAGGTCGTCCGCCCTGACGTGCAGGCCGGAGAAGTCGCGCCACTTGTCGGGATAGCCGATCTTGACGCCGAACTTGTCGAGCTTGGCCAGCGCCTTCTGCTTGGTGTCGTCGCTCATCCAGGTCAGGTTCTGGATGCGAATCTTGAGCGCGGCCCTGAGACCGGCGACCAGGTCGATCATCTTGGCCTTGGACGAGGCCGGGAAGTACTGGGCGACATAGTCCTTGCCGAGGCTCATGCCGATCTCGCGCTCGACCAGGCCGACGGCGCGCTTCCAGCGCGGACGCTGTTCCTGGGTGCCGGAAAGGTCGTGCGAGCGGAACTGCCACTGGGTGTCGGCGAAGCGGTGCGACAGGTAGGGCGCCGACTGGTCGACCAGGCGGAAGGCTTCCCATGCCTTCAGCGTATCGAGCGGGGTGTCGGCGAAGATGGCGGCGATCTTCGGCATGGCGGTGTTGTCGCGCAGCACGACCTGGTGGCTGGCCGACACGCCGGCGCCATGGAAGAAGGCGGCCCAGTCGAAGCCCGGCGCAAAGGCCGGAACCTCCGACAGCTTCATCGGATTATAGGTCATGGTGGCGTCGCGGCGCTGGATGCGCGTCCAGCTGACGTCGGCGATCCGGGTCTCGAGCGCGACGATGTCGTGGGCGTTCCTGACCGCGTCGGGATAGCCGATCTTCGACAGCATGTCGGCGACATAGAGCTCGTACTTCGCCTTCTTGTCGGCGAAGCTGTCCTTCAGGTAATAGTCGCGGTCGGGCAGGTTGAGGCCCGACCCCGACATGTAGAGCGTGTTCATTGCCGGGTTCTTGGCGTCGGCGTCGATGCCGACCCCGAAGAAGGACGAGCCCGGCCCGCCCATCGAACGGCCCATATAGGCGGCCATCTGCGACTTCGTCGAAATCGCGGCGATGGCGGCAAGCTGGGGCTCCATCGGCGTCATGTCGAGCTGTTCGACCTTCGCCTCGTCCATCATCGAATTATAGATGGCGGCGATCTTGGCATCGTCGCCGCTCAGGTTGGACTGGGCGGCCAGGCCGGTGATGATCGCCTTGGAGCGCGCCTGGGAAAGGTCGTCGAGCAGGTCGAAGCTGCCGTAGCTGGTCTTGTCGGCCGGGATGACCATGTTCTGGACGGCGGTGCCGTTGACATAGCTGAAGAAGTCGTCGCCCGGCCTGACCGAGGTGTCCATGCCGGTGAGGTCGATGCCCCAGGCGCCGAAGTGGCGGGCGACCGTCGAGGTGTCGGTGTCGGACGCAGCCGGCTCCTGGCCGGAGCGCAGGGCGTCGATCGTATCGAGCGAGCGCAGGGTGCAGAAGGCGTCGAGGCAGTCGCCGGCGTGCGAGGCTCCGGCGAAGGCGAGGCCGGCCAGGGCCGTCGTCACGGTGAGGGTTTTGAGCAGGCGCATGGTTTGAAGGTCCCCATCATCCCCGCCTGCCTCCCCGGTCGCGGCGGCGGTTGTAATTGAAACCATCACCCTAACGGATTTTCGGCGGGTCGAACATGAATCTTTGGTAATGTTCCGGCAGTTCGCCGGGGACGGGAAAAAGACGACGGATAGGAAGCAAGACACCCCTCCACCACATCTCACTCGCCGTCTGCGACGGCTCACTCGTGCGGTCCCCCTCCCCAGATTTCAAGAAAATTTGGGGAGATATAAGAAAGATGCGCCCCTTATGCCTCCCTAAAATCCGAAGGATTTTGGGGAGGGGGACCGCACGAGCCGCGAAAGACCGGAGGTCTGAGCGGTGAGATGTGGTGGAGGGGCATCTTGCTTCCCTCCTCCCTCACAAGTTCGCCAGATGGGCGTGAACGGGGTGGACAGGCCTCGCGCCGCCGTTGAATAGTCGCATGACCCGCGCGAAAGGACGCTCCGTGAACGGCTATTACGTCTTCCTCATCGTCTTCCTGCTCGCCTCGGCGGTGGTGGTGCCGCTGTTCCAGCGCTTCAAGGTGTCGAGCGTTTTGGGCTTCCTGCTGATCGGCGTCGTGCTGGGGCCGGACATTTCCGGATGGCTGGCGCGACAGTGGCCGGTGCTCGGCGCCTTCTCGCTGGTCCGCGCCCACAGCGTCGGCCACCTGGCCGAGCTCGGCGTCGTCTTCCTGCTGTTCTCGCTCGGTCTCGAACTGACTTTCGACCGCCTGAAGTCGCTGCGCCGGATGGTGTTCGGCCTCGGCGCGGCCCAGGTGGCCTCAAGCTCCGTCGTCCTCGGCGCGCTGTTCATGGCCCTGGGCGCGGGCTTCCTGCCGTCGGCCATGCTCGGCATGGCCCTGGCCCTGTCGTCGACCGCCGTCGTCGTGCCGGTCATGGCCGACCGCAAGGCGCTCAATACGGCGACCGGGCGCGGCGTCTTCGCGGTGCTGCTGGCCCAGGACCTGGCCGTCGCGCCGATCCTGATCACGGTCGCCATGCTGGCCACCAGCCACAACGGAGGCAACGGCTGGCAGGGCCTTCTCGCCCTGATCCCGGCCCTGATCGGCATGGGCGTGCTGGTGATAGGCGGGCGCTGGCTGCTGCGGCCTCTGTTCAACACCGTGGCGGCGTCGAAGAACCGCGAGCTGTTCATGGCCGCCTGTCTGCTCGTCGTCGTCGTGTCGGGCCAGGTGGCGGTGCTGACCGGCCTCAGCATGGGGCTGGGGGCCTTCGTCGCCGGCGTGCTGCTGGCCGAGACCGAGTTCCGCCGCGAGATCGAGGTGATGATCGACCCGTTCAAGGGCCTGCTGCTCGGCCTGTTCTTCGTCACGGTGGGCGCGCGGCTGGAGATCTCGGCGGTGCTGGCCCAGCCGGTCCTGGTGCTCAGCCTGGCCGCCGCCCTGATCGCCGTCAAGGCGGCCCTGGTCTATCCGCTGGCGCGCGCCTTCGGGCTTACGATGCGCAGCGCCATCGAGGCGGCGGCGGTGCTGGGGCCGGCGGGCGAATTCGCCTTCGTCATCATCGACGAGGCCATCGGCCGCCATGCGCTTAGCGCCGGCTTCGGCCAGGCGGTCATACTGTCGGCCATCCTGTCGCTGTTCTGCGTGCCGCTGCTGGCGGCCGGCGCCGGGCGGCTGGCGCGGAAAATCGTGCCGGAGACCCCGACCGCCGAGGCGCCGGAACAGGTCGGCGCGGGGCCGTCGGTCATCATCATCGGCTTCGGCCGCGTCGGCGAACTGGTCGCCGACATGTTGAAGGAACACGACATCGCCTTTTCCGCCGTCGACAACAGCCCGCAGGTCGCCCGCCGCGCCCGCGCCGCCGGCGTCGAGGCCTGGTACGGCGACGCCTCGGTGCCGGACTTCCTGGTGCGGATGGGTCTGGAGCGCGCCCGCGCCGTCGTCGTCACCGCTTCGGCGACGGCGATCACCGAGGGCGTGGTCAAGGCGGTGCGCGCCCTGCGTTCCGACGTGCGCATCATCGTCCGCGCCCGCGACGCCGCCCACGCGCAAAGGCTTTATCAGCTGGGGGTCAGCGACGCCGTGCCGGAAACGGTCGAGGCGGCGCTGCAACTGGGCGAGAACACGCTGATCGATGTCGGCGTGCCGATGGGGCTTGTCCTGGCCAGCGTCCACCAGCGCCGCGACGACTTCCGCGCCGAGTTCGGCATAAGGACCTGAGGCCGCCGGGCAGCCGTCGCGCCGTCAGTTCGTGCACGCCTCCTCGAATCCGTCGTTGGCGTTCTGCTGCTGCTCGCGCAGATCGTTGATCATGTCGGTGAACTCGCTGTAAGACGTCCCGGCGAAGAAGGCGTTGGGCGTGGCGCCGTTATTGATGGCGTCGCGCACCTCCTCCAGAATGTCGGCCTCGTGGCCGAGATCAGACCAGGCGGAGGTATATTCGGCGCACGCGGCGGTCACGTTGCCTGCCTGGGCGCTGGCCTGGAGATTGGCGATGTCGGTGTCGGCGTTCTTGTGGTACCACATGAACTGGCTTTGCAGGTCGTCGAAATCCTGCGCCAGGGCCGGCGTCGAGACCAGCGCCAGGCCGACGATTACGATAAGACACGATTTCATGAGTGGCCTCCCGGGCGGAACTATGCCGGACGCCGCGGTGGCTGCCTACCCCCTGTTCGGGGGATGGTTCCGGACTCGATTAGCCCGGACACCGGGTCTTCAGGTCGTCGCCGACGGCGCCCTGGGCGGTGACGACCGTGCCGCGGATGGCGCTGACCTGGTCGCGCAGCTTCTGCTTGTCGGCGGCGGAATAGTCGCTGTGGGCGTCAAGCTGGGCGGCATAGGTGTCGGACAGGACGATGATCTCGTCCATCTTGACGTAGGCGGCGTGCAGATGGGTGCAGGCCGACGCGTCGTCGCCGGCGTCGATAGCGGCCTGGGCGGCTTTTGTCTCGTCCCGCGCCATGACGATGTCGGCCTGGACGGCGGCGGCGGTGGCCATGAAGTCGGCCTCAGCCTTCGGCGCCGGTGCGGTGGCGGCCGACAGGATGGCGGCGGCGAGGACGACAGCTTTCATGAACAAATCTCCAGGCCGGCATTGTGTCCGCAACGGCGAGATTCGGCCACAGGTCATTTATCCGCGAACGGTCACTTGCCGCTGCCCTCGTGGCTTTCGAGGCGGGCGCGCAGCGTGTCGATCTGCTGGAAGAAGCTCCTGCGGATGTCGGCGGCGAACGGATTGTCGCGCTCGATCGACAGGAACAGCTCGTCCGAGTCGCCCTGGACCAGGCCGATGCCCTGCATCATCAGGTCGTAGGAGCGCGTGGTATGGACGCGCGGCAGAGGCTCAAGCCCGGTCATCACCTTGGCGATCAGGTGGGTCAGGCCCTGGACGGCGGCCAGCGCCTTGTCGTGCTGCTCGGGCGTCGCGACGGTGACCTTGAGGTCGAGGGTGTCGTGGAAGAAGCGGACGATGGTCTTAAGATGACGGATGCGCACCGGGCACAGCACGATCTCGAGGTCGTGGATACCCTTGCGCGCCGACTGCGGCCCGAACAGGGGATGGGTGCAAAGGATGCTGACCGTCGCCGGCAGGGCATCGACCAGCCACTTCGCCGGTTTCATCTTGACCGAGCCGACGTCGACGACGAGGCCCCAGGGCTTGACGAAGGGTGCTATCGCTTCGGCGACGGCCTTGAGTGTCCTCACCGGCGTCGCCAGGACGACGATATCGCAGCGGGCGGCGGTCTCAAGGTCGCAGAGGGTGACGTTGTGGCGGCGGGCGAACGCCCTGGCTTCCGGCGCGGGATCGCAGGCGAAGATGTCGAAATAGGGCGACAGGTGCTTGACGATCAGGCGGCCGAAAGCCCCCAGACCCAACAGACCCAATGTGCGAACCTTCTTGCCCACGTGCGCTCCCGTAGAAAACGAAAGGCGCGCGTATCACAAAAGGCCGCGGACGCCAACTGTTGCGGTAAGCAAGATACCCCTCCACCACATCTCGCTCACCATTGCCCAGGCAATGGTTCGTTCGTGCGGTCCCCCTCCCCGACAAGCGGGGAGGTACAAGAGGAGCAGGTGTCGTCTTTACTTGCTCTTCTAGTTTCTTGCACCTCCCCGCTTCTTCAGCGCGGTGGTGGAGGGGCTTCTTGCTTGACGTCTTTCAGCAATCCATCAGCCCTCAGGCGGATTCCATCCGCCACCGCGTCGGCGTCGCGATAAATTTCTGCAGCCGGAATGCGACAGGTTTCGATGCCGAGCCTCTCGAAATAGGCATCCCTGACTTGGTCACGTTCACACTGCTCATCCGAGCTATGGTCATAGCCGTCCACCTCGACGGCGAGCTGCGCCTTGTAGCAAAAGAAGTCGAGGATGTAAGGGCCTATCGCCTGCTGACGTTTGAAGACGAGACCGTCGCCCCGATCCTTGAGCCGCGCCCAAAGCAGCCGTTCGGGTTCTGTCATTGTCTTGCGCAGTTTGCGCGCCAGTGCGATCTTGCGTCCGGATTGAGCCATGTCCAGGAACCGAGCAAAGGCACTCGTGTGAGCCCCCCGACAAGCGCGGCGGTACAATCCCGGCGTTACCAGCCCCAGCCGTGCTTCTTCGGCTTGCCGCCCTTGCGGGGTTCGGGCTTGGGCGCCTCGAGGAACAGCTGCAGCGGCGTCTTGGGCAGTTCGTCCGGCGTGATGAAGCCATCCCCGTTACGATCGAGGATCGAGAAGCGCTGCTGGCTGGCCGCCACCCATTCCGCCACCGAGATGCGGAAATCGAAATTGGCGTCGGCGGCGCGGATCGGCTGCGGCTCATCGATCAGGCCGTACTGCGAGGCGCCGATGATCTGCTTGATATAGCGTTCCTTGGCCGCGTTGGGGTCGATGTCCATGTCCGGATCGGGCGCCTGGTAGCGGTTTTCCGGCTGGGCGACGCGCGGATCCGTATGGGTAATCTCCGGCGCGACGTTCTGCTCGTAATTGGTGTTCTCGGGACTTGAGACATAGCCGTCGTGGTTGAGGTCGAGCGCGTTGAAGAAGTTCGAGGCGTCGGCGTCGAACTCCGCCTGGCTGATCCTGCCGTCGTGGTCGCTGTCGGCCTGGGCGATCCACATGGCGACGGCGTAGGGATCCTTGCTCCCGCCGCGGAACGGCTGGCCCGAGGGCGAGATGAACATGTTGGCGCTGACCGTGATGCGCTCCTGGGCGGAGGCGCCGCCGGCCAGGGCCACACCGGCGATGGCGGCGGACAGGAGAAGCGTGAGGCAGGACCGGGTCATGGAGTACTCGTGGCGCGGGGACAATCGGGAGAAGCTAACGTCACTTGAACGGCGTGACAAGCCGTAGCCGTCCAATACGGCCTTTGTGTTGCGCGCCTGAAATTATTCCTGCGGGTCGGCGGCGGTGAACGGCGAACAGCACGGCTGGCCGATGGCATGGAATTCCATGATCTCGGCGCGGGTGCCGTCGGGGTCGTAGAGGTTCAGCTGCCACTTGGCGTCGCGGCCGATCTTGGGCAGGTTGTCCGGGGCCTGGCCTTCAAGCCGCTTGCCGTTCCACAGGGTCGTATAGGTGGCCTCGATATTGGCGACGCCGAGCGAGAAATGGTTGAGGACGCCGGCGGTCTGCTGGCTCATGGCGGCGGGGATGCCGGTCTTTTCCGGTCCCGTGACGATCATGTATTCCAGCCAGTCGCTGCCGTCGGGCACCTGCTGCGACACCCAGGTCGGCTCGTCCTCCTTGAAGCCGCCGTACCAGTAGGGCTTGAAGCCGAGGACATCGCGGAAAAAGGTGTCTTCCCGCGCCCGGTCGTGGATGATGAAGCCGACATGGATGATGTGCGGCGACAGCGGATCGGACGGGACGGCGGCCGGCGGCGACTGGATGAACTCGACCCTGTTGCCTTCCGGATCGGTGATGTCGAACCAGGCCGAACCGTCGCTGCCGCGGCTGACCGAGGCGGGAACCGCGATCTTTTTCGCCGCCATGTAGACGCGCAAGGCTTCCGCATCCGTCGTGGCGAAGGCGACATGGTCGAGGCGGTTCTTCGCATCCCCCGAGCCGGGCAGGGGCAGGACCTCGACGAACTGCGACGGCGAAAAGTAATAGCGCGTGCCGACCGGGTTTTCGGGGTCCGGGCCCTTTGTCGCGCCGAGATCGTGAGTATAGAAGGCCTCGGTCGTGGCCGGATCGGCGCTGTAGAGGCTGATGTGCGACACGCCGGTGATCGGCGGGCGGGGGGGCTCTGCCGCGGGGGCTGCTCCGGCCGTCAACAGGGCGCACGCGCACAGGGTCGCGATCTTCATGGCATACTCTCCCGTCGGTTTTCTTGTTAGCGTTAACATATCACGGCGCGGCGGCCAGCGGAATGCTTTTTCGCCGCCGGCATGCTAAGGGACGCTCATGAGCCGTGAAACCGTCAATGCCATCTGCGCCGCCCTGCCCGGGACCGAGGTCTCCGACCCCTGGGGCGGCGGCCACGACTGCTGGAAGGTCGGCGGCAAGAGCTTCGCCATCATGGGCGCGAGTTCCGAAGGCGTGGCCGTCAAGACCGACAGCATTGAGACGGCCGACATGCTGGTCGAGGCCGGGGCGGGCTGGCGCGACAAGTACCTGCACCGGTCGTGGATCAAGATGTCGTGGGACCTGCCGGAGGCGGAGCTGCGCGAGCGGCTGCTGGCGTCCTACCGGCTGATCCGCGCCGGCCTGCCGAAGAAGGTTCAGGCGGGGCTGGGAGCGGTTTCATGATCAAGGGCCGCGCCATTGCCATCGACGACAAGGATCCTGACGCAGATTACAGCGTCGAATTTGAAGCCATGGTCGCTCGTATGCAGGCTTGGGCTTCGCAGATGGACGATTGGTTCCCCACCGGCCCGATCCGCGAAGATAAAGGCTACGATCATTACAAGATTCCGGTTGAGAGCTGGCTGGTTGCGCCACCAATCGCGACTGATGCCGTTTATGCCAGGTGCGCCAACGCAATCCTTGCAGCCGCCGTCAATCTTGCGAAGGCAAAGCCGGAACGCTTTCAATTGGCCAGGGTTGCCGCCATCATCGGTCACCCTGACATGTTCGGCAGCGAGGTTTGCGTCTTTTTTGACCCACAATACTGGCGCACCTTCGCTGCTCGCGATTCGGAAGATGATCGGTGGCGAGCGTTGCCGGCGGAGTGCAGTCTGTCCGCCAGGCTAGGCATTGCCGTACCAAGCGGTTTTATTGAGCAAGGTTATGCCACATGGTGGCGGGACGACACCTTCGATCCTCCTTACGAAGTGTCGAACGAAACCTGGATTTATGCCGAGCTTCTGCCGTCAGATAACCCTTGATCGCCGCCTTCAGCCGCGCCTAGATGGTCGGAAGCGTAACCACGGAGCAGGGCGATGATCTCACGGCGGCTTATTCTCGGCGGTCTGGCGGCGGGCGCGGCCGCGCCGGCCTGGGCAAGGGTGCGACGCAAGGTCCCGGCGGCGCCCCTGCCTAACCTGGCGGCCGGGGCGCAAGCCATCCTCGCGTCGGAAATGGCGGCGCGGGTCGCCAAGGTCCAGGGCCTGATGCAGGCGAAAGGCATCGGCGGCTTCATCGTCGAGGCCGGCTCGTCGTTGCGCTATTTCACCGGCATCCAGTGGTGGACCTCCGAGCGCGTCACCGCCGCCCTGATCCCCGCCGAAGGCCAGGTCATCATCGTCACCCCCGCCTTCGAGGAGCCGTCGGTGCGCGAGACCCTGGCCATCGACGCCGAGGTCCGGCCGTGGAACGAGGACGAGAATCCGGAGGCTAAGCTGGTCCAGGCGATGGACGACCACAGGCTGAAGGGCTCTATCGCCGTCGAGCCGACGACGCGCTTCTTCATCGTCGACGGCCTGCTCATGACCGGCAGCGGCCGCCAGGTCGTGTCGGGCCAGGACCTGATCAATGCCTGCCGCCAGATCAAGTCGCCGGCGGAACTCAGCCTGATGCAGACGGCGACCGACATCACCCTCGCCGCCCTCAGGCATGTCCATGCCGAGGTCCGGACGGGCATGACGTCCAGCGACATCGCCGACCTGATGGACGCGGCGACGACGGCCATGGGCGGAGCGGTCGAGTTTTCGCTGGTCCTCCTCAACGAGGCCAGCGCCTATCCGCACGGCTCGCACCAGAAGCAGCAGGTACATGAGGGCTCGGTCATCCTGATGGACTGCGGCTGCGCGGTCTATGGCTATCAGTCCGACATGTCGCGCAGCTGGGTCCACGGCGGCGCAAGCCCCAGGCAGCGCCAGGTGTGGGAGACGGTGCGCAAGGGCCAGGACATCGCCCTGGCGGCGGCCAGGATCGGCGTGCCGGTCGGCGCCATCGACGATGCCGTCCGCACCTTCTACGAGTCCGAGGGCTGGGGACCGGGTTACAGGCTGCCCGGCCTGTCGCACCGCACCGGCCACGGCATCGGGCTGGACGGCCATGAGTCGCCCTACCTGGTTCACGGCGACGCCACGCCGCTTGAGGCCGGCATGTGCTTCTCGGATGAGCCGGGCCTCTATATTCCGGGCGAATTCGGCATCCGGCTGGAGGACTGCTGGCATATGACCGAGGATGGGCCGAAGACCTTCAGTCCATTGGCGGAGTCGTTCGACAAGCCGGTCTAACGACTCTTTATACCTCCCCACTTGTGGGAGGGGGACCATTTGCCGTCCTTCACGGCAAATGGTGGTGGGGTCCTTCGCCCCCAAGGCCCCCCTCTGTCAGCTTCGCTGACATCTCCCCCACGAGTGGGGGAGTATAGGAAAGGCGGGCGGCGCGCCGCTAATTCGCCGGTGTGTCATCCCAGGTATAAGGAATCGGTTGCGGCGGCGGCGGGACGGCGTCTTCGGGTTCTGCCGGCGGCGGCATGTCCTCGTCCGGGGCTGCTGGGGCAGGCGCGACGATATTGACATCGTTCATGGCGATGCGCGTGCCGCAGGCGATGCAGGGCCGGTCGTAGCCGGCCATGCTGTTGTCCTCGTCGATGGCGTCGACCACCGCCGTGGCCTCGGCGCCGGTGATTTCGGCCTTGACCGGTACGAACTTCGACGCCGGCAGGTAGTCGGGCGCATCGAGCACGGCCAGCCTTCCGGGCGACACCACGGGGTTGCGCAGCATGATGACGGCGCCGGAACTGCCCGCCCCCTTGTCGCTCATGTCGACGTCGGAGAACGAACTCATGCGCCAGGCAACCGCGCCGGCGCAGAGATTGACGGCCAGGACGGCGGCGGCGAGGCTGACCGTCAGCGGGCCTGGGCTGAAAGGGCAGGGCGGATAGGGCGCGGCATAGGGCGCGCCGTCGAGGGTGGCGAAGGGGGCGGCGGAAGCGGGCATGGCGGCGACTCGGCAGAAGGCGGGAGCGTCGTCATCATCGGCTTGCGGCTATAAGAAGTCAGTGGCGGAGCCTTCGCGCCGCCATGTGTTCACCATAAATGCGGCGGGATCAGAGCGGCATGGCATCGCCATTCCGCTCTGAGTTTTTGCTTGGTCGCGCAATTTATCCGAAAAGTGCCAGAAACGTTTCTTGGCACTTTGTCGGATTACGCTTTAGTGACTCCAGTCGTCGACGGAGGTGATGCCGCCGTCCATCTCGGTCACTTCCAGCTTCTGGTAGGTCAGGGTCAGCTCGACAAGCGGATCCAGCCCGGGCGCGTCGCCATTATTGTCCTTGATATCCCAGGCGGTGATGCGGGCATTGCTCAGGGTCAGGGTATGAGCCTGCTTGTCGACGCCCTGGGGCGTGGCCACGACGCCGGTATATTTGACGCTTGACAGCACCTCGCCGTTGGCAGCCGCCGTCATCAGGAGGGGAGTCGCCTTCGACCAGCGCAAGGTGATGACGACCGGCTCCTGGACGCGGCTGGCGGAGACCCTGCCCTGGAGGGCCGGGCTCACTACGCCCAGGCTCAGATTGACGACCTCGAGACTGTCCTCGTAGCCCTTGCGGGTGACCTCGCCCTTGATCACGCCCTGTTTCGCGGCGGTGATGGTGAGAAAGCCGTTTTCCGCCGCGGCCGGAAACGCCGCCACGGCAGCGGCCATGGCCAGTACGCTCAAGGTTATACGCATCGTCATCTCCCCGTTGTCTTCAGCAACCCGGACCATGACATGGCGGCGGGCCGCTGGCAATCGGGGGGAGGCGCCGCGCATGACCCGACCGGCTCTGCGCGGCGTCATGAATCAGAATACGCCAGCCGGGTTGCCACCCTTGGGGTCGGGACCGAACTTGTTCGGGCCTACCGTGCCCGGCAGACAGAAGAACACGATCAGCACGATGGCGCCGATCAACGGAATCAGGGCGATCAACAGCCACCATGCACTCCGGTTGGTGTCGTGCAGCCGCCGGAAGCCAAGGCCCAGGTTGGGAAGGAAAAAGACCAGGCCGACAAGGCTGGTTACGCCCGTCCACAGGCCCATCTGGCCGCGTGCCACTTCGCCTTGCATCATCGTGTCGGGGATGATGATCAGGATCAGGTAGAACAGAAAGAACCACCAGTATTCCGAGCGCCGGGCCCGGCCGTCGAACTTGACGTAATTCTTGAAACCGCTTTGAATGGCTTGAACGAAGTTCATGGTATCCTGCCTTGGTTGGGGGGATGGAGGACTACGCAAACTGAGGCCGTCACGTCAGGGTGCGGCATGAGTCGCAGGGTCGCACAGCTTGGCCGCCGCGAAAAGGTCATTTTTTGTCCGCGATTTTGTTCTTGATTTGTTCTTATTCCCGCCTATAGTCGCGGCATGGCTATCCCCACCCTGCGCACGACGCCGATCGATGACGAGACCGCCCTGCCTGACCGGGTGCGCAAGGGGCGCGGCTCGGTGTCGAACCGCCTGAGCGGGCGCTTCGATGCGCCCGACCGCTACGACACCGACGACGGCTGGACACAACAGGAACGCCATGAGTTCGAGCGCCGCCAGACCATCCTGGGCATCGATACGGCGCGCAGGATCATCACCTACAACAAATCGCCCGACGTCGGTTTCGATCGCTCGATCAATCCCTACAAGGGCTGCGAGCATGGTTGCATCTACTGCTTCGCCCGCCCGACGCACGCTTACCTCGACCTGTCGCCGGGGCTCGATTTCGAAACGCGCATCTTCCGCAAGCCCGATGCGGCCCGGCTGCTGCGCGCCGAACTGTCCGATCCGCGCTACAAGCCGGCGCGGTTGATGCTCGGCATCAATACCGACGCCTACCAGCCGGCCGAGCGCACCGAGAAGCTGACGCGCAGCCTGCTCGAGGTGCTGCACGAATTCCGCCACCCGGTGTCGCTGATCACCAAGTCGGCCCTGATCCGGCGCGACCTCGACATCCTCGGGCCGATGGCGGCGATGGGCCTCTGCAGCGCCATGCTGTCGATCACCACGCTCGACCGCGACCTGGCCCGCGTCATGGAGCCGCGCGCCGCCACGCCATCGAAGCGGCTGGAGACGATCCGCGCGTTGAAGGACGCCGGCGTGCCGGTGGGGGTGATGGTGGCGCCGGTCATTCCGGGCCTGACCTGCCACGAACTGGAAGCGATCCTGAAGGCCTCGGCCGAGGCGGGGGCGGACCGGGCGGGCTTTGTCATTGTCCGCCTGCCGCACGAGATCAGGACCCTGTTCGAGGAATGGCTGCGGATGAACTTTCCCGACAGGGCGGACAAGGTGCTCAACCACATCCGCATGGTGCGCGGCGGCAAGCTCAATGACCCCAATTTCGGCAGCCGCATGTCGGGCCAGGGCGTCATGGCCTCCCTCATCCGGCAGAGGTTCCAGCTGGCGATCAAGAAATATGGCCTCGACCGCCCGCGGCAGAGGATCGAGCCCGTGCCGTTTCGCGGCGGCGATCCGCAGATGGACTTGTTTTAGGGCTGGTTTAGGTTGGTATAGCTCTTTCCTCCCCGTTTACGGGGAAGGTGTCGGCGCGCAGCGACGACGGAAGGGGGAGGCGGACGGTTGGGTTTCCCCCTTCCGTCGCCTCGTTTTTCTCGGCGCCACTTTCCCCGTAAACGGGGAAGGAAAAAGGCAGGCGCGATTCCGCCCTACGGCCTGAACGAACCGCGCGCTTCGGACAGTTCGCCGCGCTGGCAACTGGCGGCGATGGCCCTGGCGCGCGAGTCGGAGTCGGTCATGGTCGTCTTGGCGCGGGCGGCAAGATAGCGCGCGATCAATGTCGCCTCATCCTTGTCGCTCAAGGTCGCCGGATCGGGCGCACCCTTGGGATAGAGCGCGGTCAGGGCCGTGACCAGGGTCTTCGGCACATTGCCCGGCCGGTTGACGTGTTCGTCCAGCATCAGGGCCATGGCATGCTCGGAGCTCATCCATTGCGCCACCGTGTGGCCCAGAGCTGGCACGGCCGTGAAGCGGGCGAAGCGCGAACCGGCATGCTTCAGTTCGGCGGCACGCATGTCGCTGGAAAAGCCCGACCGCCAGAATCGGTAGGCCCATTCGACGCCGCGCAGCGGCGCCTTGGCCGCCGCCGTATCGAGCGCCTTGCCATTCAGGCTGACATAGCCAGTCACGGCCGTGGTCGCGGCGGCGACGTCGAGGCCGTAGCGGCCGAACAGGTCCTGGAAGGTCGAGGACGCGTCGCCCTTGAGGCGGGCGAGCAGGGCCGGCAGTTCGCCGGCATCGCCGCCCGAGCCCATGGTCCATTGCACCATGCCGAACGACATGAATGAATTGTCCCAGCTGTTGACGGCTTCGAGCTTGCCCTCGTTCTGCGATACGGCGCGCAAGGTGCGCAACATCGAGGCCGACAATCCGCCCGCCGATGCGCCGCCGTCCAGCCACGCCGTCAGCGAGGTCGCGCCGTAGGTATAGAAGCCGAGCCTGAACTGGCGTGCGAACACCTTGCCGTCGGGGCCGATGGCGTTCTGGCCGCTCACCGTCACCTTGTGCGCGGCGTCGTCGGCTGGCGGGAGATCGTCGGCGGGCTGGGTGTAGGCGGCGCTGACCCAGCCGGTCAGGGCCGTCGCCCGGTCGGGCGTGGTGACGTGCAGCCACAGGGCGGTCGAGTCGCCGAGGACCGAGAGCCGTTCATTGTGCGCGGCCGAGCCGATCACCGGCGCGGAGCCGCTGCCCTGGCTGTGGACGTTGAGGCTTGTCGCCGTAACCTTGACCGTCGTCATGATCGTTCCCCCTGCCGGTTAGGGCACTGAGCGATCAGATTGGATCGCTCAGTGCCCTAATCTTTCTGACACCTCACGTTTATCCAAAAAGTGCGAAGACGCTTCGCGGCACTTTTTGGCGTGAGTTTAGCTTCCAGCATTGCACGGCATGGGGGAATAAACAATCGCGGAATACCCGTTTCAGACGAGCCCGGCCGCCTTCGACAGAGCGGCGGCATCGGCCACGGCGCGGGCATTGTCGGCGTCGGCCGGCATGTATTCGAGGCCCATGGCGCCGTTATAGCCCGCCGCGTGCACGGCCTTCAGGAGATTGACGTAATTGACTTCGCCGGTGCCGGGCTGGTGGCGGCCGGGCACGTCGCCCTGCTGGATGTAGCCGACGCAATCGGCGGCTGCGGTGAACTTCTCGATCAGGTCGCCGTCTTCCAGCTGCATGTGGTAGAAGTCCCATTGCAGCCTGACCATCGGCGACTTGACGGCGCGGATCATGGCCACCGCCGGACGCGAGCCGTTGAGCAGGTGGTTGGGGTGGTTGACGGTATTGAACGGCTCGACCAGGGCCATGACCTGGGCGGCTTCGAGCACCGGCGCGATGCGCATCAGCCCGGCCATGTAGCCGGCCAGCATGTCCTCGCGCGACATGCCGGGGATAAGGCCGTGGCCGGTCAGGGTGATCTGGCGGCAGCCCATGACGCCGCAGTCCTTGATCGCCTCGCCGATCATGGCGACCAGATCGTCGTGCTTGGCCGGGTCGGCGAAGTCGGGTGGCGTTGGTGCATATTGGGTCAGGGTCAGGCCGTTGGCGTCGAGCAGGGCGCGGATCTTCGCGGCGTCGGCGCCGTCGGCCTCGCGCCGGGCCGCCCAGAACTCGACCTTCCTGAAACCAAGCGACGCCGCCTTGGCAAACCGGTCGGCGAAGGGAATCTCACGGAACCAGGTGTCGAGGTTGCAGGCGAACGGCGTCAGCGCCGCCGTGATGTCAGTTGTCCTGGCCGCCGGGGCTGCGTGCGTCGCGCCCGCCGCCATGGCGCTGCCCAGGCCCAGGGCGAGGCTCGCCCGCCGCGTCATGTCCGTCATGGGTCGTCTCCCTGTTTTGACGGACTATGCCACAAACGGCGGCGAAAATAAAAAAATGCTTAACGGCGACTTAAGCTTGTCTTTTCACGGTTTGCACTTCCGGCGGCGATAGGCTCTGTCCCGGTCCAGCGTTTTCCGGACGGATTCAGGCGGCCCGACGCCGCAGAAGGAAGTATCCATGTCGCACACGACCAAGGTCAATGTCGCCAAGGCCCTGACCCATCAGCTCCACGTCACCGAGGAGGCCATCGACACCGCGCTTTCCGAGGCGGCGCACCTGATCGAAACCTATGTCAGCTCGCGCCGCGCCATCCGCCAGTCGGCGCAGATCGGCGGCGACGCCCACGAGAATACGCTGCGGGCCATGCTGGCGCTCAATTCGGCGCAGCAGTACATGACCGCCGCTCATCAGGCGCTGTCGCGCGTCCAGGCCCAGGTCGGCCTGACCGCGCAGGAGATCATCCCGCCCTTCGACAAGCCCGACGATCCCAACACGCCGGGCAATGGCGGCATCAGCAACGCCCGCCGCCCGGCGACGGACTTCGCCGCCGAGTGACGGGCGAATGACGGCTTGCTAAACCGTCCCCTTGGGCTATCCTGCCTGGTGGTCAACTTCAGAGTGGAACGACTTTAAGACGAACCGTCATTCCACTCTGAGTTTTTTGCTTGTCGCGCAATCTATCCGAAAAGTGGGTACACTTTGTCGGATTGCGCCTAGGGGACGGACATGCTGCACCATTGGGTGTCTCAGCTGGGTTTCGCGGCGGTCGTCCTCGTCTGTGTCTATGCCCTGATGGCCGGCACGTGGCGCGAACGCGTCGGCGCCGTCTTCTACCTGGCGGCCTATCTGGTCAGCCTCGGCTTCGGCCTGGTGACGACCGGCCATCCCACCCTCTATCTCCTTCTCTCCGACGCCGTTTGCCTGCAGGGCTTTGCCGTGCTGGCGTGGAAGTCGCCGCACCCGTGGCCGAAATGGGCCGTGGCCGGGCAGCTGGTCTGCGTCGCCATGGAACTCATTACGCTGGCCAGTCCCGGCCTTCCCAGCTGGTATTTCCTGACGGCCGAGATGGCCGCCGGCTGGGGCGTGCTGCTGGCGCTGCTGCTCGGCACGGTCGCCGCCAACAAGACGCGGCGGTTGCAGAAGCTGAAGACATCCGAATAAGGCTCATCACAAGGGGGAACACACCATGAAACGCCTGATACTGGCCATACTCGCCGCCGCGGCGATCCACGCGGCGCCGGCCCTGGCCGAAGACCCGGCGGCGCATTACCAGACGCTGCTGGCGGCGGCCAAGGCGAGCACCGGGCCGGTCAACTGGACGGCGCTGCGCTATGCCTGGGCCGAGCAGCCGGACTATTACGGCACGCTCGACGACGACGACCGCGCCGCCATGTTCAAGGCCGCCAACAGCGGCGACTGGAACGGCGCGCTCGCGGCGGCGAACAAGGTGATCGACGCGACCTATTTCGACGCCGGCGGGCATATGGTCGCCGCCATCGCCTACGCCAAGACGGGCGACCCGGCCAACGCCCAGCGCGAAAAGACGATCACCGACGCCATCTTCGCCTCGATCAGGACGGGTGACGGCCTCACCGCCGACACCGCCTTCACCGTCATCGCCGTGTCGGAAGAATACGACATGATGTCCTACATGGGAGTAAGCCCGACGGCGCAGAGCCTCAGCCACCAGGGCGAACATTCCTTCGACATCATGGACACCACCGACGAGAACGGCAAGAAGGTGACCTACTACTTCAACATCGACCGCGCCTGGGAAGCCGAGGGGCGGATGTTCAATCTGGGCAATTAGGTCATCAGGCTCTGCCATAGCTGGCGCTCGGCCGAGTCCGGGTCGTTCACCACCTTGCAGTCGGCATCGATCAGGAAGGTGGCGCGGTTCGCCGTATCGTAGCGCGGCCACGCGGGCTGGCCGGGCGCCGATGGTTGGCCGGTATGGGCGAAGCCGGCGAAACAGGCGCTCATGTTATGGGCGGCGGCGGCCAGGGTCGGGCTGGAGCCTTCGAGGCCGGGCTGGTCGTTGCTGAGCAGCTTCAGCGTGATCTCGGTGGCATGGCCGGCCCCCAGTATGGCCGTCGTGCCGGCAATGGGGACGTTCGACTCGTAATCGCAGCGATAGCGGTAGACCGGCGCGCCCTGGGCGGCCTTGCGGTCGGCCATGACGATGGTGTCGAAGCCCATGACCCGGGCCGTGGCGATGGCGATGTAGAGCTGGCTCGGCGTGGCGTCGGGGCAGGACTGGCGATAGACCGACAGGATGCGGGCGGCGTCGGCGCCGTATTCGGTTTGCAAGCGGGCATTGAGCGCGGCGTCGTCCATCATGAAGGTCGCCGGATTGCCCATGTTGAAGAAGGTCGCCTCGTCGCGGTTGTTGCCGAGCAGCATGGGGATGTCGGCGATCTGGGCCGGGGCGGCGGGATCGAACGGGTTGCCTGGCAGGACCGCGCCGTCGACGACCGGGCCGAAGCCGCCCGGCTGCTCGCTGTACCAGTGGGCGGTGTGGGCCAAGCCGGGGGACGCGGCAACGGGGGCATCGGGACCGGAGGGGATGCCGAGCGCGCCGCCGCCGCCCGCCAGCTGGATGTCGAGGATGGCCTGGGCGGGGACGTCGATCAGCTTCCTCAGGTCGGATGGAGCAAGGCCCAGGCCCTTGAGAACGCGGCGGGCGGTTTCGGTGGCCGCCTCGCGGGTCTGGCGCCGCAGGGCCGGGCCGCTTTCGATGCTCGCCTTATGGAACAGGCCTTTCGCCGCCGGCATGGCCAGGAGCGTGCCGGTCTTGAACGCGCCGCCGGATTCGCCGAACAGCATGACATTGCCGGGGTCGCCGCCGAAGGCCGCGATATTGGTCTTCACCCATTGCAGCGCGGCTATGATATCGAGCACACCCTGATTGCCGGTATAGTCCTCATCGAAGCCGCCGAGGTAAAGATAACCGAGCAGGCCGAGGCGGTGGTTGCTCGCCACGACCACGACGTCATAGGTGGCGGCCAGGTGCGCGCCGTCCTGGCCGCGGCTGCCGGCCGAGCCGGTGGCGTAGCCGCCGCCGTGATTATAAAACATGACCGGGCGTTTCCGGCCGTCGCAGGCCGGCGTCCAGACGTTGAGCACCAGGCAGTTTTCGGAATAGGCGCCTTCCTTCTCGCCATAGACCGTGCCGGGGCCCTGCAGCGACGGCGGGCCGAGGACGAGGGCGTCGCGCACGCCGGTCCACGTCTCGGGCGGGGGCGGGGCCTTGAAGCGGCCGGGGCCGTCGACCGGGCCGGCATAGGGGATGCCCTTGAAGGCGAGCGCACCGCGGCTGTGGCCGCCGCGCAAACGGCCATTGGCGGTTTCGACCTCGACGAAAGGACCGGTGGTCAGGGTCGAGACGGTGTCGTAGGTGGAATCTTGCGCCATGGCCGGACGCCACAGGGTGGTGGCGGTGAGCGCGGCAGCACCGGTGATGAGGGTGCGGCGGTTGACGTTCGTCATGTTGGGCTCCCTGTTGTGACGACAGGGTTACGCGTCATCCGCCCTTTGGGCAAGTGGGCTACGGCGGGCGGTCGATGGTCCAGTCGGAAGAGCGGGGAGGCGCGTCACGCGCCTGATCGACGGTGGTGGCGTCATCGGCGGCCGGAACATCGGGTCCGTCGTCTTCCCCTATGCCGGCATCGGCCTGGTCCAGGTCGTCCGCCTGCCCGGCGGCGACGCATCCATCCGGTTCCGTGGTCCAGGGTCCGGCAGCCGGAACGCCCGGATGTAGGCCCGCCAGGCCGAGTTCCCGTTGCCGGGCGGCAAGCTTGAGAAGCTTTCTTTCCAGCACGACCTTCCAATGGTCGGGCTCGTCGTCCTCGTCCTCGTTCTCGTCCTCGTTGTCCGTGTCCTCGTCGTCGTCGTCATCCGCGTCGTCGTCGGGACCGCGCCGGGCGCGGGACCATTGGCCTGAGCGCGTGTCGCGCGGGCGGGGCGGCGGGGCGGGCGGGGCATAGACCTGGATCAGCATCTGGTCGGTGGCGCGGACCATGCGCGCGGTGCGTTCGGCTTCGAGCGGGGTTTTCGGCATCTCCATGCCCTGGATATGCAAGGCCACCCGCTTGCCATAGTCGCGCAAGCCGGCGCGGAGTTCTTTCAACTCCGCGTCGAGCTCGTCCTGGGTCGGTTGCGCACTGTCCATGGGGACAGGATAGGGGTGCGTGGGAGGTGGGGATTAGGTCCTTCTTGACATGACTCAGTATTGTATATACGATTTTGTATATACGCTGGAGGCTGAATGGGCTGGACCTGGGATGAGGCCAAGGCGGCGGCCAATCTGCGCAAGCATGGCGTTTCGTTCGAAATGGCCGAGCGCGTGCTGGGCGATCCGTTCGCGGTGACCTTACCCGATCCCTATCCGGACGAAGAGCGCTGGCGAACGATTGGTGCGCCAAGTCCCACAAGTCCGGCGGTCCTATTCGTCGTCCACACATCGTTCAACGACGATTTCGGCGGGGGACGCATCATCAGTGCGCGGCGTGCTCTGCCGCATGAAAGGAAAGTCTATGAAGAAGGGCAATTCTGAGCCGATGTCCGGAGCCTTGAGGGCGGAACTGGCGGCGCTGGAGGCCATGCCGGATGACAGCATCGATACGTCGGATATTCCCCCGACCACCGATTGGACAGGCGCGAAACGCGGCCCGCTGTACCGGCCGGTCAAGCAGGCCTTGTCGTTGCGACT
>CAYYTA010000067.1:0-179987 GCA_964474575.1 uncultured Caulobacteraceae bacterium | reverse complement strand
TATATCGACCTGACCCAGGCCGGCAAGCGCCCGGTGCTCAAGCCGCCGGCGCGGGTCATTTCGCAGAACTACCTATCGATCGACGCCGCCACCCGCGCCTCGCTGGAAATCGACCGCACGCAACAGGGCCGGCGCGAGGGCAGCCTGATCGCCTGCCTTGACGAGACCGTGACCTCGGGCGGCGGACGCCTGCTGCTGGCGCGCCTGGCGCGGCCGCTGTTCGATCCGGATGCCATCAATGCCCGGCTCGATACCGTTGAGTGGCTGTTGCCGCGCCGTGATGTGCGCGAACACCTGCGCGGCCTGATGCGGGCCCTGTCCGACCAGGCGCGCGCCCTGTCGCGGTTGAGCTTGGGCCGTGGCGGCCCGCGCGATCTCAATGTCATCCTGCAGGCGTCGGTGATCGCCGACCTGCTGTCGGACGCCTTGCGCGCTGCCATGGCCGAAACAGCCATCGATCCGGCTGCACCGCAGGAGATCGACGGAATCCTCGCCGCGCTCAAGGCCTCGCGCGGCCTTGAGACGGTCAAGGAACGGCTGGCCATCGCCCTCGTCGACGAACCGCCGCTGGGCTTGCGCGACGGCGGCTTCATCCGCGACGGCTTCCATGCCGGTCTCGACGAAGCGCGGGGCTTACGCGACCACAGCCGCCAGGTCATCCTCGATCTCGAACAGCGCCTGGCCGCCGAGAACGGCATCGCCAGCCGCATCAAGTTCAACAACGACCTCGGCTACTTCAGCGAGCGGTCGCAGAAGCAGCCCGACCAGCTGGTGGCGCAGGATATGTCGAAACACTTCATCCACCGCCAGTCGCTGGCCAACCAGGTCCGTTTCGTCACCACCGAGCTGGTCGATCTCGACGCCCGCATCCAGCGCGCCGCCTCGCAGGCCCTGACGCTGGAACTGGAAATTTTTGAGACCCTGCGCGAAGAGGTCCGCGCCCTTGCGCCGGAAATCCAGGCCGCCCACGACGCTATCTGCGCGCTCGACGTCGCCGCCGCCGCCGCGACCTGGGCCGAGGATTGCGACGCCGTCCGCCCGGTCGTCGATCATTCGACGCGGCTTGAAATCACGCGCGGCCGCCATCCGGTCGTCGCTTCCGTGCTGAAAAGCCAGGGCAAGCCGTTTACTCCCAACGATGTCGATCTCGACGCGGCGGCATTGCAGGGGCCGCGACTCAGCCTGGTCACCGGTCCCAACATGGCCGGCAAATCGACCTTCCTGCGCCAGAACGCCCTGCTGATCATCATGGCCCAGGCGGGCCTGTTCGTCCCGGCCAAGGCGATGCACTTAGGCGTGGTCGACCGCCTGTTTTCCAGAGTCGGCGCGGGCGACGACCTCGCGCAAGGACGCTCGACCTTCATGATGGAAATGGTCGAGACGGCCGCGATCCTGAGCCAGGCCAGCCGCAAGTCCTTCGTCATCCTAGACGAGATCGGGCGCGGCACGGCAACCTGGGACGGCCTGGCCATCGCCTGGGCCTGCGCCGAGGCCCTTCATGACGTGATTGGCGCGCGGACATTATTTGCCACCCATTATCACGAGCTGTCGGCGCTGGAAGGCCGCATGAAGGGGGTCAGCAATCTTTGCCTGCAGGCGCGTGAGCACAATGGCGAGCTGATCTTCCTGCATGAGGCGGTCAAGGGCGCGGCCGACCGTTCCTACGGCGTGCAGGTGGCGCGCCTGGCCGGCATGCCGGCCCATGTCGTCGCCCGCGCCCGCGATATCCTGCACCGGCTCGAGGAAGACAACGAGACGCACCTGCGCCTCGACGACCTGCCGCTGTTCTCGCATACGCGTGCGCCGGAACCTGTCAAAACGACGCCGTCAAAGGTCGAGGCCCTTGTCAAATCGCTCAATCCCGACGATCTAAGCCCCAAAGAAGCCTTGGAAGTCATCTATAATTTACATCGGATGGCTAAGGAATAGAACCTTCCGGGCCCGTGTCCGAGAGACTGCCATGAGTGATGACGCCGCCCTGCTGCCGTCTGTCCGCCCCGCCGCGCCCGCGCACCGCATCGACGGCGCGGACCTGCGCCGCCGCCTGACCGACGCCTACGAAGACTCCAGCGGCGACACCTCCGACCTGCGCCGCCGTGCCGTCGCCATTTTGAAACCGGCATGGGAGGCGAGCCGCGCCCATATCCTCGGCGAACTCGACCACCATAAGGGCGGCCACGCGACCGCCCGCGCCCTGGCCCACGCCGCCGACGAGATCGTCTCCGCCCTGTGGGACTTCACCCTGACACACGTCTATCGCGCCCGCAATCCGACCGAGGGTGAGCGTCTCAGCCTGATGGCCGTCGGCGGTTACGGCCGTGGCGAGCTGGCGCCATGGTCCGACCTCGACCTCCTGTTCCTGCGCGCCTGGAAGGAAACCTCGCACTCGGAATCGGTGATCGAATTCATCCTCTATGCCCTTTGGGACCTTGGCATCAAGGTCGGCCATGCGTCGCGCACGGTCGATGAGACCATCCGCTTCGCCAAAAACGACCACACCATCATGACGGCAGTGCTGGAAAACCGCCTGATCGCCGGCGACGCCGGCCTGGCGGGCGCGCTGGGCGACAAGCTGGCCCAGGACGGACTGAAGTCCGCCTATGAGTTCACCGCCGCCAAACTGGAGGAGCGTGACGCCCGCCACGTCAAGGCCGGCGCGACCCGTTTTGTGGTGGAGCCCAACGTCAAGGAGGGCAAGGGTGGCCTGCGCGACCTGCATACCCTCTACTGGATCGCCAAATATCTGGCGGGCGACGCCGCCCGCGAAGCCGACGTTCTCGATACGATGCTCACCGACCAGGAACGCGCCATCTTCAACCGCGCCTTCGACTTCCTGTGGAAGGTGCGCATCCTGCTCCACGTCCTGTCGGGCCGCGCCGAGGAGCGCCTGTCGTTCGATCTCCAGCCCGAGATCGCCCGCCGCATGGGCTTCGTCGACCGTTTCGGCGAGCCCAATGTCGAGCGCTTCATGCGCCGCTATTTCGTCACCGCCAAGGAGGTCGGCGCCCTGACCCGCACCTTCTGCGCCGAACTCGAGGCCCGCCACGCCAAGCCCTTCACCCGCCTGTCGAACCTAATCCAGTCCGGTCTGATGAACCTGACGAAGGCCGACCATCCCGGCTTCACCGTCACCGCCGGACGGCTCAGCGTCACCGATCCCGACCTGTTCAAGACCTCGCCGGTGGCCATGTTCCTGCTGTTCAAGATGGCCGACCGGCTCGACCTCGACCTGCATCCCGACGCCTTCACGGCGATCGCGCGCAATCTCAAGCTGGTAACGCCGTCCCTGCGTCGCGATCCGGAAGCTGCCAAGCTGTTCCTCGACCTGCTGGTTCGCGGCAAGAATCCCTACCGCACCCTCTCCATGATGTCGGAAACGGGGCTGCTCGGCCGTTTCATCCCGGAATTCGGCCGCGTCGTCGCCCAGACCCAATTCAACATGTACCACGCCTATACGGTCGACGAGCACACCTTGCGCGCCGTCGACATCATCCACGGCATCGAGACCGGGCGGTACGAGGACGACCATCCGCTGTCGAGCCAGATCCTGCCGCAGATCGTCGACAAGGAGAGCCTGTACCTCGCCATGCTGCTGCACGACACGGGCAAGGGCGGCGAGTTGGGCCAGGAGATCGCCGGCGAGATCGCCGCGCGCAAGGCATGCGAGCGCCTGGGCCTGCCCGACTGGAAAATCGACCAGGTGGCGTGGCTGGTCCGCCATCACCTCGTTTTCAGCGACTATGCCCAGAAGCGCGACGTCTCCGACCCGGACACCGTCGCCGCCTTCGCCCGCATCGTCGAGACGCCCGAACGGCTGCGCCTGCTGCTGATCCTGACCGTCGCCGATATCCGCGCCGTCGGGCCGGGCGTGTGGAACGCCTGGAAAGGCCAGTTGATGCGCGACCTGTTCGCCGCCACGGAAAGCGCCTTCCGCGGCGGCCGCGATTCAGACGCCTTGGCCAGCGTGCGCGAGGCGCTCAGCCATCGCGCCGAGGAACGCTGCGCCGCCTTGAGCGCCCACGACGACGACATGGCGGCGTGGCTGGAGACGATGGACGAGAGCTACCTTTTCTCCTTCCCGCCCGAGGACATCCGCATGCACGCCGAACTGGTCCAGACGGCCTTCGGCCGGGAGGCGGCGGTCAAGGCGCGTGTCGACGCCCAGCGCAACGCTACCGCGTTCTCGATTTCCGCCGAAGACCGGCCCGGCCTGTTCGCCGATCTCGCCCGCGCCTTCGCCAACCTCGGCGGCAACGTCGTCGGCGCCCAGGTCTTCACCTCCAATGACGGCCACGCGCTCGACGTCTTCTATGTCCAGGACGTACAGGGAGCGCCCTTCGGCCGCGACGCGCCGGGCCGCCAGAAGCAGGCGGAAAAGGAACTCGAACGCGCCGCCCTGGGTCAGTTGCCGGAGCCGCAGGCCTATACGCCGCAACTGCCGGCGCGCAACGCCGCTTTCGCCATCGCGCCGACCGTCATGTTCGAGGACAGCGGCGATGAAACCATTCTCGAAGTGTCGGGCCGCGACCGGCCGGGACTGCTGGCTGACATCGCCGCCGTCATCGCCCAGGCCGGCATCGACATCGCCTCGGCCCACATCGATTGCTACGGCGAGCGCGCCGTCGACGCCTTCTACGTCAGCGACCATGCCGCCAAGAAGCCGCTGTCGGGCAGCCAGAAGCAAGGCCTGAAGCGCAAGCTGATCGCCGCGCTCGATCCGCCCGCCAAGACGGCCAGGCCGAACCTGGCCCGCGCCCGGGCGAGTCTCGCCCGTTAACCCATAAGCGCTTGCGGCGAACCGGCGTCCGGCTTAAAGCTGGAGCTCCCCTCCCCGCCAGGTTCCGTTCCGTGACCACCACCGAGACTCCGCCGCCCGAGGCGCCGCATCTTGAGGCCACCAGTCTTGATGAACGTCCGCCGCTCGATCCGCCGGCGGCATCGCCGCGCAAGTCCGGCCTGCTGCGCAATTCGCTGATCAACGCCGGCTTCACCCTGATCTCGCGCTTCGCCGGCTTCGCCCGCGACCTGGTCATCGCCGCCTATCTGGGCGCGTCGGGCAACATCATGGCCGACGCCTATGCCACGGCGCAGAACTTCCCCAACCTGTTCCGCCGCATCTTTGCCGAGGGCGCGTTCTCGACCGCCTTCGTGCCGTCCTATTCGGCGGCGCTGGAGCGCGATGGCAAGGAAGCCGCCGACCGCATGGCGCATGAAGCCATGGCGACGCTCGTCTTCATCACCGTCGCCTTCACCCTGGTGTGCGAATTCACCATGCCGTGGCTGATGCTGATCCTGAAGCCCGGCTTCGCCGCCGACCCGGAAAAAATGAAATGGACGGTGATCTTCACCCAGATCACCATGCCCTACCTGCCATGCATGGCCATCGTCGCCCACCTGGCCGGCGTGCTCAATGCCCGCAACCGTTTCATCCTGTCGGCCGGCGTGCCGATCCTGCTCAATGCGGTGACGCTGATCTGCGTCATTCCAACCCATAGCCAGTTCCAGTCGGCGCTGTGGGGCTCGATCGGCACCATCATCGCCGGTATCGCCCAGGCCACCATGCTGCTGTGGGGCGCGCGCCGGACGGGAGCGCATGTCAGCCTGTCGATCGTGCCGGTGTTCAACCGCGACATCAACCGCCTGCTGATGCTGGCCGTGCCGGGCGCGCTGGCGGCGGCGGCGACCCAGGTCAATGTCTTCGTGTCGCAATTTTTCTCGTCGACGGTCAAGGGCGCGACCATGTGGCTCAACGTCGCCGACCGATTCTATCAGTTGCCGCTCGGCCTCGTCGGCGTCGCCATCGGTTCAGCGCTTCTGCCCGCCCTGTCGCGCGCCGTCCATGCCGAGGACCACGACCACGCCCAGGCGACCATGGACCAGGCTTTCGTCTTCTCGATGGTTTTCGCCCTGCCGGCGGCGGTGGCCCTGGTCGCCATGCCGTTCTTCCTGGTCGACGGCATCTATACGCGCGGCAATTTCCTGTCCACCGACTCTGAACAGGTCGGAAAGCTCCTGCTGCACTACGGCTGGGGCGTGCCGGCCTTCGTGATGACGCGCATCCTCAACCCGGCCTTCTTCGCACGTAAGGACACTTTCGGGCCGATGAAGTTCGCCATCGTCTCGGTGGTGGTCAACCTAAGCGTGGGCCTGACCATGTTCCATTTCATCAGCGTGCCGGGCCTGGCCATTGGCACCTCGGCGGCGGCATGGGTCAATGCGCTGCTGATGATCTTTACGCTCGCCAAGCGCAAGACCTGGGTGCTGGGGGCCAAGGCGTTCCGCCGCCTGATGCTGGTCCTGCTGGCCGCCGCCGCCATGGCCGGCTTCTGCGCCTTCGCGTCCTGGGATCGGGAGACGATCCAGAGCGTCATCGCGCAGGTTCTGCCCGTGCACAACGGCGTCCATGCCCTGTCCATTCTCGGCCACAAGGCCGTCGGGCCGAAGGAAATCGCGGTGGTGGGGGTTTCTCTTGGCGGGGCTTTCCTCTATATCGCGCTTCTCTTCGTGACGGGCGCCTTCCGCCCGTCGGAACTCAAGGCGATCCTCAAGCGCCGCTGATACCTGCGGTATCGGCATTTTTGCAGCTCACGCGCCGCATGGCTCCTCGCAGGGGCTCGGGCGCATACTTGTGCTTGCCGAAGCACCGAGGCGCTTCGGAAATAAAGAGTAGGGATGAAACCATGCGTGTACTTTCCGGTGTGCAGCCTTCGGGCGCGCTCCATCTCGGCAACTATCTCGGCGCGCTCAAGAAGTTCGCCAGGCTGCAATACGAGGCTGAGTGCTTCTATTGCGTCGTCGATTTGCACGCCATCACCGTCTGGCAGGACCCCGCCAAACTGAAGGACCAGACGCGCGAGATCGCCGCCTGCTACCTCGCCGCCGGCGTCGATCCGAAAAAGGCCGCCGTCTTCGCCCAGTCGTCCGTGCGCGCCCATGCCGAGCTGGCCTGGATCTTCAACTGCGTCGCCCGCCTCGGCTGGCTCGACCGCATGACCCAGTTCAAGGACAAGGCCGGGGCCAATTCCGAGCGCGCCAGCGTCGGGCTTTACACCTATCCGGTGCTTCAGGCCGCCGATATCCTGGTCTATAAAGCGACCCACGTGCCGGTCGGCGAGGACCAGCGCCAGCACCTGGAACTGACCCGCGACGTCGCCAAGAAGTTCAACCACGACTTCGGCGTCGATTTCTTCCCCTTGCCGGAGACCCTGTATCAGGGGCCGGGCGCGCGCATCATGTCCTTGCGCGACGGCGCGGCCAAGATGTCGAAGTCCGATCCGTCGGACCAGTCGCGCATCAACCTGACCGACGACGCCGACACCATCGCCTCCAAGATCAAGAAGGCCAAGTCCGACGCCGACGCCCTGCCTTCGTCCGTGGACGGACTGAAGGATCGTCCGGAGGCGGAAAATCTCGTCGGCATCTACGCCACGCTGGCCGACATGACGCCACAGGCCGTGCTCGACATCTATGGCGGCAAGGGTTTCGGCGCCTTCAAGCCGGCCCTGGCCGAAGTCGTGGTCGAGAAGATGGCCCCCATCTCCGCCCGCCTGCGCGAACTGCTCGACGACAAGGCGCAGATTGACGCCATCCTCGACGCCGGCGCAGAGAAGGCCGATGCCGTAGCCGAACCGATCGTCAAGGAAACCAAGAAGATCGTCGGACTGTGGGGATGAGTATGCGCGGGACCTGGTTCGTTTTTCCGCTGCTGCTGGCGCTGGCCGGCTGTAATTTCCACTACAAGGTCGGCGGCCAGGTCACCACCACGGTCGACAGCATGAGCGATGCCAATGGCCACAAGGTGCACAACCGCCTGGTCTTCACCAACTATGTCATGCGCGCGGCGATCGCCACCAACCCGGTGACCGCGGCCTATGTGACTGTGAAGAACGAGGGCGACCAGGCCGACCGCCTGGTGTCGGCGTCGTGCGGGTGTTCGCAGAGCGCGACCTTGCACGCCATGGTGATGCAGGGCCAGGACATGGTCATGGAGGAGCCCAAGGGCGGCTTCCCTGTCGCGCCCGGCCAGGTTCTCGTCTTCAAGCCCGGCGGCAATCACATCATGTTGTCGGGCCTGACCGACCCACCCAGGGATGGCGGCACGGAAACCCTGACCCTGCATTTCGAGCGCGCCGGCGACGTCAAGCTGACTATGCCGGTGTCGGCGACCCCACAGGGACAATAGTCTCCCCCATGAAGGCCAGCATGGCCTCCATCGACCGGCGCATGGCTTCCGGATCGTACTTCATGACCCCGCCCGTATTGGTGTCCTCATCGAAGGCATGAGAGGCGTTAAGACTCAGTGTCTCGACCGCCGTGCCGGCCGTTTTCAGCTTGTCGAAGATCTTCACCGAATGGCCATAGGGCGTCAGGTGGTCGCGCTCGGCCAGGACGGCGAAGACCCTGGGCTTGCGCAGCCATGGATAGAAATTGGTTCGCGCCGGGAAGTTGATGTAGGGATAGACGAGGAACAGGCCCCTGACCGCGTCGGCCAGCGACGGATCGGGATCGACAAGTTTCGCCTCGCCCTTGCGCGTCAGGCGCTCGGTCATCAGGTCCATGATCGACCAGCCGCCGTGGCTGAACCCCGTCAGGACGACATTGTTCATGTCGGTGCGGCCTTCCTGCTTCAGGCCCGACAGCACCGCCAGCACGTCGCCCGAACGCTCGTAGCCCTGCATCACCGCACCGGTGCAGATCATGGTGGTGGCGAAGGTACGGTCCCAGCCGCGCGGCGCGAAACTGTCGACGACATAGGCGCGCACGCCGGTCAGGGCGGCCGCCTGGGCGTAGACGGAAACATGTGGGCGCAGGCCGCCGCAGCCGTGGAACAGCACCACCGCCGGGCGGACGGTGGCGTCATCCGGGCCGAATAGGGTGATCGAGGGTTTGAGGAGGGCATAGCGTTGCGCGAGCGTGTCCATGGATTTGAACATTGTTCAAATCTACGCCCTAGTCAAGCGTTTCTTCTAGGAAGACATCGAAAGCGGCCCTGGCGGTGGCATGAGCGCGGGCGTCGTAGCTCATCAACGGGCCGAAATGGACGCCGTCTTCGTCGAAGCAGTGGCTGGCCTCGACCGCTTCCACGGTCATCGGCACGCCCTCGGCGCGCAGGTGAGCCAGGATGTGCTCGGCATGGGCGTGGGCGGTCAGAAAGTCCTGCCGCGCCAGCACGACATGGGTTTGCGGCCGGTACTGCCAGCCATGGGTATTGGAAAGCGCCGGAAAATTGAGATAGGGATAGACGAGGAACAGGCCGCGCATGCCGGTCAGCGCCGCCGGCGACGGATCCATCAAGCGCGCTTCGCCGGTATGATGCAGTTTCTGGGTCATCAAATCCATGATCGCCCAGGCGCCGTGACTCCAGCCGGCCAGGGCCAGGCGTCCGCTATCGACATCGGCGCGTCGTGCGATGGCCCAGGTCGCCGCCAGGACGTCGCCCGAACGTTCATAACCGGGCAGGGCCAGACCCGAGCACACCATCTGCGTCGCCGTGACATGGTCCCAACCGCGCGGGCCGAACGAATCGATGACGAAGGCGCGAAGGCCCTTGGCGGCGGCCTGGCGGGCATAGGCATGGATGTGCTCGCGCACGCCGTTGCAGGCGTGGAACAGCAGCACCGCCGGCCGTTTCGCACCGTCCTTGGGGCCGTATTCGGTGACGAAAGGCGCCAGCCGGTCGAATCTTTGCGAAATCGTGTCGAGCACGCGGCCGCCCCTCTTGCCGTATTAGTAACCGACACTATATCAGTTTCCGTTCACGACTGCGTTGAGGCCTGATGAATCAGAAAACGCCGGTGAACGCCAGTCATTTCCGCTGAGGGAGAGTTACATGTCTGTCACCGGCCGCCAATCCGACCATCCAATCCATCCGCAGTTCCTCGACCGTTGGTCGCCGCGCGCCTTCAAGGACGAGGCCCTGAGCGAAGCCCAGGTCCTGACCGTGCTCGAAGCCGCGCGCTGGGCGCCGTCGGCCTCGAACCTGCAACCGTGGCGCTTCATCTATGCCTTGAAAGGCACGCCCGAGTTCGACGCCTTTGTCGAGACCTTGGTGCCGTTCAACCAGACCTGGGCCAGGAACGCCGGCGCCCTGATCTTCATCGCCTCGGTCAGGACTTTCGATGGCGAACGCCCGGTGCCGTGGCACAGCTTCGACGCCGGCGCGGCGTGGGGTTTCCTGGCGTTGCAGGCGCACCACCTCGGCCTCGCCGCCCACGGCATGGCCGGGCTCGACTTCGACAAGGCGGCGGAGATTCTGGGCGTCCCGGACAGCCTGAAGGTCGAGGCGGCCATCACGCTCGGCGTTCCGGGCACGGCGGACAGCCTGCCGGAAGGCTATCGCGACCGCGAAGCGCCGTCGACACGTCAGCCGCTGTTGGAAATGGTGTTCAAAGGCCGCTATCCAACCAAGCAGGCAGAAGCCGCCTGATCCTTAACGCGAATTTGGTAGCCGGCGGGCGGTTATGCACCGTCAGGTCACCGGATCGTCCCCCGAATCGTGCACCGCTTTCCGTTCGCAGGTCCTTGCCGGATCGGAAATCCGGGTGTTCCTTATGTGTGTCGACGGCGCTTCTGCCGGAGCCTGAAAGGGCGAAGACAGGAAGCCCAAGACATGAAACGCCAGCGGCGCAAGCCCTGGCGTTTCGTTATTTTGGCGCCTAGTACCCGCTGGCGAGTGGCAAAAAGGGCTCGCCAATCAGTGTCTAAAAACCCGCGTGCCCGTGAACACCATGGCCAGGCCGGCTTCGTCGGCGGCGGCGATGACCGCCGCGTCGCCCATGGAACCGCCGGGCTGGATCACCGCCGTCGCCCCGGCCGCCGCCGCCTCGAGCAGGCCGTCGGGGAACGGGAAAAAAGCTTCCGAAGCGCAGGCCGACCCCTTGGCCAGCGAGTCGGTCAGATCCAGCTTTTCTGCAGCCTCCTGCGCCCGCATGCGGGCGATGCGCGCCGAATCGCGCCGGTTCATCTGGCCGGCGCCGATGCCGGCTGTGCGACCGTCCTTGGCATAGACGATGGCGTTCGACTTGACGTGCTTGGCGACGGTGAAGGCGAACAGCATGTCCTCGATTTCCATCGGGGTCGGCTGGCGCTTGGTGACCACCTTGAGGTCGGCGGCGGTGACGCGGGCCGTGTCGCGCGACTGGATGAGCATGCCGCCGGCCACAGAGCGGAAGACGCTGCCGCCCGCCAGGGGATCGGGCAGGCCACCGGTGACCAACAGGCGCAGGTTCTTCTTGGCGGCAAAGACTTCGGCCACGTCATCGTCGACCTCGGGCGCGACCACGACCTCAGTGAAGATCTCGACGATCTTTTCCGCCGTGGCGCGGTCAAGGCGGCGATTGAGCGCCACGATGCCGCCGAAGGCCGACACATCATCGCATTCCAGCGCGCGCTTATAGGCTGTCAGAAGGTCGCCGCCGACGGCTACGCCACACGGATTGGCGTGCTTGACGATGACGCAGGCCGGCTGGTCGAATTCGGCGACCAGTTCGATCGCCGCATCGGTATCGGCGACGTTGTTGTAACTGAGTTCCTTGCCCTGCAACTGCTTCGCCGTAGCGACTCCGGGGCGCGCCTCTGACGTGCGGTAGAAGGCGGCCGACTGGTGCGGATTTTCGCCGTAGCGCATGGTTTGCAGGCGCTGGCCGGCGATGGTCTTGCGCTCCGGGTACGCGTCGCCGAGCTGGGCTGCGAACCAGGTCGACACCGCCGAATCGTAGGCCGCCGTGCGCGCGAAGGCCCGCGCCGCCAGCGACTTGCGCAAGCTGAGCGTCGTGTGGCCATCCGCCGCGATGGCCGCCAGGACTTCGTCCATGCCGGCCTTGTCGACGCAGATGCTGACGTAAGGATGGTTCTTGGCCGACGAGCGGATCATGGCCGGGCCGCCGATGTCGATGTTTTCGATCGCCGCTTCAAACGCACCGCCGGCCGCGACGGTGTTTTCAAACGGATAGAGGTCGATCCACACGATGTCGATCGGGGCGATGTCGTGATCCTTCAGCGCCTGGGCGTGTTCAGGCGCGTCACGATAGGCCAGCAGCGCGCCATGGACCTTGGGGTGCAGCGTCTTGACGCGGCCATCCATCATTTCGGGGAAGCCGGTGACCTCGGAGACGTCGGTGACGGAGATGCCGGCTTTGGCGATCGCCGCTTTGGTGCCGCCGGTCGACAGGATCGTCACACCGGCGGCATGAAGGGCCTGGGCGGCTTCGACGAGGCCGGTCTTGTCGGACAGCGAGATCAGGGCGCGTCTCGGGGTGACGGCGTCGGGAGCAGGCGGGAAATCGGGCGCGGCGGGCATGGCATCTCCGGGGAGGATTTCCAAAACGCTTCTCACGTTCTGGCAAGTGCGACGGCACGCCGCCGCGGATGCGGCGAGTCATGCGGCGCTTGAGCTGAATCAATGCGCGGCCTTTACACGACAGCTTTGCAAAATGCAAAGACCCCGCCGCGTGGGGAGCGGCGGGGTCTTCTGGGTCACCGGTTGGTGAGGGAGAATTTACCGGTAACCGTAGCGGACAGGCTGGTACTGGGTGTAACGAACCTGCTCGTAACGATGGGTGCGGCTGTTGTAGACGGTGCGGTAGCCGTAGCCCGAATTGTAGCCGTAGGTTTCGCGGGCTTGCTCCTCGATCTTGTTGCCGGTCGACTTGCCGTGGTCCTTGCCGAGCTTGTTGCCGATGGCGCCGCCGACAACCGCGCCGGCGACCGTGCCGAGGCCGCGTTCGTTCTTGGCGGCCTTGTTGCCGATCACGCCGCCGATCAGGGCGCCGAGGATCATGCCGGTCTTGGCGTCGTTCGACTTTTCCGCCTTGCAGACATAGGACTGCGGCGCGGCCGAGGCGACAGAGGGCGCAACCATGCCGCCCAGGATCATGCTGGCGGCGGCCGTCGCGGCAATAGTGGTTTTGATCAGGGTCTTCATGGTCTTCAATCCTTCATTCGTGGGCGCTCCGGAACATCCTGTTCGCCCTTGATGAAGACCGTTATAGACCCCTGAACCTGAACGAATCCGGGATGGCGCGTTCATAATCGTTCAGGAAAAGCGTGTGTTTTGAAGGGCCTGGACATCGCTGTCATGGCGCAAAACAAAGGCCCCGCCGGTTGTGCGGGGCCGATGAATGAACGCCTGTTCAGGAAACTTTTTTATTCCCGGACGTAGCGATAAACCACTTTTTCGGTGTGCCCGTTATGACGGTAATAGTGCGTCTCCGTGCGATAGGCCATGCGGCTCAGACAATCTTTCTTGCCTTTGCTGTGGCCCATCTTGCTGCCGATAGCGGCGCCGGCGAGCGCACCCAGCACGGTGCCGGTCGTCTTGGAGCCATGGCCGGCGATGTTGCTGCCGATCACCCCGCCGGCGACAGCGCCAACCGCCGTGCCGACGTGCTCGTCATGCTTCTGCTCGTACTTGCAGACATAATGGGTGTAGCCGGCGGAAGCCATTTGCGGCGCCGCGACGGCCAGGACAAGACCCGCGCCGGCGGCGGCGAGGGCGGCTTTCTTGAGGATATGGGTCATGACTCTACTCCTTCGTGTGTCTTTGGCGTGTCGCGCTTTGACGGCGCGGAAAACGCCGCGAAGAATAGGGCGGCCGGAATAAAATATCGGTAGGCTTGGGGGTTTGGACTTATAGGCTTTAAGGAGGCCTTTGGGCGAGGGATTACGCCTCGGCGGGCGACAGCTTCCAGCGCACGCGGATGGCGGCTTCGCGCCGCGCCGTGCCGCGCAGGACGATGACCGAGGTTCGCCGCGCCACGCCCTTTTCGAACACCGTGCCTTCCTCAAGGGAAACGACTGGGGCGTCATGGCGCAGCCACCAGCCACGCCCGCCCGGCCCGCGCAGCAGCACGCTCTTCTTGTCGCGCGCCAGCGAGGCCTGGACTTCAGGATGAAGCAGAAAGCGGATGGCGAAAGGCGCGGTTTCCGGCAGTTGCGCCTTGACCGGCAGGGGGGTCAGCCGTTCCTCGCCGCGCAGCTCGTCGCGGTAGGCGTCGACATAGAGGCGGCGCTCATGCTTGAGCCCGAAGGCCGGTTTCCAGCCCTCGTGCTCCATCTCGAGCAAGGTGCCGGACTCCTCGGCCTCGACACGGCGCGACCGCACGCGGTAGCGCGGACCTTCGAGGGTGAAGTCGAGCAGCTCACCCCAGCGCGCCGGGACAGGATAGAGGATCGGCGATTCGGCCAGGCACAGGGTATTGCCCATGCCGGCGACGCGGTATTCCTGGTGTTCGCTTTGCTGCGGCGACCAGCCCGGCGAGACGATCAGCCGGTCGCGTCCGCCTGACACCTCGAACGCCATCGGGTAGTCGCAGGCGGCCTGGCCGAAGTCGGCGCCGCGCGCCTCGCCGCTGTCGACGAGGACGCTTAAGGAGCGGCCGACCAAGCGATGGAAACGGCCGTGTTCGAGGAACAGCGGCGCCTGGGCCTGGCCATGATCGTGGACCAGGGCGGGCGCGACCTGATCTTCGAGCAGGCCTTCCGAGCCCTGAAACGCCGCCAGCCCGCCGTCCGGATGCGACAGGACGCGCACGAATCGCGTCAGCTTTTCGATATGGCCGCGCAGGAAATCCGGCAGCGCCATGCCGCGCTGGCTCAAGGCGTCCTCGATCAGCAGCAGGTCGTAGAGCAGGTCGAGGCCCTGTTCCGGGCCGCGCGAGGCCGGCGTGCCGTCGTTGAGCACCGACCGTTTCAGCGCCCTCGGCAGCAGTTTCAGGCCCCGGTTGCGGAAACCGTCGCCGACGCGACCGGACAGGACGCAGCCGAGCAGGGTCAGGGCGACCGCCTTCTGCACGCGCCAGGCCGGGCCCTGGCCAAGGCGCTGCAGGTGGCGGCCCTGTTCGGCCAGCGACTGGGCGAAGATCACCGTTTCGTCAGGTGAGGCCTGGGCGGCCATGCGCCGCGCCGCCACCGCCACATTGATCAAACGGCGCGGCAAGACTTCCTCGCCCCAGGTAAACGGCGTCCAGCCGCGGAAGGTGCGCTGCCATAGCAGGAACAGGCGCATGGCCTCACGCGCGCCCTCGTCGCCCTGGCTGAGCAGCGAGGGCAACCACGAAAAACGGTGCAGCTCGACGGCGAAGGCGCGCGTCGGCGATGGCCGGTTCCACGGATCGCCGCTGCCCTGGACGCTCATGCGCGAGCCGGCCAGGGCGAAGCGGCCCGACAGGATGGCGCGACCGAGCAGCGCATTGGCCGGGCGGGCGTCGTGCGGCGCGGCCAGGAAACCGTCGGGCGCGCGGCCCTTGAGCGTCAGGCCATAGCCCGGCATGCCGAACAGCTCGGCGCCGACCTGCTTGCGCAGCACGGCGCCCACGATCTTCAGCCACGGCGTCGCCGCGCCGGCGCGTTCGCTTACGGGGCTGTGCGACTCGTAGGCCTGCAACGCTTACAATCCTTTGAGGGTCTTGATGTTGGCTGCGTAAGCGGATGGGCCGCCCTTGAAGACCGCCGTGCCGGCGACGAGGGCGGTGGCCCCCGCGTCGACGCAGGCCTTGGCGTTGAGGAGATTGACGCCGCCGTCGACCTGGAGGATCGCCGGGTGATTGTCGGCGTCGAGCCGTTTGCGCACCGCCTCGATCTTGCGCAGGGCGTTGTCGATGAAGCTCTGGCCGCCGAAACCGGGATTGACGCTCATCAGCAGGACGAGGTCGACATCGTCCATGATCCAGTCGAGGACCGAGAGCGGCGTCGCCGGGTTGAGCACCACGCCGGCTTTCGCGCCCAGGACACGGATCTGCTTCAGCGTGCGGTGCAGGTGCGGCCCGGCTTCGGGGTGGACGCTCATGATGTCCGCCCCGGCGTTGCGATAGGCTTCGAGGAAATTGTCGACCGGCGAAATCATCAGGTGGACATCGAAGGTCAGTTGGGTGTGCGGCCGCAGCGCCTTCACCACCTCGGGCCCGATGGTGATATTGGGTACGAAATGGCCGTCCATGACATCGACGTGCACCCAGTCGGCGCCGGCGGCGTCGATTGCCCGCACCTCCTCGCCCAGCTTCGCGAAATCCGAAGCCAGGATCGACGGGCAGATCAGGGGGGATGTCGTCATGGGTTTCGCCTTTTCACACCTTGTAATGCGGCGGGCCTTGAGGCCGGTCAACTGGTTTGGCGCATCATATGCACAATAAAAAAGCCGTCCTGGCCGCCCGGCCGCTGGTGCGGCAGGAGACGCAGCCAGCCTTCGGGGCGCAGGCTTTCGGGTGGCACGCCGAGGTCCTGTAGAAGCTGCGATTCCGGCGTTTTGACGGCAAAGTCCGGACGGCGGCGCAGGAAGGCCAGGACCTGGGTTTCGCCCTCCTCGCGCTCCAGCGAACAGGTGCAGTAGATGAGGCTGCCGCCCGGCGCGGTCTTGACCGCCGCCTGGTCGAGCAGGCGATGCTGGACGTCGGCCAGCTTGGCGATATCGGACGGCCGCGTCGCCCACAGCACGTCGGGCTGGCGGCGGAAAGTGCCTGTGGCGCTGCACGGCGCGTCGAGCAGGACAACGTCGAACTGGCGCGGGTCGTCATAGCCTTCGGCGTCGGTGACGTGGAGCTCGGCGGTACAGCCGGTGCGGGCAAGATTTTCCTCGACACGCTTCAACCGGTTCTTCGAGCGGTCGAGCGCCACCACCCGCGCGCCCTTGGCCAGCATCTGCAAGGTCTTGCCGCCGGGCGCCGAGCACATGTCGAGCGCCGTCTTGCCCTTGAGGTCGCCGAGCAGGCCGGCGGGGACGGCGGCCGAGGCGTCCTGCACCCACCAGCAGCCGTCGTCATAGCCCGACCATTCGGCGACATTGCCGCGCAGGGCGCTGCGCACGGACAGGCCACCCATGGGCTCGCCCTGCAAGGCTTCGCGCAGGCGGTCGAGATCGGCGGCGGTCTTGAAGCTGAGGTCGGTGGCCGGCTCCTGGGTGAGCATCAGGGCGATGCCTTCGGCATCGGCCTGGCCGTAGGCGGCCTTCCAGCGCTGGAACAGCCAGTCCGGCGCCAGGCGCGAGGCGACCGGTTTGTCGAGCCGCTTCTCGCGGATGGCTCCGCGCAGGATGGCATTGATCAGCCCCTTGAAGGGCCTGGTGTCGGTGCGGCGTTCGGCCAGCTTGACCGTGGTCGAGACGGCGGCAAAGTCGGGCACGCCCATGAAGCCGATCTGGGCCAGGCCGATGCGCAGCAGGGCGCAGACCGGCTCCGACGGCGTCTTCTTGGTCATGCGGTCGATGACGTCGTCGAGCTGGCCCAGCCGGCGCAGCACCATCAGCGCCAGGGCGCGAGCGAAAGCGCGTTCGGAGTCTGAAAGATTGAGGAAGTCGGACCGCGTCACGGCTTCGTCGAAGCCGGAGCGCTTTTCCAGCGCCGCGTCGATCAGGTCGAGCGCCGCCAGGCGGGCATTCATGCCAATGGCATCATTGCCGGAACCCTCTGCAACCTTGGGCGTCGGCGCGGCGATCTTCGCCGCCATGCCACGGCTGGGCGGGCGGGGAGCTGGCTTATGGGGGGCAGGAGGTTTGGCCATGAAAAGATGCTTCGCAAAAAAGGTGGCTGCTCATAGGCGTAAAAACCTTGTTCTGCAAGGCTTCCGAGCTTAAATTGCCGGCATGACCGAACAGCCCGCCGATCTCAACGACCTTACGCCGAAAAAGGTTCTTACGCCCGAGGCGCAGCGCGCCCTGGCCGAGGCCGCTGAACGCCGCGCCTTGGCGAAAGCCGAAGCCGCGAAAGCCGCCGAGGGCGGCGGTCCGTCCGGCCCCGAGCCGACGCGCTACGGCGACTGGGAACGCAAGGGAATCGCGGTAGATTTTTAAACGTTGTGAATCGCGGCCAGGATGGCTTGCGTCGCGGCAGCGGGATCGGGCGCGCGGGTGATCGGCCGGCCGACAACGACATGCGAAGCGCCGTTCAGAAAGGCCTGTTGCGGTGTGGCGATGCGCTGCTGGTCATTGACGTCGCTGCCTTCGGGCCGCACGCCGGGCGTGACGATCAGAAAGTCCGGCGGCACGCGGGCGCGGATCATTTCCGCCTCGTGAGGGCTCGACACCACGCCGTCCAGTCCGCAGGCGATGGCCTGGTCGACGCGGCGCTTGACGAGGTCGCTCAACTCCAGGCCATAGCCCATGTCCTCGATGTCACCCTGGTTGAGCGAGGTCAGCACGGTCACGCCGATGATCTTCGTCGCCGCATCGCCCCGGCCAAGGACCGCCGCCTTCATCACCTGCGGCTCGGCGTGAACGGTCAGCAGGTCGCAGCCGCCAGCGCAGATCGCCCGCGCCGCGCCTTCGACTTGGGCGCCGATGTCGTGCAGCTTCCAGTCCTGGAACACCGACTTTCCGGCGGCGCGCAGGCTGTGCGCCAGTTCAGGGCCGCCTTGGGCCAGCAGGGTCAGGCCGACCTTGTAGTGATTGACGCCGTCGCCGAGTTCGCCGATCAGCTTGCGCGCCGCAGCCAGGTCCGGTTCATCGAGCGCCACGATGAGGCGCGAGTCGGCGGGCAGGGTCATGCCTGTCTCTTTCTGGCTGCGGTTGGGGTGTCGGCGACGTAACCGATTTGGTATCACCAAGCAATTTCTAAATCAGACTCAAGCAAAGATTTCCGGGCTTTTTTGGCAAGAAATTGCGGTAAAAACTAAAAACCGCAAGCGAATCATGGAGCGCGGCATGTTCAACGACCTCGACTGGGCCAAGCTGCTCGGCTTCTACGTCAATTTCTTCATCACCCTGTTCGCCCTGATCGACCCGATCGGCAATGTGCCGATCTATGCCGCCGCCACCCAGTCGCAATCGAAGTCGTCGCAGCGCTGGCTGAGCGTCTATATCTCGATCTTTACGGCTCTGATCCTCACCCTGTTCTTCTTCGCCGGGCTCAACATCCTGAAGTTCTTCGGCATTTCCATGGACGCCTTCCGCATCGCCGGCGGGCTGCTGCTGTTCCTGATGGGCCTCGACATGGCGCGCGGCGACTTCATCGAATCATTCAGCCAGCACGGTGACGGCAAGGCCGGCGGTTCCCCGGAAGATGTTCAGCCGCTCGGCCACCGCGAATCGGCCAAGAAAAGCTTCGAGAAACTGGTCGTGCCGTTCGCCTTTCCGCTCATGGTCGGACCGGGCACGATCTCGACCGTCATCATCCAGGCGGGCGTCGCCGGCGATTTCGGCCTTACCGGCTATGTCATCGGCGTCGGCGCAATCGTCACTACCGCCGTGGCGATCCTGGTGACGCTGCTGCTGTCGGATACCATCTCGCGTCTGTTCGGCCGCGTCGGCATGGTGGTCGTCATCCGCGTGCTGGGCCTGATCCTGTGCGCCCTGTCGGTGCAGATCATCATCTCGGCGGTCAGCGAGATCACGCACAACCTGATCCTGCCGTCAGCCGCGCATCCTTACGCCGACCACCATCACTGACGAGTGAGCACTGAGCCGTTCAGGCGTGGCGAAAATGTCTGGCTTTCGAGCACGCGACGCGAGCGTACATGGGTACGTGAGCTAGCGCGCGCCCAAGCATCGTGAAAACGATGCGCAAAAACGCATCAACCAGACAGGTATTTGCAGCCCGCATCAACGGCTCAGCGATGGATTTTGCGCAACTGGCCGGACACCAGCTCCATCACCCAGTCGTCCGGGAGAAGCTTGAGCAGCGAGGTGATCGCCTTGTTCGGCGCGCCGGGCACGCAGCCCGCCCGGTCGGCCTCGGCGGCGACGAAGCCTTCGCGCGCCACCTCGTCCGCGCCCATCCACATCCACTCGGGCACGGCGGCCGACAGCTTGGAGCGCGTGCCGATGACGTCGTGGAATTCCGAATAGGTCCAGCCCGGACTGAGTGTCGTCACGTGCACGCCGTGGTCGCGGACCTCCAGGTGCAGGCTCTGCGAAAACCGCGTCAGGTAGGTCTTGATCGGGCCGTAGAGCGTGTCGCCGGGGGAGGCCGGCAGATAACCCGCCACCGAGGCGACATTGATGATGCGGCCGAACTTCTGCTCGACCATGCCCGGCAGGAAGCGGTGGCACAGTTCGGTCGGCGCGGTCATCATCACCTGCATCATGGTGCGGTGGGCGTCGAGCGGATTGGCCAGGAAGCCGCCGGGCTGGCCGTAGCCGGCATTGTTGACCAGGCCGTCGACGCCCCGGCCCAGCGCGAGTATGCTCTTCTGAAGCTCTTCAGGCGCCGTCGGATCGGCCAGGTCGGCCGGCAGGGCATAGGCTTCGACGCCGAAGCGCAGGCGGATTTCCTCGACCAGTTTGTCGAGCCGCTCCTGGCGCCGCGCCGTCAGCGCCACGTCCCAGCCGTGGGCGGCGTAGACGCGCGCGAAGCTGAGGCCAATGCCGGACGACGCTCCGGTGATCAGGACAAGACGGCGGGCCAAGGCGATTCCCTGTTGAGAAAACTAGCGGATCGAAACACCAGCGCCGCTAGAAATGCAAGTCTCATTGTCGTGGCGAAATCGTCCCGGGTCCGGCCGATTTCGGTGGTCCCGAGACCTCCTCACAGGTAAGACACTGGCGAAAGGACTTCGCCATGCTGAAGCTGCTGCAATCCATCCATCCGATCGTCTTCCTTCTGATCGCGACCACGCTCGAGGTCAGCGGCGACGCCATCGTGCGCATGTCGATCTATAACCACGCCGGCTGGGTGCGGGCGGGTCTGATGCTGGCCGGCGCCATGCTGCTGTTCGGCTACGGCTTCACGCTCAATCTCGCGCCCGTCGAGTTCGGCCGCGTCGTCGGGCTTTACATCGCCACCCTGTTCGTCGTCTGGCAGGTCATCAACTTCGTGGCCTTCCGCGACGTACCGAGCCTTCCTATATGGGTCGGGGGAGCGCTGGTCGTCACCGGCGGCCTGGTGATCACATTCTGGAAGACAGCTTGATTTCCGAAGCCGAAGGCTGAGGCAAGGGCGACCGCCCGTCGCCGCATTTGCGGCGAGCCATGCGGCGTTTGAGCTGAAAAAACTAAGCCGCTTCCACAGGCAAGGTAGCGCTGTGCTTGAGCAGGTCGGCCACGGTCACGGTCGACAGGGCTTGAGTCGCGGCTGAGTTGGCCAGGCCCATGGCCTCGCCGACCGCCTTGGGGATCGCCTGGCTGACCGGACAGCCTTCGGCTCCCAGCGGCGCGCTGCCGAGATGGGCGCAGCCGTTGACGGCCTTCAGCACCTCGTCGAGCCGGATCGTCTCCGGCCGGCGCAGCAGCCACGCCCCGCCCGCCACGCCCGAACAGGTGGCGAGAAGCCCGGCCTTGGCCAGTTGCGTGGTCATGCGCCGGATGACCACCGGGTTGGTCGGGATGGACGCGGCCAGCACGGACGACGACACCGCCTGGTCGCGCGAAAACGCGCCCTTGTGGGCGAGGTACGCCAGGGTGTGGGCGGCGACGGGAAATCTCTGGCTGTCGGACATGGTCAGGGAATACTACGCTGCTTTCGCCGCGCTTCCTAGTGTCTAGCTGGTGACTGGGCCCGGAACGCGCGAGAAGGATTGAATGTGTCCATAAATAGGCGTAAGAGCGCCGCGTTCAAGCGAGGGAGCCTTGCCGGGCCCTGTGTGTCCGCCGCCCTCAGGAGAGTATGAATGAACGGGGAAACCCCTGTCGAGACCCTGGCCTCCCCGCCGGTCTCGGCCAACGCCGGCGCCACGGCGGAAAACGTGAGTGCGCAGATCATTTCAGCTTCCACACACAATCGCGCAGAATCCGACCCGGTCGTGTCCCACGGCCACGGTTCGGAAGGATTCTGGGCGCTCGCCATCGGTTCGATCGGCGTCGTCTTCGGCGACATCGGCACCTCGCCGCTCTATGCCATGAAGGAAGCGCTGATCTATGCCCAGCAGCGCGGCATTCCCGCCGAGGCGCAGATTGACGGCCTGATCTCGCTCGTCTTCTGGGCGCTGATCATGGTGGTGACGGTGAAGTATGTCATCTTCCTGATGCGCGCCGACAACAAGGGCGAAGGCGGCACCCTGGCGCTCATGGCCCTGGCCCAGAAGGCGCTCGGCAAGTATTCGCCGACCGTCTTCTTTCTCGGCATCTGCGGCGCGGCGCTGTTTTACGGCGACGGCATCATCACGCCGGCGGTTTCGGTGCTGGGCGCTGTCGAGGGCCTGAAGGACGCTCCGGGCGTCGGCCACACCATGTCCTATCTGATCGTTCCTGTTTCGGCCGTCATTCTGCTCGGGCTGTTTCTGGTCCAGTCCAAAGGCACCGCCAAGGTGGCCCGCTTCTTCGGCCCCATAACCGTCATCTGGTTCCTGACTCTGGGGGGGCTGGGCCTGTTCCATATTTCGGACGAACCCCATATTCTTCTGGCCCTGATGCCGCAATATGCCGTGGAGCTGGTCGTCCGGCTGGGCGCGGTGGGCATCGGCTTCGCCTTCCTGGTGCTGGGTTCGATCTTCCTTGCCGTCACCGGGGCCGAGGCCCTCTATGCCGACATGGGCCATTTCGGCAAGAAACCTATCCAGCGATCGTGGATATTCTTCGTCCTGCCGTGCCTGACGCTCAACTATCTCGGCCAGGGCGCGATGCTGCTGCACAATCCGCTGGCGCGCGACAATCCGTTCTGGGAAATGGTGCCCGACTTCGCCTACTGGCCGACCTTTGTCCTGGCCACCATGGCAACCGTCATCGCCAGCCAGGCGGTGATCACCGGCGCCTTCTCGATCACCCAGCAGGCCGTGCAGCTCGGCCTCCTGCCGCGCATCGACATCAAGCGCACCTCCGAGACCCAGGCTGGCCAGATCTTCGTGCCGCAGATCAACACCATGCTGATGGTCGGCGTCCTGGTCCTGCTGGTCGTCTTCCGTTCGACCGACCGCCTGACCTCGATGTATGGCATTGCCGTCACCGGCGCGATGATGGTCGATACCCTGCTGGCCTACGTCTTCCTGCGCCACGTCTGGAAGTGGCGCCGTTTGACGGCCTGGGCGCTGATCGGGCCGCTCGGCGCGCTCGACATCGTCTTCTTCGGCTCGAACCTGCTCAAGATTCCGCAGGGCGCCTGGCTGCCGCTGATGCTGGCGGGCACCCTGATCCTGATCATGCTGACCTGGGCGACGGGGTCGCGCACCCTGACCGAAAAGTCAAAGAAGGAATCGATCGCCCTGCTCGATCTCGTCGAGATGCTCAAGAAACGGCCGCCGCACCGCGTCGCCGGCACCGCCATCTTCCTGACCTCGGACGCCGATTCGGCGCCGGTCGCCCTGATGCACAACCTCAAGCACAACAAGGTGCTGCACGAGAAGAACATCATCCTGACCGTACGCACGGTGGGTTCGCCGCGCGTCCCCGAAGGCGACCGCGTCTCGATCGAGGTCATCACCGAGGACTTCAAGAAGGTGACGCTGCACTACGGCTTCATGGAAAGTCCGAATCTGCCCAAGGCCTTGGGCCTGTGCCGCAAGCTCGGTCTCAAGTTCGACATCATGGCGACCTCGTTCTTCCTCGGCAAACGCAATGTCGTGCCGTCGGCCAATTCGGGCATGCCGCTGTGGCAGGACAAGCTGTTCATCTTCCTGATGAAGAACGCCGCCAATCCGACGGAGTTCTTCCATATCCCGCCAGGCCGCGTGGTCGAACTGGGGACCCAGGTGACAGTGTAACCACGCAAAAGTCCTTGGGCCTGCGGCCTCAGTGTACTTTTGCGTGGTCTCAACGTTGAGAAGAATTCCCTCAGGGCGACCCGACGGGATTTTTCACTTTTCCCCGCCACTGACGCTGCGAGCATGAGATATCCTACTTTCGGTCTTGCATCCCCAGTCCTTAGATCCTAAAGCGCGCCTGAATTTTAACCCAAAGGCCCGCGCGCATGTCCTCCCCCGACCCGAAGCCCGTCAAGAAAGTCGTCCTCGCCTATTCCGGCGGCCTCGACACCTCGATCATCCTCAAGTGGCTGCAGACGGAGTACGGCGCCGAAGTCGTCACCTTCACCGCCGACCTCGGACAGGGCGGCGAGATCGAACCCGCCCGCGCCAAGGCCCTGGCCGCCGGCGTCAAGCCGGAAAACATCTTCATTGAGGACGTGCGCGAGGAGTTCGTGCGCGACTACGTCTTCCCGATGTTCCGCGCCAATACGGTCTATGAGGGCCAGTACCTGCTCGGCACGTCGATCGCCCGGCCGCTGATCGCCAAGAAGCAGATCGAGATCGCCCGCAAGGTCGGCGCCGACGCGGTCAGCCACGGCGCGACCGGCAAGGGCAACGATCAGGTCCGTTTCGAGCTCGGCTATTACGGCCTGGAGCCCGACATCCGCGTCATTGCCCCGTGGCGCGAATGGGACTTCAAGAGCCGCGAGGCCCTGCTCGACTTCGCCGAAAAGCACCAGATCCAGATCGCCAAGGACAAGCGCGGCGATGCGCCGTTCTCGATCGACGCCAACCTCCTGCACTCGTCTTCCGAAGGCAAGGTGCTGGAGGACCCGGCGGTCGAGGCGCCGGAATTCGTCTATCAGCGGACCATTTCGCCCGAAGCCGCTCCCGACAAGCCAACCGTCTTCACCATGGATTTCGAGAAGGGTGATCCGGTCGCCATCGACGGCGTCGCCCTGTCGCCGGCGGCCTTGCTGACCAGGCTGAACCAACTCGGCCACGACAACGGCATCGGCCGTCTTGACCTGGTCGAGAACCGCTTCGTCGGCATGAAGTCGCGCGGAGTTTACGAGACGCCGGGCGGCACCATCCTTCTGGGCGCGCATCGGGGGATCGAGTCGATCACGCTCGACCGCGGCGCCATGCACCTGAAGGACGAGCTGATGCCGAAGTACGCCTCGCTCATCTATAACGGCTTCTGGTTCTCGCCCGAGCGCCAGATGTTGCAGGCGGCGATCGACTGGTCGCAGGACAAGGTGACCGGCCGCGTCACGGTCAAGCTCTACAAGGGCAATGTCGCGGTCACCGGCCGCGAGAGCCCCTATTCTCTCTACGATCAGGACCTGGTGACGTTCGAAGAAGGCAAGGTTGCTTACGACCATCGCGACGCGGCCGGCTTCATCAAGCTCAATGCGCTGCGGCTGCGGGTGGCGGCGAAGCGCGACAGGCGCGGATAGCGACTGGGCTGTGGGGTCCGTGACCCCGATCCCTGTCCGAGCCATGTCCCCGCCCGTCGATCCTGCCAAATATTCCGCCTTTCTCGTCGCCATGGTTCTCATGGCGATATCGCCCGGCCCGGCCAACCTGTTCTTCATTCGCACGGGCCTCGGCGGCCGGGCCTCGCGCGTCTTCGCCGGCGTCATCGGCACGAACTCCGCCACCTTCATCTGGTTCGTCGCCAGCGCGCTTGGCCTTCAGGTCCTGATGACCGCCTTCCCCTTGGCCTTCCAGCTTCTGGCGGTCGGCGGCGGTCTCTATGTCGTCTGGATCGGCCTGTCGGGCTTCCGCGCCGCCTTGAAGCTGGATCAGGAAAGGCTCGATCCGCGATTCACTGCGCCCGCCGAAGTGAGAAGCCTGTGGCGCACCCTGCGTGATGGCTTCATGGTCCAGATGCTGAATCCGAAGGTGCTGTTGTTCTTTTCCGCCGTCCTGCCGCCGTTCCTTGACATTCATCGCCCGATGACGATCCAGATGCCGATCTTCGCCGCCACCGCCATCGGCATGGACGTTGTGTCGATGTCGACATACGGTCTTCTGGCTGTCCACCTCGCCCACCTGCTGCGCGACCCGCACAACAAGCAGAAGTTCGATCTCGGCGCCGGCGCCGTTCTGATGCTGGTCGGCGTGGTCATCCTTCTGCATGCCGCCGGTGACTTATTAAAGCCGCATTGACGGCGGACAATATTCAGTGATTAATGTCTAAAATCCTGAGTGTTTCCGGGGGAGTAGATGTCATGAAGAAACTGACCCTTGCCGCTTTCGCCGCCGCCATGGCCCTGCTGTCGGCCTGCGCCACCCCGACGCCCTATGGTCCGGCCCTGACCACGTCCAGCTACAATGCCGGCTATTCCGACACCAAGCTGGAAGATGGCCGCTATCGCATTACTTTCGCCGGCAACGATGTGACCCGGCGCGAGACGGTCGAGAATTACCTGCTTTACCGCGCCGCCGAACTGACCCTCGATTCCGGCTACGACTGGTTCGAGATCGTCAACCGCGACACCGATCAGAAGACGCGCACCATTTATGATCCGGCCATGGACAGTTTCTCCTGGCGCTTCTACCGCGGCAGCCGCTGGAGCGCCTGGGGCTTCGGCTGGGACGACATGGACCGCGAGTCCATCCAGTATACCCGCTACGAGGCCACCGCCGAAATCGTCATGCACAAAGGCGACAAGCCCGCCGACGCAGCCAATGCCTATGACGCGCGCTCGGTGAAGGCCAACCTCGAAAGCCAGATCGTGCGCCCCCAAACACACTGACTGGTGCAATGACCGGGTTTATTTCGTCCGGATCGCCTTGGGAGTCTTGAGGCGGCGGCGGTTGACGTGATCGCCTTCATGCGCGACCACCTCGCCCGAGGCCGGGTCCGGCTTCCTGCCCTGAAAATAGAACTTCTGCCACGCTTCCTTGATTGCGTCGGGATCGCGCCGTCCAAGGCTGGCGTTGAATTCATTGCGCGTCTTCGACCAAGCCGCGAACTGCTTCTTAAGCTCGGGGTCGGTATCGATCGACTTGATCACCGGCTGGATCTCTTCCTGCTTGCGGTGCTCGATGACGTTGAAGAAACAGAACGGTTCGCCCTTCTTGAAGCTGACCATGCCCGGCCGGGTCATCAGCCAGTTCATGGTGAAGGGAAATGGCAGCCAGTCGGTTTCGACCAACCCCGACAGCGGCTGGATACCGTCCTTGACGTGGTTGGGCGCGCCAGACGCCCAGATGGCGTAACCCGGTGGCGTGCGGAACAGGTAGCCGGTGTGGAAAGTCAGCACGCCGTGAGTGAAGTGTGACGAGGCTATATGTTCGATATTGTAAGCCGGGTCGGCGTCGCAGGTGACGACCAGGTCGCGTTGCAGCGGGCCGCCGTTCCAGATGACCGTCATGTCGACGGGGCACAGAATTTCCCAGCCGGTCGTATTGGCCATGACCAGAGGCAGGCAGCGATAGGGAAAACGTGCTTGAAACGCATCCATCCATTCCCGGTCAGGCCGCCCGGGCACCATGTCGGGCGGGTAGGGGGTCATGGTGAAGCATTCCAGTTCCATTTGGCGAGTCCCGTCGTCTGCTGTAAGAGCCTTGCGGATGGCACCTTACACACCCGAAAACCTGCTGCAAGCCCTTGATGATCTGGGGCTGGAAAGCCGTACCTTCCACCATGAAGCCGTCTTTCGCGTCGGCGAGGGCGAAGGCATCAAGGACGCGCTGCCGGGCGCCCACACCAAAAACCTGTTCCTCAAGGACGACAAGGGCAGGCTGTGGCTGATTTCGGCGGAACAGAACACGCGAATCAACCTTAAGACCCTACCGAAGATCATCGGCTCCGGGCGCCTGAGCTTCGGTTCTCCCGAGCGGCTTTTGAACGCGCTCGGCGTCACGCCGGGGTCGGTCACGGCGCTCGGCCTGATCAACGACCCGGACCACAAGGTGACCTTCATCCTCGACAAGGCGTTGCACGACGCCGCCATCGTCAATTTCCACCCCCTGACCAATACCGCCACCACCTCGCTCAGCCAGGCCGGTTTCCGCCGCTTCATCGACAGCCTGGGGCGGGACCTGAAGGTGGTCGATTTCGCCGCATTAGAGGATTGACTCCTTACGGGGCCGGAGCCATCTGGGAAACGAAACCGACAGCGAGGCGCAGCATGGCCACCACCGCGACAACCGATCCCAATATTACCGACGGCACCGAACAGACCTTCATGGCCGACGTCATCGAGGAGTCGATGACCCGTCCGGTCATTGTCGATTTCTGGGCGACGTGGTGCGGGCCGTGCCGCCAGCTTACGCCCGCCCTCGAAAAGGTGATCAAGGAAGCCAAGGGCAAGGTCAAGCTGGTCAAGATCGACGTCGACCAGAACCAGGCAATCGCCGCGCAACTGCGCATCCAGTCTATCCCCACGGTCTATGCCTTTTCCGGCGGCCGGCCGGTCGACGGCTTCATGGGCGCCAAGTCGGAAACCGAACTGCGCGCCTTCGTCGAAAAGCTCGGCATCAGCAATGCCGGCCCGACCGTCGAGGAAACCCTGGCGCTCGCCGCCCAGTCGGCGGCTGACGGCGACCTGACCAGCGCCATGGAAGCGTACGGTTTCATCCTGGAGCAGGACCCGGAAAACGCCAAAGCCATCGCCGGCATGGCGCGGCTGTATCTCAAGGCGCAGCAGCCCGAACAGGCCAAGGCCATGCTTGACATGGCTAAGGACAGCAAGGACGCTGAAATCCTGGGCTTGCGCGCGGCGCTGGAACTGGCCGAAGGCGCGCCGACAGACATCACGGGTCTGCGCGCTAAACTCGCCGCCAATCCGCGCGATTTTGACGCCATGTACGACCTCGGCCGCGCCTTGGCGGGCCAGGGCGAGACCGCCGACGCCATCAACCAGCTTCTCGAGATCATCAAGCATGAGCCCGAGTGGAACAACAAGGCGGCGCAGGAATACCTGTTCAAGATCTTCACCGCCGTCGGCCCGGCTTCAGATCTGGCCCGCGCTGGCCGCCGCCGCCTGTCGAGTATGCTGTTCTCATGAGCGAAGCCGAAACACCCAAGCCGGAACTGGAAATCGATCCGCGCCTGCTGGAGGCCCTGGTCTGCCCGGTATCGCGCCGCCCGCTGACCTATGACAAGGCGGCGCAGGAACTGGTCTCGCCAACGGTCGGCCTGGCCTTTCCGATCCGTTCGGGCGTGCCGATCATGCTGGTCGACCAGGCGCGCAAGTTCGAGCCTGTCAAGGGTTAATCAACCTTGGCCCTTTGGAATCTCTATTTCCAAAGCACGTTCCCATTGCTTGACGACACGCTCGGGTATTTTCTCGTCGTCCTCATAATCCGAAAGCGAAGCCACCTGCCCGCTTTCAGGGTTGTACAGGAAACGAAAATTGTGAGGGCCGTCAGGCCCTTCTATCTCGCCTATTGAGTTTCGAACCTCACAGCCCATTGCCGTGAACAGTGCGATGATCTCGCCCACCCTGTACCATTTTCCGATGGAGGCGGGCACCTGCGACTATGCCGCCGCCAAGCGAATGTCTATCGCGGGCTTGGGTAGCATATGGTTCGCGATCACCTGGTCATGGACCGGCGATACCTTGGATTTGGCAGCGTCGAACATGTCTTTAAAATGGGATGGCGCCGATTTCACGCCTTGCAACGGCTCGCGGCCGAGTTGAACGGTTATGCAGACGTACTCCATGACAGCCTTCATGAAGGCCTCGGGCACGTCGTTGACGTCATGAGTAAACGTCGCGATGTCGTAGTCCACGCCTTGCACAATCCACACGCCATCCTCTTGGAAGGCTACCGCGTTGAGTTGCAGGATGGCTTTCATATGACTCGTCCATAAGTTTCCCAAATACAATATGGGAACCAATTGACACGATAACAGAATCGAGTCCGCGACTCAAGTTGGCCAGCACGCAAGTTCGAGCCCGTCAAAGGGTAATCGTCATCACCCGGCCCTTGAGCGGCACGGTTCTGCCCCGCCACTCGAATGTCCCCGGCAGGTCGGCGGGCCTCCGGATCGTCGCCTTTACATGATCGCCCGACACCCGATAATCCACCGTGACCGGGCCTGACGGTGTCTGCGCCACGGCATGCAGCTTTTTCAGGCTTCCCAGATGCGGCGCGATCCGCACCGACGCATAGCCCGGCGCGGAAGGCTCGACACCGGCGACGATGGCCAGCAGGTCGGCGGTAGGGTGGCCGCTCCAGGCATGGGTGTCGGAACGCGCTTCGAGCTTCGCTTCCGGCCAGGTCGAAAAATGCAGCGGCAACAGCTCGCGCCAGGTCTGCAGCAGGGCGATATAGTCGTCGCCCATGCCGGCATGCTCGAAGGCGCGCACCAGATACCACGAGAAATAATAGCTGACCGGGATCATGCCTTCGGGCGCATCTATACCATGGCCGGTGGTGATGCGTTTCAGGATACCCGGGCTGTCGTCGGCGACATCGTAGAGCACAGCCAGGGCGTTGGTATGCTGCGAGAATTTCGTTTTCGACGGATCGGCGGCGAACAGGCCGCGCTGCGCATCCCAGCAGAAATTGCGCACGCCTTCGCGGATCTTCGCCGCCAGCGCGCGGTCATCGGCGGCGTTGGCTGGATCGAGGTCTGCCGCCTGCTGCAACGCACCGAGATAGATCAGCGAGGTCAGGCAGGATTCGTTGTTCTGATCAAAACTGGGGAAGGCGTCGCGGTCCTTGCCGACCCAGTCGACGAAGTTCCATGTCGGGTTCTTGCCCAGCAATCCGTCGTCATGGACATAGGGCCGGAACCACGCCAGCACTTCGCGCAAACGCGGCAGGTTACGTTCGACGACCGCCGGATCGCGCTCATTCATCCAGTAGTCATGCATCATGCCGATCCACAGCAGCGAGAAGGTGGCGATCGGGTTGTGGCCGCGGCTGGGCCAAGCGCCCTCGGTCAGACCGCCTTCGGTATTCGACCAGCCGAAGGCGTCGATGGCGTTGACCGCGAGCCGGTCGTCGCCCGACACGGCATATGAGATCAGCATCTGCAGGCGGGTGTCGCCGACATACTGCAGCTGCTCCCAATAGGCCGAGTCCATGTAGGTCTCGTGGGCGTCGATCCGGGCGGTGCGCCAGCCGATCTGCCAGATTTCGTTGAGTCCGGCATCGTCGGAGACGAACTGGCCGACCTGCCGGAACGGATAGCCGGTCTGGTAGGTGTCGAAGCCCTGCAGCTTCAGCGGCTGCGCAGCGGTCGTGACATCGATCTGCACAAAGCGCCATGTCCGCCAATAGAGCGGCGCGAAGGTGCGCGCCGGGCCGTCCGGCAGGAAGGTGTCGGTCACGCCCTTGATGTCGCCGAACGGGTCGTCGCGCACGCCGCGCTTCTGGCCCCATATATAAGGCGCTTCGGTATAGGTCATCTTGACCGTCGCCCCTTCCCCGCCGGACAGGCTTAAAGACGGATAGGCCGAAATCATGTCCGGCCGCTGAATGACGATCTGGACGTGGCTGTTGGGGGGTACGGTCATCGGGATCGCGCCGCCGAGCACTACCTTGTCGCCGGCGGTCTTGATATAGGTCTGCGGCGGCAAGGGATCGGTCAGGGTGTCGCGCGCTGCTACGGTCACGGCATGGTCCCAGCCGGACGCTTCGCCGGTCTGCCAGGCCCAGTCGGCCTTGCTGCCGTCGATGGTTTCCGGCGCGCCGGCGACATAGTAGCCGAGCCATCCGTGCGGGTTGAGCTGCGCCGAACCTGAACCGGGCGCGCGGCCATGGTCGATCTCCACGCGCCAGTCCGCGCCGGTATCGAGCCCGCCGCCTTGCAGCCAGAAGCCGGTGCCCGCCGTCTGCTGCGCCATCGGGCCGGTCTGGATATTGAGGTCGTCCGTGCCCGGAATGACATAGTTCCACACCACGGCGGCGACGTGGTTCTCGCCGACCTTCAGCCACGGCGTCAGGTCGATGCGTTCGCGCCGCCAGTGGGCGAGATCGCTGGTCGACGGCCCCGACCCGGCGCGATGGCCATTGACGTAAAGCACGAAACGGTTGTCGGCGCTGACCTCGACCCACAGGTGTTTTGGTATGGCTTTAAGCGAGATGTCGCGGCGGAAATGCAGCACGGTTTGCGGCGGTGCGTTGAGAGCGGAAATCCAGTCGGCGGCCAGCGCGGGTGCGGTCAATCCCAGCCAAAGCAGGATCAGCGCCGCCGGCCTCATACCAGTTCGCCCCGCAACAGCCTTGGCAAATCGCCGGTGGCCGCGCCAGCGTCTTCCATGACGAACTTGCGCAGGGACGGGATGCGGTTGAACAGGCCCATGCCGGCGTCGCGGACCGCCCGAATCAGCGGATTGCCGTTGGAGAACAGCCGCACGAAACCGTCCATCACCACCGAGGTCATGACATTGTCGAAGCGCCGCCAGCGCGCGTAGCGCTCCAGAACCAGGTCCGAGCCGATATCCTCGCCCGCTCGTGCGGCGAGCGTGAGAACCTCGGCCAGGGCGGCCACGTCCTTGAGGCCGAGATTAAGCCCCTGCCCGGCAATCGGATGGATGCCGTGGGCGCTGTCGCCCAGCAGGGCCAGCCGCCCCTTGTGCATCTCCTCGGCCAGGCCCAGACCCAGCGGATAGATGAACTTCGGCCCGACGATCTCGACCTCGCCCAGGAATTCGCCGAACCGCGCCTGCAGATGATCGAAGAACAGCCCGTCATCGACCTGCATCAACGCCTTGGCCTTGGCGTGGCTCTCGCCCCACACGATACAGGCGCGGTTGCCGGTCAGCGGCAGAATGGCAAACGGCCCGCCGGGCAGGAAATGTTCGTAGGCGACGTTGTTGTGCGGCCGCTCCATGTGCACCGTGGTCACCACCGCGCTCTGGTCGTAGTCCCAGTTGATATAGCCGATGCCGGCCTTCTGGCGCAGACTGGAATGACGGCCCTCCGCCGAAACGACCAGCGAGGCGCGCAAGGTTTCGCCGGTATCGAGGTCAATCCCGGCAAAGGCGCCGTCCTCGCGCAGGGTGGTGACGCCCGCTGGCACGATCAGGCGGACGCCGCTGGCCAGCACGGCTTCGTGCAGCGCCTGACGTACGCGACGGTTTTCGACCATGTAGCCAAGCGGTTCGTTACCCGTACGATCACCGATCTCGCCGGCCAGGAAATGCAGGAAGAACGGCAGGGGCTTGGGCGACGACGCGCCGGGCCAATGACCGTCAGTAACGAAGATTTCGTCCATGCGGCAGGCGTCGGGCTCAAGCGCGTTGCCGACGCCCAACGCCTTCCATTGCCGGAAACAGGCATAGGCGATGGCCGACGCCCGGCCGTCGAAAGCAGCATCCAACTGCTCGGCGAAAGGCTGGCGCTCGACGAGCGCCGCGTCGAGCCCGCCCTTGTCCAGGGCCAGAGCCAGGGTCAGTCCGGCCATGCCGCCGCCAACAATGATTACGTCGAAACTTTCCATGGCCGCCATCATAGACCGGCCGTTTCAAACTGCAATGCGGCCCGCTGACGCGGAGACTTGCACAAAAAACGGTCCCGCGCCGGACATCGTAAACAGGTTTTAACCTTCTCGGTGGCAAGTGGGAGCGAACACGTTTGTCCGCGCAGAACCGCTCACGATCGCCCATGACCAGCCTGACCCTTACCGTTTGGAACGCCGTTGACGCCCGCATGCGCCTGATCTGGCGCGCATCTCCGGTGGCGCGCCTGCGCGGCGCCTTCACCGCCCTCACCGGCATGGCCGGCCTGATTGCGTTTGCCAGCTATAACCCCTCCGACCCCAGCCTCAATACGGCCTCGCACGACGGCATACACAACCTGCTGGGCGGGTTCGGCGCAACACTGGCCGATATCAGCGTCCAGTCGGTCGGCCTTGCCGCCTGGCCCGCCGCCGCCCTGATGATCTGGTTCGGGGCCTTGCGCGTCTTCCACCCCGATCCCGACCAGACACGGCGCGCGATCCGCTTCCAGGCGCTATGGGCGCTGCTGTTCGTCCTGGCGCTGGCCGCCACGATTGCGCCGATCATGACCTCCAGCGATCCGGCGACGGCGCAAAGCATCGGCGGCTTCTGGGGCTCAGGGCTTAACAACCTTCTGAAAACCCTGTTCGACTTCATGAAGCTGCCGGCCAGCGCGGTCTTTTCCAGCCTGGTTTGGGCGACGGTCGCCCTGTTCGGCTTCAACCAGGCGCTCAGGCTGACATTCAGCCACTATATCAAGCTCGGCGGCATGGCCGGCGGCGCCTTGGACGGCCTCGATCTCGGCCGTTTCGCCCCGAAGACGGGCAAGGTCTCCGAGGTCAAGGCAAAGGCCGGGCGCGCACCCAAGGTCAAAACCTTCATCGACGACGAGGTCTTCGACGCCTTCGCCGGTGAGGACGAAGACCTCCCGCCGCCCCAGGTCGCCGTCCGCGCCCCCGTGATCGAGGAGCCGCGCGTCACCGAGCCGAAGCCCGTCAAGCCTTCCACCCGCGTCGAGGCCGAAAAGCAGCCGGTGTTCGACTTCCTGCGTCCCGGCAACTTCCGCCTGCCTGAATTGTCGATCCTGGCCAAGCCCAAGGCGCGCAACCACGCCTTCGATGAGGACGGCCTGCGTCAGAACGCCCGTATGCTGGAAAGCGTGCTGGCCGAATTCGGCGTCCGCGGCGTGATCGACCAGATCCGGCCCGGCCCGGTGGTGACGCTCTACGAACTGGCGCCCGCCGCCGGCGTCAAGGGCGCGCGTGTCGTGGCGCTGGCTGACGACATCGCCCGCAACATGTCGGCGCGTTCGTGCCGCGTCTCGATCGTCCAGGGCCGCAACGCCATCGGCATCGAACTGCCCAACAGCGTGCGCGAAACCGTCTATCTTCGTGACCTACTGGCGTCGAAGGATTACGAAAATGTCGGCCAGACCCTGCCGATGGCGCTGGGCGAGACCATCGGCGGCGAGCCCTATATCGTCGACCTGGCCAAGATGCCGCACCTTTTGATCGCCGGCACCACCGGCTCGGGCAAGTCGGTGGGCGTCAACGCCATGATCCTGTCGATCCTGTACCGGCTCGATCCCGAGCAGTGCAAGTTCATCATGATCGACCCGAAGATGCTGGAACTCAGCGTCTATGACGGCATCCCGCACCTGCTGGCTCCCGTGGTCACCGACCCCAAGAAGGCCGTCGTCGCGCTGAAATGGACGGTCAAGGAGATGGAGGACCGCTACCGCCGCATGTCGAAGATCGGCGTGCGCAACATCGCCTCGTTCAACGAACGCGCCCGCGCCACCGCCGCCGAGGGCAAGAACTTCGTGCGCAAGGTCCAGACCGGCTTCGACGAGACCGGCCAGCCTGTCTATGAATTCGACGAGATGGTGCCCGAGCCCATGCCCTATATCGTCGTCATCATCGATGAGGTCGCCGACCTGATGATGGTCGCCGGCAAGGACATCGAAGGCGCCGTCCAGCGCCTGGCCCAGATGGCGCGCGCCGCCGGCATCCACCTGATCATGGCCACCCAGCGCCCGTCGGTCGACGTCATCACCGGCACCATCAAGGCCAATTTTCCGACCCGGATCTCGTTCCAGGTCACCTCCAAGATCGACAGCCGCACCATACTGGGCGAACAGGGCGCGGAGCAGCTCCTCGGCCAGGGCGACATGCTCTACATGGCCGGCGGCGGCCGCATCACCCGCCTGCACGGGCCGTTCGTGTCGGACCAGGAAGTCGAACAGGTCGCCCAGCACCTGCGCGAACAGGGCCAGCCCAACTATCTCGACGACGTCACCTATGGCGGCGACGAGGACTCGGGCGAAGGCGGCGACGCGGGTGAAGGCGGCGGCGGTTCGGGCGACGACATCTACGACAAGGCGGTCTATTTCGTCACCTTCGACCGCAAGGCCTCGACCTCCTACATCCAGCGCAAGCTCCAGGTCGGCTACAACCGTGCCGCCTCGCTGATGGAGCGGATGGAAAAGGAAGGCATTGTCGGCCCGGCCAACCATGTCGGCAAACGCGACATCCTGGTTGGCCCGCCGCCGGGCCACTGATCTAACCCTACTGCGAGGGGCTGCAAAACCTCGTCTGGCTGCGATCCGCTGCTCACGTACAAAAGTACGCTCCGCTGCGGTTCTCGCCAGCCAAGCTTTTTCGCCGCCTCGCAGCGGGTTATCTGTTTGGGCGTCTTGACCCCTAATTAGGATGGCGCATAACTGCGGACATAACGAGCTCACGGGGCTCTGTGGAAACACGCTCCATTTTTGCGGCTGGAAGCGCCAGGGATGAAGGTCGAAACCGTCTACACCGCCGTCCACAGGCCCTATGCCTGTTTCACTTGTCGTAAGTCCTTCAAACGACCTCGGGTGGAATTCAGGGCCTATGGGCCGCGCCGCCGGGATGACAAGCCTGAGTTCGAAGCCCGCATGGCCGAACTTCGCCTTAAGCGACGCGGCCATATTTGCCCGCAATGCGGAGGCCCCACCTTTTCGATGGGTGTCGATTTCAAGCCGCCGCGACAGGCAGATAAGAGGACCTGGGCGAAAGTTGAATCCTATATTCGCGCAGGTGGCTTTTACCGACATGGCTGGAATATGCCGCAGAGGATTCTGAAAATGGCAGGAGGTTTCTACCTGGGTCGCGATCTTCTGAACGCTGTTCGCCAAGCAGGGCTCACTATGGACGACATCCCGGATATGTATCGCCATCAAATTCCGGACTTTATTAAGAAGTTGAATCATTCTGCCGCAAGACAATCATGAAGCGCCGAGATTTTATCGCCGCCGGATTGGCCGCTGCCCTGCCTTTGCCGGCCTTGGCGCAAGGCGTTGACACCGTAGGACTGGAAAACGACCTGTGGCGTGTCAAGATCGATCCGGCGACGCTGGCGCTGACGGTCCTGGTCAAGGGCCAGAGCGCCGTCACGGTGTCGCGCGGGGTCGGTACACATGCGATCGGCGGCCTCAGCCAGATGCCGGCTCAAGCAAGCTGGACCTGGGACGGCCAGTATCAGATCGCCTGCTCGCTCGACGGTCGTGATCTGCGCCTCAGCCTGACCGTCAACGCCGCAACCGACCTGCCTGTGATCGATCAGCCCGCCTCCGCTTTCGGCAAGGCCATGATGTTCCCGCTCGGCGAAGGCAATTATGTCCCCGCCGGCGACACGACCTGGCAGGGCTTCCTGACGGATCGCGAGAACGATATCAACACCACCGAAGACCTGAGCCTGCCGCTGTGGGGGCACGATCATGGCGCGTTCAGCCTGACCTGGCTGCTGCTCAATCCGTTCAACAACCAGCTGTCGTTCACCGCCGAAAGCGACGGAGTCGCGGTGAAACTGAGCCACGGCTTCACCTCGCTGTCGCCGCAAACGCCGATGGAGATGGTTCTGCATCTTGGCGAAGACCCAACGGCGGGAGCACGCCGCTACCGCCAATACCTGGTCGACACCGGCGCCTGGCAAGGCCTCGCCGACAAGATCGCCAAGACGCCGGAGGGGGCCAAACTGATCGGCGCCACCCACCTTTATCTGTGGGAGGATGGCCTGATCGCCGCCAAGGACGTCCGCGACTGGCCGCTGTTTATCGCCACCCTGCGCGGACCTTCGGAGATCGCCGGCGCCTTGCGCGCCGCCTTCGAGGACGACCCGCTGTCGGGGGTCGCCGCCAAGCCCCAGGCGTGGCAACAGCTGGCGCTCGTCAGCGCCGTCAACCAGGCGCTTTACGCCGTCGCGCGCACGGCGTGGCAGGACGACGACGCGGCGACGGACAGAATCCTCGCCGCCTATCCCGCCACGCGCCAGGCCTTCATCGCAGCGTTCGGAAAGGCGCTCGATCCCGATCCGCAGACCTGGGGCGGCGGCCTGTCCGCCGGCATGGCGAACGCCCTGCAAAAGGCGGGCTTGCCCAGGCTGTTCCTGCAAACCAACGGCTGGGAAGGTGGCTTGTTTCGGCCGGAAGGCGTCGAAGCCTTTGTCAAGGCGGGCTATCTGATCGGGCCTTACGATTCCTATGAAACCACCAATATTCCGGGCAACCGGCCGGATTGGATAACGCCCCAGCTCGGCAAGGCGGTCTATGACACCGCCGGCATCATGCGCAAGGACGGCAGCATCGTCGACGGCTTCCAGAATACCGGCCACTATACCAATACCTTGACCGTGACGCCGATCATGAAGTCGCGCCTGCCCGCAGTCGTCAAGGCGGCCGGCTTCAACGCGCTTTATCTCGATGTCTATTCGTCCGGCATGGTGTTCGACGATTACCGTCCGGGCCATGAAATGACCCAGGCGCAGAATGCCGTTGCCGATATGGACGCCATGCGCTGGGCTTCCGAAACGCTTGGCCTGCCGCTGGCATCGGAAGACGGCAACGCGGTGACGGCCGGCGGCTTCATGATCGGTCAGGGCATGCAGAGCCCCGTCATGGGCTGGGGCGATCCCGATCTGCAAAAGGACAAGACCTCGCCTTATTATCTCGGCAACTGGTGGCCGGCCGACCAGCCCGGCCTGTTTTTCAAGCCGGTGCCGTGCAAGCCATTCTACCGCAACATCTACTTCGCGCCGCAGACGCGGCTGCCGCTTTATCAGAGCGTTTTCCATGGTTCGATCATCACCACCAACCACGGCTCCTACGACAACCTGAAATTCAGCGACGCCAAGACCGAGCGCGACCTCGCGCAATGGCTCTACAACACTGCGCCGCTCTTTCACCTCAACCCCGAGACCCTGGCTCAGCGTCTGCCGGAGATAAAGAAACAGGACGCCGTATTCCGCCCGCTGCATGAAGCCCTGGCGGAAAAGACGATGGATGGCTTTGCGTGGCTGAGCGACGACCGGATGGTCCAGCGGACGACGTTCAGCGACAACAGTCGCCTGATCGTCAATTTCGACAGCAAGCCCCGTCAGGCGGATGGCCATGACCTCCCGCCGCAAAGCCTGACGGCGCTGCTGGCCGGCCAGCCGCAACGCGTCTTCCGGCCCTAGTCGTTCATCCCCGCTTCACGTCGCGGCCATAAAGCGGCGGTGATCCGTCTTTTTCGCGTCTTACAATTGCCCTGCCCGGTAACTAGGTTATGAGGCAGAAAAGACAAAGGATGCCACATGAACCGCCGCGTTCTCTTCACCGCCCTGCTGGCCCTCGCCGCCGCGCCCGCGCTTGCGCCCTGCGCCATGGCGCAGGGCCGCAATTCGACGACCACCTACATCACCCCACCGAAGTTCAACGCCGCCGACCAGGCGCGCATCCAGAAGGCGACGGCTTATCTGCAGGGCCTGGCCACCGCGCAGGGGCGCTTCGAGCAGACCGATTTCCGCGGCCGTGTCACTGTCGGCAACTGGTACCTTGCCCGGCCGGGCAAGATGCGCTTCGAATACGATGCGCCGTCGTCGCTGCTGATCGTTTCCGACGGCAGCCAGGTCAAGATATGGGACCCGCGCCTGCGTTCGTTCGACAGGTATCCGCTCGACGAGACGCCACTGTCGCTGTTCCTGGCCAAACAAATCCGCTTCGACCAGGGCGTGGTGGTGACGGCGGTCGCATCGGACGCGACCGGCTTCACGCTCAAGGCGCGTGACCGCCGCAAGCAGGTCGAAGGTTCGGTGACCCTGCGCTTCAACCAGGACGCCGCAGGCAACCTGACGCTCGCCAGCTGGACCATTGTCGACGCCCAGAACCACGGCACCACGGTGAAGCTGACCTCGTTCGCGCGGGGGATGGCGTTGCGTGGCGATCTGTTCATCCTCAATAATCCGGCAAAAAATTAACCGGATATTTCATTTTTCGCTTGGAGATTTTTTTCAAGCGTGTTATTTTTCACACATAGGGAGCCTACGGCGGTAGTCCCTGAGCGTGCGTTTTTCCCTTTTTTCTCTTCGTGTTATGTGCCAAAATCTTGCCCGGCTCTCCCTAAAGAGCCGGGTTTTTTGTGCTTTTTCAGAAAGTTAGACGATCTTGACGCGCCTGTCCCTCGTTTCGTGGAATGTCAATTCCGTACGCCTCAGGATGGAACAGATCGCGCAATTCCTTCGGGATAATCCGGCCGATATCGTCTGCATGCAGGAGATCAAGTGCCAGGCGCACGAATTCCCGCATGACGCCTTCCGCGCCCTGGGCTTCGAGCACGTTCTGGTCACCGGCCAGAAGGGCTGGCATGGCGTCGCCCTGGCTTCGAAAGTCCCGTTTGAGGTGCTGGACGCGCCCGCCTTCTGCCGCCGCGGCGAGGCGCGGGCCCAGGCCGTCCGCATCGGCGACGTCGAGGTGTGGAATTTCTATATCCCGGCCGGCGGCGATGTTCCCGACCGCGCCACCAACGACAAATTCGACCGCAAGCTCGAATTCTATGAGCGCATGAGCCGGCATCTTACGGCGCGCCCGCACGACCATCCGCTGCTGATCTGCGGCGATCTCAATATCGCGCCCGGAGAGCACGACGTGTGGTCGCACCGCCAGATGCTGAAGATCATCAGCCATACGCCGGCCGAAATCGCCGCCTTCGAGGATTTTATGGCGCGCGGCCGGCTGCACGATCCGTTTCGCGCCGCCTATCCGCATCCGGAAAAGATTTTCACCTGGTGGAGCTATCGCGCCACCGATTTCCGCAAGAGCAATCGCGGCCTCAGGCTCGATCACATCCTGCTCAATCCCGGACTGATGGCACGCGTACAGGGTGATATCGGCGCCCAAATCCACGACATTGTCCGCGAATGGGAGCGGCCGTCCGACCACGCGCCGATCCAGATAACTTTTTCGATGTGACGGGGTGCAGGGGTGCTCGCACCCCCTGCGTCTTAAAACTGCAACCTATACCCACCCGCGTCGGTCATCAGCAAACGCGCATTGGCCGGATCGGGCTCGATCTTCTGGCGCAGACGATAGACGTGGGTTTCGAGCGTGTGCGTCGTCACCCCGGCATTGTAGCCCCACACTTCGGTCAGCAGCTCCTCGCGCGTGATCGGCTTGCCGCCGGCGCGGTAGAGATACTTGAGGATATTGGTTTCCTTTTCGGTCAGGCGCGTCTTCTTCTGCGTCTGGTCGACCAGCACCTTGAGCGCCGGCTTGAATTCGTAGGGCCCGATGCGGAACGTCGCGTCCTCGGACGTTTCGTGGCTGCGCACCTGAGCGCGGATGCGCGCCAGCAGGACGGCGAAGCGGAACGGCTTGGTGACATAATCGTTCGCCCCGGCGTCAAGACCCAGGATGGTGTCCGAATCCGAAGTCTGACCCGTCAGCATGATCACCGGCGTGGTCAGCCCGCCCTTGCGCAGCATGCGGCAGGCTTCACGGCCGTCCATGTCGGGCAAGTCGACATCGAGCAGGATCAGGTCGGCATTGACGCTCTTGGCCAGCTTGACGCCCTCCTGGCCGTTGGCGGCCTGGATGACCTTGAACTCCTCGTTCAGTTCGAGCTGTTCGGCGAGCGCTTCTCGCAGTTCGTCATCATCGTCGACGACAAGGAGGGTTTTTTGTTGCACCATGATCCTGTATCTTCACGTGTCTAATTATGATGGGGCGGCGGACAATAAATGGTCAAGCATTTTACCGCTACCGGCGACGGCGTACTGGCCCTTGGCGAACATAGGGTGCGTTGCGCGCTTGGAAAAGGGGGCGTGAAGCCCGCCACCGAGAAAAGAGAGGGCGACGGCGCCTCGCCGGCCGGAATCTGGCCGATCCGTTATGTTTTCTATCGCCCCGACCGCCTTTCTCCACCCGAAACGGCGCTGCCGGTGCGGGCGCTTTCGCCCGATGACGGGTGGTGCGACGACCCCGCCTCACCCGATTATAACAAGTTGGTGAAGCTGCCGTTTGCGGCCAGCCATGAAGTGTTGTGGCGCGACGATCATGTCTACGACCTGATCGTCAGTCTCGGTCATAATGATGATCCGGTGGTCGCTGGTATGGGCTCGGCCATCTTCGCCCATCTGGCGCGGGAAGGCTATACCGGCACCGAAGGCTGTGTCGCTACCGCCCTGCCTGACATGCTGAAGCTGCTGCGCGAGGCCAGCCCTGGCGACGCCATCGAAATCCGCGCCTGATCCCTTCACGCACCCGCTATCGGGAAATATGTGGTTGACTAGTGAACTGTCATATTATAGTTTCCTAGTCAATCATCGTCGAGGGCTACGTCCATGCCGTCACCCAGCGAGCTGGAGGTTCATCTCGGCTATTGGCTGAGGTTTGTCTCGAACCACGTCTCCCACGCCTTTGCCCTCAAGGTCGAGACGCACGGCGTCACGGTGGCCGAATGGGTCGTGCTGCGCGAGTTGCTGGATGCCGGCGCCGTGGCGCCCAGCCGGATCGCCGAACGCATGGGCGTGACGCGCGGCGCTATCACCAAGCTGGCCGGCCGCCTGATCGGCAAGGGTCTCGTCACCCGGACGGCGCGCGACGACGACCGGCGTTTCCAATCGCTGGCCATTACCGAAGCCGGGCGCGCCCTTGTACCGGAGCTGGCTGGTCTGGCCGACGCCAATGACGCCCAGTTCTTCGGTCACATGAGCGCGGAGGACCGCACCGACCTGCTGCGCCTGCTGACGGAGCTGGTTCGCCATCACGATCTCAAGACCATGCCAACTGAATAGGAGACTTTATTGTGCAGGATGAAATCAAGGCCGTCGTCGAGGTCAGTGCTTCCGGCTCCGACGCCGGCGCCCTCACCTTCCCCGAGGTGATTCAAAATCTCGCCTATGTCGGCATCGAGCGCTACCACACCGATCTGCAACGGGCGGAGAAAATCTTTTACCTCCCCGACGGCCAATCGCATCTTGTCAGCACCAAAGCCTTAGCGGTGAAGGTCGCGTCGCGCTTTGACGCGGCCGGAGTCGAGGCGGCGGTCCGCACCATCCAGCGCGGCGAGATCGGCTATCTCGAATTCTGCGAACGCATCATGCGGGCCGGTTGCGCCAGCTATATCGTCTCGATAAGCGGCCGCCGCGCCGTCTATTACGGCCGCGCCGGCGAAACCTTCGTCGAGCCGTTCCCGCAGGCAGCCTGACTCTATCTCGCACCGAAGATCGCCGAGCCGACGCGGATTTCGGTCGCGCCGAAGGCCAGCGCCGTCTCGTAATCGTCGCTCATCCCCATGCTGAGATGGGCGACACCGTTACGGTCGGCGATCTTTTTCAGCAGAGCAAAATAGGGCCCGCGCGGTCCTTCGACCGGCGGAATGCACATCAGGCCGTCGATTTTCAACCCGTAAACGGCACAAGCCTTGAGAAACGCGTCGGCCTCCGCCGGCAGGACGCCTGATTTCTGCGCCTCCTCGCCGATATTGACCTGCACATAAAAGGCGGGAGCCCGGCCCTGCTTCTGAATCTCGTCGGCGATGGCGCGGGCGATCTTGTCGCGGTCGACGGTCTCGATGACATCAAAGAAGCCGACGGCATCACCGGCCTTGTTGCTTTGCAGCGGCCCGATCAGGCGCAGGTCCAGGCCAGGATAGTGCGACCGCTTGCCGTCCCAGCGTTCCAGCGCTTCCTGTACCCGGTTCTCGCCGAAGCGGCGGTGACCCAGAGCCAGGACAGGTTCGATCGCGTCCCACCACTGGTTTTTCGACACCGCGGTTAGCACCGCGGCGTCCTCGGCGCGCCCCGCCGCCTTCAAAGCCTTGTGCATCCGGGCAATGATCCTAGAATAGGCGGCGCTTGAGTCGTTCTGGGTGTTCGGCAATGACATTCAAGACCCGCTTCCAGTACCTGTTCGACAGGGCCGCAGACATAGCGCACCAACGCGAGGCGTCAAACCCCCATGGCCCGCGCCTGCCGCCGCTGTTCTTCTTCACCGATCCGTCGCGGACGCCGCATCCGGAAGACATAGCCGCTCACCTGCCCGCCGGCTGCGGCATCGTCTATCGTCACTTCGGCGAACACCGCGCCCTGCAGCGCGCCCGCCTGCTGAGGCGCATTGCCGGCGATCGCGGCCTTGTTCTGCTGATCGGCGAGGACCACGAGCTTGCGCTTGAGGTCGAGGCCGAGGGCGTTCATCTGCGCGAAGCCAGCCTGCCCCATGCCGCGCTTCTGCGCCGCAATCACCCGGACCTGGCCCTGACCGCCGCCTGCCATGATGCGGCCACGCTGAAAAACCCGGCGGTGGTGGAAGGCCAGGTGACGGCCCTGTTCGTGTCGCCGGTATTCGACAGCCGCAGCGCGTCGGCTGACGGCGCGATCCCGCTCGGCGTCAAGGGCGCGCGTGACATGGCGGAAGCATCGCCGGTGCCGGTCTACGCCCTCGGCGGCATAAATTGCGATACCATACCGCGGTTGAACAACTGCGGCCTGGCCGGAGTCGCGGCGGTCGATGCCTTCAATTTGAGAGATTAAAACTTGAACGTCGTCTCGAGACGAACACGCGGCTGCTTCTTGTCGCCCTGTAGCTGGCTGGGCTCCGGCTTGAGCGGATCGGTCTTTTCGCCGAAGCCGACGGTGCCGCCGACACGCAAAGACGGCGTCAGCTTGTAGAAGGCGCCGGCATCGACATCATTGAAACCCGACGGCGCCATTTCCGGCTGGTTGACATCGAACTTGATGCCCCATTTGCCCTTCAGGTTGAACTGATAGACCTTGGTCTGCGGCTTGGGGAAACCGATATCGGTGTTGAAGTCATCCTGCGGGCCGGTCTGCGTCGTGCCGAGACCGACCAGTTGCGACGTCGCCGGCGCCTTGATCTTGCCGCCCGGCGTGACGGCATAGGCCGACGCCGTACCGGCCATTGCCAGGATCACGCTCGCCATCACCATGTTCGCCCAAGGCTTCATTTTTGAACTTTTTGCCGCCGCATATCCGATAACTACCGGACATGACTCGTGTTTTACCCGCCTATTTAGGCATAGATATGTCAATTTCGGATTAAGGTGAAACGTGGCGGCGGTCAAATTCATTAGCGCCATCGGTGTCATTCGCTCATACGATGTGTTGAATCCGCAACGTATCACAGCGGCACACTCAAAATTGGCATGAAAATTATATAACGATTTCAGGCAGAAAGTCGATGTTTGCCGGCAAGGTGGCCGTGCCGCGCGCGCCGCCTTGAATTTGCCTTGCTGTTGATAAACTTATCACGGAGCCCCTTGTCATACCCCCTAAGCGCCATGCTATAGAAGCCGGGACGCTCACGGGGCGGCAAGATTTCGGGACCGGCGTCGAAAAAAGGGGCGTCGAAGGGACCTGTTGAACAGATGCGGAGTGATCACCTGATGACGACCATGCGTAACTCTGCCCTGGTTGCGGCGGCTATCGGTCTTTGCCTGTCCATGACGGCCTGCGCCTCGCACGACAAGATGGCCAGCGCAGACACGACCGGAGCGCCGCACACGGCCTACGACAACTCGGGCGACGACAAGAAGATCCCGCTGTCGCACATTTTCGGCTCCGGCAAGGCCAAGGCGTCGTCCTACGACGCCCAGGCCGGCATCGGCGTCAACGCCTATCTGTGGCGCGCGTCGCTCGACACCATTTCGTTCATGCCGCTGAGCTCGGCCGATCCGTGGGGCGGCGTGATCATTTCGGACTGGTACGCCAATCCGCAAGTGCCGACCGAGCGCTTCAAGACGACCGTCTATATCCTGGATTCGCGCCTGCGCGCCGATGCGCTCAACGTCTCGGTCTACAAACAGGTGCAGCAGAACGGCCAATGGGTCGACGCCGAAGTCTCGCAGCAGACCCAGCTCGACATCGAGAACGCTATCCTGACTCGCGCCCGCGAGCTGCGTCTTTCAGACATGAAGAACTAAGTCCGCCGCCGGATGCGCCATCAAGGCCGTTCCCGCGGGAGCGGCCTTTTTTATTGGCCTAACGCCCTCAGCCTCTCTATAAGGCGCCTCTCCCTTCCTCCGCTACCATCACGCTTCATGGCCCGTTACAATCCGAAAGAAACCGAACCCCGCCAGCGCCAGCGCTGGGACGACGCTCAGGTCTTCCTGACGCGCGACGACCCGGCAAAGCCGAAATATTATGTGCTGGAAATGTTCCCCTATCCGTCGGGGCGCATTCACATGGGCCACGTGCGCAACTACACCATGGGCGACCTGGTGGCGCGCTTCAAGCAGGCGCGCGGTTTCAACGTTCTGCATCCGATGGGCTGGGACGCCTTCGGCATGCCAGCCGAAAATGCCGCCATGGAGCGCAAAATCCACCCGCGCGGCTGGACCTACGACAACATCGCCAACATGCGCGGCGAGTTGAAGCGGCTGGGCCTGTCGATCGACTGGACGCGCGAATTTGCCACCTGCGACCCGGCCTATTACGGCCAGCAGCAGAAGTGGTTCCTCGACCTGCTCAAAGCCGACCTGGTCTATCGCCGTGAAAGCCAGGTCAACTGGGACCCGGTCGATAAGACCGTGCTCGCCAAAGCACAGGTCATCGAAGGCCGCGGCTGGCGTTCCGGCGCCCTGGTCGAAAAGAAGAAGCTGACCCAATGGTTCATGCGCATCACACGCTTCGCCGATGATCTGCTGGAGGGCCTGTCGACACTGGAGCGCTGGCCGGACAAGGTGCGGCTGATGCAGGCCAACTGGATCGGCAAGTCGCGCGGCCTGCGCATGCGTTTTCCCTTTGCGGGTCAAGCGCCGGCGGGTTTTGAAAACGGTCTCGACATCTACACGACCCGCCCCGACACCCTGTTCGGCGCCAGTTTCGTCGCCGTCGCCGCCGATCACCCGCTGGCCCAGGCGGCCGCGGCCGGCAGTCCCCAACTGGCGGCGCAGATCAAGTCGCTGGCCAGGGGTGGTGTATCCCAGGCCGACATCGACACCGGAGAGAAGATAGGCTTCGACACCGGTCTCAAGGTCTCGCACCCGTTTAAGCCGGGCGAGACGCTGGATGTGTGGGTCGCCAACTTCATCCTGATGGATTACGGCACCGGCGCCATCTTTGGCTGCCCGGCCCATGACCAGCGCGACTTCGACTTCGCCACCAAATATGGTCTGCCGATCCTCACCGTGGTCCTGCCGCCTGACGGCGACGCCGCCACCTATCGCGTCGACGCCGAACCCTATGTCGGTCCCGGCACCATCTTCAACTCCGGTTTCCTCGACGGTCTCGACATCGAAGCCGCCAAGAACGCCGCCATCGAACGCATCGAGCAGATGGGCCTGGGCGAGGGTGCCACGGTTTTCCGTCTGCGTGACTGGGGGGTATCGCGCCAGCGCTACTGGGGCTGTCCGATCCCAATCATCCACTGTGACGCCTGCGGCGTGGTGCCGGTGCCCGACGATCAGCTGCCGGTTGTGCTGCCCGAGGACGTCACCTTTGACGTGCCTGGCAACCCGCTGGAGCGCCATCCGACGTGGAAGCATGTCAAATGCCCGCGTTGCGGCGGGAATGCGCGCCGCGAGACCGACACGCTCGACACCTTCGTCGACTCGTCATGGTATTTCGCCCGCTTCGCCAATCCGCACGCCGATAAGCCGATCGACAAGGCGGCGGCCGACTATTGGCTGCCGGTCGACCAGTATATCGGCGGCATCGAGCACGCCATCCTGCATCTTCTCTATGCCCGCTTCATCACCCGCTCGCTGAAGCATTGCGGCTACCTGTCGGTCCGGGAACCGTTCGCCGGCCTGTTCACCCAGGGTATGCTGACGCATGAAACCTATTTCGACGGCGTCGACGACATCGGCAAGCCCAACTGGATTGAGCCGGCCGATGTCGATGTCGAGATGAAGGATGGCCGGCGCGTGGCCACCCGCCTATCGACCGGCGGGGAGATTTCCATCGGCGACATCGAAAAGATGTCGAAGTCGAAGAAAAACACCGTCGCACCCGAGGAAATCTTCAACACTTACGGTGTCGATTCGGCGCGCCTGTTCGTGCTTTCCGACTCGCCGCCCGAGCGCGACGTGCAGTGGACCTCGGACGGCGTCGAGGGCTCGCGCCGCTTCACCCACCGCGTCTGGGACCTGTTCGACAGCCTCCCCGAAGGCGACGTTCCATGCACGGATGAAGCCGCCGCCACCGACCTGCTCAAGGCCGCCCACAAGACCGTCAAGGCCGTCACCGAAGGCTTCGAGGGCTTCCGCTTCAACGCCGCCATCGCCAAGCTGTACGAGCTGGTGACCACCATCCGCACTGCCGACATCGCGGTGGTGGGATCGAAAGCGCGCCGCGAGGCCCTGACCCTGCTGGCCGGGCTGATCGCGCCGGTGACGCCGCACCTGGCCGAGGAGTGCTGGACGCGCCTTGGGCACGATGGCCTGATCGCCGCCGTCCCCTGGCCGAAATTCAACCCGGCCCTGGCCCAGGACGACGCTTACGTCATGCCGGTGCAGGTCAACGGCAAGCGCCGCGGCGAGGTTCTGATCCCAGTCGGCGCCTCCGAAGACCAGATTCGCGAAACGGCGCTTGCGGACGAAAGCGTTAAGCGTCATCTTGACGGCGTTTCGATCCGCAAGATCATCATCGTGCCAAATCGCATCCTCAATTTCGTCGTAGGATAAGACATGCGCCACGCCCTGCAAATTCTCTGTCTGTGCGCCACCGTGGCGGTCACGTCGGCCCTGGTGTCGTGCGGCTTCGCGCCGCTTTACGCACAACAGGGTTTGACGGGCAATCTGGCGCAGATCGATATCGCCGTGCCGCAGACGCGCACCGGTTATTTCCTCGAGCAGGATCTGCGTAACGGCTTCGGCGGCGACCTGACCTCGCCCAAGGCCTATCTGCTGGCCATCGACCTTAACGAGCGCCACTATTCGGTGGGCTACAAGGTCGATGAGACCTCGACGCGTTCGGAAATCACCAGCAACGTCAAATATACCCTGACCAGCCTGACCACGGGCAAGGTCCTCTACAAGGGCAGTTTCACCGAAACCGTGTCCTACGACACCTCGCGATCGCCGTTCACCGGCGTCGTCGCCCAGCAGGACGCCCAGAAACGCATCGCCGACTCGATTTCCGAAAAAATCCAGACCGAGGTGGCGCTCTATTTCCACGGCGATGCCGCGCCGGCCGGCTCAGTGCCGCTGCAGGACAGAAAGGCGTCCTCGTCCGCTTCAACCGCCAGCGTATCCGTGACCTCCGACGACACGTCGGAGGCGGCGCCGTCCGCGCAATGAAGCTCAGCAAAAGGGCCGAGGTCGACGTCTTTTTCAAGAAGCCGCCGGCGGGCTGTACAGGGGCCCTCATCTATGGCCGCGACCGCAGCCAGGTCATCGAGCGCGCCACCGGTCTCGCCCGTCAGACCGTTCCCGACATCAATGATCCGTTCAACGTCTCTGTCCTGACCGACAGCGACATCGAGGCCGATCCGGCCCGGTTGGAAGGCGAATTGCAAGCCCTGTCCCTTATGGGCGGCAAGCGGTTGATCCGGCTAAAGTTTTTTTCGGAAAAGGCGTCGCTCGACAAAGGTGTCGCGGCCACCCTCAAGTCCCATGCGGCCGGCGACTTCAATCCCGAAGCCTTTCTGATCATCGAAGCCGGCAATCTTGGCGGCGATTCCACCCTGCGTCGGCAGGCCGACAACGAAAGGAATTTCGTCAGCATCGCCTGCTACGAAGACGAAACCGGCGACATCATCCGCATGGCACGCGAAACCATGTCGGCCAACGGCGTCGCCTTGTCGAGCGCGGCGATGGATATTTTCGCCCAGCGCCTCCCCAAGGAACGCGGCATCGCCCATCAGGAAATCGAACGTCTGATACTGTTCATCGGACCCGGGTCACACCGGACGCTGACCGAGTCCGACCTCGCCGACTTCCTCGGCGTCGAACCGGAAGCGTCCTTGTTCAAGGCTGCCTCGGACGCGTTCGGCGGCCGCATGAAGCAGGCCCAGGCCGGCCTTCGTCGGGCTTTCGCCGAAGGGGAAAGCGGCCCGGATGCGATGCGTGCGCTTAGCCAACACTACAATAAGGTCAAGCTTCTCAAAGCTTTATTGCAGAAAGGCATGGGCGCCAAGGAGGCGGCGAAGTCCGCCGGCGTCTTCTGGAAGGACGAAGACGACATGCTGCGTCAGGCGCGGTCGTGGAACTATGACGCGCTCGATCCACTTGCGGCCGATCTTATTGAAAACGACAAGGCATGCAAGACAACCGGCATGCCCGACCTGCTGATCGCCGAACGGTTCTACCTGGCCATAGCCGGTAAGGCCGCCCGCGTAGGGCTGTAATATGCCCTCCGCATGGCTTCGGGCGTTCGTCTCGGAAATCGATACATTAGGTATCGATTTCACCCCGTCTGCCTTACGGCAAACCGGCGCTCCTCACCCTTTCATAAGCCGCCGGCACAGGTCGTCGAGCTGCTCCAGCGTCGTATAGGTCAGCTTCAGTTCGCCCTTGCCACCACGATCATCGAGCCTGACCGACAGGCCGAGCGCCTGTTGCAAATCCTGCTCAAGCGAAAGCGTGTCCGCATTGGACTTGGCCGCCGCCTTGCGTTCCGGAGCCTTTTTCGGCACTGCGGTTTCGTCGCGGGCCAGAACTTCGGCCTGGCGCACCGACAGGCCCTTTTCGATGATCTGGGCCGCCAGGGTTTCAGGATCATGCGCCGTTACCAGCGCCCGGGCATGGCCGGCGCTGAGGCGGCCTTGCATGACATGGTCCTGGACGGCGTCCGGCAAGGACAACAGGCGCAGCATGTTGGCGATGTGCGGCCGCGACTTGCCGACGATCTGGGCCAGCGCGTCCTGAGTGCGACCGAAACGCTCTATCAGCACACGATAGCCGCGCGCCTCTTCGATGGCGTTGAGATCGGCGCGTTGCACGTTTTCGATGATGCCGACCTCAAGGACTTCGAGATCGTCCATCTCGCGCACGATGACCGGGACTGCATGCAGGCCGGCTCTCTGAGCAGCGCGCCAGCGACGTTCGCCGGCAATGATCTGGTAGTGCCCGGCCTGACCGCGGGCCGTTCGCACCAGGATCGGCTGCAGGACGCCCTTTTCGCGGATCGACGCGGCCAATTCGTCGATGTCGGCTTCGTTGAACACGCGGCGCGGCTGGTCCGGGTTGCGCACTAGAAGTTCGATTGGTTGTTCCTGGGCGCCTCGCGGTGCTTCCGCCGGCTTGTCCGCCACGGCGACGGCGTCCTGGTCGCCGAGGAGCGCCGACAATCCACGCCCCAGACCTCTTTGCTTTTCAGACATTCGGATATCCTTACGCCGCGGCAATACTGCGCGCGCGGCGTTGCTTTTCGCGCGTCACCAGTTCCTTGGCGAGCTTGATATAGGCCTGGCTGCCGGAACAGCGCACATCATAGATCAGAGCCGGCTTGCCGTAGGATGGCGCTTCCGACACACGCACATTACGCGGTATGACCGTATCATAGACCAGTTGGCCGAAATGCTGACGTACGTCGCGTTCGACCGCGCCGGACAAGGCGTTGCGCTTGTCGAACATGGTCAGAACGATGCCCTGCACCGCCAGACGCGGATTGAGACTGCCGCGCACCAGGTCGATGGTCCGCATCAACTGGCTCAGGCCTTCGAGCGCGAAGAATTCGCATTGCAACGGCACCATCACGGCGTCCGCCGCGCTCATGGCGTTGACGGTCAGCAGGTTGAGCGAGGGCGGACAATCGATCAGTACATAGTCAAACTGCTGTTTTTGCTCGACAAGTTGTTCCAGGGCATCGCGTAGGCGGTAACTGCGGCGCTCGGCCTGGCCCAGTTCGATCTCGACGCCGGACAAATCCGGGTCGGACGGCAGAAGCGATAATCCGGGTACGGATGTTTTAATCGCCGTTTCGCCGATCGGCTTGCGGTCGACGATGACGTCATAGAGCGAAAAATCGCGCGCGGTCTTGGGTACGCCCAATCCTGTCGAGGCGTTGCCCTGCGGATCGAGGTCGATCAGCAGCACCTTTTGGCCGATAGCCGCGAGAGCGGTGCCGAGATTGATGGCCGTGGTCGTCTTGCCCACGCCGCCCTTCTGGTTGGCGATGGCCAGCACCCGCATGGTCTTGTCATTCGCTTCGGGCACGCCTGAGCCTCCGGACATGAACCACGCGGCCGCGTGAGTCGCTTAAAGAAGGCTTAACCTCTATCTCAAAGCGCCACTTTTGGCCAGCTTCCTCCAGCTCCTTGTCCACACTTTCCCCCTTCAGGAACCACCCTTCGGCGCCATTACTGAAAAATTTCCTCGCCAAGTCAAACAAGCGAGAAAACGGCGCTAAAGCCCGCGCCGTAACAACATCGACTTTCAGGTCGAGGTTTTCAGCGCGGTCGTTGATAACGGTTGCAGGCAGATTGAGCCTGTCGACCACCTCCTGCAGGAAACGGCAACGTTTGGCCAATGAATCGATCAGGTAAATATGCGCGCCTTGTGTGCCCTTGAGCAGGATCGCCAGGACAAGTCCCGGAAAGCCCGCGCCGGCACCAAGATCGGCCCAGGTCTTGGCGTCCGGGTGGCAATCGAGGAGCTGGGCGCTATCCAAGACATGGCGCGACCAGAAATGCGGCAGGGTCGCGGGGCCTATCAGGTTCATGACTTCGTTCTGTTCGGCCAGGTGTTGGCGGAAGATTTCGAGATCGGCGACGGCCTCGTGTTTCACGTGAAACATCAGCCGCGCCGCCATCTCGTCGGGCGTCATGGGTGCCGTCGGAGGCTTGTTGTTCATGCGCTGCGCTTGGCCTGGTTGCGGACATAAAACAGCAAGGTGGTCAGCGCACCCTGCGTCATGCCTTCAATGCGGCCCGCCTGGCCCAGGGTTTGCGGCCGGATGCGGTTCAGCTTTTCGCGAGCCTCGTTCGACATTCCGGGCACGGACAGATAGTCAAGATCGTCCGGCAAGGTCAGGTTTTCATCCTTGCGGAAGCTGTCGATCTCGGCCTTCTGACGGCTCATATAGCCGGCGTAGAGCGCGTCGATCTCGACTTGCTCATACAAGGTATCCGGCCAGGATTTAATCTCCGGCCACAAGGTTTCGAGTTTATGTCGCGTGCAACTGTCGTAGGCCATAAGCTGCATGACGTTGCGGCGCTGGCCATCGCCATTGACCTGAATGTCTTGCGTCAAAGCTTCCTTCGGCGTAGCTGAAAATTCAGCGGCACGGGTGCGAATGGCGGACAAGGCGTCCCGTTTCGCCGCCCAGTGATTTTTGCGCGTCCCGCCCACGACACCGAGCGCAATACCTTTGTCGGTCAGGCGTTGATCGGCATTGTCGGCACGCAGGGACAGACGAAACTCGGCGCGGCTGGTGAACATGCGATAGGGTTCGGTGACGCCACGCGTCACCAGATCGTCGATCATGACGCCGATATAGGCTTCGTCGCGCCCGAGTACGGTCGGGCTGTAACCCCCTGCCCGCGCCGCGGCGTTGATCCCCGCCATGAGTCCCTGGGCGCCGGCTTCTTCGTAGCCTGTCGTGCCATTGATCTGGCCGGCCAGGAATATGCCCGGCAAAGGCTTCAATTCCAGAGTCGGCAGAAGTTCGCGCGGATCGACGTAGTCATATTCGATGGCGTAACCGAAACGCTTGATGACGACGTTTTCCAACCCCTCGATGGTGCGCAGGAAAACCTCCTGCGTCGCCTCGGAAACGCTGGTCGACACGCCATTGGGGTAGACCGTGTCGTCGTCATAGCCTTCCGGTTCCAGGAAGATCTGGTGGAAAGTCTTGTCGGCGAACTTGACGACCTTGTCTTCGATCGAGGGACAGTAACGCGGCCCACGGCCGTTCAGATGGCCGCCATAGACTGCCGATTCATTGAGACGATCGGCGATGATCGCATGCGTCCGTTCATTGGTGTAGGTTATGCCGCAAGCGATCTGCGGACGGTCGATAGCCGCCGTCATGTAGGAAAACGGCTGGATCGGATCGTCACCCAGCTGTTGTTCTAGCCGCTCCCAGGCAATGGTCTTGCCGTCAAGCCGCGCCGGCGTGCCGGTCTTGAGCCGGCCCATGTTCAGCTTGAGATCATAAAGCCTTTGGCCGAGCCTATTGGCGGGAGCATCGCCCCAGCGGCCGGCGGGCATCCGCGTTTCCCCGATATGGATAACGCCACGAAGAAAAGTGCCCGTGGTTAGAACCACGGCCTTGGCGAGATAGCGCTGACCGACCGCATCGAGGACACCACCCACCGCACCGCCTTCAAGGATCAAATCTTCGACGGCGGCTTCGATGATCGCCAGATTTTCGGTCCGGGCCAGTTCGGCCTGCATGGCCTGGCGATAAAGCTTGCGGTCGATCTGAGCGCGCGGGCCGCGCACGGCCGGACCCTTCGAGCGGTTAAGGACCTTGAACTGCATGCCGCTGAGATCGGCCATCCGGCCCATAACGCCGTCAAGCGCGTCGATTTCGCGCACCAGATGACCCTTGCCGAGGCCACCGATCGCCGGATTGCACGACATTTCGCCAAGCGTGTCCTTGCGATGGGTCAGCAGCAGGGTCCTGGCACCCATGCGCGCCGCTGCCGTCGCGGCTTCGCAGCCGGCGTGGCCACCACCGACCACGATCACGTCCCACAGGGTCTTATCTTCGCTCATAAGGCGGGCCATATACCATAATGTTTCACGTGAAACACGCCTTATTTGCCAATACAGAACGTCGAAAAGACAACGTCCAGCACACCTTCAACATCATAACGTCCGAACAGCTGCTCGAAAGCCTTGATCGCTGCCCGGACATGCTCCGCGGTCAATTCCGGCGCCTTTAAATCCGAGCGCCGCGCCTGACGCAATTGATCGCGCGCTTCCGTCAGGCGTTCGATATGGCGCTGACGCGTTGCTGCCGGGAAGGTCCGGACTGATAACCGCTGAGAGACCGCCCTTTCGATGACGGCAACCAGTTCGCCCATGCCCTTGCCGGTCGTTGCGCTTACGTGAAAGACCGGTGTTTCACGTGAAACATCGCGATACTCGTCAAGATTGTCCGTATGCAGATCAATCTTGTTAAGGGCGAGTATGTCGCCCGGACGAATCCCTTCGGGTAATTGTCCGGGATTGGAGGAATCTATCGTCCATAGACGCAGGTCAGCCTCATCCGCCATGACGAGGGCGCGGCGAATACCTTCCGCTTCCACCACTTCCGCGGTTTCGCGCAGGCCGGCCGTGTCGTAGAGCAGGACCGAATAGGGCCCAATGCGCAGTTGCGCTTCGATGACGTCGCGCGTGGTGCCAGCGATTGGCGTGACAATGGCCGCCTCGGCTTTCAACAGCGCATTGAATAGGCTGGACTTTCCAGCGTTTGGCGCACCCAGGATAACGATGCGGAAGCCCTCGCGAATCTGTCGGCCACGTTCCGAATCGGCAATGGCCTTCGCCAGGTCACTTTCCAGAGACGCAATACGCGCCTGGATCGCATCGGCCAATTCCACCGGCAGGTCCTCGTCGGGGAAATCGATATAGACCTCGATCCGCGCCAGAATCTCGACCAGGTCGGCCCACCATGCTTCGTATTGCGCCCTCAGCCCGCCCCCGAGTTGGGTCAGGGCCTGCTGCCTCTGGGCTTCGGACTCGGCATCGACCAGGTCGGCGATGGCCTCGACCTGGGTCAGGTCGAGCTTGCCGTTCTCCAGGGCGCGGCGCGAGAACTCACCCGGCTCGGCCAAACGCAATCCCAGTCCGGATAAAATGACATAGAGGCGATCGAGCACGGCGCGTGAACCGTGGACATGCAATTCGACGCAGTCCTCGCCGGTGAAGCTGGACGGAGCCGGAAAATGAAGCACCACCGACTGGTCGATCGATTCGCCTTGATATTTCAGGGCGGTATAGACCGCCTGTCTCGGCGGCAGGTCCTTGGCCGTCAATTGCCGAACGGCCGACAGGGCCTGCGGTCCCGACAATCGGATGACCGACACCCCGGCCCGGCCTTGGGCGCTGGCGAGGGCGAAGATCGTCTGTTTCACGTGAAACGCCTACTTGCGCTCGGGCTTGGTATTGAAACCGCCGAGACTGGCCTGCGCCGCCGACTGCATCAGCTTGAAGAACTGGTCCTGCGCGGTGACGCCGAGGCTCGACCATGACTTGAGCATTTCTTCCGGCTGCATCTGCTGGATATTCTGCTCCATGCGCGCCTTCATCTGCGCCATCATGTAGTCGTTGAGCGGCTGGACATCCGGCAGGCCAAGGAAGGCGCGGGCCTCTTCGGGCGTGCATTCGACATTGACCGTAACCTTCATCGCACTGGCTCCCGGTTATGTGTTCATCGACTGGAAGAACTCGGCATTGTTCTTCGTCTGGCGCAGCTTGTCGATCAGGAACTCAATGGCATCCTGCGGACCCATCGGGTTGAGGATGCGGCGCAGGACGTAGGTCTTTTGCAGGTTCGACTTGTCGGTGATCAGTTCTTCCTTGCGCGTACCGGACTTGAGAATGTCCATGGCCGGGAAAACGCGTTTGTCGGCGACCTTGCGATCGAGGACGATTTCCGAGTTGCCGGTGCCCTTGAACTCTTCGAAGATAACTTCGTCCATGCGCGAGCCGGTATCAATCAGCGCGGTGGCGATGATGGTCAGCGAACCGCCTTCCTCGATATTGCGCGCCGCGCCGAAAAAGCGCTTCGGACGTTGCAGGGCATTGGCGTCGACGCCGCCGGTCAGCACCTTGCCCGATGACGGCACGACGGTGTTATAGGCGCGCCCCAGGCGGGTAATCGAATCGAGCAGAATGACGACATCGCGCTTGTGCTCTACCAAACGTTTGGCTTTTTCAATAACCATTTCAGCAACTTGCACGTGCCGCGTCGCCGGTTCGTCGAAGGTTGAGGAGATGACCTCGCCGCGCACGGTGCGCTGCATGTCGGTCACTTCTTCCGGCCGTTCGTCGATCAGCAGCACGATCAGGTAGCAGTCCGGATGGTTGGCGGCGATCGACTTGGCGATGTTCTGCAACATGACCGTCTTGCCGACGCGTGGTGGAGCGACGATCAGGCAGCGCTGGCCCTTGCCGAGCGGGGCGACGATGTCGATGATGCGGCCGGAGCGGTCCTTGATGGTCGGATCGTCCATCTCCATCCACAAACGCTGGTCGGGATAGAGCGGCGTCAGGTTGTCGAAGTGGACCTTGTGCTTGATGGTCTCGGGGTCTTCGAAATTGATCGTCTGGATCTTGAGCAGGGCGAAATAACGCTCGCCTTCGCGCGGGCTGCGGATCGGGCCTTCAACGGTGTCGCCGGTGCGCAGACCGTGACGGCGGATTTGCTGCGGGCTGACATAGATATCATCGGGTCCCGGCAGATAATTGGCTTCGGGTGATCGCAGGAAGCCGAAGCCGTCCTGGAGGACCTCGACGACGCCGGAACCGGTGATTTCAACGCCTTCTTCGGCCAGGGTCTTGAGGACGGCGAACAACAGGTCCTGCTTGCGCAGGTTCGAGGCGTTCTCAATGCTCAGTGTCTCGGCGAAGGTGACGAGATCGGTCGGCGACTTGTCCTTCAGGAACTGAAGCGACATCTTCTCGCCCTTCATCGAGCCTTCGGCGGCTTCGTCGTCACTGTCCTCGACTTCGGTTTCAATCTCGGCGCCGTCTTCGGTCAGTTCAAGCTCGGGCAGGTCGTTTTCAGTATCTTCGCTCATGGTCGTACTCTGGGAGGGATTTGGATAAGAGGAATCGTCGGCGCATCCTGCGCGTGAGCGGACTCATCGGTGCCCTGTTGCGGGCGGTATGAATTATGCGAGGGGAAGGCGGACCCACAGAACGTGGCGCCTCATAGGAGGTACGTCGGTTTGGCTTCAGCCCGGCCGCCCGTAATCAGCGGGATAAGTACGGTGAAGCCGACGCCGCGTCAAGGGTGTTTACTTGAACGTGTATTCCGACGTCGCTGACAACACGATGATAATAGCCAGCACGAACGGCACCTCATTGAGCATCCGCCAGGTTTTTTCCTCGCCGATAGCCTCGTCGCGCTCGAGCTTCTTCAGCGTCACCGCCAGAAAATGGTGATAACCGGTCATCGCCGCAACCCCCAGCAGCTTGACGATCAGCCATGGCTTCGTGAAGAAACCCCAGCCCCAGCGGTCGTGCACATCGATATAGATAAGGCCTAGACCGAACAGCCATGCCGCGATCATCGCCGGGTTCATGATCATGCGCAGCAGCCGGCGCTCCATCTCCTTGAACACGTCGGTGACGATGCCGGTGTCCATGTTCTTGATATGGTAGACGAACAGGCGCGGCAGGTAGAGCAGCCCCGCCATCCAGGCGATCACCGACAGGATGTGCAGGCCGCGGATAAGATCATACATGTTTACGCCCTCAGCTTCGGACAAAAGCTATGACACGTCGCGCAGTCGTTGTCTCCGATGATGCTGTCGCGGGCCTTCAGCGCTTTTTCGACCTCGACAACCAGGCCCTGGATGAAAGTCAGGTCGTTGCGCAGGGTCGGCACGCGTTCGAAGTGCGCGATACCGAGCCTGTCAGCCAGTTCGCCATATTCGCCATCGAGCTCGACCAGGGTCTCGACATGTTCGGAGACAAAGGCAATCGGCACGACCAGGATGTTGCGTCCGTCGCTTGCGGCCTGGCGGATGGCGTCCTCGGTCGACGGGCCGATCCAGCGCATCGGTCCCACCCGGCTCTGGTAGCAGATAACGTGATCGATTTCCCCCAGTTCAGCCATTGTGGCGGCGACACAGCGCTCGACCTGCTCCTGGTAAGGATCGCCCTGCCGGATGATCTTCTCCGGCAGGCCATGAGCTGAAAACAGGATGCGGCGGTTGTCCTGCGGCAGGCGTTCCAGATGCTGGCGGATCAGCTTGACGTGCGCGTTGACGAAGTTGGCGTTGCGGGCATAGCAGCATACGTAATGCACCTTCGCAGCCCCCTTGTAGGCTTCCTTGAAGGCATCGAACCCGGTCAGGGTCGTGGTTGAGGAAAACTGCGGATACAAAGGCAGAACGACGACTTCGTCCGGCGACCAGGCCTCAATCCCGGCCACCGCCTCGGCGATGAACGGGTGCCAATAGCGCATGCCGATGAACACGCGGGCCTCGATGCCAGGCAGGCCCGCAAGCTGCTTTTCAAGCGCCTCGGCCTGGCCCCGCGTCTCCATCAGGATCGGCGATCCGCCACCCATTTTCGCATAGTTGGCTTGGGCCGATTTCGTCCGGCCATTGGCGATCAGCGCGGCCACGACCTGTCGCATGCCCCACGGCAAGCCGATGATGTAGGGGTCGGAGAACAGGTTGTAGAGGAAATCGCGCACATCAGCTTGCTTCGACGGCCCGCCGAGGTTGAAGATCAGGACCGCGATTCGTTTCGGCGTCTGCTGGCAGTCCGGCGACAGGCTGGTCATCCGCGAATCCGTTTCAGCGCCTGCTCGACATGGACGATTGGCGTGTCGGGAAAGATGCCGTGGCCGAGATTGAAAATTAACGGCCCCTGCCCCCAGGCTTCGAGAATCCCTTCGATCTGGGCGTCCAGCGCGGCGCCCCCCGATCGCAGCACCACCGGATCAAGCGCCCCCTGGATAGGCTTGACCGCCTGCAATTGCCGGCCCAGGCTGAGCGGCGTCGCCGTCCCCAGCGCCAGGGCGTCGACCGGCACCCGTGTCAGGTAATTGGCGCAACGCGCTTCGGCGCCGCGGGGGAAACCGATGATCGGCAGCTCGACGCCCAGCTCGCGCACCCGGCGAATCAGCCTGATATGCGGCTCGATGATCAGGTCATCGAACAACGGGTCGGGAAAACCCTCCGCCCAGCTTTCGAAGATCTTCAAAACCTGCGCGCCCTGGTCGCCCTGCATTTTCAGATAATGCGCCGAGGCTTCGATGACGATGTCAGTCAGGGCCTTCACTGTGTCCGGCTGCTCATAGACGAAGGCGCGGATCAGGCTGCGATCGTGCGCCTTACCGCCGTTGAGCATGTAGGTCATCACCGTCCACGGCCCGCCGCAGAAGCCGATCAGCGTCGTATCGGGCGCCAGCTCCGACTTCACGCGCGCCACCGTCTCGCCGACATTGCGCAAGGCCTGGGCAACCTTCGATGCCTGTCTGCGCATTGACGTCAAATCAGGCAGATCGCCGAGCACAGGCCCTTCGCCGGCTTCAAAACGTACATCCTGGCCAAGACTCAGGGGGATCATCAGGATGTCGGAAAACAGGATGGCTGCGTCGAAACCGAAACGGCGGATGGGCTGCAGCGTCGCCTCGGCGGCTTTCTCGGGATCGAGGCAGAACTCGACAAATCCTGCGGTCGAGGCCCTGAGCTCACGATATTCCGGCAGGTAACGGCCCGCCTGGCGCATGAACCACACCGGCGACGTGGACAACGTCTGGCCCTTAAGGACCGATAATACGGGTGCCTGATGGCCAGCCATGAGTCAATATCCCGGGAAACGGATGCGCCTTCCCTTAAACAAACTCATAAAAAAGAAAAGGGTTTGTAGAGGAGGCTTAAGGCAGGTGAATCGGGGAAAATTGTCGCAGGCCGGTGGCTTTTCCCGGCTTTTTCACATTTCGGTCCTGGTCGGGATGCGTGGCTCCCACAGACCTGGGGACAGGTCGGATAATTAACCAAGTCTTAAGAATCCTTAAAACTTTCTTAACCAAGTCATCGAACTGTCGCGGGATGGTTAAGAAAGTGTAAAAATTCGCACAAGGTTTGCAAAAGGATCATTAGACCCTGTCCGGACGTTTATAAGAATCTCATAAAAACGTCGTTTATGAACCTCTGTCCACGGATGAAACCGGTCCTGTCGGACTGGCGGTGATTTGTGCCGGAATCGTCCGGGGGAAGTCCACGATTCGGTGCACAGAAAAATTGTATCGGGGTTTGGGCCCGTGGCCCAAAGCCATTTCTTTTCTTTCCCTTCACCTGTCCTCATGGACAGGTGAAGGGAAAGAAGAATAAGGATGTGGGATCCAAGGACCCCGCGCCCCGATACAAGATCATGTCCACCAAGATCGGCACCTATTTCCATGTCCACCTCGTCGCCGATTCGACGGGCGAGACCCTGAACCAGCTTGCGAAGGCCGCCGCTGCCCGTTTCGAAGGCATATTGCCGATCGAACACCTCTATGTCCTTATCCGCTCCGAAAAGCAGATGGCACGCGCGCTTGAGGAAATCGAAAGCTCCCCCGGCATTGTCCTGCATACCATCATCGACGCCGACCTGCGCAACATGCTCGAAACCCGTTGCCGCGAGCTCGACATCCCGGCTATCGGCGTGCTTGATCCTCTGGTTGTCGCCTTTTCGCGCCACGTCGGCGCCGCCGTCTCCAAGCGTGTCGGCGCCCAGCACAATCTCGACAACGACTATTTCGAGCGCATTGAGGCGCTCAACTATGCCATCGCCCACGACGACGGCGCCATGGCCGACAAGCTCAGGCTGGCCGATGTGGTCCTGGTCGGCGTGTCGCGCACCTCCAAGACCCCGACCTGCATATACCTCGCTCACCGCGGCATCAAGGCGGCCAATATCCCGCTCGTACCTGGCCGCGACCTGCCCGAAGAGCTTGATCAGTTGGCGATTCCGCTCATTGTCGGTTTGATCGCCTCGCCCGAGCGCCTGATCCAGATCCGCAAGAACCGTCTTCTGACCCTGAACGACGACCGTCCGACAGCCTATACCGACCAGGAAGCCGTCCGTCAGGAAATCATCCACGCCCGCCGCCTGTTCGAGCGCAAGGAGTGGCCGGTGATCGACGTGACGCGGCGCTCGGTCGAGGAAACCTCGGCGACCATCGTCTCGCTGCTCAACGAAAAACGCACCGGCCGGCTCGGCGGGATTTGACCAAAGCGCGAACGCGGTTTAGGGCAGGGCCATGACCCTGATCCTCGCTTCCGGTTCCGCCTCGCGCGCCGCCCTCCTCACAGGCGCCGGCGTGGCGTTCGAGAAGATTCCCGCCGATATCGACGAGGACGCCGTCAAGGACGACTGCCTGGCGCGCGGCCACAGCCCGAAATCGGTCGCCGTGCGTCTGGCCGAAGCCAAGGCCCTGCACGTCTCGCGCACCCATGCCGGCCTGGTGCTGGGCGGCGACCAGGTGCTGCAACTCGGCAAGGATCTGATCAGCAAGTCGCACGACTTAGCCGAGGCCCGCGATCTGCTCGAACGCATGAGCGGGACGAGTCATTATCTCCACGCCGGCATGGCCCTGTGCGAGAACGGCCAGTTGCTCTGGTCCCACGTCGAAAGCGCCGAAATGCAGGTCCGCCGCCTGTCCGACCATGCCATCGACGCCTATCTCACCGCCGCCGGCGACAAAATCCTGACGAGTGTCGGCTGTTATCAGCTCGAAGGCCTCGGCGTGAACCTGTTCGAAGCCATACGCGGCGACTATTTCACCGTGCTCGGCCTGCCGCTGCTGCCGCTGCTCGCCAAATTGCGCCAGCTTGAGGCGACCCCGGCATGACGTCGCTCCCCACAGGCGCCGCCGCCGTCGCCGGCGTGGTCGGCCACCCGATCCATCATTCGCTGAGTCCGTTCCTGCACACGGCGTGGCTGCGCGACATGGGGCTGAACGGCGTCTATGCGCCGTTTTCGCCCCCCGACGAACACGGCTTCGAGCGCCTGGTCCTGTCGTGCCGGACCAATGGCGTGAAAGGCCTCAACATCACTGCCCCGTTCAAGGAACAGGCCCTGGCCCTGGCCGACACCAGCGAGGACGCCGCCCGCCGCAGCGGCTCGGCCAACCTGCTCACCTTTGACGAAGATGGCTATATCCACGCTCGCACCACCGACGGCCACGGCATGCTGCGCGCTTTCGAGCTTCAGGCTCCGGCCTGCGACCTGACCGCGGGGCCGGCGGTGATCATGGGCGCCGGCGGGGCCGCCCGCGCCGCCACCGCCGCCCTGCTCGATCGCGGCTGCCCGGAAGTGCGCATCGTCAACCGCACGCTTGCAAGAGCTGAAGAGCTGGTGTTCGCGCTCGGCGGCCACGTCACCGCCTTCGAGCTTTCGGCCGCCGACCGCGCCTTTGCCGGCGCCGTCGCCATCATCAACGCCGCCTCGGGCGGGCCGCTGCCTCTGTTCGACGCCCTGCCGGATTATGCCACGGCCATGGACATGACATATCGTCCACTCAGGACCAACTGGCTCAAGGCGGCGGCGGCGCGTGGCCTGGCCACGGTCGACGGTCTGCAGATGCTGATCGAACAGGCCAGGCCCAGCTTCGAAGCTTTCTTCAACGTCGCGCCCAATCCGGCCTTCGACATCCGCAGGCTGGCGCTGGATTTTCTGGGGGAACAGGCTTGATACGCCTGGGTCTCACCGGCTCGATCGGCATGGGCACGTCGACCCTCGCCGCCATGTTCGCCGACGAAGGCGTGCCGGTATGGGATGCGGATGCCGCCGTCCACCGCCTCTACGCCGGCTCCGAAGTCCTGAAGCAAGAGCTGACGGCCGAATTCGGCGACGTGGTTACCGCCGGTATCATCGACCGCACCAAGCTGTCTGCGGCCCTGCATCGCCATCCGCACGGTTTCGAACGCCTCAATGCCCTGGTCCATCCGCGCGTCACCGCCGATCGCCAGGACTTCATGGTCCGGACAAGAGCCGATATCGTCCTGGCCGACATCCCTCTCCTTTATGAAACCGGCGCGGAAATTGGGCTCGACTACGTGGTCGTGGCCAGTGCGCCGGCCGATATCCAGGCCGCCCGTGTCCTGGCGCGCCCGCGCATGACGGCTGAAAAATTCGCCGCCATCGTCGCGCGCCAGATGCCCGACGCCGAGAAGCGCCGCCGCGCCGACTTCGTCATCGATACCTCGCAAAGCCTCGACGGCTGCCGCCAGGCGGTGCGCGCCATTCTCGAACGTTTGCGCCAATCGTCTTGATCTGGCGGACGAATGAAATAGATTAACTCCGAATCGTTTCCGAGCTGTCTCGGAACCCATCGTAATATGTCAAATTTGGGCATCGGGCCGCCCCGAGCCGTAATTTGTCGTAACAGAACCACATGAAAATGCTCGGATCTTCATGTGAGGTAATCTCATGGCTATTGAAATCGTCCTCGACACCGAAACCACCGGCATCGACCACCGCAGAGGTCATCGCCTGATCGAAATCGGTTGCATCGAGATCGAGGACCTGCTGCCGACCGGCCGCACCTTTCACCGCTACGTCGATCCCGAGCGCGAGATCGAGGCCGACGCCATCCGCATCCACGGCATCACCAACGAAAAGGTGCGTGGTCAGCCAAAGTTCGCCCACATCTGCGAGGAATTGATCGCCTTCATCGGCGATCGGCGAATCATCGCCCACAACGCATCATTCGACCGTGGCTTCGTCAATATGGAGCTGGGACGGCTCAACATGGCTCCGCCGCCCGACGATCAGTGGATCGACACGCTGGAAATGGCGCGGCTGAAATTCCCGGGCGCGGCCAATTCGCTCGACGCCCTGTGCAAGCGCTACAACATCTCGCTGGCCGAACGCGACCTGCACGGCGCCCTGATCGACGCACGCCTGCTGGCCAGCGTTTATCTCGAACTGCTGGGCGGCAAGGAACGCGGCCTCGACCTCGGTTCCTCCCAGGCGGCGACTACTGTCAGCCTTGGCGCCGGCGGTGGCTATGGCCCGCGCCCGCGCCCCCTCGCCCCGCGCATCACGGCGGCGGAAGCCTCCGCTCACCAGGCGTTTGTGGCCAAGTACCTGAAAGACAAGAGCCTGTGGAAACAGGCGGAGGCTTAAAGCCCCCGATTGTTTACGCTTGTCCCGCCGGAATGCCCTGCTGGGCTTTCTGCTGCATGTATAGCGCGCCGAAGTCGATCGGATCGAGGTTGAACGGCGGCAGGAACCCGCCGTCGGCCGTGACGTCGGCGACAATGCGCCGCACGAACGGGAACAGGTAACGCGGGCATTCGACCAGCAGCGTCGGTTCGACAAGATTGTCCGGCACACTGATCAGCTGGAACAGGCCGCCATAGACCAGCTCGATGGCGAACATCGGCCCTTCGCTCGTCGAAGCCTTGATCATCAGCTTGAGATCGACTTCGAACAGGCCGTCCGAGCGGCCCTTGGCGCTCATCTCGACACCGAGATCAACATCTGGCCGCGACTCGACGCGCAGGGAATTGGGCGCACGCGGATTCTCGAACGAGAAGTCGCGGATGAACTGCGCCAGAACCTGCATGTTCGGGGCGGCGGCGGCGTCTCCCGCCGGTTGGGCGGTTTCGGGGGTGTCGGCAGGCATGGGGTCAAACTCCGGAGGGAGCGGACAAGGAGTCCGCCACGTGTGGCAGAGGCCCCTATCAGATAAGAAAATTTAACGCAATCGAACGAAGAGTTACTCTTGACGAAACTTATCCTATATATGATGGACCGAAACCGCATCAGGGGGCGGTCCGAAAGAGAGTCCGCCGTGACGAATATGGTCGTTCTTGTCATCCTTGGCGTTGTCGCCGCCGTCATCCTGCTTCAGCTCTATAACGTGCTCGGGCGCAAGGCGGGATTCCGTGTCGACGAAAAGACCGCCGCGGCGCGGCCTGAGGATTTCGACACTGCCACCCGTATGCTGGAGCGCCCGGTCGAAGGTGCGCGGCTGCCCAATCTTGAAGCCCTGAAAACGCGCGACCTCAATTTCAACGAGATTAACTTTCTTGAAAAAGCGCGCGAAACCTATGAACAGGTCGTATTGGCCTTTCACAAGGGCGAGCTTGACGCCGTGAAGGATCGTCTGTCAGAGCGCGTCTTCGGCACCTTCCGCAAGGCGGTGGTGGATCGCACCGGTCCGCGCACCGATGTCGTCAGTTTCGTCGACGCGCCCAAGGCCGACATCGATACCGTCGAATTCAACGACGACACCGCTCAGGTGCGCGTCCGCTTCCTGTCGGAGCTGGCATACGAGACGCCGGCGGCGGTGGAGGAACCGGTGCCGGTGACCGACGGGCCTAAGGAAAAGCTGGCGGTCGTGCCGCCATCGAAGGCCGACGCCAAGCCGAGCAAGATCCACCGCCGCACCGCGGAATTCTGGACGTTCCAGAAGGGCCTGCGCGCGCAGAACAGCCCTTGGCTGCTGACCAAGGTCGAGGCCGCGAAGGCCTAGCAATTTTCTTTTCCAACGGTTAAGTCTGAGGCCGACCTGTCGGGAGGCCCCAAAATGAAGCTGGAACTTGGACTGGCGGCCGCCCTGCTGCTATTCGTCGCGGCCTGCGCCGAACGCCCCGTCACGCCGCCTGTGGTGACGCCCCCCGTCACGCCGCCCGCGACCCAGCCGGTCACGCCGCCGACCAACCCGCCGGTGGAAGCGCCCAATCCGGTGCCGGCCGGCGTTCGCCTCGACACCCTGCCCGGCTGGCAAGCGAGCGACGCATTTATCGCGCTCGAAGCCCTTCGCGCTACCTGCGCCTACAAGCATGGCCGCCAGTATGCCGATGTCTGCGTGGCGCTCGCCGGTCAGGATTTCCAGACGCCGGACGAGATCAAGGACTTCCTCGATCGCCATCTTCAGGTCGAAGCTATCGACGGCACCGGCACCCTCACCGGCTATTATGTGCCGGACTATGACGCCACCTATGTCCAGACCGACGAATTCTCGCAGCCCGTGCGCCCGCGTCCGGCCGACCTCGTCTATGTCGCCGGTTCGCAGATGACGCCCACCCAGACCGCCGCCAAGGTCGCCGCGCGTAAGGTCGGGGATCAGTACCTGCCCTATTTCGACCGCGCTGCCATCGAGCAGATGCCGGTGATGAACGGCTACTACATGCGGCCGGAAGACTATTTCTACATGCAGCTCCAGGGTTCGGGCTTCCTGCACCTGCCCGACGGCAAGCAGGTCTATGCCGCCTATAGCGCCGACAACGGCCTGCCCTTCGTCGGCATCGCCAAGGTCATGGTCGACAAGGGCTATCTGGCGGCCAACCAGACCTCCGGCGACAATATCCACGCCTGGCTGGCGGCCCATCGTGGTGCGGACGCGCAGGCCGTGATGAACGCCGATCCGCGCTATGCCTTCTTTGCCATCCAGCCAGACCAGACCGAGCCCTTGGGCGCTGCGGGCCTGCCCTTGCCGCCGGGATCGGCGGTTGCCGTCGACCCGGCTTTCCATGATCTCGGCGACCTGATCTGGATAGACGCCAGCGTCGGCGGTAATGCGCTCGACAACGCCTTCCCGGTCTATCAGCGCATGGTGTCGGCGCTCGATACCGGCGGGGCGATCAAGGGCAATATCCGCGCCGATCTCTATATCGGTCACGGCGACCGCGCCGGCACCGAGGCCGGGCGCATCAAGCACGTGTTGCACATGTACCGGGTCGCGCCCTATGGAGGCGGCTAAGAATAGTAAGAGCTTCCGAATGCGAAGCATTCGGCAAGGGCGCTAGAAACATATCTCGGCCGCCGCCACGTATGTGGCGAGCCCGGCCTTTTTATAGAAAGAATGGCGGCGTCCGACCTTAAATAACTAGGCTACATTAAACGCCAGGTTCACAGCCAGGACGCACAGCACGCCCAGTACGGCCGACGACGCCACGAACAGGCAGAAGCGGATGACGGTAATGTTGAAGATCGCTTGGACCAGCGAATGGACGACGCGCAGGCCGACATAAAGCCAGGCGAAATATTCGAGGTTGCTGTTGGAGATGCCGGCGAGATAAATGCCGAGACACAGGGCGTAGAATAGCGTCGGCTGTTCCATCAGATTGTTGTAATTATCGGCGGGCCATTGCGCCTGTGGCGGCAGCCGCCGCACGGCCTCACCCGTCTCCGGCTGCGCCGCCGACATGGCGTAGCGCACGATCGCCGGCAGCCGCCGGGCATAAAGCCAGACGAGCATCACCATCGACCACGCGATCAGGGCGAGAATGGGCTGTATCATGCCCTTAACCTTAATGCGTGAGTCTAAATATCCGGTTGAGAAAATCTAGCCTTTACAACGATTTATGGTTAACAATCGGTTGCCGGCGGTGCGTTTCGTCACACAACTGTGATACGGGTCATGCTGGTTAAGAGCCGACTGCGATGATATGTTTCTTCTCGTCTGGATGGCGTCTCTCTCGGTGTCCAGACCGCCGGTCTTTCCGCCGGCGCAACAGATGAAAGACTGAAAGGCCGATTTTTATCGGTATATCTCACATGCGACGACGGGCATGATTTTTCAGCCCCCGGCATGTCTGACATCTTCAAGGAAGGTCGTGGTCTGTCAGGCCGCGCGATGACAAAGCCGCCAGCCCCAACGGACTGGCGGCTTTTTCACCTCCCGCCCGTTTACGGGGAGAGGGAACCATCGAACCCTTTTCCAGGTGAAGATGGTGGAAGGAACTTGCGGGTCTCAGCAATTGGACTTGTCTCGTCTGCAACTTTATGCTCAACCGGCCTCACTTTCTTTGTTAAGCAATTCACGCCACAATATCCTGCCCGCGGACTTCAGAGACGACGCGCAAGAGATCGTCCGACCGCGGCCACGCTGAAACAGGTTGGATAGATCAAAAATGGACGAGATCAAGCCCGGCGCCTCACTGCCCAATATGTCGCTGAAAGACAGGCTGGGCCAGGCCTTCGTTACCGCCATCGGCGCCCGCGATTTTCTGCGACTCTCCGATGATCAGAAGACCTTTATCACCCAGGTGCTTGAGGATTTTGAGGCCGACGAACTTCCCGATCTCTCGCTCGACGACCTGATCAAGGTCATTACCGGTTTTTGGGCGCTTGGCGACCACCGCGAAGGCGTGCAGACGCTGAAGCGGATCACGCCCTTCGTCACCCGCGCCGGCGTGGTCAGCGACTACGACCTGATCGAGATCGTCCAGCCCGACTCCCCCTTCATCGTCGAAACCGTCATGGGCGAACTGATCGACCAGGGCGTCTCCATCCGTTCGATGTTCCACCCGGTGGTGACCAGCCGCCGTGACGGCAACGGCGACCGCGCGCCGAACGGCGACCTGATCAAGGAATCGATGATGCTGGTGTTCATCGAACGCCAGCCCGCCGACCGCCATAAGCCGATCATGGACGGCATTGACGAAAGCCTGAACGACCTCAAACTGGCGGTGCGCGACTTTCCGCGCATGCAGAAGCTGCTGGCCAACGAGATCGAAGCTCTGGAGGCCCTGCGCGCCAATCCGGCGGTCAGGGTCAGTCCGGCCGTCATCGACGAGAATCTCGCCTTCCTGCGCTGGATGGGCGAAAACCATTTCGTCTTCCTTGGCGCGCGGGGCTACGCCTATCCGCGGGATGCCCAGGGCGCCTACCAGGCCGAGGCACCGCTCAACCAGCTCCAGGAAGGTTTCGGCGTCCTGCGCGATGCCGGCCGCCAGGTCCTGCGCCGTTCGTCCGAACCGGCGGTCCTCAGCGCGCAGTTGCTTAACCAGCTTGAAAATTCCGAGCCGGTGACGGTCGCCAAGGCCAATATCAAGTCGCGCGTCCACCGCCGCGTCTACATGGACTATATCGGCATCAAGCGCTACGCCCCCGACGGCATGCCGGCGGGCGAGGTCCGCTTCGTCGGCCTGTTCACATCGGAAGCCTATGACCGGCCCGCCTTCGAAGTGCCGTTGCTGCGTCGCAAGGCCGAGCATGTGCTCAATGAGGCCCGATTGCTGGGTCTTTCCGGTGGCTATAACGAAAAGCGCCTGAAGAACATCATCGAAACCTATCCGCGCGACGAACTGTTCCAGATGAGCGAGGACGACCTGCTGCGCATCGCGCGCGGTATCCTGCATCTGTCCGACCGGCCGCGCGTGCGTCTGTTCACCCGCGCCGATCCGTTCGACCGCTTCATCTCGGTCCTGCTCTATATTCCGCGCGAGCTTTACCAGTCGCAGATGCAGAAACAGGCCGGCGAAATCCTGGCCAAGGCCTATCTCGGCCGCGTGTCGGCGTCCTACCCGTACATTACGGAATCGCTGCTGTCGTGCGTGCACTACATCATTGGCGTGACGCCCGGCGACCACTTCGATCCGGATATCAACGACCTGGAAGCCGACATCACCAACATCGTCCGTTCCTGGCCCCAGAAGGTGGTGGCGCAGATCGACGCCCACGGCGTGCCCGAAACCGTCACCCTGCCATACGCCGGCATCGACTGGATGGCGTGGGCCAGGGCCTTCCCGGCCGGTTACCAGGATCGCTACACCGCAGCCGACGCCATCGTCGACACCGTCTACCTTGCCAATCTCAGCGAGACTCAACCGGTCAACCTGCGCGCCTACCAGCGTCTCGAGGACGACGAGCGCGTCTTCTGCTTCAAACTCTATACCCGTGCCGAACGCGCCATTCCGCTCAGTGACATCTTGCCGGTCCTGGCCAATATGGGCCTGAAGACGCTCGAAGAATACGGCTACCACGTCAAGTCGCCGGGCCTCGGTACCTTCTGGGTGCACGAGTTCATCCTCAAGCTGCCGCGCGGCCACGCCTCAAGCTTCGCCGATTTCCGGGGCAAGGTCGAACAGACCCTGTTGGCGGTCAATTACGGCCTTACCGAGAATGACGGCTTCAATGCCCTGGCCCTGACTGGCCAGTCGTGGCGCGAGGTTGCCCTGCTGCGCACCCTGTGCCGCTACCGCGTCCAGTCGGGCCTCGACCCCAGCCCGGATATCCAGCAAAGCGCCTTGCGCGAAAACCACGAGGTCACCGCCGCCCTGCTCGACCTGTTCAATGTCAAGTTCGCACTTGACGGCGGTTCAGTAGCGGATCGTCAAATGAAGGCCGACACGGCCGCGCACGCTATCGAGGCCCTGTTGCAGAAGGTCGCCAGCCTCGACCACGACCGTGTCTTGCGCCGTCTCTTCCTGCTGATCAAGGCCATCCGCCGCACCAACTATTTTCAAAACAAGGCCTACATCTCGTTCAAGGTCGCCAGCCGCGAACTGGCCGACCTGCCCGAGCCCAAGCCCTATCGCGAAATCTTCATCTGGTCGCCGCGCGTCGAAGGCGTCCACCTGCGCTTCGGCCCCGTCGCGCGCGGGGGCCTGCGCTGGTCCGACCGCAAGGACGATTTCCGCACCGAGGTCCTGGGCCTCGTCAAGGCGCAGCAGGTCAAGAACGCCGTCATCGTGCCGGTCGGCTCAAAGGGCGGCTTCTTCCCCAAGCGCCTTCCTCGTGGCGGCACGCCCGACGCCATTCGCACCGAGGCGGTCGAGGCGTACAAGACCTTCCTGTCGGGCCTGCTCGACCTGACCGACAATATCGATGCGGCGGGCAAGACCGTGGCGCCGGCCAATGTCGTGTGCTGGGACGATCCCGATCCCTACCTCGTCGTCGCCGCCGACAAGGGCACGGCGACCTTCTCCGACATCGCCAACGGCGTCTCGGCCGATTACGGTTTCTGGTTGGGCGACGCCTTTGCCTCGGGTGGGTCTGTCGGCTATGACCACAAGGTCATGGGCATCACCGCCAAGGGCGCGTGGGAAGCGGTCAAACGCCATTTCCGCGAGATCGGCAAGGACATCCAGACGCAAGGCTTCACCTGCGCCGGCGTCGGCGACATGTCGGGCGATGTCTTCGGCAACGGCATGCTGCTGTCCATGGAGACGCAGCTCGTCGCCGCCTTCGACCACCGCGACATTTTCGTCGACCCCAATCCCGATCCGACCAAGTCGTTCGCCGAACGGGCCCGCCTGTTCGCCCTGCCGCGCTCGTCGTGGCAGGACTACGACAAGTCGCTGATGTCCAAAGGCGGCGGCATCTTCCCGCGCAGCCAGAAATCGATCCCGGTCTCGCCGGAAATGAAGGCCCTGCTCGACCTGACCGCCGACGAGGTGTCGCCGTTCGACCTGATGCAGGCCATCCTCAAGGCGCGCGTCGAACTGCTCTATTTCGGCGGCATCGGCACTTACATCAAGGCGCCGTCGCAAAGCCACCTCGATGTCGGCGACAAGGCCAATGACGCCATCCGCATCAACGGCACCGAGGTCCGCGCCCAGGTCATCGGCGAGGGCGCCAATCTCGGCATCACCCAGGCCGGCCGCATTTCCTGCGCCCAGAACGGCGTGCGCCTCAACACCGACGCCATCGACAATTCGGCCGGCGTCGACTGCTCCGACCACGAGGTCAACATCAAAATCCTGCTGGGCTCGCTGATGGCTTCAGGTCAGATGACGCTTGAGGCGCGCGACAAGCTGCTGGCCAGCATGACTGACGATGTTGCCCGCCATGTGCTGAAGCACAATTACGACCAGACCCTGGCCCTGACCCTGCAGGAAACGACTGCCGCTGCCGACAATGCCGCCTCGGAAAGCTTCATGGCCGGGCTCGAAAAGCGCGGCAAGCTGGACCGCGCCGTCGAGGGCCTGCCGACCGGCCACGAGATGGACTCGCGCCGGACGCAGGGCAGGGGGCTTTACCGTCCTGAGATCGCCGTCACCACCGCCTACGGCAAGATCGTCCTGTTCGACGACATCGTCGCCTCGACCGCGCCGGACGATGCCGGCTTCCAGGCCGTGGCAGTCAACTACTTCCCGCAGCCTCTGCACGGTTATGGCGACGCCATCCGTCGCCACCGCCTGCGTCGTGAGATCATCTCGACCGTCCTCGCCAATGACATCGTCAACCTGGCGGGCCCCAGCTTCGCTTCGCGCCTGACCAAGAGCGCCGGCGTCGATACCTTGGGCTTCGTCCTTGCCTTCGAGGCGGCACGCCAGCTTTTCGATGTCCGCAGCCTGTGGGCCGAGGTGAATGCCCTCGACAACCGCATCCCGGCGGCGGCGCAGACCGCGCTTTACCGCCGCCTGGCCCAGTTCGTCCGCCGCCAGACCTACTGGATCGCCCGCCGCTTCTCGCAAGGGTCGGCCGATCTTGGCGCGCGCATCGGCGCCTATGCCACCGGCGTGAAGAGCCTGCTCGACCTTGGCGACACCGTGCTTGGCGACGCCGGCAAGGCCCGCCTGACCGCGCGTGTCGAGGAGCTTGTCGCGATCGGCGCGCCGGCGGTTCTGGCCCGTCGCATCGTCAACCTGTCGGCCTGGCACCATGCCGCCGACATCATCGACCTCGCCGCCAGTCCGAAGAAGCCGCTCGACAAGACGGCGGAGCTTTACTTCCTCACGGGCGATCGCTTCGGCTTCGATAACCTCGTCCAGGGCGCGGGGGAACTGGCCTCGGCCGACCCGTGGGACCGCATGGCCACCCGCCGCCTGATCGAGGACGTGCTGATGGAGCAGAAATCGGTGGTGCGGGCGATGATGGCGCGCATGACCGTCGCCGAGACGCCGGCCGATATCGCCGGCCATTGGGCCAAGGACAACGCGGCGCTGATCGAGCCGCTCGGCGCCATGATGGCCGACATGCAGGGGGGAAGTGGAGGCGCAGGCGGCTGGAGCTTCGCCAAGCTGACCATCGTCAACGCGGCGCTGCGGGAATGGGTGGCGAAACTCTGACAAGCGAAACGACAAGGGGAAATCTCTTGTCATCGACCCGATTTGCGCCCATTTAGCGCCTGTAGTTTACAGAGTGCACCGTCATGTTCATCCAGACCGAAGCCACGCCCAATCCCGACGTCATCAAGTTCCTGCCCGGCCGCGACGTGATGGGTAACGGCAGCCGCCAGTACGCCACGAAAGACGATGCCAAAGCGTCGCCGCTGGCCGAGGCCCTGTTTGGTATCGACGGCGTGTCGGCGGTCTATTTCGGCGGCGACTTCCTGACCGTGCGCCGCGATCCGGACAGCGACCTGATCTGGGCCCAGCTCAAGGCGCCGATCCTGGCCGCCATCATGGACTTCTATACCTCGGGCCAACCGATCCTGCGCGAGACCAAGGCCGCCGTCGAAACCGTCTATGAAGGTGAGCTCGGCCAGATCGTCGCCGAGATCAAGGATCTGCTCGACACCCGCGTCCGCCCGGCCGTCGCCCAGGATGGCGGCGACATCGAGTTCGACAGCTTCGATCTCGAATCGGGCACGCTTTACCTTCACATGCGCGGCGCATGCTCGGGCTGTCCGTCGTCCTCGGCCACGCTGCGCCAGGGCGTCGAAAGCCTGATGAAGCACTATGTGCCCGAGGTGAAGTCGATCGAGGCCGTCCTCTGAACCCGGTCCTCGTCATCGATACGTCCCTGGGCGCCTGCACGGCGGGGATCCTAAGCGACGGCAAGGTGCTGGCCCAGGCCATGGAGTTTATGGATCGCGGGCATCAGGAGCGGTTGCCGGTCATGGTCACCGAACTGTTCGAGGCGGCCAAGATCGAGCCACGCAATTTGTCCGATATTGGGGTGACGCTCGGGCCCGGTTCCTTTACCGGCGTGCGCGTCGGTCTGTCCTTTGCGAAGGGCATGGCAACCGCACTCGGCCTCAAACTCAAGGGCGTGGGCACCTTGGAGGCTCTGGCCTTTCACCGGGACTTGCGCGACGACGTGCGTTTGAGCACCATCGATGGCGGTCGCGGACGCTTTTATGTCCAGAGATTTTCGCCGGACGGCCGTGACGACGCCATGGCTATCACCCTTAACGATGACATAAGCCTTCTGGCCGATGTATCGGTCCTTACTGGACCGGCGGCAGCCAGATTGAAAGACCGGTTTCCGGGAGCATGGATTTTCGATCAAAACAATCCGGTTACGGGCTCGCTTTACGACCTGATGCTGACGCCCGGCCACGACGACGTGACGCCGCTTTACATGCGCGACGCCGACGCCGTTGTTTCGACACGCGGCACCATAGCTCCGGTGACAGCATGACCGAAATCCGCCGCCTCAACGCCCCGTCGAAGCAGTTGGAAGACATCCACGCCCGCTGCTTCGACTATGGCTGGAGCGAGGGCGTATTCACCGACCTGCTGATCAGGCCGCATCACCGCACCTATGTCTTCGAAAGCGACGGCGAAATCGTCAGCTTCGTCGTTATGGCGGTCGTGGACGGCGAGGGCGAGATCCTGACGCTCGCCACCGACCCGGCTTACCAGAACAAGGGCCTGGCGCGGATGCTGATGGAACAGGTCATCGACACGGTACGCAAGGAAGGCGCCACCACCCTGTTCCTCGAGGTGGCTACCGACAACGAATACGCCATCCGGCTCTACGAAGGCTGCGGCTTCCGCAAGGTCGGCCGGCGCAAGGCCTATTACAGCCGCAAGGGGAAACCACCGGCGGATGCGCATATTCTCAGGCTCGCGCTGTAAGCAATTTAGAAAAAGTGCCAAAGAAACCTCAGGCACTTTTTCGTTGAAAATTGCGACTGGAAAAACATTCCGCAAAGCCTTACATTTACGGCACTTGCCGAGAATAATTCGCAATAACGCTGGAAGGCTGTCATGGACCCCATAGAACAGAAATGCATCGAAAAGGGTATGCGCATGACCGACCAGCGCCGCGTCGTGGCGCGCGTCCTGTCCTCGGCCGAGGACCATCCTGACGTCGAGGAACTGTACCACCGCGCCGCCGCCGTCGATCCGCACATTTCGCTGGCCACCGTCTATCGCACCGTCCGCCTGTTCGAGGAGGCCGGCGTGGTCGAACGCCACGATTTCGGCGACGGCCGTTCACGCTATGAACAGGCCGGTGACGACCATCACGACCACCTGATCAACATCAAGACCGGCCAGGTGCTCGAATTCTACGACGCCGAAATCGAGAAGATGAAGGAACAACTGGCCGAAAAGCTGGGCTTCAAGCTGGTCGGTCACAAGCTTGAACTTTACGGCGTGCCGCTGGAAGAAGAGAAAACATCCTGAGCGCGCTCTTGAATCTTGCCGCCCCGAAGATCATAAGGCGCGGATGAACGCCCCGGTCCCGCCCAAAAAACTTCATATCAAGACGTATGGCTGTCAGATGAACGTCTATGACAGCGAACGCATGGTCGATGTCCTGCGTCCGCTCGGCTACGAAGTCACCGATGCGCCCGAAGGCGCCGACCTCGTCCTGCTCAATACCTGCCACATCCGCGAAAAGGCGGCGGAAAAGGTTTATTCCGAGATCGGCCGCCTCAAGGAGATGCGCGAGGAGAAGCAGGCGCGGGGCGAAGGCCGGCTCGGCATCGTTATCGCCGGCTGCGTCGCCCAGGCCGAGGGCGCGGAAATCATGCGTCGCGCCCCGGCGGTCGATCTGGTCGTCGGTCCCCAGGCCTATCACCAGCTTCCCGAACTGATCGCGCGCACCCATCGGTCGAAGGGTGAGCGCCTGGCCGCCGACTTCGCGCCCGAGGCCAAGTTCGATGCCTTGACGGCGGATCGCACCATTTCCGGTCCGACCGCCTTCCTGACCGTTCAGGAAGGCTGCGACAAGTTCTGCACCTTCTGCGTCGTGCCCTATACACGCGGCGCGGAGTGGTCGCGCCCGGTCGCCGCCATCCTCGACGAGGCCCGCGCTCTTGCGGACAAGGGCGTGCGCGAGATCACCCTGCTCGGCCAGAACGTCAATGCCTATAACGGCCTGGATGCGTCGGGCGCACCGTCGTCGCTGGCCCGGCTGATGTATGCCCTGGCCGAGATTCCCGGCATCGACCGTTTGCGTTACACCACCTCGCACCCCAACGACATGGGCGATGACCTAATCAAAGCGCATCGCGACCTGCCCGCCGTCATGCCGTACCTGCACCTGCCGGTGCAGTCGGGCTCGGACCGCATCCTGCGCGCCATGAACCGCAAGCACGGCCGCAAGGCCTATATCGACCTGATCGCGCGCATCAAGGATGCCCGGCCGGACCTGGCCCTGTCCGGCGACTTCATCGTCGGCTTCCCGGGAGAAACCGACAAGGATTTCGAGGACACGCTCGACCTGGTGCGCACGGTCGGCCACGCCTCGGCCTTCACCTTCAAATATTCGCCGCGCCCCGGCACGCCCGCCGCCGCCATGCCGAACCAGGTCGAGGAGCAGGTTTCCGGCGCGCGCCTGCAAGTCCTCAACGCCCTGATCATCGAACAGCAGCAGGCGTTCAAGGCGGGTCTGGTGGGCCAGACGCTCGACGTTCTGTTCGAAAAGAAGGGCCGTCACGGCGATCAGGCCATTGGCCGTTCGCCTTATCTGCAATCGGTCTTCGTCGAGGATGCCGCTCACTTGATGGGCCGGATCGTGCCGGTCAGGATCACCGCCGTCGGCAACAATTCGCTGCAAGGCGCGCTCATCTGATGGCCACGGTCAAGGACGACTTCATTTCGATGAGCGAGGACTGCGTTCTGGCGATCGCTGGGCCGTCCGAGCGCTACCTCGCCATGATCGAGGGGGCTTATCATGTGCTGGTCGAAATGCCCGGCGGCGGTCTGGTCGTGTCCGGCGACGCCCGCGCCCGCCAGAAGGCGGCGGCGGTCATAGAAGCCCTGGCCGAACTCTATGACCAGGGCGTGGAGATCGCCGAAGCCGATGTCCGCCGCCTGATCGGCCAGCCGCAGGCAACGGAAACCAAAAGCGCAGGGGTGCCTGTCGACTCGGGGAACGCGATTGTCATGGGCCGGCGCGGGGCCATCCTGCCCAAGACCGCCGGCCAGGCCGCCTATATCGCCGAACTTGCCGCCAAGGACCTGACCTTCGCCCTCGGCCCGGCCGGTTCAGGCAAAACCTTCCTCGCCGTCGCCTATGGCGTGTCGATGCTGCTCAAGGGCCGTGTCGACAAGCTGATTATCGCCCGCCCGGCAGTCGAGGCCGGCGAGCGCCTCGGCTTCCTGCCCGGCGATCTCAATGAAAAGGTTGATCCCTACCTGACGCCGATCTGGGGCGCGCTCGACGACATCCTCGGCGCCGAAGTCGTGCGCAAGCGGCGCGAAAAGGGCGAGATCGAGGTCGCGCCCCTGGCCTATATGCGCGGCCGGACGCTGTCCTTTGCCTGTGTCATCATCGACGAGGCCCAGAACACCACCAAGATGCAGATGAAGATGGTGCTGACACGGCTGGGCGAGGGCTCGAAGATGATCGTCACCGGCGATCCGTCGCAGATCGACCTGCCCAACCGCCTCGACTGCGGCCTTGTCCATGCCGTCCATCTGCTGGGCCCGCTCAAGGGGGTCGGCGTGTCGCACCTGACCGCCGAGGACATCGTCCGTCACGAACTGGTGGCGCGCATCGTCCGCGCCTATGACGACGAGACGAAGATATGAAGTTCAAGGAGACATACCATTTCTCCTTAAACGCAGCGCCCGCCAGAGACGTTTCTTGGGCGCCGCGCACGTTTGCACGCCCCAGGACCCTAAGAAATTGGGGACGCGGGAGCAAAGCGAGCTTGCCGTGATCGAAAACAAAGATCCTCTGGTCGATATTGAAATCGAGGATGAGCGCTGGCTCGATGCCCTGCCAGACGCTCGCGAGGTCGTCGAAGCCGGCATCGCCGCCGCTCTGAAGGCCGCGAACTTCAAGGATCAGGCCGATGTCGTCGTCCTTCTTAGCGACGATGCTGAAATGCGGGAGCTGAACCGTGAGTACCGCCGCAAGGACAAGGCGACCAACGTGCTGAGCTTTCCCGCGCCCAGATCGATGCGCGTCAAGGGCGTGCTTGACCACCTTGGCGACATCGCGCTGGGCTATGAAACCTGCTTCCGCGAGGCGGAGGAGCAGGGCAAGAGCCTTAAAAATCACGTGATGCATCTCAGCGTGCATGGCGCTTTGCATTTATTGGGCTATGATCACGAGGACGAGGCGGAGGCGGTGACGATGGAAGCGCTGGAGCGCGACATCCTGAGCGGTCTCGGCATCGCCGACCCTTATGCGGACCGTCATGGCTGAAACCGGCGATTCCAGGAAAACCCTGCTGTCCTTCTTCGGCTTCAACAAGCCGCAGGACCGCAATGTCGCCGACATCGCCAGCGGCGAGGACCATATCGCCAGCGAGCTGGTCGACCATGCCCGCGCCTTCCAGAGGCTCAGTGTTGCCGATGTCATGACTCCGCGTGTCGATATCGTCGCCATCGAGCTGTCATCGACATTGGCGGACGTCGTCCGCAATTGCGTCGAAAGCGAACATTCGCGCCTGCCGATCTATCGCGACAGCCTCGACGACCCGGTCGGCGTCGTTCATATCAAAGACGTGCTCAAGCTTCTCAGTCCCGAGGCCGGCAAGCCCGGCCCCAACTGGGCTGAGCCGGTCCTGCACCGCCTGCGCCGCGAGCTGCTCTATGTGCCGTCGTCGATGACCGCGGCCGACCTCCTGTTGCGCATGCAGGCGGCGCGTATCCACATGGCCCTGGTCATCGACGAATTCGGCGGCACCGATGGTCTTGTCACGCTTGAGGACCTGATCGAAGCGGTGGTTGGCAATATCGACGACGAATATGACGAGGCCGCGGACGAGGATATCAAGAATCTGGCCAACGGCCAGGTCGAGGTCGATGGCCGTGTCGAGCTGGTGACGCTGGGTGACCGGCTGGGCGTCAACCTGTCGCCCGAGGATACCGAGGAGGAGGTCGACACCGTCGCCGGCCTCGTCGCCGTTCTCGCCGGGCGGGTGCCGCAGCGTGGCGAGGTTATACCGCATCCCATGGCGGGCTTTGACATCGAAGTGCTTGACGCAGATGCCCGGCGCATCAAGCGCCTGCGTCTGCATCCGCGCAACCCCGAACCCGTCGATCTGACGGCCGATGACTGACGGCTGGCGTGCTCAGCTTGCGATCTGGTGGGGCAGGGTGTTGGCCTTGCGCGCCCGGCCGCGTCTCATGGCGATCCTGTGCGGCGTCCTGCTGGGTTTTGCCCAGCCGCCGTTTTCCATCCTGCCGGGCCTGTTCGCCTATGGCATCCTGCTGTGGCTGCTCGAAGGTAATCTCGGCAAGGCGCCGCTGCGCAACGCTTTCTTCGTCGGCTGGATCGCCGGCTTTTTTTATTTCTTCATCAGCTGGTTCTGGGTCGCCGGCGCCTTCCTGGTATTCGCCGATACCTATGGCTGGATGGCGCCATTCGCCGCCACGCTGCTTCCTGGTGGCATAGCCCTGTTCTGGGGTCTGTTTGCCGTGCTCTACCGCCGCTTCGCACCACCGGGGCCGCGGCGTTTTCTGGTTTACACCGCCCTGTTCAGCCTGTTCGAGATCACTCGCGGCACCATCTTCACCGGCTTCCCGTGGAATCCGGCCGGCGCGACCTGGCAGGCCGGCGGAGCCATGTCGCAGATCGCATCCGTCGTCGGCGTCTATGGCCTTGGCTTCATCACCGTCGCCGCCTTTTCCAGCCTGGCCACGGTTCGTCAAGGCGGAGGACTGAAAGGCTGGTGGCCGGTCCTGGCGTCCGCCACTATCCTGGCCTCATGTCTGGCCTGGGGCGAGGGACGGCTGCTGATGACCCGCGTGACCTATACCCGCTATATCGTCCGCATCGTCCAGCCCGACATCGGCCAGAAGGAAAAATGGAGTGCCCACGCCTTCAATAACCTGTTCAACGCCTACGTGGCGATGACCGAGGCGCCGCCGCAGCGCGGCCGCGACCCCGACCTGGTGGTGTGGCCGGAAGGCGCCCTGCCGCCGCCGCTCGAAGACCTGACCGCTGACGATTCCTGGACCGCGCCGATACTGTCGACCATGCTGAAGGACAAACAGGCCTTCATCATGGGCGTTTCGCGCAACGATCGCGACGAAGGCGGCCACTTGATCTGGCGCAACTCGATGATGGCGGCCCGCCAGGAGGGAAACCATTTCGTCATCACAGGCTTCTACGACAAGAACAAGCTCGTGCCCTTTGGCGAAATGATGCCGTTTCAGATGCTGGCGCGCAAATTCGGCATCAAGGCCCTGACCCACTTCGACGACAACTTTACGCCCGGGGCGCCGAACCGACCGGTCAGCTTCCCCGGCGTTCCCCGCCTGCAGCCGCTCATTTGCTACGAAGGTATCTTCCCGGCGCTGGACGCCACGCGCTACCGTTCAGCCGATGATCCCTCCCGACCGGGATGGATCCTGAATATCTCCAATGATGCGTGGTTTGGTCGCACCTCAGGACCTGTCCAGCACTTGAACCTGGCCAGTTACAGGGCAATAGAGGAAGGCTTACCCATGGTAAGGTCAACTCCAACGGGAATATCCGGACTTGTCGATCCCCTGGGGAGAGTAGTGCCGCAATCCAAGATAGGCATTGGACAAAGCGGCTATCGCGATATAGTCTTGCCGGCGGCGGGTAGGTTGACACCTTTTTCACGGTTACATGACACATTTGTAATCCTGACCTCGCTTTTTTGCTTGATTCTGATCGTATTTGACCCTCTGTTGCAGCGTTTAAAAAGAGAACGCCGGATCTAGTTGCGTAGTGCGCGGGCCACGCCCCCGCATGGTTTGGTACAGTCCCTCCCCCCAAGGGACTGACGTAATAGTAGTTAAGAGGCAAAGTTGGACGAAAATCTGAAAGCGGACCGCAGTCCGAACCCGGTCGACCTGCATGTCGGCGCGCGGGTTCGCATGCGTCGCAAATTCCTCGGCATGTCGCAAGAAGCCCTGGCCGAAACCATTGACCTGACTTTCCAGCAGGTCCAGAAATACGAACGCGGTTCCAACCGCATCAGCGCATCGAAGCTTTACGAAATTTCCAAAGCGCTCAAGGCGCCCGTGGCCTATTTCTTCGAAGGCTACGGCGAGAACGAAGCGGTTGAAGGCTTTTCCGAGTCGCAGTCCGAACAGTTCGTTCACGGCTTCCTGATGACGACCGAAGGCATCGAGCTGGCAGAAGCTTTCCCGCGCATACGCAACGGCAAGCACCGCCGCCGGATCCTGGAACTGGTGCGGGCCCTGGCCGAAGACGACGACGTCTGATTTCGGCTTTGCGTAACGGCTGCAACCCCGCCCGCCCCGGCGGGGTTTTTGCCGTGACGGTCCCGGAAAATATCCCTTGCCAGCTTTTGCACTTGATCCACATAAACATATCTTTATATGATTATGTCATCCAAATTGAGGAGCGGCTCAGCCATGCGATCGTCCTATATTTTCACTTCCGAAAGCGTTTCCGAAGGCCATCCGGACAAGGTCGCTGATCGCATTTCCGATGTTGTCGTCGATGCCTTCCTGAGCCGCGACCCCGAGGCGCGGGTGGCATGCGAAACCCTGGTTACCACCAATCGCATCGTCCTGGCCGGGGAGGTCCGCGCCGGTGACGATCAGATCGCCGATATTATCGAAGGCTTGGAAGATAAGGTCCGCCATGCCGTCAAGGACATCGGTTATGCCCAAAAAGGCTTCCATTGGGCCATGGCCGACTATGCCTGCCACTTGCATGCCCAGTCGGCCGATATCGCCATGGGCGTTGACGCTGGTGACAACAAGGACGAAGGCGCCGGTGACCAGGGCATCATGTTCGGTTACGCCACCGACGAAACCAAGGAACTGACACCGGCTACGCTGCAATGGTCGCATAATATCCTGAAGCGCCTGGCGGACGCCCGCCATGCCGGCGACAAGCGCCTCGAACCCGATGCGAAAAGCCAGGTCACGGTGCTGTATGAAAACGGCGCGCCATCGAAGATCCTCAAGGTTCTGATTTCGCACCAGCACCAGGACGGCCTGACCCCGTCCGACGTCGCTGAAATTGTCAAGCCATATGCCATGGAAGCCCTGCCAGAAGGCATGGTGACCAAGGACACAGAATGGCTGGTCAACCCGACCGGCAACTTCGTCATCGGCGGTCCGGATGGCGACGCCGGCCTGACTGGCCGTAAGATCATCGTTGACACCTATGGTGGCGCGGCGCCCCATGGCGGTGGCGCCTTCTCGGGCAAGGACCCGACCAAGGTCGACCGTTCCGCCGCCTATGCCCTTCGCTATCTCGCCAAGAATGTGGTCGCCGCCGGCCTGGCCAAGAAGTGCACGCTTCAGGTTTCCTACGCCATCGGTGTGGCGCGCCCCTTGAGCTTCTATGTCGACACCCACGGCACCAGCGAGGTTGATGTCGAGAAGCTGGAAGCCGTTCTGCCGGAACTTATGGGAGGGTTGACGCCCAGGTCAATCCGCCTGCACCTCGGCTTGAATCGCCCCATCTACGAGCGCACCACGGCTTACGGCCATTTCGGCCGCACGCCGGACGCCGAAGGCGGCTTCTCATGGGAAAAGACCGATCTCGTCGCAGCGCTGAGGTCGGAATTCGGCGCCTGAACGGCATCCTTCCACGGCCGCTCTCTGAATTCTTGCCCGCGATTGAGGCGGGAGGCGGAAAATGACCGATAAGGAACAGGTGTGGGTACCTGCCCTCTTTGCTCTGGCGAGCGGCGGGCTTCAATCACGATGGACTTATTGTCACCTTGGTCTGGGCCACCGGTGTTGGCTCCTTGTCGTTCTGGCTCAACCGCGAACTTCTGCCAGGCGTGCACGAAACGTCGAAAGACGGCCGGCGGGTTCTGACCTTCACCGGCATCTTAAGTGTCGCGGTCATCTGGGGGCTTCAGGTCCTTGCGGCGGCCCTTATCCAGATTCTCGGCTATTATCCCGCCGCCTGGTTGCACCCGGCATGGTCCTGATCCGGTCGCGCATTGACATTTGCGCCTCATCCTCTACATCCGCGCGCCATGTCCGACGAAGCCGAGAAAGTCACGCCGACCTGGGGCCCGATGCGTTCGTTCGGGCGCATCAAGTCGCGCACACTCAAACCACGCCAGGCGATTCTGTTCGACACCTTGCTGCCGCGCATTGAGGTCAATGACGACAGCCTCGCCGCCGCGGTCGCCTCCGGCCGTGATCTCTGGCTCGAGATCGGCTTCGGCGGCGGTGAGCACCTGGCGCAGCAGGCGGCGCGCTATCCTGAAGCCATCCTGATCGGTTGCGAGCCTTTTCTTAACGGCGTGGGCAGCGCCTTGCGCCATATCAAGGACGGCCATAACGAAAACGTCCTTATAATGACGAATGATGCGCGGCCGTTGCTCGACCGCCTGCCTGACGAATGCCTGAGCCGCATTTTCATCCTCTTTCCCGACCCCTGGCCCAAGGCGCGCCATAACAAGCGTCGCCTTATCCAGACCGAGACCATTGCCGCTTTGGCACGCACTCTTAAAGACGGGGGCCATTTGCGTTTCGCCACCGACTGGGCAGACTATGCCGACTGGACCTTGCAGCGCTTCCTCGCCAATCCGGATTTCGCCTGGCCGGCCGAACGCCCGGCGGATTGGACTGAGCCGCCCGCCGACCACATCACCACGCGCTATGAAACCAAAGGCCTTGGCGATTGCAAGCCGGTCTTTCTCGACTTTATCAGAAAGCCGCGCTAGCCTCCGGCCAAAGTATAATGGAGGAAAGCATGAAGCCGATGATGATGGCGGTTATTGCCGCCACGGCGGTCCTGGCTGGTCCGGCCCTGGCTGCGCCCGGTCCCCAGGTGACGATCGCCCAGGGCGCCGTCGAAGGCGTCACGCAATATGATGTGCAAAGCTTCAAGGGCATTCCGTTCGCCGCGCCGCCTGTGGGAGCCTTGCGCTGGCGCGCTCCGCAGCCGGCGGCTCCGTGGCAGGGCGTCCGCGTCGCCGACCATTTCGCGCCCGACTGCCTCCAGGAAGCCGCCTCGTTTGACGATGCGCCTTTGAGCGTCAGGCCCTCCGAGGACTGCCTCTATCTCAACGTCTGGCGGCCGGCGCCGAAGGATGGCCAGCCCATGGCCAAATTGCCGGTCATGGTGTGGATCTATGGCGGCGGCATGGTCTCGGGCGGCACCTCGCCGGCTATCTATGACGGCACCGCCTTCGCCAGGGATGGCGTTGTTTTCGTCAGCATGAACTATCGCGTTGGCCGCTTCGGCTATTTCGCCTTCCCCGAGCTGACCAGGGAAGACGCCGACCACGGCCTGCTCGGCAATTACGGCCTGATGGACCAGATCGCGGCCTTGCAATGGATAAAGGCCAATATTGCGGCCTTCGGCGGCGACCCGGACAATGTCACCATCTTCGGTGAATCGGCTGGCGGCATGGCGGTCAACACGCTGCTGACCTCGCCCCTGTCGCAGGGTCTGTTCAATCGCGCCATTATCCAGTCGGGCGGGGGCAGGGGCGGCCTGATGGGCTCCAATACCATCGCCACCTCCGAGAAGCTCGGCGTCAACTTCGCCAAGGCCAACGGTATCAGCGGGACCGATGCCGCCGCCCTCAGCGCCTTGCGTGCCCTGCCGGCCGACAAGGTCACGGGCGGTCTCGGCCTCGCAACCTCGGGCCAGCAGCACGACACCTATGGCGGTCCGATGATCGACGGCAAGCTGCTAGTCGAAACCTCGGACCTGGCCTATGCCGCCAGCCATAACGCCAAGGTGCCGGTCATGGTCGGGGCCAACAGCGCCGATATCGGCTTTGTTATGGGCGACACCAAGGATGCTCTGTTCGCCACCACGGCCGATCCGGCGGCCACGAGGGCGGCCTACGACCCTGATGGCACCGCTTCGGTTGACCAGGTCCGAGCCGAAATGGGCATGGACAAGACCATGGTGGAACCGGCGCGCATGATCGCCCGCCTGTTGGCGGCGCAGGGCCTGAAGGTCTACGAATATCGCTATGGCTATACCGCCTCGCAGAAACGCCCGCAGTCGCCGTGGGGCGCACCGCACGCCAGCGAATTGCCGTTCATCTTCGAGACGGTGTCCGCTCGTTATGGCGCGGCCGCCACGCCGCAGGATTACGACGCCGCGCGCCTGATCCACACCTATTGGGTCAACTTCGCCAAGACCGGCGATCCCAACGGCGGCGGCCTGCCGCAGTGGCCGGCATATGACGCGACCACGGACCAGATCCTGTTCATCTCGCCCGACGCCACCGCCGTGCCCGAAGCCGATCCGTGGAAGTCGCGCCTCGACGCCATCTCCGCCGGGCAATAACCCTGACGCGAAAGCCACACATCACGCTTTCGTGACCTCGCCTCTGGCCATGGCGGTAATTCTCCGCCATGGTTAACCTTCGCGCGAGGCAGGGACATGGAACGGATTCACAAGGTCGCGGCGATTATCGTCTTCGCCTTCCTGAGCCTGCACTTCGCCAATCATTTTGCCGGCCTGTTCGGCCAGGACGCCCATACGCAGTTCATGATGGCGGCGCGGATGATCTACCGCTATCCACCAGTCGAATATGGCCTGCTGGCGGCGTTTGCCGTCCTGATCATCACCGGCTTGCCGCTGATTTGGGAAATCTGGACCAAGCCGAAGGATTTCGTCCATCAACTCCAGGCGGCTTCGGGCCTTGTCCTCGCCCTCTTCATCATCTGCCATGTCGCGTGGCTGGTCTATGCGCGTGACATTGCTCACACCGAAACCGATTTCACCTTTGTTTCCAGTGCCCTGGCCGATCCTAAGTGGGAGCAGGCCGCCTTCGCTTTCTATGGCGCGGGCTTGGCCGCCCTGTTCCTGCATGCCGGCTGCATCCTCCATGGCATCTACAAGAAGACCAACAAGCAGGTGGCCTGGCTGTTCCTGCTGACGACACTGGCCCTGGGTGGCTATGTTACCTGGCTGCTGTTGGCCATGTATTCCGGCCGTCTCGCGTCGCCCGCGATTTAACCTATTGGCAAGGCGCGATTTCAGGACTATATGACCTGCCAACATCGTCCGATCGCCGCAAGGCTTTCGAGCGGCGGCCCGAAAGGCCGGCCGCTTTTTTTATTGCCGAAAAACCACGTGCGCGCCAAAACGACCGAAGACCGCAAGCTGCTCGACATCTTCGACCCCATCGCCGAAAGCCTGGGGCTCGACATCGTGCGCGTGCGCCTGATGGGCTCGCAAAAGCCCGGCGGGGCGCGCCGCCTGCAGATCATGGCCGAGCGCAAGTCGGATGGCGACATCAATGTCAACGAATGCGCCCGCCTGTCGCGCAAGATTTCGGCCTTCCTCGACGAAGCCGATCCCATCGCCGGCGACTACGTGCTGGAAGTGTCGTCGCCGGGCGTCGACCGGCCGCTGACCCGGCTCCAGGACTTCGATACCTTCGAAGGTTACGAGGCGCGGCTGGAACTCGATCGCCTCGCCGAAGGCCGCAAGCGCTTTCGTGGCAAGCTCGCCGGTATCGAGGACGACCATATAGCCATTGACCTCGACGGTGAGGAGGAAACGGCGATGATCCCGTTTTCGTGGATCGTCGACGCCAAGCTGGTCCTGACCGACGAACTGATGAAAAAGGGCGCGGAAGCTCGCGCCAATCGTCCGCCGGAAGACGAGGACGACGAAGATTTTGAAGATAACGACGACTTCGACGATGACGAGGATATCGACGATGAAGCCGCCAATGATGACGAGGAAGAGGAATAGCTGAGATGAGCTTTACCGGGATCAGCGCCAACCGCCAGGAATTGCTGCAAATCGCCGAGGCCGTGGCGCGCGAGAAGTCGATCGACAAGACCGTGGTCATCGCCTCCATCGAGGAAGCGATCCAGAAGGCCGCGCGTTCGCGCTACGGCGCCGACCACGACATCCGCGTCCACATCGACCCGAAGTCGGGCGAAATGACCATCACCCGCCACGTCACGGTGGTGCCGGACGAGGAACTGGAAAACGAATACGCCCAGCGTTCGCTCAGCGACGCCCTGGGCGACGACAAGGAAGCCTTCGTGGGCCGCGAATATGTCGAGACCCTGCCGCCGTTCGAGCTCGGCCGCGTCCAGACCCAGATGGCCCGCCAGGTGGTGACCCACAAGGTGCGTGAAGCCGAGCGCGAACGCCAGTTCGAGGAATTCAAGGACCGCGTTGGCGAGATCGTCAACGGCACCGTCCGCCGCGTCGAATACGGCAATGTCATCGTCGACCTCGGCCGCGGCGAAGGCATCATGCGCCGTGACCAGTCGATCCCGCGCGAGGCCTTCCAGGTCAATGACCGCATCCGTGCCTATATCTACGATGTCCGGCGCGAGACCAAGGGCCCGCAGATCATGCTGTCGCGCGCCCACGGCGGCTTCATGGCCAAGCTGTTCGCGCAGGAAGTGCCGGAAATCTACGACGGCGTCATCGAGATCAAGTCGGTGGCCCGCGATCCGGGGTCGCGCGCCAAGATGGCTGTGCTCAGCAACGACAGCTCGATCGACCCGGTCGGCGCCTGTGTCGGCATGCGCGGTTCGCGCGTTCAGGCGGTCGTCGCCGAACTGCAGGGCGAAAAGATCGACATTATCCAGTGGTCGCCCGACGAAGCCACTTTCATCGTCAACGCGCTCGCCCCGGCCGAAGTGTCCAAGGTGGTGCTTGACGAAGAAGAAGACCGCGTCGAGGTCGTGGTGCCGGACGAACAGCTGTCGCTGGCCATCGGCCGCCGCGGCCAGAACGTCCGTCTCGCCTCACAGCTGACCGGCTGGCAGGTCGACATCATCACCGAGGCCCAGGATTCAGAACGCCGCCAGAAGGAGTTCGCCGAGCGTACCGCCCTGTTCCAGGAAGCGCTCGACGTCGACGAGGTCATCGCCCAGCTCCTGGTCACCGAAGGCTTCGGATCGGTCGAGGACCTGGCCTATGTCGATGAGCAGGAAATTGCCGTCATCGAAGGCTTCGACGAGGAAACCGCCCAGGAACTGCAAGCCCGGGCCCGCGATTTCCTCGAAAAGGAAGCCGCCGAGCAGGACGCCAAGCGCATCGAACTGGGCGTCGAGGACGATGTCCTGTCGATCCCCGGCATCACGCTTGCCATGGCGGTTTCGCTGGGCGAGGCCGGCGTCAAGACGGTCGAGGACCTGGCCGACCTGGCCACCGACGAACTGCGCGGCGGCTTCGAGCAGCGCGGCGGCGAACGCGTCCGCGTGCCGGGCGCGCTGGAATCGTTCAGCCTGTCGGTCCCGGATGCCGAGAACCTGATCCTCAATGCGCGTATCGCGCTGGGTTGGATCGAGGCGCCGGAGCCCGAGGCGGACGAAGAGGTTTATGAAGAAGAGGAGGGCGAAGATGTCGCCAGCCTCGAACAATGAGCCCGCGCCGGTAACCCATGATGACGCGTCTTCCGGCGACATGCCGGAGGTTGCGGTCCTGTGCGAGGATACGCCTGGAAAGCTGCCCGGGCCTTTGCTAAGACGCGACATCGCGTCGGGCGAAAGCCTCGATGCCGCGCGCCTGATCCGCTTCGTTGTCTCGCCCGACGGTGAGGTTGTCCCCGACCTGGTGGCCAAGCTGCCCGGACGCGGCATGTGGGTCGAGGCGAAGCGGGCCGCCCTTGAAATCGCGGTCAAGCGCAACATATTCTCGAAGGCGGCCAAGCGTCAGGTCAAGGCCGGCGCGGGCCTCGCCACCTGCGTCCACGATCTTCTCCGCCGCCGTTGTCTCGAACTGCTGGGCCTCGCCCGGCGTGAAGGCGCCGTGGTCTTGGGCTTTGAAAAGGTCCTCGCCACCGCATCCTCAGGCAAGGCGGCGTGGTTGATCGAGGCATCCGACGGGGCCGAGGACGGGCGCAACCGCATCCTTAAGGCCGCGGCGCGGCACAATCCCGCGCCAAATCTGTGCGGCGGCTTTAATAATGCCGAATTAAGTTTGGCTTTGGGCGCGGAAAATGCCATACACGCGGCGCTCGTTCACGGTCGCCGCGCCCAGCGCTGGGCGGCCGAGATGCACAGGCTGTCCGGATTCGAGCCCCTGGCGCCCGAGGCGTGGCGGCGGAGCTCTCCGCCCTGACGCGGCGACATACGGATGATTTCGGATTTCGGCGATGGGCTGGGGACCCTTCGCGGACATCCTCACACGGATTTTTTGCAAGCGGAGCGCCGTTCGGGCGTTCGATGAAGGACTAAGTAAAGGCCCCATGACGGACGCCAAGGACGACAAGAACGACACTTCCAGCCGTGAGCGCGCGCCGCTCACCCTCAAGCCGCGCGTCAGCGGCAATGTTTCGACGGGCACCGTCAAGCAGAGCTTCAGCCATGGCCGCTCCAAGACGGTGGTGGTCGAAACCAAGCGCCGTATCGGTGCGGCCCCGACATCACAACCGCAGCCGTCTCACCGGCCGGCGCTCGACGTCAACCTGGCCCGGCCCAATACCCCCCGCCCGGCCCAGCCGACCACGCCGCGTCCTCAGGCCGAGTCGTCCGCCGGCGGCCTGCGACAGGAGGAACAGGAAGCCCGCCAGCGCGCGCTCCAGACGGCGCTCGCCGACCAGCAGCGACGTGAAGCCGAACTGCGCGCCCAGCGCGAGCGTGAAGCCGCGCAGCGTGCGGCCCAGCCGTCGCCGGCGCCGGTCGAGGCTCGCGCCGAACCCGCGCCGCAACCGCAAGCCGAGGTCCGTGCGCCGCAGCCGGCTCCGGTCCCGGCGCGTGAGACTCCGGCTTTCCGCAACGAACGCGCCCCGCGTCCCGACCAGCCGCGCTACGACCAGCGCGGCCCGCGCGAAGACCGGCCGCAAAGCCGGGACCGCGGCCGTCCGGCCTATCCGCCCAGAGACGGACAGCGTGACGGTCAACGCACCGACTCCCGGCCGCCGCGCGATCCAAACCGTCCCTTCACCCCCCGCGACCCCAATGCGCCACGTGGCGATCGGCCCTATACGCCGCGTGATCCCAACGCGCCGCGTCCTCCGCGCGATCCGAATCGTCCCTTCACCCCGCGCGATCCCAATGCGCCGCGTCCTCCCCGCGATCCGAACGCTCCGCGCGGCGAACGCGGTGAAACCGTCCGCTACAGCGCCAACTCGCCGCGCCCGCCGCGCGCCGTTGGTGTCGCCGCCAATGCGCCGGCGACGCCCGAAGTCGACCGTATCCGCTCGTCACGCGGCGCCGCCGGGCCGGCCAAGGTCGGCGAACTGCGTGGCCGTGCCGGTGAGGACGAGGACGCCCGCGGCAAGCGTGGCGGCGGTAAGGCCGGCGCTCCGGTCAAGGCCGTGTCGCAGACGCGTGGCGAACCGAAGCGCCGCGAAGGCCGCCTGACGCTACAGGCCGTGATTGGCGACGATGAGGACGCCGCCGAACGCATGCGTTCGCTGGCGTCCGTCCGCCGCGCCCGTGAACGCGAGCGTGAAAAGCGCAAGGGTTCGGCGGCCGAACAGGCCCGCGTCGCGCGCGAAGTCGTCATTCCCGATGTCATCACGGTGCAGGAGCTGTCCAACCGTATGGCTGTCCGCGCCGTCGACATCATCAAGATGCTGATGAAGCAGGGCATGATGTTGAAGATCAACGACGTCATCGACACAGACACTGCCGAACTGGTGGCCCAGGAATTTGGCCACACTGTCAAGCGCGTCTCGGACGCCGACGTGCTCGAAGGCTTTATCGACGCCGACGACCATGCCGACGACACCCAGCCGCGTCCGCCGGTGGTGGCCGTCATGGGTCACGTCGACCACGGCAAGACCTCGCTGCTCGACGCCCTGCGCAAGACCGATGTGGCGGCCGGCGAATCCGGCGGCATCACTCAGCATATCGGCGCCTACCAGGTGCGGACATCTGGTGGTGAACGCATCACGTTCCTCGACACGCCGGGCCACGCCGCCTTCTCGGCCATGCGCGCCCGCGGCGCCAATGTCACCGATATCGTCGTTCTGGTGGTGGCGGCCGACGACGGCGTCATGCCGCAGACGATCGAGGCGATCAGCCATGCCCGCGCCGCCCACACGCCGATCATCGTCGCCATCAACAAGATCGACAAGCCGGGCGCCAAGCCGCAGAACATCATCAACGAACTGCTGCAGCACGAGATCGTTGTCGAATCGCTCGGCGGCGACACCCAGGTGGTCGAGGTTTCGGCCAAGACAGGCCAGGGCCTTGACAACCTGATCGAAGCCATCCTGCTGCAATCCGAAGTGCTCGACCTGCGCGCAAATCCGGACCGCACCGCCGAGGGCGTCGTCATCGAAGCCAAGCTCGACAAGGGTAGGGGCCCTGTGGCCACCGTCCTCGTCAAGCGCGGTACGCTGAAGCGCGGCGACATCGTGGTGGCCGGCTCAAGCTTCGGCCGCGTCCGCGCCCTGATCAACGAGCGCAACGACCAGCTTCCCGAGGCCGGCCCGTCCGAACCGGTCGAGATCCTCGGCCTCGACGAGGCGCCCAGCCCCGGCGATGCGTTCGCTGTGGTCGAAAACGAGGCCCGCGCCCGCGAAATCACCGACTATCGCGAACGCGTCCGCCGCGAAAAGACCATCGCCCCGGTCGGCGCCGTGTCGCTGACCGACATGATGTCGAAGCTGGCCGACAAGAAGGCCAAGGAAGTCCAGCTGATCATCAAGGCCGACGTCCAGGGTTCGGCCGAAGCCATTGTCGGCTCGTTGGAAAAGCTGTCGACCGAAGAGGTCCGCGCCCGGATCATCCACTCAGCCGCCGGCGCCATTACGGAATCGGACGTCCAGCTCGCCAAGGGCTCGAATGCGCCGATCATCGGCTTCAACGTCCGCGCCGGCAAGCAGGCGCGCGACCTGGCCGAACGCGAAGGCGTCGAAATCCGCTACTATTCGATCATCTACGACCTGATCGACGACATCAAGGGCGTCATGTCGGGTCTTCTGGCCCCGATCCAGCGCGAAACCTTCCTCGGCAACGCCGAAATTCTCGAGGTCTTCGACATCTCGAAGGTTGGCAAGGTCGCCGGCTGCCGCGTCACCGAAGGCCGTGTCCAGAAGGGCGCTCGCATCCGCATCCTCCGCGACAACGTCGTCATTCAGGAAATGGGCGTGCTGTCGACGCTCAAGCGCTTCAAGGACGAGGTCAACGAGGTGGTGGTCGGCCAGGAATGCGGCATGGCATTCAACGGCTTCCAGGACCTCAAGCCTGGTGACTTCATCGAGTGCTTCACGGTCGAGGAAATCAAGCGGACGCTTTGATCCTTGCAAATGATTTGGCCGGGACTTGTTCCGGCCAAATCATTTTATAGGTTAGATCGTCGCTTAATGGCCTTCGTGTATCGGGGTGTGGGGGTGAGAAGCGAAGGTTTGCGCATGGCAAACCTAATGAAATCGAGACTGAATGTCTCGATTTCCGCGCCGAACGCCAAAGCCATGCGACGGGCGACTCCACGCCTTTTTTCCTAGGAAACGAGCCCGGCCTTTGCTGCGCCGGCCTACTTCGACGCCAGGGCCGGGGCCGGAACGCTCATGTCGATTTCCGCCAGGGCCTGGGAGATATTGCCGAGCGCCTGCTCGTAGATCGCGCGCGCCTCGTCATGGGTGATCAGACCCGACGCTTCCATCACGCAGGTCGTCGAGACGAGGCTGAGGGTTTGCTTTACTTGGTCCGGCGCCGAATCCGGTACGGCGGGGCAATAGGCATCCCCGACCTTGATGATGCCCGGCTGGGCAGTAGCGTCCGTCACCGCGACCGGGGCGGCCGGTTGCGGCGTGGCCGCATGAACCGTGGTCGCGGCCAGGAGACAGGCAATGGCGGCAAAGGCTATAGGTCTGAACATGGAAGGCTCCCTCATTTTAACGCAGGCTGAGATGATTTGGCGATTTCGGCAAGACGAGGTGGCCACACCTGCCTCCATGCCTTGGCTTTGCCGTTTTTGCATTATTATGTAGCCGGATGTTTCCCGGGGTGGATATGCTCAAGCCCATCGCTGTCGCTGCCGTCGCCTTTGTCCTTGCCGCTCGCGGCCAGGAAAGCGCGGCGCCGCCGCCATCCGGCCCGGACGCTTCGGCGACCTCCGCTTCCTCCGCCGCGTCGCCCGCCTTTACCGGCACCATCGCCACGCTCGACCTGCCGGGCGCGTCGTCGTCATCATCGTCTTCCTCTTCCTCTTCCGGTCCGGCCAGGCCGGTGGTGGTCCCGCCCGACAAGAAGACCCTGCGCAGGCTCAACGACGCCGTCGTCACCTATGTTCGCAACCAGCGCGGCTGGATGGACGGCACCTACAAGGTTTATTTCTACGGCTATGACAACGGCCTGACGGTCATGGCGATCGAGTTGACCCAGGGCGACAACGCCTTCAACTTCGTCAGCGCCGAGGGCCAGCCGTTCAAGGTCGAGATCGACCCGGCGACGTTGAAGATCATGAGCGAACGCTACTGATTTCGGGTGAAACCTTCCCGACACGGCGTATTATCATTGCTATAGCCACCGGCCCGGTAATTGCAGCCCGTAAAGCCTTATGCTCGATACGACCGAATTCGACCCGTCGCACCATGTCCTGATCATCAAGTGCCCCGACACGCGCGGCATCGTGGCGGCCGTTTCGGGCTATCTCTACGACAACGACATTTCGATCGTCGAATCCAATCAGTTCAATGATTCCGAAGGCGACATGTTCTATGTCCGCGTGGTCTTCAAGCAGGCCGGCGCAAAGATGCCGCCGATGGCAACCCTGCGCGACGGTTTCAAGCCGATCGCCCATCGCTTCGCCATGGACTGGGACATCTTCAACCTGTCGTCGCGCCCGCGTGTCGTGATCGCCGTGTCGCGTTTCGGACACTGCCTCAACGAACTGCTCTACCGCTGGCGTTCAGGCCTGCTGCCGGTCGACATCGTCTGCGTCATGTCCAACCACGACGACATGCGCTCCCTGGTCGAATGGAGCGGCATTCCCTACGTCTGCCTGCCGACGAAAGGCAACGACAAGGCGCACCAGGAAGCCGGGTTCGTCCGGCTGATCGAGGATCACCAGGCCGACCTCGTCGTGCTGGCGCGCTACATGCAGATCCTGAGCGATGATCTGGCGCGACGGCTGGAAGGACGCTGCATCAATATCCACCACTCGTTCCTGCCGAGCTTCAAGGGCGCCAAACCCTATCACCAGGCCCACGCCCGCGGCGTCAAGATCATCGGCGCCACCGCCCATTACGTCACGTCCGACCTCGATGAGGGCCCGATCATCGAGCAGGACGTCCAGCGCGTCCACCACGGCCACACACCGGAACAGCTGGTGGCCATCGGCCAGGACATCGAAGCCCGCGTCCTTGCCCGCGCCGTCACCTGGCATGCCGAACGCCGCGTAATCATCAACGGCGGCAAGACGGTTGTGTTTAGCTGACCATTTCCGTGAGACTGGTCTGCAAATCGGGCCTTTCTGCGCTTCCGGTGCTCGCGGACTTGAGTACGCTGCGCTCGGTTCTCGAAGGACCGCAATTTTCGCCACAGCCTGACGAAAATGGATCGATCGCGGATTTATCCCCAGGCGCGGCGGCCTTGACTCTTGCTTAACCTCGTTTCGCACCGCAATATACGCGCGATTCCGTTGCTGCATAAGCCTTTGCCGTCACAGAAACATCACAAACAGGGGCTCGCCCATGTTCCATCTTGCGCGCCACAATACGCCGGAAATGCGAAATTCTCGCCGCCGGCCCACGCGACAGGTGAAAAAGGAAGTCTCCGTCGCCGCTTATGACGAAATCGACGGCGTCGGCATGGGCCTGCTGTCGACCGGCGAGCCGTTCCTGACCCAGCGCGGACTGGCAACGATGAGCGGCGTGCAGAATGCTCACATCGGCACCATTTCGCGCGACTGGGAGACGGACAAGCCGCGCATCGCCGCCATCAAGACCCGACTCGGCTTCCGCCGAGCGTCGGCGCATCGCGTGCTGACGCACCAGGGCCGCCGTCTTTACGCCTACGACGTGGCGATCGCCCATGCCGTGCTCGATTACTATGCGTTCGACGCCGGCAACCACGCCCAGCCCGAAGCCCTGCGCAACCGCGAGCGCTTCGCCGGCGATGGACTTAAAATCCACATCCTCGGCCAGTTTGAAGCCGAAGCGCCGTCCGCTGAGCCCATCCGCTTCGTGCCGACCGAGGCCGACGAAAGCGAGGACGGCAACGCCGTCGCCGCCTTCCTGATCCGCATCTGGTCGCTCTACATCATGTCGTTCTGGCTGGCAGTCAACCATATCGATGAACTGCGCCGCCAATGGGCCAGCGCGCCGTGGAACCGTCTCGGCCTCTACCTGCCGATGAAGGCGGTGCTGGAAATCCAGGCGGAAGTCATGCGCCGCAAGGCGACCTTGGGCCTCAGGTCGTAACCGCTGCCTTGCGCACAAACGGCACCTTGGCGCTGAGGTAAGTCGCCGCCCGCCACAGCCATTCCAGCGGTCCGTAGTAGAAATACCGGAACCACAGATGGGCGAAGGCCATCTGCGCCAGGAAGAAGGCGATGCCGAACATCAGCGCGTGAACCTGGCCGATGGTCTTGTACCAGCCCAGCCCATAACCGTAGTAGAGCGGCGTGCAGATGACCGACTGCATGACATAGAGCGTCAACGTCATCCGGCCCATCGGCGCCAGCAGGCGCTGAGCCACACGCGTCAGGGCCAGCTGGTACAGTTCGATGAAACCGCACACCCACATGAACATGCCGGCCAGCGACTGCCAGGAATCGATCAGGGCGTCGCGGCGGTCGGGGACCAGGAAGTGCACCGTGTCGCCGGTGATCGTCGCCACCAGCCACGGCTTGGCGAAGTGCAGGCCGACCGCTACCGCCAGGGCGGCGACAAAGCCCAGCCGCCGCCAGGTGGCGAACTTTTCAGGTTGGGTGAAGAAGCCCGCCCGGCCGAGCATCAAACCGGTCAGGAACAGGCCGAGGATCTGCACATCGCGGCCGTAGTCCCACATGAAGTCCCACTTGTTCGACGGCCACAGGTTGGTGCGCAATACGTCGGCGAAGCTGGCCGTCGCATAGATATTGAGCGCCGGATAATCCCAGGCATGCAGCTTGTAGTTTGCCGCCACGTCGTGCATCGCCGCCCACAGCTGGTAGAGCATGATCGGCTGCAGGAAACACAGGACGGCCAAGGGCAGCAGCCATTTCCAGCTCAGGCGATTGATCGGCACAAGGACGAGCCCGCACAGCGCCAGCACCTGCAACACCTCGCCGCCATAGAACAGGGCGTGGAAAAATCCGATGGCATAGAGCACGACCAGCCGCCAGATGAAACGCAGGCTGAAATTGCTGCCGCGCTGCGCCGCCCGGTCCATGATGATGAAGAAGCTGAGGCCGAACATCAGGGCGAACATCGAAAACGACTTGCCGGCGAACAGGCCGAACACCCAGTTGTGGATCGGGTCATTGGCCGGCGGATGCAGCCAGTAGAGCTCGAAATATTCGACGGCGTGGACCATGAACAGGCCCATCAGGGCGAAACCGCGCAAGCTGTCGATCATATCGATGCGGTCGGGCAGGTCAGGTCGCGGCGGGGCCGCCGCGGAAGATGCGGATTGTGACGTCACCTGGATTTCCTCAACATTTTTGTGGTTTTACCGCATGGATAGCCGCGAACGGCTTTTTTGCCTAGAAAAAACAGCAAAAGCGCCTATATGGACCCGATGAAACGACCTTCTTTCAAAGACAAATCCCACGGGCGCCACGCCGAAAAGGGCCCGACCCAGCGCCAGTTGCGCGCCGGCGAACTGGTGCGCCACGCTCTCGTCGAAATCCTGCGCGAGGAAGACATCCATGACGAGGACCTCGACGGCGTCTCGATCACGGTGACCGAAGTGCGCGTCTCGCCGGACCTGCGCCATGCCACTGTCTTCGTCGAGCCGCTGGGCGCGGGTCTCGGCGGGGTGACGATCACCGCCGACGAGGTCGGACCGGCGATCGCCGCGCTCAACAAGCATTCCAAATTCCTGCGCGGCATCCTCGGCAAGATGATCGACATGAAGTTCACGCCTGACCTGCGCTTCATCCACGACGAAAGCTTCAACGAGGCTGCCCGTATAGACGCCCTGTTCCTGCGCCCGGAAATCGCCCGCGACCTCCGGCACGATGACGAGGACTCGGACGACTGAAAATGCTCTCTCCTCCCCTGCGCTTGTACGGATCGGGGACATGGGTGACACATGTTCGGAGACATAGGTTACACATTTGGTAGTTGGTCTTTGGCCCTGAGGTCAATGTGCGCGATTTTGGTCGCACCGAAACAAATGTCGTATAGGTCGTTGTCTCTTTGCCTTACGGCGACGGTTTCGCCCTTGAAGGCCTTGGGTACTCGACAAGCCTTTCCTTTGAAGCTGATAAAGGGCTGGTCCTTATTGATCTTCCTGACGATCTCGTGGGTGTCGTATTCGATGGTTGGCAGGCGGGAAGGCATAGGCCGGGCGGACGGTTGATAACGAGCCGCCGGCACCTGCATGCCCAGGGCTTGGTGAGGACGCTGGTGGTTGTAGATATCGCGCCATTGGTCGAAAGCCCGCTGGGCGTGTTTGGAGTCGGCCAAAGGCTTGGCGGTGATGGCTTCAGCCTTAAGCGAACGATGAAAACGTTCGTTCTTGCCGCGTCCCTGAGGACAGTAAGGCTTGGCATGGATCACGCCGATGTCGTGCTTGAGCAGCCAAACGATGAGTGGCGTAAACTGGCCAGGTGCGCCGCCACCCCAGGGCGGGCCGTTGTCGACATAGAAGGCGGCGGGAAGACCGTAGGTCCGAAAGGTTCGCTCCAAGGCCGCCTGCACGGTCTCGGTGCGTTGATTCTCGACGGCTTCGATGCAGGGACAAAAGCGTGAGTGATCATCGACAACCGTCAACGGGTAGCACCACATGCCATTGCCCAATTGGAACTGCCCCTTGAAGTCCATCTGCCATAGCAGGTTGGGCTGCTCCTTCTCGAACTGACCAAAGGCCCGGCCTTCCTGCCGGCCCGGCGTAATACGGCTGTGACGTTCAAGGATCGCATGCACCGTCGAAGGCGCCGGCGCTTCGAGGCCATCACGCTTAAGAACATGACGGATCTTGCGAGCGCCCCACGCGGGATGAGCATCCCTCACAGATAGAACGGACTGCTCGATCAACTCGGTTGTTCGCTTGGGGCTGGTTTGGGGACGACGCGACAGGTCGTCGAATGAAACGCTATCCCCAGACGCGATGGCTCGCTTCTTCCACTTGTAGCCCGTCTTGCGACTTATCCCATACGTCCGGCGAAGCGCACTGAAATTAGCTCCATCCGCAAGGGCGAACCTCGCAAACTCTTCTCGGCGATCCATGATCGACACCTCTTCCCAAGGCATGGCGCGCTCCTTCGATGCTCATGCCTAGATGTTTGGTCCCGGAATTTGGCGTAGTGCGGCGAAAACCGTTAGCTTTCGAGCACCGCAGCGCAGCGTCCTAAAGTGCGTGAGCAGCGGAGCGCAGAAAGATGACGGTTTGCAGCCCACCACACCAAATTAGTGCTGGTTCTGCCTTTGCGCTTCCGAGAACAGATCATCCGCCGTCTTGGGGTCGTCTTTTTTCGGCGGCGTCGGATCCTGGCGCGGCTGGTCCTCGGGATTGGGGATTGGCTGCATGGTAACAAGGCCAGGATCGGTCGGCTGGCCGTTGTCGTTGGCGGCTTGCGACGCGGCATAGGCCGAGGCCTGGGTGCCGAGCAGTTGGGTCAAGGCATCCTCGGCGACCGGCGACAGCGGGGCGCCGGCGGGACCTTCGGGGATCGGCGACACCTGGATGCGCTTGAGCGCGCTGGTCATGAAAGTCTTCCAGATGGCGGCGGGCGTCTGGCCGCCGGTCACCCGGTTCATCTCGGTATTGTCGTCGCGGCCGACCCAGACGACGGTGACGAAGCCGCCGGTATAGCCGTCGAACCAGGCGTCGCGAAAGTCGCTGGTCGTTCCGGTCTTGCCGGCCAGATCGTAACCAGGAATGGACGCGCCAGTGGCGGTGCCGCGCGTCAGCACCTGGCGCAGCATGAAGTTCATCTCCTGCAGAGGCGGGTTGTTGATGACGCGGACGCGGGTGTCGTCGTGGTGCTGGTAGATCACCTTTCCGGTGGTGGTGCGGATGCGGACGAGGCCATAGACCGGCGCCTTGATGCCGCCGTTGGAGAACGGAATATAGGCCTGCGCCATTTCCAGCGGCGTCACTTCGGACGTGCCGAGCGCCATGGCCGGGTCGGTGTTGATCTTCGACTGGACGCCGAGACGATGCGCGGTATTGGCGACATTGTCGCGGCCGATGTCGTCGGCCAGGCGGGCGGCGACGGTGTTGACCGATTCCGCCAGCGCGTATTGCAGGTCGATAAGGCCGAGGAACTTCTTCTCGAAATTCTGTGGCGACCAGTCGCCGGTCGGCATGTGGATGGTGAACGGCTCATCGACCACCGGCGTGGTCGGCAGGTAGCCCTGCTCCATGGCGGTCAGGTAGACGAAGGGCTTGAACGACGAACCCGCCTGGCGGTGGGCGTCGGTGGCGCGGTTGAACTGGGAATCGGCGTAGGACACGCCGCCGATCAGGGCGCGGATACGCCCTTCGCCGTCGACCGAAACGACCGCCGCCTGCTGCGGTCCCTTCTTGGCATCGCGTGCCATGATGACCTGGACCGCCCTTTCAGCATCCGTCTGGATCGGCAGGTCGAGCGTCGTGTCGACCACCAGGTCGTCCGTGTTCTTGTCCATACCCGGCAGAGCGCGAATCTGGCTATCGAGCCAGTCGACGAAGTACTGGGCGTGGGCGTTGGCCAGCGACTTGGAGACATTGATCGGGGTATGCAGGGCGATCTGGCGCTGGTCCTCGGTGATGACCTTGGCGTCGACCATTTCCTTGAGCACGATACCGGCGCGGACGCCGGCGCGCTGCTGATCGGACAGCGGCGAATAGGACGAAGGGCCCTTCATCATGCCGGCCAGCATGGCGGCCTCGCCGATACTTAAATCCTTGGCCGGCTTGTTGAAATAGCGTTCCGACGCCGCCTCGATGCCGTAGGCGCCGCCGCCGAAATAGACGCGGTTGATGTAGAGTTCGAGAATCTGCTTCTTGGTGAACTTGTGTTCCAGCCAGACGGCGAGCATCAGCTCCTGGATCTTGCGCTTCATGTTCTGGTTGGCGCTGAGGAACAGGTTGCGGGCAAGTTGCTGAGTGATGGTCGAACCGCCGACCAGGTTGCCGCCCTTCTTGCGCTTGAAGATGTCGTAGAACAGACCGCGCGCTATGCCGATGGGATCGAAACCCGGATGGGTAAAGAAGCGGCGGTCCTCGATGGCGACGAAGGCCAGCGGCACGTAGTCGGGAAGGTCGTCGATCTTGACGCTGGCCGAGGCCTGGGTACCGCGCACGGCGATCAGGGCGCCGGACCGGTCGAGATAGGTGATCGAGGGCTGCTTGTTGGGCTTGTACAGCGCCGAGGTGTCGGGCAGGTCGATAGCCATGAAGCCGATGAAGGCGACGGCGAAAATCCCCGCCCACACGCTCAGCACGGCGCCCCAGTAGATAATCGACTGTATCAGCGTGCGGCGGCTGCCGCCCCTTTTCCCCGCCGGGGTCATGCCCTTGGCCATGAAGACTCCTGAAAATACAATGCGGCCGCCCATGACAGCGTCATGACCCGGCAGCCTCTTCACCACGCCCAGGCGTCTTTATAGCCAAACTCCATCGCCGTGTCGCGCGAAACATCGTTAAGGCGAAGCGGATGAAGGGTGACCCCGGCCACAAGACGTATCCCTTTAACCCGCGCATTTTGGCTAAATTATGGGGCCGGAGGGGCGCCCCGCCCTGCGGGCTCGCGGAGAGGTAAAAATATTTATTTGATGCCGCTTAATGCCCGTTCACCGGCTGACAACACATGGTAAACTATGATACAAGACTGGCTTCCGCCCCCCGGAGAGATATCGTGGTTCGCAGCTTCGTCATCATGCTGATCCTTGTCGTGGTTGGCACCGGCGCTTTCCTGGGCTGGCAGTCGCAGCACCGCACCGAGGCCGAGGCCCTGATCGGCCAGGCCCACGACGTGGTCGACAGCGCCATCGCCGCCGTCCATCCGTCGGACAAGTAAGCGCTTCAGATTTCAAACGCGCCGATGCGCATTTCACTCGCCGTCAGGCCTTCGCAATGGCTGTCGAGGGCGGCGTAGGCTTCGGCATGGCTGGCCTTGAACGCGGCGAAGGCCGCCTGCGACGTCCAGCGGTCGATCGTCATGTAGTGGCCGGGCCGGTCGGCGTCCTTCAGCAGTTCCGTACCGAGAAAACCATCGGCCTGCCGGAACAGCCACGCCCAGTCGCCCTTGCCGGCATAGATGCGCTCGAAAGCCTCCTGGTTTTCAGGCGCAACGGCAAAGGACCAGACGAGGCCGTGCGTCATCAGTGCTGGTTTTCCGGCATGCGCACGACTAGGCCGTCGAGCGCGTCCGAGACGATGATCTGGCACGACAGGCGCGAATTGGGGCGCTGGTCGTTGGCGAAATCGAGCATCGACTCTTCCATCACCGAGGCCTTGCCGGTCTTGTCGGTCCACGCTTCGTCGACATAGACGTGGCAGGTGGCGCAGGCGCAGGCGCCGCCGCAGTCTGCGTCGATGCCGGGAATGTTGTTCTTGACCGCGCCTTCCATGACCGACTGGCCGTTGCGAACCTCGATGACGTGTTCGGCGCCGCTGTTTTCGATATAGGTGATCTTGGCCATGGACGTCGCTGGAAGCCTGTTATCAATTCCCGCCGCGTTTACGGGGAGGGGGGACCGCGAAGCGGTGGGAGGGGGATGCGGACGGTGGGTTTCCCCCTTCCGTCATGTCGCTGCGCTCCATGCCACCTTCCCCGTGAACGGGGAAGGAAAAAATTACATCAGCCTTTGCCAGGCATCATCTTTTTAATCTCGGCGATCGCTTTCGCGGGGTTCAGCCCCTTCGGGCAGACCTGGGCGCAGTTCATGATGGTGTGGCAGCGGTAGAGCTTGAACGGGTCTTCCAGATCCTCCAGCCGAGTCTTCGTGCTTTCATCGCGCGAATCCGCCAGCCAGCGATAGGATTGCAGCAGGGCCGCGGGGCCGAGATACTTGTCCTGGTTCCACCAGTAACTCGGGCACGAGGTCGAGCAGCAGGCGCACAGGATGCATTCGTAAAGCCCGTCGAGCTTGTCGCGCGCCGCAGGGGTTTGCAGCCGTTCCTTTTCCGGATCGGGCGTCCTGGCCTGCAGCCACGGCTCGATCGAGGCGTACTGGTTGTAGAAACCGGTCAGGTCGGGCACCAGGTCCTTGACCACCGGCATGTGCGGCAGGGGCGAAATGGTGATGTCGCCCTTGAATTCGTCGTGGCCCTTGATGCAGGCCAGGGTGTTGCGACCGCCGATGTTCATGGCGCACGAGCCGCAGATGCCTTCACGGCACGACCGCCGGAAAGCCAGGGTCGAGTCGACATTGTTCTTGATGTGGATCAGGGCGTCGAGCAGCATCGGGCCGTGATCGGCTGAGTCGATCTCATAGGTGTCCCAGCGCGGATTGCCGCCGGCGTCGGGATCGAAGCGGTAGATCTTGTACGTCCGCGTTGTCTTCGTCCGCTTGGCAGCCTTGAAGGTCTTGCCCTTCTTGATCTGGCTGTCGCGGGGGAGGGTAAGCTCGACCATTTTAGTAAACTCTCGCTTTCGGGGCGATGTACTGGATGTCGTTGGTCATGGTGTAGGTGTGCACCGGGCGGAAATCCTCGCTGACCTTGCCGGTCTTGGTGTCGATCCACATCAGGCTGTGCTTCATCCACGTTTCGTCGTCGCGCTTGGGAAAGTCCTCGCGGGCGTGGGCGCCACGGCTTTCCTCACGCGCCAGCGCTGAATTGACCGTGACGACGGCTTGCGCGATCAGGTTGTCATATTCCAGCGCCTCGACCAGGTCGGTATTCCAGATCAGGCCGCGATCCTTGATGCCGATGTCCGACGAGTCTTTGTAGATTTTGTCGAGGGCATCGACGCCCTGTTTCAGGGTTTCGCCTGTGCGGAAGACCGCCGCGTCCTTTTGCATGGCTTCCTGCATCGACAGGCGCAGTTTGGCGGTTGGCGTGGCGCCGGACGCATTGCGGAATTTATCGAAGCGCGAAAGGCTGGCGTCGACCGCCGTCGTGCCGATATCCTTGTGCGCCTCGCCGGCCTTGACCAGTTCCTTGGCGCGGCTTCCCGCCGCCCGGCCGAACACGACGAGATCGATCAGCGAGTTCGAGCCGAGGCGATTGGCGCCGTGCACGCTGACGCAGGCCGCCTCGCCGACGGCCATCAGGCCCGGCACGACCGTGTCGGCATTGTCGCCCTTTTTGGTCAGGACTTCGCCGTGATAATTGGTCGGGATGCCGCCCATGTTGTAGTGGACGGTCGGGATGACCGGAATCGGCTCTTTCGTCACATCGACGCCGGCGAAAATCTTCGCGCTTTCCGAAATGCCCGGCAGGCGCTTGTGCAGGATTTCCGGCGGCAGGTGGTCGAGGTGCAGGTGGATGTGGTCCTTCTTGGGACCGACGCCGCGGCCTTCGCGGATTTCCATGGTCATCGAGCGCGACACGACATCGCGCGAGGCCAGGTCCTTGGCCGAGGGGGCGTAGCGCTCCATGAAGCGTTCGCCGGCCGAATTGGTCAGGTAGCCGCCTTCGCCGCGCGCCCCTTCGGTGATCAGGCAGCCCGAGCCATAGATGCCGGTCGGGTGGAACTGCACGAACTCCATGTCCTGCAGGGGCAGGCCAGCGCGCAGCACCATGGCGTTGCCATCGCCGGTGCAGGTATGGGCCGAGGTCGCCGAGAAGTAGGCCCGCCCATAGCCGCCGGTCGCCAGGATGACCAGGTGCGCCCGGAAGACGTGGATTTCGCCGGTGTCGAGCTGCCAGGCGGTAACGCCGCGGCACACGCCGTCATCCATGATCAGGTCAAGCGCGAAATACTCGACGAAGAACTCGACATCGTTGCGCAGGGACTGGCCATACAGCGTATGCAGGATGGCGTGGCCGGTGCGGTCGGCGGCGGCACATGTACGTTGCACCGGGCCTTCGCCGAAATTGCGCGTCATGCCGCCGAACGGGCGCTGGTAGATCTTGCCGTCGTCGGTGCGCGAGAACGGCACCCCCCAGTGTTCGAGTTCGTAGACCGCCTGCGGCGCATTACGAACCAGGTATTCGATGGCGTCCTGGTCGCCCAGCCAGTCCGACCCCTTGACGGTGTCGTACATGTGCCATTGCCACTTGTCCTCGCCCATATTGCCGAGGGAGGCGGCAACACCGCCCTGGGCCGCGACCGTGTGCGAGCGGGTGGGGAAAACCTTGGTGATGCATGCGGTCTTCAGTCCCGCCTGGCCGGCGCCCAGCGCCGCGCGCAGGCCCGAACCACCGGCGCCGACGACGACGACATCATATTCGTGGTTGATGGTCTTATAGGCCATTTACGCAGCCCCCCTGGACACAAAGAAGAGTGCGTAGAAACTGGTATCGGTCACCGCCGCGTACAGGCCGGCGGCCGTGGCGGCCAGGATAAGCAGGCACAGTACGAACGACAGGAACAGGCAGAGGCCGCGCCCGCCCGGCTTGGCCACGTAGTCGTCGATGATCGCCTTGAGGCCCATGTACAGGTGCCACACCGAGATCAGCACGGTCGCGCCGATCAGGCCGGCGTTGAGCGGCACGTGGACGAAGGCCAGCGCCTTGTCGTAGCCGCCGCCGACCACCTGGCACGCCGCCCAGGCGCACCACAGGGTCAGCGGGATCAGGACCAGCGAGGTGAAGCGCTCGGCCAGCCATTCGCCCGCGCCGTGATGGGTGGACTTTTTCCAGTCCTTGGCCGAACGCGTGGAGGCGTCGTTCTTGGCCATGGCGGCTTTCTCGTTCATGGCTTTACCCCACAGCAGCAGAAGAGGTAGGCCCAGAAGGCGAGGGTCATGACGACTCCCAGCGCCATCGTCCAGAAGGCGAGCGCATCGGCCTTCTTCGGCTCGAACGACGCACCGGTATCCCAGATCAGGTGGCGCAGGCCGCCGGTCAGGTGGACGAAGCCGGCCAGCGACAGGCCGAACCAGACCAGCAGGCCCAGCGGCGAGGCGGCATAGGTGACGAACGCCGTATATGCTTCGCGGCCCAGCGCGAGGCAGACCAGCCAGGCCGCCACGGCGATCACACCGGCCACGGCGGCCGAGCCGGTCACCCGGTGCATGATCGAGGAAAACATGGTGATGTGCCAGCGCCAGATTTGCAGGTGCGGCGAAAGCGGACGTTTCGGTGGCGACATGCCTTCAAGTCCCTTTAAGCATATACTGGCCGGTCTTTTAGACCCTCAATGCGTCGTGTCAATGAAGCTTTGCCGCACAACGACGGCGGTTCGCGCCATCACGAAGGCGTGAGTCGCCCCGCTTAAGACAAATCTCCGCCAAAATCCTGTTCTTCTCCTTTCTGGTGAAAGAAATCTTAAGACAGGCGGGATCAGACTTAAAGTCCCGCGCGCGACCGTTTCCGCCCGCCGAAACCCAGTTCAAGAGTAACCCATCGTGCTGACCGTTTTTCTACTCGCCGCCGCCTTTGCCGGGCAGGACCCCGCCCCGGCCGCCGCGCCTTCCTCCCCGCAGACCGCCGTCAGCGTCGACGCCTATCACGGCGATTACGAAGGCGCGAAGACCGATTCGGAGCAGCGCTTCGATTCCGGCATCTGGTCGGCCTATAACGCCCGCGAGAACCAGACCAGCCCGATGGAAGGCTCCTGGGTCATTTCCGACGGCTCGGGCCAGAAGCTGGTCGGCCTGGAGCTGCGCAACGACGATGGCCGCCTCGACGGGGCGTGGCGGTCGATGCAGGGCAGCTACGGCATCAACACCTCGGGCTTCGTCTCCGACATCGAGGTCACCGGCCGCGACATGGAGGTCAACTACATGCCCGGCAGCCAGCGTTCACCCAATATCGTCCGTCTGCACAGGGACGGCGACGGCCAGTGGCGCGGCAGCCTGATGGATGTCGCCGGCAACAAGACACAGGTCATGCTGACGCGCGTCAGCGTCGGCAACTGAACGCCGGGCTATTCCGGCGCGCCTTCGCCAGCAAAACAATTGGCCGTCAGCCGCCCGGTGGCGGGATCGTCGCCGAGATCGGACTCGTCGAGCAGGCCGCCGTGCAGCAGGTTGGCGCGGTAAACGATCAGCCGGTCGAACGCGGCCTCGACCTGGCCGGTCATTTCGTAATTGGCGGTGGCGGCCCCGACGTGCGGCATGGCGCGGCCGTCCTCGGCCTTCAGCTCCTCGATCGCGACGGGCGCGAAGACTTCGCGGCGCGCGGCATCGACGGTTTCAAAACCGGTCGCCCTGTGGCGGAAAAACGCCGTACCGCCTTGCCGGCCGCGGCAGAAATAGTGGACCATACCCAGCCGCAGGGGATCGGCGGCATCCTGGTGCGGGATTTTCTGCATCGGGTGCAGGGCCTCGGACGGCAGGGTGGCCATGGCGAAAAAGCCGTGCACCGTCAGTTGGGCGTCCGGCCGCACGCCGAAGACCGGGCTCAGATGCGGATGCACCGCGCGAAGCAGTTCGCGGAAATAGATCGAAGGCAGGGGCGCCGTCACGCCGGGATAGAGGCTGCGCGCCGGCGGGCGGAACGGCAGGCGTCGCGCCACCTCCACCATGTTGCCAGGTTGAAGCATGGCGTTGTCGAGGATCAGCACCGGCTGGCCTTCGCGGCCGAAGCGCCGCACGGTGACGTCGGCGGCAGGGTTGAAACTCAGGTCGGGCATGAAAAGGCTCATGGTGCGAGCAATGCCAGAATGGGGTGCAAAAACAAGTCCCCCTCGCAGGCGGAACGACGAAGGGGAATCGCCGCCGCGTCGCAGCAAAGGCTTGCGCCAGCGCCGCTTAAGGATTAGATCGCAGCGCAACAGATAGTCCATTACACAGGGGTGCCCCATGGCGCGTGCGAAGATTGCTTTGATTGGTGCGGGTATGATCGGGGGCACGCTGGCCCACATCGCCGCGCGTGAGGAACTGGGCGACATCGTCCTGTTCGACATCATGGAAGGCACGCCTCAGGGCAAGGCGCTCGATATCGCCGAAGCCACCGCCGTGTTCGGCAAGGACGTGGCGCTGAAGGGCGCCAACGACTATGCCGATATTGCCGACGCCGATGTCTGCATCGTCACCGCGGGCGTGCCGCGCAAGCCCGGCATGAGCCGCGACGACCTGCTCGGCATCAACCTGAAGGTCATGAAGGCCGTCGGCGAGGGCATCCGCAAGTACGCCCCCAACGCCTTTGTCATCTGCATCACAAACCCCCTCGACGCCATGGTGTGGGCCCTGCGCGAATTTTCGGGCCTGCCTCACAAGAAGGTCGTCGGCATGGCAGGCGTGCTCGATTCGGCGCGCTTCGCCTACTTCCTGTCGGAAAAGACCGGCGTCTCGGTCGAGGACATCCACGCCTGGACGCTGGGCGGCCACGGCGACGACATGGTGCCGATGGTGCGCCATTCGACCATCGGCGGCCTGCCCCTGCCGGAATGCGTCGCCCAGGGCTGGTTCACCCAAGCCGATCTCGACGCCATCGTGCAACGCACGCGCGGCGGCGGCGGCGAGATCGTCGCCCTGCTCAAGACCGGCTCGGCCTTCTACGCCCCGGCGGAATCGGCCATCGCCATGGCGACCTCGTACCTGAAGGACAAGAAGCGCGTCATGCCGTGCGCCGCCTACCTGTCGGGCGAATACGGCCTGCGCGGCCTTTATGTCGGCGTGCCGGTGGTCATCGGCAAGGACGGCGCCGAGCGCATCGTCCAGTTCCCGGTCAACGACGCCGAAAAGGCCATGTTCCAGAAGTCGGTCGAGTCGGTCCAGGGGCTGATCGCCGCCTGCAAGACCATCGACCCCTCACTGGCTTAAGTCCGTTCCGGCGGTCTGCAAATCGCTGTCTCTCTGCGATACGGTGGTCACGTACTTGAGTACGTTCGGGGCCGCCGAGGCCGCTCCATTTCTCGATAGCTAACGATTTTCGCCACGCAGGCACGGCTTATGCATCTTACAATTGAGGAAAAAGCCGTCCGTGAAAACGGGCGGCTTTTTTATTTTGCCGGCGCTAGAATGGCGGAACGTTCGGGAGCCCGCGCATGATCCCCAAACCCGCCGCCCTTCTTCTTGCCGCCGTCACCCTGGCGGCCTGCACCCGCCACGAAGCCCCCGGCACCGTGGCCGGCGATGTGGCGTCACAACAGGCCTCGGCGCAAGCCTCGCAACAGGAAGACATCGCCCAGACCGCCGGCTTCGATTGCACCAAGGCCGCCAGCGGCCTGACCCAGATCATCTGCGACGATCCGCAACTGGCGGCCATGGACTCCGAGGTGGCGCGTCTGACCGGCCTTGCCATGCACGCGCCCGGCGCCGACATCGCCGCGATCAGGGCCGCGCACACGGCGTGGCTCGGCAGGTTGAACGGCTGCTCCGCCAAGTCGGTCGGCGGCGGATGTCTCGCCACGGAATATGCCCGCCGCATCGCCGACCTGCGCGCTTCCGGCCTGGCGCAGGACGACAAGGGCGTCAGCCTCGGCCCCGTCCGCTGGACCTGTCCCGGCGGCGTCACCCTGACCTCGACCTTCATCAATACCGCCACCGCGCTCGCCTGGGTGTCGAAGGGCGACGAGACCTGGCTGCTCAGCCAGACGGTCAGCGCTTCCGGCGCGCGCTATGCCGTCGACGATTACGTCTTCTGGACCAAGGGCCGGCAGACGATGTGGACCGAGCCCGGCAAGCCGGCGGTCCCGTGCCATCAGGTCGATCAAGGAGCGCAAACCTCATGAAGCCTTCACGCCTTGCCGTCTTCGCCGCCCTCGGCGTCACCTTCGCCGTCCTGGCCGCCTGCGCCACCCGTCCGATGGGCAGCCATTCCGACCCGGCCTTCCTGCGCGGTCTCGTCGACGGCCTCGTCGCGCCGATCGCCTTCGTCCTGTCGCTGTTTTCCGACACCATCCGCATGTACCAGTTTCCCAATATCGGCCGCTGGTACGATTTCGGCTTTCTGATCGGTCTGTCGGTATGGGGCGGGGGCGGCAGCCACGTCGTCACGCGCTATGTCTATGTCGACCGCAAGGGCGGCCGCCGCGCCAGCGACCCCGTTGACTAGGCCGGTCCGACCGCCTAACCGGGCGGCATGACCACATTCGCTTCGCCGCTTGGCCCGACGCTCGAAACCGAACGCCTGATCCTGCGCCCGCCGGTGCGCGAGGACTTCGCCGGCTTCTGCGCCTTCACAGCCGATCCCGCCGCGATGAAGCATCTGGGCGGCGTCCAGTCGCCGGCCGTGACCTGGCGCATGATGGCCACCGTCGCCGGCGCCTGGCACCTCGACGGCTTCCACATGTTCAGCGTGATCGAAAAGGCGTGGGGTAACTGGATCGGCCGCATCGGCCCGATCCATCCTTGGGACTGGCCGGCGCGCGAGGTCGGCTGGGGCCTGCTGTCCGCTCACTGGGGCAAGGGTTACGCCCGCGAAGCCGCCAGTGCCGCCATGGACTATGCTTTCGATGTGCTCGGCTGGGACAGCGTCATCCATACCATCGCGCCGGACAATGAGGCTTCGCAGGGCGTGGCGCGTTCCCTGGGATCATACAATCAGGGACCGGGCCGTCTGCCCGATCCCTACGCCGCCGAGGCGGTCGACATCTGGGGCCAGACCCGGGACGAATGGCGGCTCAATCGCCGGAGCCGTTCGGAGGCGTCAGGATCGTCCTGACCGTAATGCCGCTGTTCATATTATTGCGGCGCACGCTGAGTTTGATCTGCGCCCCCACCGGCTGCATGGCGATATAGCGCGCCATGCCGTCGAAATCCGTCACGGGCTGGCCATCATAGCCATCGATGCGGTCACCGGCCTTGAGCCCGGCGGCTTCCGCCGGACCGCCCGGCGATACCTCACTGACAAGCAGCCCATCGCCATCCTCGACCAGGGTTGCGCCGATCCAGCTTTGGGCGACATGACCGGTACGTGCAATCTCGTCGCCGGCCGATTTGACCAGGGCGGACGGTACGGCCATGCCGAAGCTGAGTTCGGGCATGTTGTGATCGGCGCCGAATTGGGCAAACGCCATGCCCATGACGCAGCCGTCGGCGGCCAGGATCGGTGCGCCGGCCGTGCCGCGATGCGTGGTGGCGTCGAGCACCAGTATCGGAAACGGGACTTCCTTGAGGTGAATGTCGGTTCCGGCGACGATGCCGGCATAGGCGAGCAGGCCCAGCCGGTACGGATAGCCGAGATTGACGGCGACATCGCCGGCGTGCGGCGCGCCATCGCAGAATTTCAGCGCGGGCAGGCTGTGATCGGAGATGCGCAGAACGGCCACTTCGCTGACCGGGTCGGCGCCGACGACCTCGGCTGGCAGCTCGCGGCCGTCACCCAGCGCCACCTTGATGTCGCTGCCGCTATTGACGTTGAAGTCGGCAGTGACGATCAGGCCCTGGTCGCCGTCGACGACGAAGCCTGTGCCGGTCGTCTGGCTGGTCTGGCGCGTGGCGCCACCGGGGAAGTCGAAGCCCGGCAGGCTGGGCTGCTGCACCGGGACGCTGGCGCTTACCAATACCACCGATGGCCTGGCGGCGGCGATGATGTCGGGCAGGGTCTGGGCGGAGGCGCCCGTGGCGATGGCGGCGGCAGCGGCGGCGAGAGCGGCAAGACGCGACATGTGAAATTCCCCCTGAAACTCGAAGAACACTAGCGCTGCCGGTTGCCGGTGTCATCTCCCAAAAACCTATTGACTCCTGGCCGCGACGAGATTACTTAACCCATCAGTTAATTAACCGATCAGTTTAATGCAGGCCATGACCGAAGACCGCCTTTCCCAGACCCTGACCGCCCTGGCCGACCCGACGCGTCGCGCCATCCTGGCGCGGCTGGCGCTCGGCGAGACCTCGGTCACCGAACTGGCCGAGCCGTTCAGGATGAGCCTGCCCGCCGTCTCCAAGCACCTCAAGGTGCTGGAAAAGGCCGGGCTGATCTCGCGCGGCCGCGAAGCCCAGTGGCGGCCGTGCAAGCTGGAACCGGAGCCCTTGAAGGAGGTCGACGCCTGGATCGGCGAATACCGCCGGATGTGGGAGGCGCGTTTCGACCGTCTCGACGCCTATCTCAAGACCCTCAAGCCGGACGGGGAGGTGCATTGATGAGCGAAGAGCGCATGATCCTGACCAGCCGCCGCCGGCTGTCCGCGCCTCCCGCCGAGGTCTGGGTTGCCTATGCCGACCCGGCGCGCCTGGCCGCGTGGTGGGGACCGAACGGCTTTCGCACCACGACCCGGGCCTTCGATTTCCGCGTCGGCGGCGCTTGGGATTACGTCATGCATGGCCCGGACGGCCAGGATTTCGGCGGCCATCGCACCTTCCGCGAAATCGCCGCGCCGTCGCGCCTCGTCGCTCGCCACGAAGGTTCGATGCATGACTTCACCATGACCGTCCTGCTCGACGAAGCGGATGGTGGCACGGACATGACCTGGGTGCTCGACTTCGATCCAAACCCGTCCAATGACGGCCTGCGCGACATCATCCTCGCCGCCAACGAGGAGAATTTCGACCGCCTCGACGCCCATCTCAAGGGAGGGCTGTGATGCAATGGCTCGCCTGGTACCGCGACCTGTGGGAGGCGCGCCTCGACCGCCTCGCCGCCTATCTCAAGACACTGACGCAGGGAGACAAGTCATGACCGCCGCCACCCACACCGGCAGTTGCCATTGCGGCAAGGTGCGCTTCACCGCCGATCTCGACCTCGCCAAGGGCAGCGTGCGCTGCAACTGCTCGATCTGCGCCAAGGGCCGCATGTGGCTGGCCATGGCCGAGCCGGGCACATTCAGGATCGAGGGCGAGGACGCCCTGACCATCTATACCTTCGGGCCCGAACGGGTGCGGCACCGCTTCTGCGCCACCTGCGGCATGAAGCCCTTCGCCGAGGTCAAGAGCATGGGCGTCGCCGTCAACCTGGCCTGCGTCGACGACCTGACGCCGGAAGATCGCGCCGCCATCCCCGTCATGCATATCGACGGCGCCGAAGACCGCTTCGATCGCTCCCCCGAAATCACCAGTTATCTGTGAGAGACGCCATGACCGCCGCCGATCAACCCGCTTCCGAGGCCGAAGTCTTCACCATGAGCCGCGTCTTCGACGCCGCGCCCGAACTGCTGTGGGACGTGCTGACCAAGGCCGAGCACCTGTCGCAATGGTTCGGCCCTCCCGGCACGACCGTGCAGGTCGCTTCGCTCGACCTGAGCCCCGGCGGCACCTTCCTTTATGGCATGCCGATGCCCGGTGGCGTCGTCATGTGGGGAAAGTGGGTCTTCCGCGACATCGACCGGCCGAAGATGATTTCCTACGTCGTCAGCTTCTGCAACGCGCAGGGCACGCCGGTCCGCCATCCGATGGCCCCGCTGTGGCCGCTGGAAGTGCTGGCGGTCCAGACCCTGACGGCGGAGCCGCCCTCAAGCAGCGAAGCGGTAGGGCAAAATAGTATCAAAACGCGCTACGAAAGCCGCTCCTGGCCGATCAACTGCACGCCCGAGGAACGCGCGGTCTTCACCGCCGGCCATGCCTCGATGACCATGGGCTTCTCCGGCACCTTCATGGCGCTCGACGCCTACCTCGCCAAACTCAAGCAAGGTTATTGACCATGAACCGCCTGCTTCTCCTCGGCGCCGCGGCGCTCATCCTGTCGGCCTGCGCCAGACCCGCCGCCCAGGCTCCCGCCGCCAGCGCCTCCGCCCCGGCTTCGGCCGCGGCGCCGTCCGTCGCCGGCATTCCCGCCGGCGACTATGTCACCGATCCGGCCCACACCAGCCTGACGTTCGAGGTCAGCCACATGAGCTACTCGCACTACACGGCGCGCTTCGCCACGGTCGAGGCGCATTTGAAGCTCGATCCCGCCCACCCGGAGACGGCTTCTGTCACCGCGACCGTCGACCCGGCATCTCTGGCGCTCAACACCCCGCCCAAGGGCTTCCACGACGAACTGATGGGCAAGGACTTCTTCGACGCCAAGGCCTATCCGTCAATCACCTTCACCTCGACCAGGGTCGAGATCACCGGTCCGAACACCGCCAGGGTCACCGGCGACCTGACGCTGCATGGCGTCACAAGGCCGGTTACGCTCGACGCCACTTTCAATGGTGGTTATCCCGGCATGGACCTCGACCCGCAGGCCCGCATCGGCTTTTCGCTCAAGGGCCAGTTGCAGCGTTCCGACTTCGGCATGGGCTACGGCATCCCCGCGCCCGGCTCCACCATGGGCGTTTTCGACACGGTCGATTTCCAGATCGAGACCGAAATGCTCGGCCCGAAGCTTGTCAAGAAAGGCTAAGCCATTGACCTGTTCGACCCATCACCACAGCTTTACCATCGAACGCGAGATCGATGCCCCGCCGTCCCTGGTCTTCATGGCCTGGTCCGATGCCGACGCCAAGCTCAACTGGTTCGTTGGCCCCAACGGATGGAAACAGTTGATCCGCGAATTCGACTTCCGCGAAGGCGGCGCCGAGCGCGTGCGCGGCCAGTTTCCCGACGGCAGAACCAGCGACTTCCGGTGCCGATATCACGACATCGTGCCGGATAAGCGCATCGCCTACACCTACGACATGTTCGTCGACGACAGGCGCATTTCTGTGTCGCTGGCGACGATCGAGCTGACGCCGGATGGCGCCGGCACGCACCTCAAGCTCACCGAGCAACTCGTCCATTTCGACGGTTATCCGACGCCGGAAGACCGCGAGCACGGCACCAACTACCTGGTCGACAAGGCCCTCGCCTGGGTCGCGAGCCAGACAGTGAAAGCGTAAATCGAAGCGCCGGCTGAAGGGTCTTTCATCGACGGCAAGCCCCTCACCCGATCGGCTTCGCTTCTTGGAAGCTCGCCTCCCGTCCCTTCCCCTTGAAAGGGGAGAGGGGGATTTACAAAGGAAAACGCACCATGCAACCGACAGCCATCATTCCGCACCTCGGCTTCAACGGCAATTGCGCCGAGGCCTTCGCCTTCTATGCCGAGCTCCTCGGCGGCGAGATCACCTTCATGATGACCCACGGCGAAAGCCCGATGAAGGACCAGTTCCCGCCCGAACTGCACGATCGCGTCATCCACGCCACCATCAAGGCCGGCGATTTCTACATCATGGGCGGCGACGCCCCGTCCGAAATGTACAAGGCGCCGGCTGGCTACTGCACCAACCTGCAGTTCTCCGATAACGTCGCCGAAGGCAAGCGCGTCTTCGAAGCCTTGCGCGAAGGCGGCAGCGACATCATGCCATGGGGCGAGACCTTCTGGTCCAAGGGCTTCGGCATGTGCGTCGACCGCTTCGGCCAGCACTGGATGATCAATACCGGCGAACTGATGTAAGCCGCCCACAGCAAAGGACCAAGCCCATGTTTCCCGTCTCGGCCGAACGTCAGGCTCATCATCATGTCATCGAATTGTCCCGCCACTTCGACTATCCGCCGGAGCTGGTCTTCTTCGCCTACGCCAATCCCGACGCCAAGCGCGCCTGGTTCACCGGCCCACCCGACTGGGATGTCAAGCCGGGCGAGATGGATTTCCGCGTCGGCGGCCGCGAAGTCAGCGCCGGCGGGCCGAAAGGCGAATGGGTATCGACCTACGACTCGCGCTATCTCGACATCGTGCCCAATGAACGCATCATCAACGCCTTTTCGATGTACATCGACGACCGGCTGATCACCTGCTCGCTGGCGACAACCGAGTTCCGGGCGAAAAACGGCGGCACCGACGTGAATGTCACGGAGCAGATCGTCTTCCTCGACGGCGCCGACCATCTGGAAAACCGTATCGAGGGCACGGCGGCGATCTTCGACATGCTCGAAACCTGGCTCAAGGCCAATCATTAGAGGACACGCCATGGCCGACACGCAATTTCACACCGAAAACAACGACGTGGTCCTGAACCGCCGGTTCGACGCGCCGCGCGCCCTGGTTTTCCAGGCCTGGACCGATCCGCAGATGATGGCCGCCTGGTTCGGGCCGGGCGAGTTCAGGGCTTCGGCCACGGCGGATGCGCGCACGGGCGGCAAGTTCGCCATTACCATGCACGGTCCCGACGGCACAGACTATCCGATCGACGGCGAGTTCAGCGAGTTCGTGCCGACCGAGCGGCTGGTCATGATCATGTCGGCCGACCGCCATCCGCCGGAATGGCATGCCATGATCCGCAAGGCCTATCTCGAGGCGGGGGGCGATCAGGCGACCTATGCCAGCGGGCCGATCGTCACGCGGGTGACATTCGCGGACGATGGCGACGGCACCCTTGTCACCGTGCGCCAGACCTTCCCGTCGGGCGCCTTGCGCGATGCCCACGCCACGCTCGGCAATCCGACCGGCTGGAGCCAGAGCTTCGACAAGCTGGATCGCGTGCTGGCCGCCGGATAACGCCGTGTCACGGCGCGATCACGATCGCGGCGCGCGAAGTGAACCGGCTTTATTTGCCCTGGAGGCCGGTGTCGCCGACAATGATCCGGCAGCCACAGAGGGACTTGCCATGACTGTCAATCTTCGCAACGAAACCGCCCGCCATGAATTCCTGGCCGGGCAGCTTGTCCGCCTGAAAGCGCCGGAGCCCGATACCGAGAGCGTCCGTCGCAGTCTCCAGGAGGCGGTCGAAGGTGTGACCTCGCTGCGCCTGGCCGACGCCGAACGTGCGGCACTGCGCGGTTATCTCGGTCACGTCATCCGCCAGCACGGCCGAGGCGAGATCGACGACGAGACGGTCCTGCGCCGCCTCGGCCGACTGCTGATGGCGGCGACCGCCAACAGCCCGGACATGCTCAACCTGATCTCGGTCGAAGCCTGAGTCTCATATCATTGCTTTTTCGGCAGGGCCATCATCATCAGGCCGAGCAGGGTCAGCACCAGCACCGAATCCCAGGTCAGGTTGAGCCCGGCCAGGTCCCCGGCGCCTATGGCCAGCGGCCGCATGCGCAGCAGGTAAAGTGCGTCGGTCAGGGCCAGCATGGCGCACATCCGCGCCACGCTTTCCATCGTCCAGTTCGGCTTCTTGCGGTTTCGATATGACACGTTCCGGCTCCCTTGATCCCCTGAATGGAGAAAAGAAAGCAAGGATCGAGCCACATATTCATCTTTTGATAACCATCGCCCTCAGAACCAGCCGCCGTCCTTGAGTGCCTTGTGAAAGCTGCGGCTGACCGGCGCCGTGATGCCGCCCTTGATCACCAGGCTGACGCGGCCGTCATTGCGGCGGACATCGGTGACGGCATCGCGGGCCACCCACCACGAGCGGTGGACTTGCGATCCCTCGATGCCGTCAAGCAGCGAAATAGCGTCATAGAGCCGCATCAGGATCAGGGTCTCGCCGGCCGAGGTATAGACGCGCAGATAGTGGTCCTCTCCGGACAGGGCATGGATGTCGGCCGCCCTGAAGCGGAACGGCAGCCGCGCGCGCAGGCCCGAGGCCGGTTCGGCGCCGGCTGTTCCGGGCGCATGGAAGGCATGGCTCTGCACCGGCTGCTGGTTGATGGTGACGTGCAGCAGGGCCATGGCCAGCGACACGATGGCGACCGGCAGGAGGTAGTGCGGCAACTGGGCGAAGGCGGGGCGCGTGCCGGTGAACAGCGCGGTTACCAGCCAAACGAGAAGCGTGATTGGCGGCACGATCAGCGCCATCATCAACAGGACATCCTGCCAGACATTGAGATTGGTCAGGCGGTCGATCTGCGTGCCCACCAGTTGGGCGATCAGGGTGCCGCCGGTCATCAGCACCAGCCAGAAGCCGAGGCGTGCCGGCAACGCGAAAAGCTCGGTGCCGAGCGCGCCGATCAGGGTCAGGAACACCGCCATGCCGAGCGCGACCAAGTGGGTGCGCAGCCACGCCGGTCCCAGCAGGCGCATGAGGCCGGTCATTGGCGAAGCGCCAGTTGCCGGCGGTGCTTTTTCACGAACAAGCTCGGGCGATTCACGCATCGGGACCAACGGCAGGACAGGACCTGTGTCTTATGAGGTATATCCGCCGAATAGGAAAGCCCAGCCATGAATCCAGCCGCCTTTCTCGCCCATTTCGCCCATCCGCACGCGCCGAATTTCGGCCTGCTGGCCCATGTCTCGCCGGTCATCCTGATCCATCTCGGCTTCGCGGTCCTGGCCTTCATCATCGGCGCAATTCAGATCATAGGGCCTAAGGGCACGCTCATGCACCGCATCCTCGGCTGGACATGGGTGGTGATGATGCTGATCGTGGCAGTATCCAGCCTGTTCATCCACATCATTAATCCGGCGGGCTTCAGCCTGATCCACGTACTCTCGGTCGTTACCCTGATTGCCCTGCCACTTGGTGTCTACTTCGCCCGCCGCCATCGCGCCGATGTCCACAGCCGTATTATGACGCGGACCTATGTCGGCGCACTGGTCATCGCCGGCATCTTCACTTTCTTTCCTGGCCGTCTGATCTGGCAGATGTTTTTCGGGTGAGCAAGAAACCCAACTCTCCCTTTCAAAGGAAGAACGGAAGAGTTTGACAGCGCTGTCTCCGTTAGACAAGTTGCGTTAGCGCTACCATTGCTTATGGTTTCAGGTGAATCTCGCGGCAAATAACCCGTCCTTACGCTCAAATTTATGTGACTGAGCGGTTGCACAATGGAGGCCGCCTCTTTATAAAGCGCGCCGTCAAGGCCCGCTCCCAGGGCCGTAGTCCAGCCTCATGCCCAAAAGTGCCGCGTAGCGCCCTCGCACTTTTGGGACAAACATGAGGCGTCCACAAACCAAAACCGGTTTCCATGAACATTCACGAGCATCAAGCCAAGGCCGTCCTCAAGGAGTTCGGCGTCGCCGTTCCGCGCGGCTATCCCGCCTTCTCGCCAAAGGAAGCCGAAAAGGCCGCCAAGGACCTGGCGAAGGATGGCGCGAAGGTCTTCGTGGTCAAGTCGCAGATCCACGCCGGCGGCCGCGGCAAGGGCCGTTTCGTCGGCCTGCCGGACTCGGCCAAGGGCGGTGTCCGCGTCGTCAAGACGCCGGACGAGGTCAAGAAGAATGCCGACGAGATGCTCGGCCGCGTGCTGGTCACCGTCCAGACCGGGCCGAAGGGCAAGCAGGTCAACCGCCTCTATATCGAGGAAGGCGCCGACATCCGCCGCGAACTCTATCTCTCTTTGCTGGTCGATCGCGAAACCTCGAAGGTCTCGGTCGTCGCCTCGACCGAGGGCGGCATGAGCATCGAGGACGTCGCCCACGACACGCCCGAAAAGATCCATTCCTTCACCATTGACGCCGCGACCGGCGTCTGGCCGACCCATAGCCGCGCGCTGGCCAAGGCGCTCGACCTCAAGGGCGACGTGGCCAAGCAGGGCGCCAAGCTGCTGTCGCAGCTATACAAGGCGTTCAATGACAAAGACATGGACATGCTGGAGATCAATCCGCTGATCGTGACCGGCGATGACCGCCTGCTGGTGCTCGACGCCAAGTGCTCCTTCGATTCGAACGCCCTGTTCCGCCATCCTGACGTCGTCGCTTTGCGCGACGAGACCGAGGAGGACGAGAAGGAAATCGAGGCCTCGAAGTTCGACCTGTCGTACATCGCGCTCGACGGCGAAATCGGCTGCATGGTCAATGGCGCGGGTTTGGCCATGGCCACGCTCGACATCATCAAGCTCTATGGCTCGGAACCCGCCAACTTCCTCGATGTCGGCGGCGGCGCCACAACCGAAAAGGTGACCGCGGCCTTCAAGATCATCACCTCCGATCCGAAGGTGAAGGGCATCCTGGTCAACATCTTCGGCGGCATCATGAAGTGCGACATCATCGCCCAGGGCGTGATCACCGCCGTCAAGGATGTCGGGCTGAAGGTGCCGCTGGTCGTGCGCCTCGAAGGCACCAATGTCGAACTGGGCAAGAAGATTCTCAACGAGTCGGGCCTCAATGTCATCGCCGCCAATGATCTGGCCGACGCGGCCGCCAAGATCGTCAAGGCCGTAAAGGGTAAGTAATGTCCGTTCTCGTCACCAAAGACACCAAGGTCATCTGCCAGGGCATCACCGGCAGCCAGGGCACCTTCCACTCCGAGCAAGCCATCGCCTACGGCACCCAGATGGTCGGCGGTGTGACCCCGGGCAAGGGCGGCCAGACCCACATCGGCCTGCCGGTGTTCGACACGGTGGCGGAGGCGCGCGAAAAGACGGGGGCTACGGCCACCGCCATCTACGTGCCGCCGCCGTTTGCCGCCGACTCGATCCTCGAAGCCATCGAGGCCGGGATGGAATTGATCGTCTGCATCACCGAAGGCATTCCGGTGCTTGACATGGTGCGCGTCAAGAAGGCCCTGGTCGGCTCGAAGTCGCGCCTGATCGGCCCGAACTGCCCGGGCGTTCTGACCCCCAATCAGTGCAAGATCGGCATCATGCCGGGCAATATCTTCTCGCCCGGTTCCGTCGGCGTCGTGTCGCGCTCCGGCACCCTGACCTATGAAGCCGTGTTCCAGACCACCAATGCCGGCCTCGGCCAGACGACTGCCGTCGGCATCGGTGGCGATCCCGTCAAGGGCACCGAATTCATCGACGTGCTCGAGATGTTCCTCGCCGACCCCGACACCCGATCGATTATCATGATCGGCGAAATCGGCGGCTCGGCCGAAGAAGACGCCGCTCAGTTCATTCGCGACGAAGCCAAGCGCGGCCGCAAGAAGCCGATGGCCGGCTTCATCGCCGGCCGCACGGCGCCTCCGGGCCGCCGCATGGGCCACGCCGGCGCCATCATCTCGGGCGGCAAGGGCGGGGCGGAAGACAAGATCGCGGCCATGGAAGCGGCCGGCATCCGCGTATCGCCGTCGCCGGCGGCGATGGGCGAGACCCTGCTTGGCGTGTTGAAAGGATTATAAGATACCCCTCCACCATGTCCATGAAGTATGGACATGGCCCCCTCCCGACAAGCGGGGAGGTGCAGGAAAACGAGGTACACACCCCCTAGTTCCTCCCCGATTGTCGGGGAGGGGGACCGCACGAAGGAGCCATCGTCAGACGGCGAGAGAGGTGTGGTGGTAGGGTTTTTAAAAAAGTCCCGAAGGCGGTGTCATGCGCCTTTAGGACTTCTTAAGTATGGTGTAGGTTAAGGCGTACGGGGCTCGCGCCCAAATGCGGGGCTTCACAAAAGCGGGCGGTGTCGTCATTGGCCCCCGCGGACATTAGGAAAGGCAGGCGGTGTCGTCATTGGCCGCCTGGACGGTACTGAGATGGCGGATGATTCCGGCCGGTTAAACCAGGTCTTCGCGGAGACCTCGTTCCTCTATGGCGCCAACGCCGTGTTCATAGAGATGATGCAGGAGAAATGGGCCGCCGATCCCAACTCCGTTCCGCCGGAATGGCGCGCCTTCTTCGACAGCCTGATGGACCGGCCCGACGTGGTCAGAGCCAATGCCGGCGCGGGTAGCTGGGCGACCAACCTGCCGCCGCTGCGCGATGACCTGATCAGCGCCATGGACGGCTTCTGGCCGGCGATCGCCGCCAAGGTCGAGACCAAGCTGGCGCTCTCCAATCCCGCCGCTTCCGCCGCCGATACGCAATCCGCCGCGCGCGACTCCATCCGCGCCCTGATGCTGATCCGCGCCTTCCGCATCCGCGGCCACCTGCAGTCGAACCTCGATCCGCTCGGCCTTGAGCCCAAGGGCGACAATCCGGAACTGCATCCGAGCTACTGGGGCTTTACCGACGCCGACATGGATCGCAAGATCTTCATCGACGGCGTGCTTGGTCTCGAATCCTCGACCCTGCGCGAAATCCTGGCCATCGTCCGGCGCACCTACTGTGGCAATATCGGGGTCCAGTACATGCACATCTCCGACCCGGCCGAGAAGGCGTGGGTCCAGGAGCGTATCGAGGGCCGCGACAAGGAAATCTCCTTCACAAAGGAAGGCAAGATCGCCATCCTCAAGAAGCTGATCGAAACGGAGGGGTTCGAGCGCTTCTGCCACCGCCGCTTCCCCGGCACCAAGCGCTTCGGCCTCGATGGCGGCGAAGCCATGATCCCGGCGCTGGAGCAGATCATCAAGCGCGGCGGACACCTGGGCGTCAAGGACATCGTCTTCGGCATGGCTCACCGCGGCCGCCTCAATACCCTGGCCGGCGTCATGGGCAAGCCCTACCGCGCCATCTTCCATGAGTTCCAGGGCGGTTCGTCCCTGCCGTCGGACATCGAAGGCTCGTCGGACGTCAAGTACCACATGGGGGCATCGTCCGACCGGGCGTTTGACGGCAACAATGTTCACTTAAGCCTGACCGCCAACCCGTCGCACCTCGAAATCGTCAATCCGGTGGTGCTCGGCAAGACGCGCGCCAAGCAGTACCAGCAGAACAAGACCAAGTCCGATGGCTCGCCCGACCGTTCGATGGCCATGGGTCTGCTGATCCACGGCGACGCGGCCTTCGCGGGCCAGGGCGTCGGCATGGAGTGCTTCGCCCTGATGGGGTTGAAGGGTTACCGCACCGGCGGAACCATCCATTTCATTATCAATAACCAGATCGGTTTCACCACCAGTCCCCGCTTCTCGCGTTCGTCGCCCTACCCGTCCGACGTCGCCCTGATGGCCCAGGCGCCAGTCCTGCACTGCAACGGCGACGATCCCGAAGCCGTCGTCTTCGCGGCCAAGATGGCGACCGAGTTCCGCCAGAAGTTCGCCAAGGACGTGGTCATCGACATGTTCTGCTACCGGCGCTTCGGCCACAACGAAGGCGATGATCCGACCTTCACCCAGCCGATCATGTACGCCAAGATCAAGGACCACCCGTCGACCCGAGACCTTTACGCCAAGCGCCTGATCGCCGAGGGTGTTTGTACCCAGGCCGAGTTCGACGGCTGGCTCGCCGACTTCGACAAGTATCTCGACGGCGAATTCGACGCCGGCAAGGCCTACAAGGCGACCAAGGCCGACTGGCTGGACGGCAAGTGGTCGGGCCTTGGCCTGCCGGAGGAGGACGAGCGTCGTGGTGTTACCGCCGTGCCGCGCGCCAAGCTGGTCGAGATCGGCAAGAAGATCACCACCATGCCTGCCGACCTCGACGCTCACAAGACGCTTAAGCGCGTCATCGAGGCGCGGGCCCAGGCGATCGAGTCGGGTGAGAACCTTGACTGGGCGACGGCGGAATCGCTGGCCTTCTGTTCGCTGCTCGACGAGGGTTTTCCGGTCCGCCTGTCGGGCCAGGACAGCGTGCGCGGCACCTTCTCGCAGCGCCATTCGGCCTTCGTCGACCAGACGACGGAAGAACGCTACTTCCCGTTCAACCACTTGCGCGACGGCCAGGCCCTCTACGAAGGCATCGATTCGGCGCTGTCGGAAGAGGCGGTGCTGGGCTTCGAATACGGCTATTCACTCGCCGATCCCAATACCCTGACCTTGTGGGAAGGCCAGTTCGGCGACTTCGCCAACGGCGCCCAGGTCATTATCGACCAGTTCATTTCGTCCGGTGAGCGCAAGTGGCTGCGTATGTCGGGCCTCGTCATGCTGCTGCCGCACGGCTACGAAGGCCAGGGGCCGGAACATTCCTCGGCCCGCCTTGAACGCTACCTGCAGATGTGCGCCGAGGACAACATGCAGGTCGCCAACTGCACGACGCCGTCGAACTATTTCCACATCCTGCGCCGCCAGATCCACCGGCCGTTCCGCAAGCCGCTGATCCTGATGACGCCGAAGTCGCTGCTGCGCCACAAGAAGGCGGTGTCGTCGCTGTCGGAAATCTCCGAAGGCTCGTCCTTCCACCGCGTCCTGCACGACGATGCCGAGCGCAAGCCCGAGGTCGCCGGCCTCAAGCTGGTGTCGGACGACCGCATCCGCCGCGTCATCCTGTGCTCGGGAAAGGTCTATTACGACCTGCTCGAAGACCGCGAGAAGAAGCAGATCAAGGACGTTTACCTGATGCGCCTGGAGCAATTCTATCCGTGGCCGATGAAGTCGCTGATGACCGAGCTTGGCCGCTTCAAGAACGCCGAGCTGGTGTGGTGCCAGGAAGAGCCGAAGAACATGGGTGGCTGGACCTTCGTCGAGCCCTGGCTCGAACTGACGCTGGAACGGTTGTCGGTCAAGGCCAAGCGCGCCCGCTATGTCGGCCGCCCGGCCTCGGCCTCCACCGCCGCCGGCCAGATGAGCCGCCACCTGAAAGAACTTGAGACCTTCCTGAACGAAGCTTTCGCGTAGCCGCGTTCCCTGTCACCGACCCCGCGAAGCGGTCATCCACCCATCCGCGCCCAAGCCGCGAAGCGGTAGCGCAAACAAAAAATGGAGCCTGAACATGGCTGACATCCTCACTCCCGTCCTGGGGGAATCCGTAAGCGAAGCCACCGTCGGCAAGTGGACCAGGAAGTCCGGCGACACCGTCCGTAAGGACGAAGTGCTGGTCGAACTCGAAACCGACAAGGTGGCGCTCGAAGTCGCCTCGCCGGCCGACGGCGTCCTGACTATCCTGGTCGCCGAAGGCGAAACCGTCACGCCGGGCACCAAGTTGGGTGAAGTCGGCGGCGCCGGTGCAGCCGCTGCCCCGTCCGCCCCCGCCGCTGCGGCGGCACCCGCTCCGGCTCCGGTTGCCGCTCCGGCGCCTGCGCCTGCCCCCGCACCCGCCCCGGCCGCCAGCGAAAAGCCGCTGTCGCCGGCGGTGAGCCGCATCGTTTCCGAAACCGGCCTCGACCCGAACAAGGTCGACGGCACCGGCAAGGACGGCCGTATCACCAAGGGCGACGCCTTGGCCGCCCTGGCTGGCGCCCCCTCGACGGCGGTCGCCACGGCGGCCGTCACGCCGGCGGCGGCTCCGCGCGAAATCGGACCGCGCGAGGAGCGCGTGAAGATGACGCGCCTGCGCCAGACCATTGCCCGCCGCCTCAAGGAATCGCAGAACATCGCGGCCCAGCTGACCACGTTCAACGAAGTCGACATGTCGACCATCATGAACCTGCGCAACGCCTACAAGGACGCCTTCGAAAAGCGTCATGGCGTCAAGCTCGGCTTCATGTCGTTTTTCGCCAAGGCCGTGGTCGCCGCGCTGAAGGATATCCCGGCGGTCAATGCCGAAATCGAAGGCCAGGACATCATCTACAAGAACCACTACGACCTCGGCGTTGCCGTCGGCACCGACAAGGGCTTGGTCGTGCCGGTCCTGCGCGACGTCGACAGCCTCTCGCTGGCCGGCATCGAAAAGGGCATCGCCGCACTCGGCAAACAGGCCCGCGACGGCACCCTGTCGCTCGACCAGCTCCAGGGCGGCACCTTCACCATCACCAATGGCGGCATCTACGGTTCGCTGATGTCGACGCCGATCCTCAACATGCCGCAGGTCGGTATCCTCGGCATGCACGCCATCAAGGACCGTCCGGTCGTCGTCAACGGCCAGGTTGTCATCCGTCCGATGATGTACCTGGCGCTCAGCTACGACCACCGCATCGTCGACGGCAAGGAAGCCGTGACCTTCCTCGTCCGCGTCAAGGAAGGCCTCGAAGACCCGCAGCGCTTCGTGCTGGAAGTCTGACCCTCCCAAAAGTATGACAAAAACGCCGCATGCCCCCGCAAGCTCGAGCTTGCGGGGGTTTTGCTGTGGCGCGGTCCCAAGGCTTGGATTACAAAGCCGGCAACAGGATATATTTAGGGAAATCAGCCTTATGCGTATCGGATTGACGGCCTTGTATCTTGCTTTGTCGGCTGTCGCGGCCTCGGGAACCGCGCATGCCGCGACGCGCAAGCAGGAGCGTTCCGTCCAGGACGGCTTCACGCCGGCCGAGGCGGTCAAGGGCCAGGCCTGGCTCGATACCGCCATGTCGACGCCGATGCTCGACCTGCTGCAAAAGGCCGACGTCACCAATCCCGAGGCCATGCTGGAATACGGCCTCGGCCTCGAACTGGGCCGCCCGTCGGCCTCGGGCTCGCTGTCGGAGGACGCCAAGGCCAAGCTCAAGGCCGATTACCGCCTGATGCTCGATCTCTATCTCAACGGCTCTGACAAGAAGGACCCTGTGCTCAGCGCCGTCAATTTCAACGAGGACGCGATGCTCGACAACCAGGAATTCTGGGTCGACCTCGCCAAGCAGATCGGGCATCGCAAGGAGCGCACCGCGCTGGATCAGACCATCCCCGACAGCGCCGGCATGGGGCCGGGCGCGCCGATGATGGCCTTCATTCCCGACCCGCAGGACGACGACAACGGCCTCAACCTGAGCAAGGACCTGGTCCTGCCGCGCGGCGTGGTCAATGCGGCTGTGGCCTGCGCCGAATCGGCGGCGGGCTTCGCCAAGATGAAGAAGGCCCAGACCGTCGATGGGGCCGAACTCAAGCTCGACGCCGACAAGCTGGCGGCCATGCGAACCGACGCCGTCCGCGTCTACCGCACCTCCTATGCCGTCGGCATCCAGGCATGCGGCTCACGCGACTACTTCATGAAGGCGGCCGATTTCGCCACCGCCAACCTCGGCGCCTATGGCAGCCTCAAGGACGATCCCGCGGCCACCGTCGCCGAAGTCGGACAGGCCACAACCGATGATGCGGCCGATGCCGCCGCGCCGGCGAAGAACTGACCTGCGCCGCCTCTTAACGCCGCCGATCGTTTCGTCTACTATGTCTTCAATCGAAACGCAGGGGCAGGGACGGTGAAGCAACTGGTGAAATGGGGCGTGGTCGCGGCCGTCATGCTTTATGCCGGCTGGATCGCCTGGCCGGTCGTCCGGACCTGCATCCTGCCGCAGCCGCCCGCGGCCACGACACAGCAGGACGATACCGGCGAGATGCCGATGGATGGCGATACAGGTGCGCCGATCGCGGAATCGATCCAGGGCGACACCGCCGTCGACGCCGTGGCGACCCATAACGCGCCGGTGGTCATCCTGTGGGGCGCGGTGCTTTTCCTTTACCTGCTGGCCGCCATTTTTCACGCCAGCAGCGGCGCCTGGACGGTTGTCGTCTACGGCGCGGCGTTTGTCTGCGACCTGGCCCTGACCTATCTCGCCAGCGGGGTCAGCGGCAGCGGCCTGTGGAACAAGCTGGCCGGCACGCTGTCGGACTGGGATTCGCGCTATCTCATGACAATTGTCGCGCTGGGCCTCGGTGTCCTGATCTACCGCGCCCATGACGGCCTGTCGCAAACGGCCGATTCTGGCATGGAGCAGCCGTAGATTCTTCGGAAATTCACTTGACCTCAGGCTCCGGCGCTCTTACCTGCTGGGGGACGAAAATCCTTGCTGGAAAAGGGGCTGTGCCGTGGCTGACGATCTGAATTTCGACGTGGTGATCATCGGCGGTGGCCCTGGCGGTTATAATGCGGCCATTCGCGCCGGCCAGCTCGGCCTGAAGACGGCGATCGTCGAAATGCGCGGCGTGCTCGGCGGCACCTGCCTCAATGTCGGCTGCATGCCGTCGAAGGCCCTGCTGCATGCCTCGGAGCTGTTCGAGGCGGCGGGCCACGAATTCGCCAATATCGGCATCGACGTACCCGCGCCGAAGCTCAATCTCATCAAGATGATGGAAGCCAAGCAGGACAGCGTCAACGCCCTGACCAAGGGCGTCGAGTTCCTGATGAAGAAGAACAAGGTGGCCTATTTCGTCGGCCGCGGCACCATCGCCGGCCAGGGCCGCGTCACGGTTACGGGCAATGACGGCGCGACGCAGCAACTCGTCACCCGCAACATCGTTATCGCCACCGGCTCCGAGCCGACCCCGCTGCCGGGCGTCGCCGTGGACCAGAAGGTCGTCGTCGATTCCACCGGCGCCCTGTCGCTGCCGGCCGTGCCGAAGTCGCTGGTCGTGATCGGCGCCGGCATCATCGGCCTTGAGCTCGGCTCGGTGTGGCGTCGTCTGGGCGCCCAGGTCACGGTGGTCGAGTTCCTCGACCGCATCACGCCGGGCATGGATACCGAACTGGCCACCGCCTTCAAACGCGCGCTCGAAAAGCAGGGCATGAACTTCAAACTCGGCACCAAGGTCACCTCGGCGAAACCCAACGGCAAGGGCGTCGACCTGACCCTGGAACCGGCCGCCGGCGGGACACAGGAAAAGCTGTCGGCCGACGTAGTGCTGGTCGCCATCGGCCGCCGCCCGTTTACGCAAGGCCTGGGCCTCGAAACGGTCGGCGTGACGGCCGATCAACGCGGCTTCATCCCGGTCAATCACTTCAAGACGGCCGCGCCCGGTGTGTGGGCCATCGGCGACGTCATCCTCGGGCCCATGCTGGCGCATAAGGCCGAAGAGGACGCGGTCGCCTGCATCGAGCTGATCGCCGGCAAGGCGGGCCATGTCGACTACAACCTGGTGCCGTCGGTGGTCTATACCTCGCCGGAAGTCGCCTGGGTCGGCCAGACCGAAGACCAGGTCAAGGCCTCGGGCGTGCAGTACAAGTCCGGCAAGTTCCCGTTCATGGCCAACTCCAGGGCCAAGATCAATCACGAGACCGAGGGCTTCGTGAAGTTCCTGGCCGACGCGAAGACCGACCGCGTGCTGGGCGTGCACATGATGGGGCCGCAGGTCGGTGAAATGATCGCCGAGGCCTGCGTGCTGATGGCGTTCTCGGGCGCGTCGGAGGACCTGGCGCGCATCTGCCACCCGCACCCGACCCGCTCCGAAGCCGTCCGCCAGGCGGCGATGGGCGTCGAAGGCTGGACGATGCAGGCGTAGAACGTTTCGGGGGTGGGGTCCTTGGACCCCACAGCTTCTCTTCTATTCCATAAAAAGGCCCGTTCTCTTGAACGGGTCTTTTTATGGAACAAAGGAAAGGCTTGGGGCCAGAGGCCCCAAACCCCGAAACGGTTACGGCTCCACAACCACGTACAAATTGTCCTTTGGCAGAGCGACCGTCAGCTTTTTGCCGTCGCGATGCGCAACGGCGACCCCAACAGGCTCGCCATTGGCATCGAGCACCGTTGCCCTGGTCAGCAGCGGATTATCGATCTCGACGCTCGCGTCCGTATCCGCGACCAGCCATGGTCCGTGGCCGTGTTCGATGATCTTCCTGCCCGTGACGGTCTTGCCGTCCGTATCCTTCCAGCTTGCCGCCGCATCCTCCCACCCCGTCGGCCGCGCCTGCGTCCCCACCTGGATCAGCACCTTGTGGCTATCCTTCAATGCCAGGCCGTCGAGGCTGATGACGTAGATGGCGGCGTAGCCATTGTCCGACCTGATCCGCGTATCCGATAACCGCCAGTCGCCGCCGCCGGCCTTCAGGAAGCCGGCTACGCCCTGCGCTTTCGGCGTGTCGACCGTGGCTACCCCCTTCGCGTAGTTCCAGCGAATCTCGCCGGTAAGGCTGGTCACCGCGCCCGCCGCCGGATCGATGTAGTGGTTCAGGTCGGCGACTTTATCCGGTTTGTCCGACCCGAAATCGACCTTGACCGGCCCGACGAGATAGGCCAGCGGCGACACCGCTCCGCCGGCCGACGGTGAATAGGGCGCGGTATCGCGGTTGGGATCGAAGCCGCCCTCCTCGGTGATCAATGGCACCTTGCGTTGCCACAGGTCATCGAGCCGGCGGTGCTCGAAGACCGCCGCTTCGGGCGCGGGCGCGACATAGCCCTCGCGGTACATCAGGGCCGCCGCCGGAAACTGGCCCAGCGTCATCGGCGTATTGGCCACGAACTTGCCAATCGACGGCAGGTAGCCGTTGGCGCTGCGCGGCTGATCCCACTGGCCCGTTCCGCCCAGCGAAAACCAGTAGAAACCGTCAACGCCGCTCAGGGACTGCATCGCGGACACCAGGAACGGCCCCTCGCTTTCGTAGCCGTCCGGCGCCACCCACAGCGACTCAGTCACCAGCATCGGATGGCCGTCCGCCTGCTTGATGGCCAGCGGGAACTTGCCGGGATCGGTCAGGGTCGAGGCGTCGGTGTAACGCTCGCCCTTCGCCACCGCCCACGACGCCGTATCGCTGCCTCCGTGCACGCCGGTGACGTAGCGGTTGACCGCCAGCACATCGGTCGGGGTATAGCTGTAGCGTTCGGCGTCGTTGAGATAGGTCATGCTGGCCGTGCGCCAGTTGCCGGCATTGATCAGTTGCCGCGCGCCGAGGTCGTTCTTCACATAGCCGGCGATCATGGCGTTGAAATCGCGCATGGTTTCGGTCAGGAATTCGGTCGAGTCGGCATAGCGCCGCTGCAATCCGGCCGGCCCGTGCGGGGCCAGGGTCAGCTCATAGAGATTGGGCAGGGCCATCATCCCGGCTTCGGGCCGGTCTTCCGTCGGCGCATCGACCGCAGCGGCATGGTTCCACGCCTCCTGCGCCGCCTCAAGCGACCCGTAGCGCTTGATAAGCCAGTCGCTAAAGCGGTGTTCGATCAGGTCGCGATCCGGCCCGGCTACGCCGTTCAATGTCCAGAACAACAGTGAATCCTCGTTCTGGATCTGGAAGATGGCCACCGCCGGGTCGTCCTTCAGCGCGAGGCCGGTGTAGGGATTGACCCGGGTGAACAGCGCCTTGATCCACGCCTTGTAAGCCTTCTGCATGACGGGATCGAAGAACAGCAGGGCCGCCATATTACGCGCCTTCGGGTCGCGCGGCACCGGCCAGTTCGGGAACGCCCGCCCGCCGTCATCGTCGATGACACTATCGGCGAAGGCCCAATAGGGCGAGATGGTGACGTAGATGCCTTGCTTTTTCATCTCGGCGACGAGGTGGAACACCTGGTCGAGCGAGGTTTCGTTGACATCGGAAAGCTGCGAATCCGGCCGGTCGGCCGGCATCAGATCGCCGTGCCAGCGCACCATGTTGACGCCGCGCTTGGCCAGGAATCGCGCCAGTCCGGCCATGTCGGCCGGGTCGCCGTCGGCATAGACCGTCCCGCCCCAGAAACGGATGTCGGCGCCATCGCCGCGCACGAAGCTGTTGCCGTCCCGGCTCAGGCGGATGAAGCCGTGTTCACCCGCCACGGTTTCATTCAGACCGCGCAGATCGAGTTGCGACGTGGCGTTGAAGGTGTCTGGCGGCGGGACGAAGGCCCACCAGCCGTGGCCCGCTTCGGGCTTCACCATGTCCTGCGCCATGGCCGGCGCGGCGAGGGTGAGCCACATCAAAAGGATAAGCCGCTTCATGACCGCACCTTGCCGCCAGCCGCGCCAGCAGGTGCTGCTTCATCTGACGAATCTCGGCCTCCGATAGTGTACCGAGCGCGCCCCTGTCGGCCTCGGCCAGGTGCGCCACCGGATCGCCATGCGATGCCGGCGAAATCCTCCGGCGTGACCTTGTCGTGAACGGGGAGAGGTTTCGCGGTCTGCATGAACGGAAGCGTAAAACCCAGGGCGGCGATGTCAACGCCCTTTCCTTGGCCATCGTCCGCTACCATGCTATAGGAGCGCAGGGATCTGGAGGGGGATTTCATGAAACGCATCGCTATTGTCGCAATAGCCTGTCTAACCGCGAACGCCCTGACTGGCTGCGTCACGGTCGATCCGGCGACCGTGCGCCCGATCTATGCCAACCAGGCCCAGCCCTATATCGCCGCCGCCCTGTCGACGCCGATGGACGCCCTGCACGCCAAGGCCCTGGGCGGCCAGCCCTATGACTGGATGACCTACGGCCTGGCCCTGGCCGCCGGCCGGCCGTCGCCCATCACGGTCAGCGCTGAAGACACCGCCGCCCTGGCCGCGCTCGACGCTCGCCTTCAATCCGCCATGCAGGCCTGGCGCGCCGAACACAAGACCGGCGACCCTGACAAGGTCGACTGGCGCAAGCGCATCGCCATGACCGGCGATGACGACGCCGTCGTGCGCCGCGTCGAGGAGGCGACCTCGGCTGACTACTGGCTGTCGCGTGCCGCCAACGCCAACACCAGCAACATGATGTTCATCTACATGCCGGCCACGACCAAGGGCGGCGCCGGCTACACCATGCCGATCAATACCTACACACCGGTGATCAATTACGAGGTCCTGTACAGTGCCGGTGGATGCGTGACGGCGCTGAGAGCTGCCGCGGGCCTGCCGCCGCCTTCGCCGGTGCCGGAGGTGGTGAAGCGGCTGCGCGGCTTCAATGTCGGCAACTACCAGAGCATCTTCGCCATCGAGGCGCTCGACGACAATCCGAACCGCCGCCACTTCACCGGCATCAACGGCTGCGGCAGCCTTGAGGCGGCCGGGCGGTTCATGAATCTCCTGACCAACCCGCCCGTTACGTCCAGTACTATGGGCCGGACGCTGTAAGCCGGGCTACACTGCCTTGGGATGCGCCGCCGCATAGGCCGAGAGCAGCTTTTCGCTGTCGACCCTGGTGTATTTCTGCGTCGTCGACAGCGACACGTGGCCGAGCAGTTCCTGGATGGCGCGCAGGTCGGCGCCCGAACCCAGCAGGTGGGTGGCGAAGGAATGGCGCAGGGCGTGAGGTGTTGCCCGGTCGCTGAGGCCCAGGCGTGCGCGCATCTTCTGCATCGCCGCCTGGATATGACGCGGCGTCAGTTCGCCGCCTCGGACGGCGCGGAACAGCCTCTCCGATGGTTGCAGGACGAACGGAACCTGGCGTTTGTAGGCTTCGATGGCGTCGCGCACCGCCGCCAGCACCGGCAGGACGCGCATCTTATTTCCCTTGCCGGTGATGCGGAGGCTGTCGCCCAGCGGCGTTTCGGCCAGGGTCAGCGACAGGGCCTCGGAAATGCGCAGACCCAGGCCATAGAGCAACAGATAAACCGCTTCGTCGCGGGCGTTTTCCCATGGCTCGCGCTCGTCCTCGAGTCGCGTCTCGGTAATCAGGCCGATCGCCTGGTCGGGATCGAGCGGGCGCGGAAGGCCCATCTTCAGGCGCGGACCGCGCATCATCGCCACCTGGGCGTTGGCGAGGCCATGGTGCAGGTCAAGATAGCTGTGAAAGGACTTGATCGCCGACAGGTGCTGGGCCAAGGAACGCGGGGCGAGCGGCGGATCCTTGCCGCGCAGGTGCGCCATCCAGCCGCGCAACTCGCCCGCCGACACCTGCGCCACGTCGGCAAGCGCCAAGCCGGGCAGGCCGTTTTTCAGATGATCGGTATAACCACGAAACGCATGGGCGTAAGCCTCAAGCGTGCGCGATGAACAGCGGCGCTGGCTCTTGAGCCAGTCAAGCCACGCGATGCATGCGTCGTCGAGCGTCATCGCAACCTCGATGCCCATATGTGCCTGAGAGCCGCCGGGTGGTCTCCCTCCCCATCCTTGCGGAAGAGGAGGCGTGGTGAGAGGGCTTCACCTCCAGAACCTGTCGGGGGGCTAGGGGAGGGAGACCTCAAAGGCGCGGATGGGCATCCGTTAGAGTGAATATAGGAAGGGTTTGCGGCATTTTAAGGCCCAGCCGTCAACGAATTGTTGACGAATGTTGCGTGGTCAGCTCAAGCGCCGCCATTCTTGTTTTAAGAAAGATTGGGCTCCTCGCATAGGCTTGGGCGGGCAAGAATGTTCTTTGGCGCCCTTGCCAAAATGCAGGCATTTTGGAATTCAGTCCAGCACCGGCCAGCGTTCGGCGACGCGTTCGACCACGCGGGCGACGAAGGCCACCAGCTCCGCGCCCATGTCGGCCGAGAAGCCGTCGAAATCGGCCGAGCCGAAGGCGACCAGGCCAGGCCGGCCCTCGCGCCACAGGGCGATACGCAGGACGGCGGCGCTCTTGATGCGGCGGACATCGTCGTCGAACAGCACGCGGCAGACGGCATCGGGACCAAGCAGCGACAGGCCGGTTTCGCCGATGATGTAATCGGTGCCGCCGTCGTCCATCGTCTTCCAGCCGAGCGGCACCGGGCCGGTGTCTTCAAGCGCGATCGTCGCGGCGACGAGGCCAAAACGATTCCTGGCCTCCTCATTCAGGCGCCGCGCCAGGTCGGAATGATTGCGCGCCTCCAGCAGGGCCAGCACCATGGCGTGGGTCTGGCCCTGGGCGTCGAAATTGGCCCGGGCGGTCGTCTCCAGCTGGCGACGGATGTCGAGGTCCTTGAGCGCCCGCGCTTCAAGCCGCGACAGCGCCGCCGGGCCGAAGTCGATCAGGTGCTTGGACTTGGCCTGGAGACCCAGCGCGTTGAGCAGGGCCGCATCACGGGCCACCTCATCGGCGTGGTTAACGAGAAAACGCCGCACGGCCTGCCAGTCGTCGAGATCGAACCTGGTCATGCCGCCGTCGGAATTCATGGACACCCTGCTGCGCCGCTGTACGAAACGTCACCTTATGACGCCCGGTGGATTCTGTGAAGCGCTTCCTGTGACAGGCGCACGCTTTTCATGCTAGGTGGCGAATCATGTCCCCGGCCGCGCCCGATATGTTCCAGATGCGCGAGGCGTTAACCTTGACCGCCAAGGTTGCCGTCCTCGCGCCGATGGCGGAAGCGCTCGATTACGCCGTGCCGGAGGGCATGGTTTTGGCCGCCGGCGACCACGTCATCGTGCCGCTTGGCCACGCTCACGTGCGCGGTCTGGTCGTCGCGGTCGAAAGCGGCGAATCCGATTTCGAGCTCAAGCCGGTACTGAAAAAGCTGGACGATGCGCCGGCGCCGGAGGCGGCGCTGAACTTCTGGCTGTGGGCGGCCAACTGGACCCTGACGCCGCCGGGCGTGTTCATCAACGGCGTTTTGCGCGCATTGAAGAGTCCCCGCCCGCAGACGCGCCACGGCTATGTCGTTTCCGGCGAGCCGCCGGTGCGGATGACCAGGGCGCGCGAACGCGTTCTGGAAGCTGCCGTGGTGCCGATGGCGCTGAGCGATCTGGTCTATGCCGCCGGCGTGTCGCAGGGCGTAGTGACGGGACTGGAAAAGGACGGCGCGCTGCAAAAGGTCGAGATGCGGGTGGCGGAAAACTTCCCGCAGCCCGACCCGGACTTCGCGCCCGCCCGCCTTAATGACGGACAGGCGGCGGCGCATGAACTGCTGCGGCTGGACCTGGCCAAACGCGCGTTCGCGCCCGTCCTGCTGGACGGCGTCACCGGCTCGGGCAAGACCGAGGTCTATCTCGAAGCCGTCGCCGATGTGCTGCGCGATAATCGTGATGCGCAGGTGCTGATCCTGCTGCCCGAAATTGCCTTGACCCAGGCGGTAATGGAGCGGCTGCAACGCCGATTTGGCTGCGAGGTGGCGCAGTGGCATACCCACATCGGCAACGCCCAGCGCCGGAAAATCTGGGAGGGCGTGGCGACCGGCAAGGTGCGCCTTGTCGTCGGTGCGCGCTCAGCCCTGTTCCTGCCGTTCCAGCGCCTCGGCCTGATCGTCGTCGACGAAGAGCACGACGGTTCCTACAAGCAGGAGGACGGCGTCCGCTATCAGGCGCGCGACCTGGCCGTGTTCCGCGCCCGGCTGGACACCGCCATGGTCATCCTCGCTTCGGCGACGCCGTCGCTTGAGACCCTGACCAATGCGCAGAAGGGCCGCTATGCCTGGATCCGGCTGGAGCGGCGCCATGGAGCGGCGCAACTGCCCGACATCGCCCTTGTCGATATGAAGAGCCACGCCCCCGACAAGGGCAACTGGCTGTCGGACGTCCTGGTCGCCGAGATGGTGGCCACATTGTCGCGGCGCGAACAGGTGCTGCTGTTCCTAAACCGGCGCGGCTATGCGCCCTTGGTGCTGTGCAAGGCGTGCGGCGAGAAGATGACCTCGCCCAGGACTGACTCGTGGCTGGTCGAACATCGGTCATCCGGCCGGCTGGTCTGCCACCTGACCGGCTTTTCGACGAAGAAGCCCTCGGCCTGTCCGCATTGCGGCGCGAAGGACAGCCTGATCAGCGTCGGCCCCGGGGTCGAGCGTATCCTGGAGGAGGTCCAGTCGCGTTTTCCCGACTCGCGGGCGGAGGTGTTCAGCTCCGATACCGTGCCTGATGCGGCCGCCTCGCAAAGCATGATCCGGCGCATCCAGGACCATGAGATCGATATCGTCATCGCCACCCAGGCCGCGGCCAAGGGCCACAATTTCCCCAACCTGACCCTGGTCGGAGTGGTCGACGCCGATCTCGGTCTCAAGGGCGGCGATTTGCGCGCCGCCGAGCGCACCTTCCAGCTTCTGCAGCAGGCGACGGGCCGCGCCGGGCGGAAAGTGAAGCCCGGCAAGGCGCTGTTGCAGACCTACACGCCCGAACATCCGGTCATGCAGGCCCTGGCGCGCGGCGACCGCGAGGCCTTTTATCAATATGAGGCCATGTCGCGCGAATTGGGCCGCATGCCGCCGTTCGGGCGGCTGGCGGCGGTCATCCTGTCATCGAAGGACCAGGCCCTGCTCAACAGGTTCAGCCGCGAACTGGCCCTGTTCATTCCCAATAGCGAAGGCATCGATGTCTTCGGTCCGGCTGACGCGCCGCTGGCCCTTGTGCGCGGGATGTGGCGCAAGCGGTTTCTCGTCCGCGCGGATCGCAATAGGGACGTCCAGGCCTATGTCACTCACTGGCTGGCCGCCATCAAGCGTCCCAACGCCATCCGGCTTGTGGTCGATATCGACCCGTACAGTTTTTTATAGAAGCAATGTTTTTTACAGGCGCTTGCTGTGGTAAGTTGACCCAACGATAATACCAGGGAAGATACCATGCTGCGCCGCGCCTTTTTCGCCGGTCTGTCCGGGCTTGCCGTTGCTGCCGCCAGGGCGCAAACCGTGCAATACTGGTACGAGGGGCCGGGGACATTGACCGTGCCGCTCAACACCGCGGCCGACCATAAACTGCATTTGACCGTCAAGCTTATGGACCGTGATGTTGTCGTCTTGATCGACACCGGTGCCCAGACCATCATCGATGCGGCCCTGGCCCATGACCTCAACCTGCCCCTCACAGAAGCCGCGGCGCAGGATTTCTACAGCCTGACGGGCAGCGCCGGCCGGCGCGTCAGCACCAAAGTCAATCTGATGATCGGCAAAGCGAAAATTACCGGCATGCCCGCCGATTGCATGGACCTCAGTAGCCTAAACGCACTCAACGGTACGCTCGGACTACCGCAATTTTCCGGGCTGCTGGGCAGCGACCTGTTGTCGACTTTGCACGCTTCGATCGACTACAGCAAGTTGACCCTGACTCTGCGACGGCCAGGCTAGGCCGCCACGTCGAGGTGCATGCCGAGGCCCGGCACGGCGTTCTTCATGTCGCGCTCCATGTCGTCCATCGTCTGCCTGAGGTCCTTCTCGCTGTCGTTCAGGTCCTTGACCACCTTTTCCAGGTCCTTGTCGGGCGTCATGGCGGCGATCTGGATGCGCGCCTTTGACAACAGCTTGTCCTCGATCGTCTTGACGACGCTCTTGACCATTTTCAGGAAATCCATGGCGTCCTCGCCGACCATGTCGCGCACCTTAGATTCGACGGCCTTGTAAAGCGCGGTCTTGTCGCCATCGAAGGCATCGGGAGCAGATGTCGGCTGGCTGCCGCTCGCCGCAGTCGAGGTATCGTTCGTTGCCGGCGTTTGGCCGCCATCGGGCGCCGCAGGCGTCTGGGCCGTGGCATCCGTGGCTTCGACCGGCGCGGAGGTTTCGGTGTCGGCGGTCTGCGTTTCGGCATCGGCCGCCTGGACCGCGGCGTCGCCGGCGGTGTTATCTGTCCTGCCTGCATCGGCGCTCGCTGCGGAATTGTCGGCCGCCTTGTCCGCGCCGCCATCCGTAGGCGCAGACGAAGCCGGGGCCAGGGCCGCCGATACCATGCCGTCGATACCGCCCAGCTCCTTGCCGGCCAGTTCCTTGTATTCTTTCAGCGCCGCCTTCAGTTCCTTGAAAATCTGCGTCACCGCCCGGGCCATTTCGCGACCGTCGTTGGAGAACAGCTTCTGCAGCACCTTCAGGCGCTCGACGATATTCTGGATCTTGGTGCGCAGGAAATTGCGCTGCTGGTCGTCGGCTTTCATACGCGGCTGGTCGAAGACCTTGGCGGCATCGCTTTCGACTTCCTGCTTCTTGGCGTCGGCCTTGGCGAGCGCGTTATACTTGTCGACCGACATGCCGCGCGGCGACCATGGCGTGACGAGCGGGGCGCCCGAATTGGTGTAGATGGTACTATCCATGTGCCCTGAGCCTTCTGCTGGGGAAGGCGCAGGCTACCACGGCGGGGCTTAACGAAGCTTTGCCGCCGCCTGGCGCACCTGGGCCAGCCGTTCCCCGGCCTTCGCCGCCATCATGGCGCGATAGGCCGCCAAGACCTCGGGTGGCGCGGCTTCGGGCGAGCCGGCGTCGAAGGGCGGCTGCGGATCGTATTCGAGGCCAAGCTGGATACGCTGCGCCACCTCCGGCCCGGCGATTTCCGCGACGACGATCAGGGCGAAGTCGATGCCGGCCGTCACGCCGCCGCCGGTAATGATATTCCCGTCGCGCACGACCCGCTCCGCCACCGGGATCGCGCCGAACTCTGAAAGGAAATCGCGCCATGCCCAGTGACAGGCGGCGCGCTTGCCCTCCAGCAGGCCGGCGGCGCCCAGGATCAGCGAGCCCGTGCATACCGAGCTGATGTATTTCGCCGTATGGGCCAGCCGGCGTATTTCGGAGATAAAGCCGTCGCGCAAGCTGACTTCGGTGGCGTTCATCCCGCCCGGCACGCAGATCAGGTCGCATGCGTCTATATCGGCAAGCCGCGACGTACTGGCGAAATGCAAAGTTGCCTCGACCGTGCCGCCGTGTTCGCTGGCCACGATCACCTCGGCGCCCGGCAGCCGGCTCAGGAACATGTGCGGCCCGGTGAAATCGAGATGCGTCATGCCGTCATAGATGGCGAAGACGATGCGGAAGGGCGCGGTCACGACTTCTTCTTCCTTCTGAACATCTGCAGCGCCTCGATGAAGCCGGCGAAGGCCATGGCGGCGTAAATATAGCCCTTGTCGATATGATGGCCCATGCCCTCCATGATCAGCACCACGCCGATCATCAAGAGGAAGCCGAGCGCCAGCATGACGATGCTCGCGTGCTTGTGGATGAAGGCCGAGATCGGCCCCGACGCCGCGAACATCAAACCGACCGCGATCAGCACGGCGGCGATCATGATCGGCAGTTCATCGGTCATGCCGACGGCGGTCAGGATGGAATCGACCGAGAAGACGAGGTCGAGCAGCAGTATCTGGATCACCGCCATGGTCAGGGACGGCGCTTTGCGCGCCGGCTTGTCGTCGCCATCGTCAGGGTGGCCGTCGGTCGATTCGATGATTTCGGTCGCCGCCTTGTAGACCAGGAACAGGCCGCCGGCGATCAGGATCAGGTCGCGCCACGAAAAGCCGTGGCCGAACAGGCGGAACACCGGCTGTTTCAGATTGACGATGACATAGAGCGAACCGAGCAGGGCCACGCGCAGGCCCAGAGCCGCGAACATGCCGATGGCCCGCGCCCGTCCGCGCTGCGCTTCCGGCAGCTTGTTCGTCATGATCGAGACGAACACCAGGTTGTCGATGCCGAGCACGATCTCCATCACGACAAGCGTAAAGAGCGCGGCATAGGAGGCCGGATTGGTCAGCAGGGCCAGGAGGGAATCCATCGGGGCTTTCGTCTCGCGTCAGGGGGTTGCGGCAATCGGGCGCACCCCGCCTTACATAAAAGAAACGCCTTAAATCACAAGGCTTGCGGCGCAAAGATATTTTGCCCGCCGAATCCGCCTCCATCGGGTTGCGGCATGCAAGACCCTATGCTAAGGACCCGCCCGCACACGGCAGGTGTAGGCGCAGGCGAGACTGCGCCCGTGGCCTTGTGCCTGAATTCGCAGCCCGTGCTGCTGGACTTGCCCTGCCTTAGGACAAACACGTGAACGATCAATTTCGAGAAACCGAAGCCGGCGAACGTTACGCCCGCGCCGTCTTCGACCTCGCCTCAGAGCAAAAGGCCGTGGACAAGGTCCAGGCTGACATGATGGCGTTGAAGGCCCTGCTGCTGGAAAGCGGTGAGCTGCGCGCCTTCCTGTCGTCGCTCGCCTATACGTCCGAAATCAAGCTGAACGGCATTATGGCCGTGACCCGGAAGCTCAAGCTCAACGCCCTGACCAGCAACCTGCTGGGCGTCATGGGCGCCAACCGCCGCCTCGACCACCTGTTCCCGGTCGTCACCGCCTTCCTCAAGCTTTATGATGCCTCGAAGGGCATCGTCGGCGCCGAAGTCACCTCGGCCGTGGCGCTCACGTCCGCCCAGCTTGACGGCCTGAAGGCGCAACTGGCCCAGAGCCTCGGCCACGAGGCCGCCGTCACCACCCGCGTCGATCCGGCGATCCTCGGCGGCCTGAAGGTCCGCGTCGGTTCGCGCCTGTTCGACGCCAGCCTGAAAACCAAACTCGATTCCCTCAAGTTCGCCCTGAAGAGAGCGTAAAATCATGGACATTCGCGCCGCCGAAATCTCGGCCATCCTCAAGCAACAGATCGCCGGTTTCGGTGAAGACGCCGATGTCTCCGACGTCGGGTCGGTCCTTTCCGTCGGCGACGGCATCGCCCGCGTCTACGGCCTCGACAAGGTCCAGGCCGGCGAAATGGTGCTGTTCCCCAAGGCCGGCGTGAAGGGCATGGCGCTCAACCTGGAAAAGGACAATGTCGGCGTCGTTATCTTCGGCGAAGACCGCGAGATCCGCGAAGGCGACGAAGTCCGCCGCCTCGGTGAAATCGTGCAGGTGCCGGTCGGCCGCGGCTTGCTCGGCCGCGTCGTCAATCCGCTGGGCGAGCCGATCGACGGCAAGGGCCCGATCGCCGCGACCGAATTCCGCCGTGTCGACGTCAAGGCGCCCGGCATCATCCCACGCAAGTCGGTGCACGAGCCGGTTCAGACCGGCATCAAAGCCATCGACACCCTGATCCCGGTCGGGCGCGGCCAGCGTGAACTGGTCATTGGCGACCGTCAGACCGGCAAGACCGCCGTCTGCATCGACGCCATCCTGAACCAGAAGGCCGTTAACGAAGGTACCGACGAGAAAGCCAAGCTCTACTGCATCTACGTCGCCATCGGCCAGAAGCGCTCGACCGTCGCCCAGATCGTCAAGACCCTGGAAGACAACGGCGCGCTCGACTACACCATCGTCGTCTCGGCGACCGCGTCCGAACCGGCCCCGCTGCAGTTCCTGGCCCCGTTCGCCGGCTGCGCCATGGGTGAATGGTTCCGCGACAATGGCATGCACGGCCTGATCATCTATGACGACCTGTCGAAGCAGGCCGTCGCCTACCGCCAGATGTCGCTGCTGCTGCGCCGCCCGCCCGGCCGCGAAGCCTATCCGGGCGACGTCTTCTACCTGCACTCCCGCCTGCTCGAACGCGCCGCCAAGCTCAATGAGGACAATGGCGCGGGCTCCCTGACCGCCCTGCCGGTCATCGAGACCCAGGCCAACGACGTGTCGGCCTACATCCCGACCAACGTAATCTCGATCACCGACGGCCAGATCTTCCTCGAAACCGACCTGTTCTACCAGGGCATCCGCCCGGCCGTGAACGTCGGCCTTTCCGTCTCGCGCGTCGGCTCGTCAGCCCAGATCAAGGCGATGAAGCAGGTCGCCGGCGCCATCAAGGGTGACCTCGCCCAGTATCGTGAAATGGCCGCCTTCGCCAAGTTCGGCTCGGACCTCGATGCCGCCACCCAGCGCCTGCTGGCCCGCGGCGCGCGCCTGACGGAACTCTTGAAGCAGCCGCAATATTCACCGCTCAAGGTCGAAGAGCAGGTCTGCGTGATCTATGCCGGCACGCGCGGCTACCTCGACAAGGTCGCGGTTGGCGACGTCGGCCGTTACGAGAAGGATCTGCTGTCGCTGCTGCGCACGCGCCATGTCGACCTGCTCGACGCCATCCGCACGCAGAAGGCCCTGTCGGCCGAGCTGGAAGACAAGCTCAAGGCGATTGTCACCGACTTCACCGCCAATTTCGGGTAACCGTTCATGCCCAGCTTGAAGGACATGCGCAATCAGATCGGAAGCGTGAAAGCCACGCAGAAGATCACGAAAGCGATGCAGATGGTCGCGGCGGCCAAGCTGCGCAAGGCCCAGGACGCGGCGCAGAACGCCCGTCCCTATGCCCGGCGCATGGCGGCGGTCATCGCCAACCTGGCCAAGGGCATTTCGGGCGACACCGCGCCCAAGATGCTGGTCGGCAACGGCTCCCGGCATAACCAGCTGGTCGTCGTCGCCACCGCCGACCGTGGCTTGGCCGGCGGCTTCAACACCAACATCGTCCGCGCCGCCCGCGAATTCATCAACGCCCAGATCAAGGCCGGCAAGAACGTCCGCATCATTGCGATCGGCCGCAAGGGCCGCGATCAGCTGAAGCGGCTCTATGCCGACCGGATGGTCGAGGCTTTTGATCTCTCCGGCTCGCGCGTCATCACCCTCGATGTCGTGGCGCCGATCTCCGACCTGATCACCCGCGAATTCTTGGAAGGCCGCGCCGACGTGGTGACGCTCTTCTATTCGCACTTCAAGTCGGTGATCGCCCAGGTGCCGGAGGCCAAGCGCCTCGTCCCCGCCGACGTCGATCTCGACGCCGCCGAAGACATTCACGGCGCGGTCTACGAATACGAACCCTCGGAAGAGGAAATCCTTGAAGTCCTGCTGCCGCGCAATCTCAGCGTACAGCTTCTGTCCTCGCTGCTCGAGAACAATGCCGGCTTCTATGCCTCGCAGATGAGCGCCATGGACAACGCCACGCGCAACGCCGGCGAGATGATCAAGGCCCTGCAGCTGAAGTACAACCGCTCGCGTCAGGCCCAGATCACCAAGGAACTGATTGAAATCATTTCGGGCGCCGAAGCCCTCTAGGAAACTGAACCCATGTCCGCTCATCAGAAAATTGTTGCCGCCACCGGTAAGGTCAGCCAGATCATCGGCGCCGTCGTCGACGTCGAGTTCGACGGCGCCCTGCCGGCCATTCTCAACGCGCTGGAAACCACCAATATGGCTTCCGGTTCGCGCCTGGTACTCGAAGTCGCCCAGCACCTCGGTGAGAACACCGTCCGCACCATCGCCATGGACGCCACCGAAGGCCTGGTTCGCGGCCAGGCGGTCGCCGACCTCGGCGGCCCGATCACCGTGCCGGTTGGCCCGGCCACGCTCGGCCGCATCATGAACGTCATCGGCGAGCCGATCGACGAAGCCGGCCCGATCGAGACCACCTTCTTCAACCCGATCCACGCCGACGCCCCGGCCTTCGCCGACCAGGCGACTTCGGCCGAACTACTCGTCACCGGCATCAAGGTCGTCGACCTGATCTGCCCCTACGCCAAGGGCGGCAAGATCGGCCTGTTCGGCGGCGCCGGCGTCGGCAAGACCGTCACCATCCAGGAACTGATCAATAACATCGCCAAGGCCTATGGCGGCTATTCGGTGTTCGCCGGCGTCGGCGAGCGCACCCGCGAAGGCAACGACCTCTATCACGAAATGATCGAGTCGAAGGTCAACGAGCACGGCGGCGGCGGCACTTCGCGCTGCACCCTGGTTTACGGCCAGATGAACGAGCCTCCCGGCGCCCGCGCCCGCGTCGCCCTGACCGGCCTCGCTCAGGCCGAATATTTCCGCGACGTCGAAGGCAAGGACGTGCTGTTCTTCGTCGACAACATCTTCCGCTTCACCCAGGCCGGCTCCGAAGTGTCCGCGCTTCTCGGCCGCATCCCTTCGGCCGTGGGTTACCAGCCGACCCTGGCCACCGAAATGGGCAAACTGCAGGAACGAATCACCTCGACCAACAAGGGCTCGATCACCTCGGTTCAGGCCGTGTACGTGCCCGCCGACGACCTGACCGACCCGGCGCCGGCGACCTCGTTCGCCCACCTCGACGCCACCACCGTTCTGTCGCGCTCGATCGCCGAACAGGGCATCTACCCCGCCGTCGACCCGCTCGACTCGACCTCGCGCATCCTCGATCCGCGCGTCGTTGGCCAGGAGCACTACGAAACCGCCACGCGCGTCCAAGAGATTCTTCAGCAGTACAAGGCGCTCAAGGACATCATCGCCATCCTCGGCATGGACGAACTGTCCGAAGAGGACAAGGCGACCGTCGCCCGCGCCCGCAAGATCCAGCGCTTCATGTCGCAGCCCTTCCACGTCGCCGAAGTCTTCACCGGCACGCCGGGCGTGCTGATGTCGATCGAAGACACCATCAAGGGCTTCAAGGGCATCTGCAACGGCGACTACGACCACCTGCCGGAAGCCGCCTTCTACATGGTCGGCACCATCGAGGACGCCATCGCCAAGGCCGAACGCCTGGCCGGCGAAGGCAAGTAAATGGCCGACACCGATAAGCTGCACGTCTCGCTGGTCACGCCGGAAGCCGAGCTGTTCTCGGGCCTGGTCGACCAGGTCGTGGCGCCGGGCGTCGAAGGCGAGTTCGGCGTGCTGGCGCACCACGCGCCGTTCATGACCATCCTCGCCGAAGGCGACGTGGTGGTGATGAACGACGGCAAGACGCGCGTCTTCCAGGTGCGCGGCGGCTTCGCCGATGTCAACGAGGACGGCATGACCATTCTCGCGGAACACGCCAACGAGTACGGCGACCAGGTGCACTAGCCTAATCTCGCCGGGGCGATCCGCAAATGCCCGTCGCATTTTGGCGGGCCGCAATGTTTTCACATTGCTTGGGCAGATACGATGCTCACGTACTCAAGTACGCTCGGGGACGCCCAGTCCGCTTCGTTTCTCACAAGCCAGACATTTTCGACTCACCCCGCCGGGTCATGCACCGCGTAAGATTTGAAACCCCTTCGGCAAACGCCGGAGGGTTTTTCTTAGTTTAAGTACTTTAGGTCTTGATGGAACCAACATGCCTTTTTCCTTCCCCGTTTACGGGGAAGGTGGCATTGAGCGTAGCGAAATGACGGAAGGGGGAAACCCACCGGCCGCATCCCCCTTCCGTCGTCGCTTCGCGCCGACACCTTTCTCGCAACGACGTTGCCGTAAACGGGGAAGGAAGAGGCTGTTCTGATTTACCTTATGGCCCACCCGCACTGGCCATCATCCTGCCAATTCTGTTTATTGCGACCCAGCGGTTGACGCAGGACGTACATTTGTCTCGCTCTTTCGGCCATTTCCCGGTCTTTCGGGTCGTTCGTTATGAGAGCAATGGCTTCCAGTTGTAGCCACAACGTCGACAGATCGTAATTTTCTTCCGGAAAGTCGTTCATCAATGCCTCCTTAAATGGAGGACCAGCGTCGACTAGGTTTTTACCCGGCAACGCCCTTGTCAGACCATTCACGGATACAATGATCGCCTAGCGAAATCGGCCGGGGATAATTGCTTTAAAAACTGGCTTTCGCTTTGATTTGGCATGCGCGTCATATGGCATTAATAAAGTCGGCGACGTCCGCCCGATTCCGCCAGAGCCAGAAATGCCCGACGATTCCCAACCCAAACGCCTCGTCCTGATTGACGGTTCCGGCTACATCTTCCGCGCCTATCACGGGCTGCCGCCGCTGACGCGCAAGTCGGACGGCCTGCCAGTCGGCGCCGTCTCCGGCTTCTGCAACATGCTTTACAAGCTGATCAAGGAGAACCGCGGCGACGACGCGCCGTCGCACCTGGCGGTCATCTTCGACGCCGGGCCGAAGACCTTCCGCAACGAGCTCTACGACGGCTACAAGGCCCATCGCCCGCCGCCACCCGAGGACCTGGTCCCGCAGTTCCCGTTGATTCGCGAGGCGACGCGCGCCTTCGGCCTGCCGGCGATCGAGCTGGAAGGCTTCGAAGCCGACGACCTGATCTGCACCTATGCCCACATCGCCCGCCGGCAAGGCTTCAAGGTCATCATCGTGTCCTCAGACAAGGACCTGATGCAACTGGTCAATGACGACGTGCTGATGCTCGACCCGGTCAAGAGTACCCTGGTCGGCCGCGAGGAAGTGATCGCGAAGTTCGGCGTCCCGCCCGAGCTGGTGGTCGACGCCCAGGCGCTGATCGGCGATTCGGCCGACAATGTGCCAGGCGCGCCGGGTATCGGCGTCAAGACCGCCGCCGAACTGCTCAACACCTTCGGCAGCCTAGATGCCGTGCTCGACCGCGCGTCGGAGATCAAACAGGACAAGCGCCGCCAGACGCTGATCGATTTCCGCGAGCAGATCCTGATGTCGCGGACCCTGGTGACCCTGCTGTGCGATACGCCCAATCCGCACGACCTAGACGACTTCATCCTGAAACAGCCCCAGCCGGACGTGCTGACGGCGTTTCTCAGCGTCATGGAATTCAACAGCCTGGCCAAGCGCATCGGCGGGACCCTGTCGACGCTCGAAACCTCGACCGCGCTTGATAAGGTGCCCACTGCGCCGATCATGCGGCCGCTTTACGGCGCCCCGCGCCAGACCGGCGAAGACATTGCGAGGCAGCCGTTCGATCTCGACGCCTACGACTGCATCCAGACCGTCGAGGCGCTGGAACAATGGGTGGCGCGGGCCAGGGCGGCCATGGTCTTCGCCGTCGACACCGAGACTGATGACCTCTCGGCCTCACATTCGAAACTGTGCGGCATTTCGCTCAGCACCTCCCCCAACTGCGCCTGCTATATTCCGGTCGGCCATGCCGCGGAGGGCCTCGATTTCGGCGACGAACTGAAACAGATCCCGCTCGACGACGTGCTCCGCATCCTGAAGCCGGTGCTGGAGGACAAAAACCTCCTGAAAATCGGCCAGAACATCAAGTACGACCTGAGCGTCTTCCGCCGCTACGGCATCGATATCGGTCCGTTCGACGACACCATGCTGCTGTCCTATGTGCTGGAAGGCGGGCTGCACGGCCACGGCATGGACGAGTTGTCGGAGATGCACCTGGGGCACAAGCCGATCACCTTCAAGGAAGTCGCCGGCTCGGGCAAGACGGCCAAGAGCTTCCGCCATGTCGATCTGGCCGGCGCCACGCGCTATGCCGCCGAGGACGCCGACGTGACCTTGCGGCTGTGGCATGTGCTGAAACCGCGCTTGGCGCGCGAAGGCATGACCACGGTCTATGAGACGCTGGAACGCGGCATGGCGCCGGTGTTGTCCGAGATGGAACTGGCCGGCATCCGCATCGACCCGGAGATCCTGCGCAATCTCAGCCAGGACTTCGGCACGCGCATGAACGCGATCGAACAGGAAGCGCATGCCTTGATTGGCCGGCCGTTCAATATCGGCAGCCCGCAGCAACTGGGCGCCATCTTCTTCGACGAGATGAAGCTCAGCGGCGGCAAGAAAACGGCATCCGGCCAATGGGCCACCGACGTCAAGGTGCTGGAGGAACTGGCCGAGCAGGGCATACCTCTGGCCAAGCTGGTGCTCGACTATCGCCAGATGTCGAAGCTGAAGGGCACCTATACCGACAACCTGGTCGAATATGCCGACGCCAATACCCAGCGCATCCACACCAGCTTCCACCTGGCGGCGACGCCGACGGGCCGGTTGTCGTCGAACGAACCCAACCTTCAGAACATCCCGATCCGCACCGCGGAAGGCCGCAAGATCAGGCGCGCCTTCATCGCCAAGCCGGGGCACAAGCTGATCTCGGCCGACTATTCGCAAATCGAACTGCGCATCCTGGCGCACATCGGCAATATCCCCCAACTGAAGGAAGCCTTCACGCGCGGCGACGACATCCACGCCATGACGGCGTCGGAAATGTTCAATGTGCCGATGGAAGAGATGACCTCCGAAATCCGCCGCCGCGCCAAGGCTATCAATTTCGGCATCATCTACGGCATTTCGGCCTTCGGGCTGTCGAATCAGCTCGGCATCGAACGCGGCGAGGCTGGCCGCTATATCGAGACCTATTTCGACCGCTTCCCCGGCATCAAGGACTATATGGACGGCGCGCGCGATTATGTGCGGGCCAATGGCTATGTCGTGACCCTGATGGGGCGCAAAATCCATATCCCGGAGATCAATGGCAAGGGCGCGATCCGGTCCTTCGCCGAACGCGCCGCCATCAATGCGCCGATCCAGGGCACGGCCGCCGACATCATCCGTCGCGCCATGGTCCGCATGCCCAAGGCGCTGTCGGATGCCGGTTTCACGACGAAAATGCTGTTGCAGGTCCACGACGAACTGATCTTCGAGGCGCCCGAGGCCGAGGTCGAGGCCGTCATGCCGCTGATCAAGGACGTGATGTCGGGCGCGGCCCTGCCGGCGATCGATTTCAGCGTGCCGCTGGTCGTCGAAGCCCACGCCGCCGACAACTGGGACGAGGCGCATTAGGCTCGGATTGTGGACTCTGCGCATTTCATGCGTAGAGGTCTAACGTTTGCATTGGCGATTGTGCAATTACGGATTTGTAGTTACAATGACCAAGTGCTATTTTGAATGGGACATTACCAAGGCAACTGGCAATCGCCGCAAACACGGCATTAGCTTTGAAGAGGCTGCTCATGTTTTCAATGATCCTCACCATATTACGGTTCAGGATCGGATCGTGGATGGCGAGGCCAGATGGCAGACCTTTGGCATAGTCGGGAATTGTCTTCTTTTGATTGTCGCCCATACAATCTGGGAAGAAGACGAAAACGGTGAAGATGTGGAAATCATACGGATTATCTCCGCGCGGGAGGTCACGCGCAAGGAAAGGCGTTGGTATGAAAACGAAGCTCGTTAGATACGCGCGGCACGAATTGCCGCCGCTGACGGAGGAGCAGCGTGCCCACTTGGCGGAACTCGCGGTGCATCAGGATCGACAGATCGATCTGAGTGATATACCGGAAATGACGGACGAAGACTTCGAAAAGGCGGTCAAGTTTCGCGGCCGCTTTTATCGTCCCGTCAAACAGCAGTTCACCGCCCGTCTCGACGCTGATGTGCTCGATTGGCTGAAATCGCAGGGCCGTGGCTACCAGACGCGGATGAACGCCATCCTGCGCCGGGAAATGCTGGCCGCTTTGGAAACGTCTGGGAAGAAGTCCGGCTGATGCGCGTCCGTAACCTCAACCACGTCAATATCCAGACCCGCGACATGGCGGGCACCATCGCTTTTTACGAGCGCCTGCTGGGGCTGGAAGCGCGGATCACGCGGCGCGATCCGGCCGAGCAGATGTGGCTGCACGACCCCAACGGCCAGGCGGTGATCCACCTCAACCGCTTCGGCAGCGAGAATACCTACGAACGCGAAGTCATTCCCGGCGGCACGACCGGTTCGATCCACCATATCGCCTTCGAATGCGAAGGCCTGGACGACGCCATTGCCCGCCTTACCGACATGGGCCTTCGGGTCGAGCGCGCCGATACGCCGGACATCCGGCTGGTGCAGTTGTTCGTCGAAGACCCCAACAATGTCCTGCTGGAACTGAATTTCAGGATTTGATTTCAAGCCGCGATTCCCGCCGCCTGGATCAGTGGCCCAAGCGTCGCCATGACCTGCGGATTGCCCATCAGCCCCTGCCGCACGTCCGGTGCGCGCAGAAGCTTCGTCGCCTCCGCCCTGGCCTGCTCGCTGATCGGTCCCAGCGGCGCGGTCTGGCCGCAGGCGAAGCCGAGCAGCAGGCCAAGCTTCTGCACCGGCGAGGCGGCGTTCCTCAGCGCATGGGCGAAGAGGTGGACGTCCTCGGCGATCAGGCCGCCGACGTGGCCGAGCTTGTCGCATGCCTCGTCGGCGTCCTTGTCGACCAGCTGCACCTTGCGCACGCGCCGCTGCAGCTGCGCCAGGGCCTGGAGGCGCTGGCCGGCGGGGGTCTTGCCGTCGCGCATCTCGCGCTCGAACTTGAGACCGCTCAGCGCCGAGATCAGCCAGCGCGCCGCCTGGCGCTTGTTGGCCGCGCCGACCACGTTCTCGCACAGCCAGATCAGCTTTTCGACCTCTTCGGCGGCGGTCTTGGCCAGGGCCATCAGGCTTTCGACGAAATCGGCCGAGACGAGCATCTTCGAGCGTTCGGCAAAGGCTTCCTTGATATCCTCGCGCTGGGCCTCCTCGCGTTCGGCCGCAGTCAGGCACAGGGCCAGGGCGCGCAGGGTCTCGATCTCGTTTTCGGCGTCGCCGGGATGAAGCCGGCGCGGACCTTTGAGCTCGGTCATCAGACGCTTGGAAATATTGTGGCTGAGCGACGGGAACAGGTCGTCCGCCATCAGTTCGTGGAAACCCTCCAGCGCCTCGGGCAGGGGCGGCATGACCTTGGCGACGCGCGGATCGGCGCGCGTCAGAGCTTCGACCGCGTCGCCCGCCGCCATGCGCGTCATCACCGCCATCGATATGCCGAGGTCGGCCTCGTAGCCCAAGAGGTCGCTCAGCGAGCTCTTGGCGCCGAACAGCTCCGATACCGGAATTTCCAGCACCTGCAACGCCCATTCGCGGCCTTCGAGGTTGTCGCCGAGCAGCTTGCCGAGCGGCAGCAGGCGCTTGAGTTTGCCGGCCGGCGCCATCTCCGGCGCCAGGAACCGCGCCAGGCCACCGCCCAGCACATAAGCGCGCTCGCCATGGCCGGCGAGATGATCGATCACCTGCAGCCAGTTGCCGGGATCGACATCCGGGAACAGCTTGCGCCGCCCATCCTCGATCAGGCGCGTCGTCGCGCGGTCGATCAGGGCGCGCCAACGCCGGATCAGGTCGTGCAGGTCCTGGCCCGTCTCCTGGCTTTCGACGATGGCCAGTTTCTGCACGACGTGCAGAAGCTCGGTGCCCGACGCCTCCAGCCGCTCGGCCAGGTCCGGCCGGTGCAGCAGTTCGAACGGCGTCACCTTCGACCGCTTCAGCCAGTCATCGAGCAGCCGGGCGATCTTGTCGCGGGCGTGGATGTTATAGAAGTCCTGCGGGCTGGTGCAGACCGAGTCGATGTCGCTCCTGGCCTTGAGCTGGCGCGCCGGCTCGGCCATGCCTTCGGCCAGGATGGTGACGCTGGAGAATTCGCCGGTCTTGGCGTCGAACATCTCCTTGTTGACCCTGACGGCGCAGGCCTGGCGCGCGGCGATGATCTCCTGCGCCGCCTCGATCGCCGCCGTGCGCTGCTCGCTGGCCATTTGCAGCGTCCACGACGATTGCGGCGTCCTCTTCGAGAACACCTCGTAATGGACCGGACTGTGGCCGACGCCGCTCATGGAACGAATACAAATCCCCGGGTAAGGTTTCAAAATCTACACAAAGCCTGTTAAATTAGGATTTAGGCCCCATATCCGCCGGAATATCACCCTTGTCCCGCCGCGTTGACGCCATGAAACGAACGCGGGTAGGATGATAAGCAGCAACAATACAGCCGAAACTCCGATCCGACATGGACCGGCAAGGGCGGCTGAGCGCAAAACATGGAGGCCGCATGGCCAAGATCACCCTGGTCGACGACGACGAAAACATAGTGACCAGCGTTTCCCTCGCCCTCGAAAGCGGCGGCCACACCGTTCAGTCCTACTATGACGGCGCCACCGGCCTGGCCGCGCTCGAGAAGGACCCGCCCGACCTGGCGATTCTCGACGTCAAGATGCCGCGCATGGACGGCATGGAGGTGCTGAAGCGGGTGCGCGCCAATTCCAACCTGCCGGTCATCATCCTGACGTCGAAAGACGACGAGATCGACGAGATCCTCGGCTTCAACCTCGGTGCCGACGACTACATGCACAAGCCGTTTTCGCAGCGCCTGCTGCTCGAGCGCGTCAAGGCAGTGCTGCGCCGCGCGGGCATTGTCGACCAGGGCGAGGCGCCCGAGGTCCAGGAGGCGCTCAACGCAAAGTCGCTGAAGCGCGGCAAACTGGTCATGGACGCGGCCCGCCACGAATGTACCTGGGACGGCAAGCCGGTGCGCCTGACGGTCACCGAGTTCCTGCTGCTGCACGCCCTGGCCCAGCGTCCCGGCTTCGTCAAGAGCCGCGACAACCTGATGGACGCTGCCTATGACGACCAGGTCTATGTCGACGACCGCACTATCGACAGCCATATCAAGCGCATGCGCAAGAAGTTCCGTGTCGTCGATCCGACCTTCGATTCGATCGAGACGCTTTACGGCGTCGGCTACCGCTACCGGGAAATCTAGAATGACCCCTTCTCCCCGCCTGCGGGGAGAAGGTGGCCTGAAAGGCCGGATGAGGGGCTGACCCGCTTGTACATCACCATGCACCGATGCCCCTCACCCCGGTCCTCTCCCCGCACACGGGGAGAGGGGGAGGGCGGCCATGTCCGATAAGCCCTGGTACTTGAAGCTTAGGTTTGGGCGCTTCACCTTCGGCCAGTCGCGGCTGGGGCGGCTGATCTTCGGCCTCAATCTGCTGGGCCTGCTGATCCTGGTTATCGGCGCCCTCGTCCTGACCGAGCTGCGGCTCGGCCTGATCCATTCCGAGCAGGAATCGCTGATCGCCCAGGCCCACCTGATGAGCGAGGTCATCGCCGAGGTTGCCAGCGAAGGCGTGCCGGAACCGAAGCTGGAAGCAGAAGACGCGGTCACCGTGCTCAGCCGCTTCATCCCGCACGGTCAGCGCGCGCGCCTGTTCGATGCCAGGGGTAACCTGATCTCCGATTCCTATGTCCTGTCCGAAGGCGTGGACGTCACCGCCTTGCCGCCGGTGCGCAAACCCGGCGACAAGGCGCCGCCGGATATGGCCGCGCACATGGCCGGCCTGCGCGCCGAGGCGCAGGAAGACCTGCATCTCGAGGTCACCGAGGCGCTGAGCGGCATCGACGTCGAAAGCGTCCGCCGCAACGAAACCGGCGTGCGCGTGGTGTCGGTGTCGGTGCCGCTGCGCTACGTCAAGAAGGTGCTGGGCGTGCTGACCATCGAAAGCGGCGACTTCGACCAGGTGGTGCAGAAGCAGCGCATGGCCATGCTGCCGTTCATCCTCGTAGCCTTGGCCGTCACCCTGTTCTCGTCCCTGCTGATCAACTGGCTGGTCAGCCGGCCGATCCAGCGCCTGTCGGCGGCCGCCGACCGCGTCCGCATGGCCCAGACGCGCGCGATATCCCTGCCTGACCTCGAACGGCGCAAGGACGAGATCGGGACGCTGGCCCGCTCGCTCGAATCGATGACCGACACCCTGTGGCGGCGCATGGAGGAGATCGATCGCTTCGCCGCCGATGTCAGCCACGAGATCAAGAACCCGCTGACCTCCATCCGCAGCGCGCTGGAAACGCTCGTCATCGTCAAGGATGATACCGCCAAGGCGCGCCTGATGAACGTCATCAGCCAGGACGTGCGCCGGCTCGACCGTCTGATCACCGACATCTCCAACGCCTCGCGGCTCGACGCCGAGCTGTCGCGCGATGTGCCGCGCCGCGTCGAGGTCGGCGTGCTGCTCGATGACATCGTCTCGCTCTACCAGCAAAGCCAGGAGGATGGCGCCGTCGGCGTGACCTTCACCCGCCAGCTGCCGCCGGGCGCCGCCCTGGTCAGCGGTCGTGAGGGGCCGCTCGGCCAGGTCTTCCGCAACATCATCGACAATGCGCGTTCGTTCTCGCCCGAAGGCGGCACGGTGCGCGTCCGCCTGTCACCCAGCCTCGATCCCGCCCTGCCGGTGCTCATCGCCTTCGAGGACGACGGCCCCGGCATTCCGGAAGAAAACCTGGAGACGATCTTCCAGCGCTTCTACACGTCCCGGCCCAAGGGCACGACCTTCGGCAAGAATTCCGGCCTCGGCCTCAGCATTTCGCGCCAGATCGTCGCGGCGCACCATGGCCGCATCTGGGCGGAAAACCGCAAGGACGTCTCCGGCCGCACCGTCGGCGCGCGCTTCTGCATCCTCCTGCCGGCAGCATAACGTGTCGTCCCCGGTACGCCGCGCCGCTGACGTTCGCCTTTCGGCGGCTATGTTTTGCATTCGCGAAAGCGGCGTGTAAGATTTGGCGCATGAGCAAACTGGTCGTCCACGCCACCTCCTTGAGCCTGCTTGCCGGCGGAAGCTGGCGCGGCGTGTTAATCCTCGGCCCCTCCGGCATCGGCAAGAGCGATCTGGCTTTGCGCGCCATCCAGTCGGGCTGCGCCCTGGTGTCGGATGATTATTCGTGCCTGTGGTCGTCGGGCGGCCAACTCTATGCCGGCGCGCCGGAAACCATCGCCGGACGGATGGAAATCCGGGGCCTCGGTATCACCGACACGCCCCGCCGCGACATGACCCGCGTCCATCTCGTTGCCCTGGCCCAAACCGACCCGGTCGAACGCTTGCCCTACGCCGAGGTCACCCCCATATTGGGTCATGACATCGCCACGATCCGCCTCAATCCGCGCGAGGCGTCGAGCGTATCGAAGCTGCTGACGCGGCTGCGGCAATAGTCCGCCCCAATACGCGCGGCGAACATGTTACATAGAAGGCACGGATTTGCCTCGCATTGGACGTGCGGCGGAAAACTTATTTTGCGGTGCGATGCAAACGGGCTTAGACTGGATCCTTCCCCAGCGGGGATTCCCGATCCGCCAGTCATGGTCCGAAAGATTATGTTTACACGCGTCATGCGACAAGGATTCGGGAGAGTGAGGATAGTGCGTTTATGATCGGACTGGTGATCGTCACTCATGGCAGGCTTGCCGAGGAGTTCGTGGCGGCGATGGAGCATGTGGTCGGGCCGCAGGGCCAGGTGACCCCTATCTGTATCGGTCCCGAGGACGACATCACCCAGCGCCGCAAGGACATTCTGGAAGCCACCTTCGCCAACGATACCGGCGACGGCGTCATTCTCCTCACCGACATGTTCGGCGGCACCCCATCCAACCTCGCCATATCCGTGATGGAGCAGACCCGCGCCGAGGTCATCGCCGGCATCAACCTGCCGATGCTGATCAAGCTGGCCTCCCTGCGCAAGAACGAGACGCTCGGCCAGTGCGTCTGCCACGCCCAGGAAGCCGGCCGCAAATACGTCACCGTCGCCTCCTACGTCTTGTCCGGCGACGCCTGACTTTCCCACTTTACGCGGCGCGCGAATTCCCGCATCTTTTCAAGCTCAGATAACGCGCTTTCAGGGAGGCGCCGATGGACGAGACGGAGCTTCCCGTTCGCACCCAGGTCGAGATCAGGAATCAGAAGGGCCTGCACGCCCGTGCCTCGGCCAAGTTCGTCAAGCTGGCCTCGAACTATGACGACACTCAGATCTACGTCTTTCGTGATGGCAGCCAGGTCGACGCCCAGTCGATCATGGGGCTTCTCATGCTCGGCGCCGGCAAGGGGTCGATGATCGAGATCGGCGCCAGCGGCCCGCAGGCCCAGGACGCGGTCGATGCCCTGGTGGCGCTGGTCGACAACCTGTTCGACGAGGGGGAATGAGCGGCGTGAAGCGTCTTATCCTGGCCCTTCTGTTGCTGGCCTCACCCGCTCTGGCCGAGGGCGATCCCAAGGCCCCGCCGCCGGCCGCGCCCGTCAAGGCGAAGACGCCCGCACCCAAGGCGGCAATCCCGGCCGCACCGATCCCCTACACCACCTATGCCGGCCTGAGCCCGGACATGGCCAAGGCCCTGACGCCGGAGGCCAACCCGCGGGACGCGACGCCGGGCGTGGCGGCCACGCCCGACATGCTGCCGCAGCCGGCCGAAACCTCGCTGTCCGCCGCACCGCCTCCACCGCCGCCGCCGCCCGAGGCGGCTTCCGCGCCGCAGGCCGCACGGATGCCGCCGGTGGCGGATGAAATCTCGCTGCGTTGCGACACACGGATCACCGAGGGCAGGAAACTGGTGTCGAGCGGCAGCTTCTATATCGACCTGTTCCTTTCGCCGGTTTTCCCGGACGAGCACGCCACCTTCAAGTTCCTGTTCGCCGATCCTAACCACCCCTCGCTGATCCGCGACACCATCTGCCTCGACACGGTCTGCTCGGCCGAGGTCACCGGCCAGGCCTATTACCTGGTGGACAGCCGTACCCGGAAGGGGAAGGCCCTGCGCATCACACTCGACCGCCTGCAGGGCGCATTCTACGCCGAAAAGGTCGATGGCGGCCGCCATTTCGGCGAACAGGGCTATTGCACGCCTCAGGCCCTGCCCGGCGTGAAGTTTTAAGCCGCGTTCGCGAACTGCCACGCGTGCAACCCGACGAACGCTTAGTCCTGACCTATTCGTCGGCGATGATGATACCCGGGTTCTCCGGAAGCGGGAAATCGAACAGTCCGAAATCGAGCGCCTTCTGCGGCCGGGCGGCGGTCATGGGACTTTCCATCAGCCCCTGCAGCTCCTCCGGTGTCAGCTTGTCGCCACCCTTGCGGCGCAGGGCGCTGGCCGGCTTGTCTACCGCCGCCGCCGGCCGCTTCGCGGGCGTGGCCAGCACTTTCCAGTAGCTGACGGACATCTGCCACACCGGCGCCGGCGGCGCATTCATCTTCGGCCAGCGCTCGCCGTCGCGGAAGACCGCCTCGACCGGCTTACAGCGTGGGCGTGACGCCTCTTTCATGCGGCAGACCAGACGGCATGCCCGGTCTTCGCCGATCAGGCCCCCGCAGGCCGCAACCGCATCGGCCTCGCTGTCATACAACGGTCCGACGCTTTCCGTCACGAAACTTACATGTCCGCCGCCCAGGGCTTCCGCTTCACGCTCACGCGCCGCCCGCGCCGCCGTTCCCGCTTTGAGCAGGTTCAAGGCATCATGGGCGCTGGTGGCGATGGGGAAGGCAGTCGTCATGTCTGTTCATGGTTTGATCCAGGCACCTTACGCCATAAACCGATTTGATGGCAAATTTTCTACGCCATCTTGATCCGCCGGACCTATTTTGGTACTTGCGGAAATACTAAACATGTCTGAAATCTACAAAGCCCTGGCCGACCCCACCCGCCGCCGCATCCTCGAGCTGCTGCGCGACGGCGACATGACAGCCGGCGACATCGCCGGCTGCGTTCACGTTTCAAAACCTTGTCTGTCCGGGCACTTCAATGTGCTCAAGGCCGCCGGCCTGGTCGACGTCACCCGCCAGGGCACCAGCATGATCTATCGCCTCAACACCTCGGTGCTCGAAGACGCCCTCTTCGCCCTGATGACCATGTTCAAGGTCGGCGGCGCGGCGCCTCAGGAGGACTCCCGTGAAAGCTGACCGTTTCCTCACGCTCCTGCTCTGGCTGGCCATGGCCGGCCTTTCGCTCTGGGCGCATTTCCATTTGCCCGACGCGCCCTTGCCGAGCCATTTCAATATCAATGGGGAGGCTGACGCCACCATGCCGCGCGACCAGGTGCTGGGACTCCTGCCGGCCATGGCTGCGCTCGTCCTGCTGATCCTGTGGCTGCTTCCAGCCGTCATGCCGAAGAAGGTGACGCCTGACCGCTTCGCCACTGTCTACGGCATCATCGTCGTCTGCGTCGCCCTGCTGATGGCCGCCGTCCACCTGATGCTGGTCCTGCGCGCGCTCGGCCTCCCCGTCGACGGCCAGCGCGGCATCATGTTCGCCGTCGGCGGCTTTTTCCTGGTCATGGGCAACTTCCTGCCGAAGATGCGGCGCAACTACCTGATGGGCATCCGCACGCCGTGGACCATCGCCGACGAACAGGTCTGGGAAAAGACGCATCGCTTCGCCGGCCCCTTGTTCATGCTGGGCGGAGCCGTGGTCATCGGCTCGGCCTTCCTGCCCGACCGCATGCTGCGTGTCGCCATCATGATCTCCGCCCTCGCCCTGCCCGCCCTGGCCAGCGTCGTCTATTCCTATATCGTGTCGAGGCGGCTCGGCCTGACCTGATCGTGTTTACGTGTTTTTTATAAACGCGGCGAATCAAGTTAGGGTAGGTTGGTTGAGTAACTGATTCGCGGACGCTTGCATGGCCTTGGAATCGATAGCCTACACGGTGGCGACGGGCGCCGTGGCTCTGGCCCTGACCACCACCTATCTGGCGTGGCGGACGCGTTCGCGCCTGGCGGCGGCGCGCGACGACCTCAAGACATCGTTGAACGTCAAGACGGCCATGCTGAGCGAGCTCGACGCCGCCACCTCGGCGTTTGACGAAGCCTTCCTGGCGGTCGAGGGCGACCAGGTACGCCTGGTTTGGGGCGAGGAGACGCTGAAATCATGCGCCGAGGCGCTCGGCCTGCGCCCGCAGGACGCCACAGCCGCCGCGCCCCAGGTCGTCAAGGCGCTGGGCGACACCTCGCCCGAAGCCTCCGCCGGCCTCAAGGCCCTGATTTCCCAGGGCCGCTCGTGCCGCTTCGAGGTCTTCGCCGAAAAGGGTCCGCACCTTGTCGCCGCCACGCCGCCGGGCGTGACCCTGATCATCGAGGGCAAGTCGTCGGGCGCCACCGCCTGGATCCGGCTGGCCATCGCCGGGACCAAGGCGTCGCTGTCGTCCGGTCCATTCGCCCAGATGGCCGAGCACCTGCCGGCGCCGTGCTGGATCCTGACGCGCGACGGCCGCATCGTCTGGGCCAACGCCGCCTGGCTCAAGGCGGTCGAGGCGACCGATCTCGACATCGCCGTCAAGCAGAACCTCAGCCTCGACCAGAGCGCCGATGCCCTGGCGCGCGAGGCCTTCGAGCACAAGAGCCGCCGCGAGGGCTTCCGCTGGCTGACCTTCGACGGCCAGCGCCGCGCCTTCCAGGTCATCGCCGAACCGATGGGCGAGGCCTATGTCTGCGCCTACGCCATCGACGTCACCGAGGCCGAAGACAGCCGCGAAGCCCTGAAACGCCACGCCAAGGCCCACGACGAAACGCTCGATTCGCTGGAAGACGCCGTCGCCATCTTCGGCCCGGAAAAGCAACTGACCTTCCATAACCGCGCTTTCGAAAAGCTGTGGGACCTGGAGCCGGCATGGCTGGCCGAACGGCCGACGCACGGCGAGTGGCTCGACCGCCTGCGCCAGAAGCGCCGCTCGCCGGAGACCAGCGACTATGCCGCCTTCAAGGCGCGCGAGCTGGAATTCTACGGTCTGACCCACACTGCCGACGACGAGATGTGGAGCCTGCCCGACGGCCGCTCCTTGCGTGTCGTGCGCCAGCCCCATCCGCTCGGCGGCCTGCTTATCCTGTTCTCCGACAAGACCGGCGAACTGAAACTCAAGACGCAGTTCAACAGCCTGATCCAGGTGCAGAAGTCGACGCTCGACCAGCTGAACGACGCGGTCTCCGTCTATGGCTCGGACGGCCGCCTGCGCCTGCGCAACCTGGCCTTCGACCGATTCTGGAACCTGTCGGCGGACGATATTTCCGGCGTGGTCGACTTCACCAACATTGCCGAACTGTGCCTGCCGCTGGTCCACGACCGCGGTTTCTGGACCGAGCTGAAGGCTCGGGTGACCGACACCGACCCGCTGGCGCGCGCCCCCCAGGCCGGCGAAATCCGCATTTCCGACGGCCGGCTGGCGCAGTGGCGCACCCAGCCCCTGCCCGACGGCGCGACCCTGGTCGCCTTCTCGGACATCACCGCCACGCGCCAGCTTGAAAAGGCGATCGAGGCGCGCGACGAGGCGTTGAACGAATCCGTCCGCCTCAAGCGCGATTTCGTCGCCAATGTCTCCTACGAACTGCGCACGCCGCTGACCACCATCGTCGGCTACGCCGACCTGCTGCACAGCCTCAATTCCGGCGACGGCAAGCAGGCGGCCTATCTCGAATCGATCCAGTCGGCGGCGCAGGAACTGGCGCGCTCGATCGACGATGTCCTCGACATGGCCCAGATCGACGCCGGCGAGATGTCGATCTCGGCCGAGGACGTCCGCCTGCTCGACGTGGTCGCCGAAGTGGCCGCCCGCCTGGCCGAGACCTTCAAGGCGCGCGGCGTCCATTTCGACTACCACGGCGTCAAAGAGGCCGGCATGGTCCATGTCGACGCCCGGCGCCTGGCCCAGGCGATCGAGCACCTGCTCGGCAACGCCGTGCGCAACGCCCAGAACGACACCACCGTGGCGCTCAAGGCGCGCAAGGACGGCGACAACCTGGTCATCGAGGTCAGCTATTCCGGGCGCGGCATCCCGTATCACGTCCAGGCGCACATCTTCGACCGCTATATCGGGCGCGAACGCGGCGGGCCAGGCCTCGGCCTCGCCCTCGTCAAGGCGCTGGTCGAGCTGCACGAAGGCTGGATCACGCTGGAGTCGGAGCCCAACGAAGGCGCGACCTTCCGCATCCACCTGCCGCACCAGGCCGCCGCCAAGGCCGGGAAAAAGGCCACGGCCGCCGCCGGTGACGACACGGTCGTCAGCGTCGCCTGAATTCCGCTTGTCCCCGTTCAGCAAAACACCCTAGGCTGGAAGCATGTCCGCCCTTCTGGCCCCCTCCCGTGACGACACCCTGGCCGAGGCGGAAGGCGTCCTCAGGCGCGTCTTCGGCTACGACCGCTTCCGCGGCCGCCAGGCGGCGGTGATCGAGGCCGTCCTGACCGGCGAGGATGTGCTGGCGGTGCTGCCGACCGGTGGCGGCAAGAGCCTCTGCGATCAGATCCCGGCCATCATGCGGCCCGGCCTCGGCCTGGTCATCTCGCCGCTGATCGCCCTGATGAGCGACCAGGTGACGGCCCTGCAAGCCAAGGGCGTCAGGGCGGCGAGGCTCGATTCGACCCAGAACCTGCAGGCGCGCGACGACATCTGGGAAGCGGCGCGTAATGACGGCCTCGACCTGCTCTACCTGTCGCCGGAAGCCCTGTCGCAGCCATTCGTCCGCGACCGCCTTTCCCGCATGCCGGTGAACCTGGTCGCCATCGACGAAGCGCACTGCATCAGCCAGTGGGGCCACGATTTCCGCACCGAATACCGTGCGCTGGGCCACGTCAAGGCCCTGTTCCCCGGCGTTCCGACCCTGGCCCTGACGGCCACCGCCGACCCGGTCACCCGCGCCGACATCAAGGCCGCCCTGCATATCGACGCCGCGCGCGAGGTCGTCGCCGGCTTCGACCGCCCGAACCTGTCCCTGCGCTTTCAGCGCCGGTCAGGCAGCGTGGTCAAGGCGATCAGCGGTCTGCTGTCGCGGCAGAGGACGGCGGCCGGCATCGTCTATTGCGGTTCGCGCGACGGCACCGAGAAACTGGCGCAAAGCCTGACACGTGAAGGCTTTGCCGCCGCCGCCTACCACGCCGGCCTGCCCGCCGAGGTGCGCGAGGACCGGCTCAGGGCGTTCATGTCCGGCAAGACCAGGATCATGATCGCCACCATCGCCTTCGGCATGGGCATCAACAAGGCCGATGTCCGCTTCGTCATCCACGCCGACCCGCCATCGTCACTGGAAGCCTACTGGCAGGAGGTCGGCCGCGCCGGACGCGACGGCCTGCCGGCGTCGGGCGTCTGTTTTTATTCGCCTGGCGATCTCGGCTGGGCGGTGCGGCGGCTCACCCTGCGCGAAAACGAGGGCGCGCCCGACCAGAGCGTGCAGAAGCAGAAAGCGCGCGACTTCTTCCAGATGGTGCTGGGGCCGGAATGCCGGCGGCAATCCGTGCGGCGCTATTTCGGCGAGGACGCCGGCGAGGCGTGCGGCGCTTGCGACAACTGCCTGTCTCGCGAAGGCGTCCAGGACGTCACCGAACCGGCGCAGATGCTGATGTCGGCGCTCTACCGCTTCAACGGGCCGCGCGGGCGCAAGAAGCTGATCGATCATGTGCTCGGCAAGAGTGTCGGCCACGACTACACCACGCGCATGAAGACCTTCGGCGTGGCGCGCGACTATGGGCCTGACCTGCTGACCCACGTGCTCGACCAGTGCGAGGCGCATGGCCTGATCGAGGAGGAGCTTTACGACGGCCGCATGCCGATCGTGGGCCTGCGCGACGCCGACGCCCTGCGCCGCCTGTTCAAAGGTGAATGGGCTTTGGCGGCGCGCCTAGAGCGTGGGCCACGTAAGGCCAGAAGGTGATCACACCGATCACGACGGCGCCGGCCGCGCAGACCAGCACCGCTCCGGCGGCGATATCCTTGGCGCGCCTGACCGCCTCGGAATAGTCCGGCGAGACGACATCGCAGACATATTCGACCGCCGTGTTGAAGGCCTCCGCCACCCACACCATGATGATGGCGACGATCAGCCAGCGCCAGTCGTCGGGCTGGATGCGGAAAACGAGGCCGAGCGCCGCGACCACGATCGTCGCCGCCAGGTGCAGCCAGGCATTATGCTGGGTACGGAGCATGAAGGCGAGGCCCTGAACGGCATGGGCGACGCTTTTCAGGCGGGCAAGGACAAAATTCATCGGCGCGTCTTCAGCCGCCGGGCCTGGGCGTCGTCGCGACGTTTGGGCTTGAAGATGGTGAACGCGGCGGAAAACAGCGCGGCCATCAGGACGCAGCAGGCCATGGGTTACTCCGGAGAAAGACGCAGCACAGTGCGCCCTTTGAGCCGGATTGTGAAGCGGGCATTGCCGCTTTCGTCAGCCATGACATGGCCGGACGCCGCGCCATAAAGCGCATAATTTGTATGCGAAGCGAGACCGGAAACGGCCATTTCAGATACAACGTCTTCTTTTCTCCACAAAATATGGCGCGCAGTCCGCCATCTTCGGCATGGGCCGAAGCGACCAGGATGAGCAGGATCAGGTCGGCGATGCCGAACACCGTGGTCAGAACGTAGTTGCGCGCCTCGCCGTGCGGCATGGGCGCAGGCTGGATCAAGGTGGTGGTCTCCCCGATCCAGCCTAGTCGCCCTTGGCAAAGGAAATGTTAGCTGGCCTTCTTCCAGCCGATCATCAGAACCAGGGTCGTCAGTACGCCATAGAGCAGGTTGGACGAAAACACCTCCATCAGGTGAAACTCGCGCACCGCCCACGGCATGAAGCTTATCGGATAGAGCAGTTGCACCGCCATGAACACGGAGAAGGCCAGGCCGACGAGGATAGCCCGCTTCCACGCGCCTCCGGTCAGCCCCTTGGCCAGCATCAGGGCGATACCGACCCAGATGGCGCCACGAAGCACCTGTAACAGCGCAAGCTTGACGGGATCGATATGCTGGCCGTGCTGGTAATAATCGCGCACCGCGGCCCCCTGCCAGGCGATCAGCGCGCCGGCGCCGAAGTAGACGATGACGTAGACGAGCGACATCACCGACACTTTCCATGGCAGACCGCCGAAGCGGTCGGGCGCGGCATCATCGCCGTTCCGCCACAGGAAGGCGCCGACGACGCCCGCCAGAGCCGCACGAAGTATGTCTGTCAGGGTGATGACAATGATCGCCCTGAACGACAGGTTGAGGTACGCGGCGAAAAACCAGGCTTCGATCTGGCTGAGCAGGGTCGCGACGACAAAGAAGGCGGCGAACAGGCAAAACCCCTTCTTCCAGCCGTTCCAGCGCAGGTTTTGCGCGACCGCGCCGAGGACGAGACCAGAGGCGATATTGAAAATCAGCGTCGCTCCCATACCGTCGACCGGACCGTCGTGGCCGGGCGGCGGCACCTGGGTCAACATGGCCATGATCATGCCGCCGATCATCTGGCCGGCCATCAAGGCCACGGCGACGCCGAGGCATTTCAGCAAAAACACTCCACTCGTCTTCATGACACGGTCTCCCCTTGTGCCTTCTGCAATTCATCGAGGGCGAAAGCCGCCCAATCGGCGTGGCTTTGCACCGACATGATCCCCTGTCTGACCGCCAGCCTCGGTTGCAACGGCATGGCGCGACCCGCCGATCCCTCCAGCCATGCGCGCATGCTGTCCGCCTGGGCGGTCGCCGCGTCCTTCAGCGACACAAGCAGGTTGCGCGTCAGCGAACGGTCCGGATGGTCGTGCAGGAAGGCGAAGCGCAGCATGACCGCCGCCATCTGGCGCGCCACGTGATCGGCGGTGACCGGCTCGCGCAGCCACCCCTCGAAGGCGTCATCGCCCGCCCCGCTCAAGTGGAAAATATTGCCACGTCCGGCCTTGCGCGCCTCGATCAACCCCGTCTTCTGCAAGGCTTTGAGCGCCGGATAGATGCTACCCGGGCTCGACGAATAATTACCCATCGGCGTCATCTCGAAGACCTTGCGCAGGGCATAGCCGGATCGCGGCTCATCGCGGATCAGGCCGAGCAGGGCATAGCCAAGAGGGGTTATGGGCAACATAGTACGAAACGTATTAATACGATGCGTACTATTGAGTCAAGACACAATTCGGCCCGCAAACGGCTCGCAGAGCGCCGTTATTTGAACAAGGGCCGGTCGCAAAGCGCGCGCTCTATTGTTATTTGCGGGGGATTGCCGGGAATGCGCCTCCGCCCATCAACAGGAGGACGCCATGTACCGATTAGTGTTTGCCGCCGTCGCGCTGGCTTTTGCCGCCGCGCCGGCCTTCGCCGGCTCCATCAAGGGGCCGGTCAACACCTATATTCTGCTTGACCGCACGGGCTCGATGTCCGGCATCTGGTCCGAGGCGTTAAGTTCGGTCAACGCCTATGCCGACGGTCTCGGCGACGCCGCGCCGGGCCTCGACAGTTCGGTGACGCTCGCCGTGTTCGACTATCAGGACGGTATGCAGTTCAACGTGCTGCGCGACCACGTCAAGCCGGCCTCGTGGCGCGATGTGACCAGCGCCGAAGCTGCGCCGCGTGGCATGACTCCGCTCTACGACGCCATCGGCGACATGGTCAGCCTGGCCGAAAAAGACGATCCGCAAAAGGCGGTGCTGGTCATCATGACCGATGGCGAAGAAAACTCGAGCCATGAATATGGCGCGGCGCAGGCAAAAGCGGCGCTCGACCGGGCGCGGGCGCACGGTTGGGAGGTGGTGTTCCTCGGCGCGCAGTTCGCCAACTTCAGCGACGCCCAGGGCGTCGGCATGGCCGGCAGCCAAACCATGGCAGTCGACAAGGACGGGCTGATGCCGACCATGCAGCGTCTGGCCAGGAAGAGCGCCGACTACTATTCCGCGCCGCCGTCCGCCCCCGCGCCGGTGACCTTCAATGCCGAGGACCGCGCCGCCGCCGGCGAGGACAAGGTCAAGGGACAGAACCCGCAGTCGCAGACTCAGTCGAAGACTCAGCCGTAAGGGCGGGTTCAGCCGTCGGCATATGCGCCGCCTTCCGGTCCATGGCGGCGCCCGACCTGGGCGAAGCCGACCGGCAATCCGGCAGGCGCGATGACAAGCGACGTCAGCCACGGATACGGCCTTTTCCTTTCCAGCCGATCGCGCCGGCCGGTCAGGACGCCGCTGCGGATCAGGACGAGACTGACCAAGATGGCGACGATGCAGCCGCCAAGCAGCAGCCAGTGGCCCGCCCGAGTATAGGCCGTGGCGCGGGCATGCCCGACCGGCGGCAATTGCGCGGGATAAGCCGCCGTGGCGGCGGCCAAATTCCGGCATGATGCCGCCCCTTGCCCCAAGATTTGTCGCAGGTGTAACACCTTGCGGCCGCAGCCGCCATGCCTGCGCGCGGATGGTGTGGCGGATGCGTCAAAATTCGCCCTCCGGGCGTATTTTTGCGCCTGTTACCCATATGTCTTAACAAATTGGTACATGAAAGCCGCACAGCGTCACGGTTCCGCCGTATTTCACAAAACGGCGATTCTCGAATCGCCTTGCTTTTGTTAGACTCATCGCGGGTCAGGGCGATTTTATATTTGCCGGTTGGCAGGTTCAGGAGATTTTTTCCATGCGTTTCATGCTTTTCGCGGGCGCATCGGCCCTCATCGCCACTGCCGGCGCCGCTCATGCCGGCACCCAGATCGGCTGGTACGTCGCTGCCGACGCGGGCGTTCACCAACCCTCTACCCAGCATCTGAGCGTCAGCGACATCAGCCTCTATTCGCGAGACTTCGACGCCAGTTCGGGCGCGGACCTGCCGGACGATCCGGTCCTTGGCGGCGCGACCGGCCCCTACAGCTTGAAGCCCAAGGACGATGTCGCCCTTTTCGGCCGCCTCGGCTACCGCTTCGCACCGCACTGGCGCGCCGAGCTCGAACTCGGCAACCGCCCAGGCGAGATCAAGCACAGCATCCTTGACGGCAATGACAGCGAATCGGGCGCGGCGGGCCGCGGCCACGTCAATCTCGACTCGACCCTGATCAATATTCTCTACGACTTTGCTCCGGACGCCAAGGTCAATCCTTTCATCGGCCTCGGTGTCGGCAATGTCCGCGTCAAGACCAAGTACCGCGGCGAGTTCGTCCCGACCCAGACGACCGGCGATCCCTACGACATCACAACGACCTACAAGATCAACAAGAAGACATTCAATACCGCCTGGCAGTTCGTCGCCGGCGTGTCATGGGCGCTCAGCGACCGGCTCGACCTTGACCTGACCTATCGCTATCTCGACGCCGGCAAGATGCACTACGACATCACTGCCGACAGCACCTACAATGTCGATGTCAGCGACGACTGCGATGAAGAGGACGATTGCTGCTTCGAAGAGACCGCCTGCACGCCGCCGCCGCCTAACCCCGAAGGCCGCGCCGCGCCGCGCCTGGGCGCCAACGCCCAGACGATCAATACTGTCCCCGTCGCCGAAACCGACATCATCAGCGCCTCGTCGAGCCGCCTGCACGACCACAGCCTGACCCTCGGCCTGCGCTGGTCGTTCGCCGCCCCGCCGCCGCCCGCCCCGCCGGTCGAAGCCGCCGCGCCTCCCCCGCCGCCGCCGGCCCCGGCTGTTCCGCCCCCGCCGCAGGTCGTCGAATCCTACGGCCCGCAGCAGAACGCTCCGGCGCCGCAATCCTTCACCGTCTACTTCGCCTTCGACCGGTCGAACCTGACCGATACGGCGATGCAGGTAATCAACTCGGCCGCGGCCTACGCCAAGACGGGTTCGTCGCCGCGGGTCTTAGTCACCGGCCATACCGATACCGCCGGCTCCAACGCCTATAACGTCGCCCTGTCGATGAAGCGGGCCCAGGCCGTGGCCGACGGGCTGGTCGCTGACGGCGTTGACAGTGGCGCCATCAAGACCGGCTGGACGGGCGAAAAGGACCTCGCCGTGCCGACGCCCAATGGCACACCCAACCCGGAAAACCGCCGCACCACGATCGACATTGCCTTTTAAGGATAAGGCAAGGGGTGCAAGCACCCCTTGACCCCGAAAACTAAAAGCCCCGCCGTTGTCGGCGGGGCTTATTCGTCGAACAAGGCTCTCAGATCGCGGGCGCCGTGGAGGACGCGTTCGACACGGATTTCGTTGGCTCTCAAAGTGTAAAAGATGACGTAGCGGCCGAATGGAATACTCCTTAGGCCCCGCTTGATATCGTTACGGGCACGGCCACTTTCCGGTGCGACGATGAGAGTGCGGCAGCGATCCCGGATTTCAAGCGCGAAACTGATGGCGCGCTGCGGATTATCGGCGGCGATATAGCTTGCGACATCCGCAAGGTCACCGTTGAAGCGTGGTGAGAAACCCAGCTTCACCGCTGCTTTTCCGCATCGACCACGGCCTGATACTTAGCCAGGAGGGGTTCGAAAACCTCCTCCTCGCTGAGGCTCGGCCCGCTGTTGATTCCCTCGTCGATGGCCTTGCGCAGTTCGTCGAGCGCCACCTGGCGGCGACTTTCGCGCTCTTCGATGATGCGCAGGCCGTCACGCAGGATTTCACTCTTCGAGTTGTAGCGGCCCGAAGCGATCAGATCGTCCATCAGGGACTCGAAATGCGTGCCCAAGGCGTAGCTGGATGGCATGGTGATACTCCTTCGATATGATAATAATTATCATATCCGGCTGGAGAAAGCAAAATCGCCCTACGCATCCACCTCGGCGTCCAGGGCGTTTTCCTGGATGAATTCGCGGCGCGGTTCGACCAGGTCGCCCATCAGCTTGGAGAACATGTCGTCGGCCTCGTCGGCATGGTTGACCTTGACCTGGAGAAGGGTCCGCGCGTCCTTGTCGAGCGTGGTTTCCCACAGCTGGTCGGCGTTCATTTCGCCCAGCCCTTTGTAGCGCTGGATGTTCAGCCCCTTGCGGCCGGCGTCGAGCACCGCCGCGACCAGGTCGAGCGGCCCGCGGATATCGGTCGCCCTGTCCTTGCGCGCGAAGGAAGACACCTCGTTATAGAGGTCGCCCAGGGTATCGGCGCGCTCACCCAGACGGCGGGCGTCCTGGCTGTGCATCAGGCCTTCGTCGAGCACGATCTTTTCCTGCACGCCGCGCCGGATGCGCGAGAAGACGAAGCCGCCGATGCCGCCGCCGCCGAGCGCCGAAACGCCGTTTTCGACCGTCCACGGGCCGTCGCCGTCCTGGTTGAGGCGGTTGAGGTTCGAGGCCACGCGGGCAAGGTCGGGTGTGTTCCCGAACAAGCCGCCCAGGGCCGCCTGTTCGATGGCGAAGGCCGGCGCGCGGCTCGACAGGCGGTCGACGCTGCCCTTGAACGCCTTGGCGGCGCGGACCTGGGCGTCGAGGTCGAGGCCGGTAATGCGCTCGCCCGAGCGCAGCTCCAGCACCGCGTCGGCAATGCCTTCGTCGATCAGGTAGGCGTCCATCTCGCCGTCGTCCTTGAGGTAGCGCGACGACTTGCCCTTGGCCGCCTTATAGAGCGGCGGCTGGGCGATATAGAGGAAGCCCTTCTCGATGATCTCCGGCATCTGGCGGTAGAAGAAGGTCAGCAGCAGGGTGCGGATGTGGGCGCCGTCGACATCGGCGTCGGTCATGATGATGATCTTGTGGTAGCGCAGCTTGTCGATATTGAAGTCGTCGCGGCCGATGCCCGCCCCCAGCGCCGTGATCAGGGTGCCGATCTGTTCGGACGACAGCATCTTGTCGAAGCGGGCGCGCTCGACGTTCAACACCTTGCCGCGCAGGGGCAGGATGGCCTGGTTCTCGCGGTTGCGGCCCTGCTTGGCCGAGCCGCCGGCCGAGTCGCCCTCGACGATGAAGATCTCGGATTTGGCCGGGTCGCGTTCCTGGCAGTCGGCCAGCTTGCCGGGCAGGGACGAGATGTCGAGCGCCGACTTGCGCCGGGTCAGGTCGCGCGCCTTGCGGGCGGCCTCGCGGGCGGCGGCGGCCTCGACGATCTTGGACACGATCTGCTTGGCCTCGGACGGGTTTTCCTCGAACCACTGGCTGAGCTTGTCATAGACCAGGCCCTCGACCGCCGGGCGGACTTCGGACGAGACGAGCTTGTCCTTGGTCTGCGACGAGAACTTGGGGTCCGGCACCTTGACCGACAGCACGCAGGTCAGACCCTCGCGGGCGTCCTCGCCGGAAATGCTGATCTTCTCGCGCTTGGCCGCGCCCGAGCTTTCCATGTACTGCGTCATCACCCGCGTCAGGGCGCCGCGGAAGGCCGCCAGGTGGGTGCCGCCGTCGCGCTGCGGGATGTTGTTGGTGAAGCACAGCATGGTCTCGTGGTAGCTGTCGTTCCACTGCATCGCCATGTCGACCTCGACCTTGTCGCGCAGGCCGCGCACCGAAATCGGCGCCTTCAAGAGCCCCGTCTTGGCCTTGTCGAGGTGGCGGACGAATTCGGTGATGCCGCCGTCATAATGCAGGACGATGTCGTAGGGCTCGGCCTCGCGCAGGTCGGCGAAGCGGATATGGACGCCGGAATTGAGGAAGGCCAGTTCGCGCAGGCGGTGTTCCAGCGTCTTGCGGTCGAAGTCGATGAAGGCGAAGGTGCCGGCATCCGGGCCGGTCTTGAGCGACGGCAGGAAGGTGACGATGGTGCCGGTGAGGTGTTCGCCCGCCCGCTGGCCGCTGTCGCGGATCGGCGCATCGCCAGTGACATGGACCGGGGTGACGGTGTCGCCCAGTTCGAAGCGCGATTCATAGACCTTGCCGTTACGGAAAATCTTCAGCGCGACGAAATCCGACAGGGCGTTGACCACCGACACGCCGACGCCGTGCAGGCCGCCGGAGACCTTGTAGCTGTTCTGGTCGAACTTTCCGCCGGCATGGAGCTGGGTCATGATGACCTCGGCCGCCGATACGCCTTCGCCTTCGTGGATGTCGACCGGCATGCCGCGGCCATCGTCGGACACCGAGCACGAGCCATCGGGATTGAGGATGACCTCGACGCGGGTGGCGTGGCCGGCCAGGGCCTCGTCGATAGCGTTGTCGACCACTTCATAGACCATGTGGTGCAGGCCGGAGCCGTCGTCGGTGTCGCCGATGTACATGCCCGGGCGCTTGCGGACGGCGTCGAGACCTTTCAGGACCTTGATCGAATCAGCGCCGTATTCGGCGCCCGCGGTCTCGGGTGTCTCTTCGGGAATGTCGGTCATGTTGGCCTGTTTTTTACTCAAGGAAATCAATCAGATGCCCGGCCTCGACGCGGACGCCCAGGGCGCGCGATTTCAGGCCGTCGAACAGGCCAAGATCGGTGCCTGTAAAGAGAGTTTGTAGGCCCAAAGCATGGGTCTCGTCAAACAAAGCATGGCGCCGGACCGGGTCGAGATGGGCCGCGACTTCATCCAATAGAAGTATTGGATGAAGTTGTTTTCCGCTCACGCGCCGCTGGGCTCCTCGCATAGGCTCGGGCGGCCTATTTTCCTGTAAGACAAGATTGGCGTCCTTGCCGGACGCCGACATCCCGGCATCCGCAGGACTTCCAAGCCGCGCCCCCTGGGCGAGGATAATGTTGAGCAGAAGCGCCTTCTGCTCGCCGGTCGAACAGTCGGCGGCGGGGCGGCTGCGCTCGCGGTGGACGACGCCGAGGTCCATGCGGTGCGGGCCGTAGAGCGAGCGGCCGGCGGCGGCGTCGCGAGCGCGGGCGCGGCGGAAACCTTCGGCCAAATCCTCCCCTTTCACCCCGCCGGTCGCATGCTCGTCGCTCAGGGTCAGGTCCGCCTTGGGGAACGCGCCCTGGTGGCGGTCGATCTCGTCCTGCAGGGCGGTGAGCGCGGCCCGGCGGGCGGCGATCATCTGGCGGCCCGAGGTGGCCAGGCGGTCTTCGAGGGCGTCGAGCCAGGCGGCGTCGGCCCCTCTTTCACTGGCAAGCCCATCGGTCAGCAATCGCAAGCGTTCGCGCATGGCCTTTTCATAGGCGGCGACGGTGGCGGCATGGGCGGGTTCGGCGGCGTAGACGAGGCGGTCGTAAAAGCGTAAGCGCTCCGAACGCGCCTCGACGAACAGGCGGTCATGCGCCGGGGTCAGCCAGATCAGGCGGATGTGGTCAAGCAGGCGGGCAGCGGGCACGGTCTCGCCATCGATGCGGACGATGCGCTTGTTGGCGTCGCGCGGGTCGGCGCCGGTGCCGAGGTGGACCTCGTCCTCGCCGGTGTGCAGACGGGCGGCGACGCCCCATGACCGTCCACGCGTCTCATCCGGCAGGCGCCGCCCAAGCTCGGAAAAGGCCGCGCCGCGCAGGCCCTTGCCGGGGTTGAGGACGCTGATGGCTTCGAGCAGGTTGGTCTTGCCGGCGCCGTTGGGGCCGAACAGATAGACGTTGCGGCCGGCGACGTCGAAATCGAGCCGTTCGTAGGAACGGAAATCGGTCAGCGACAGGTGTTGCAGGGGGTGCGGCAGCATGATGGTCACCGCTGACTTTTCCTTCCCCGTTCACGGGGAAGGTGGCGGAGCGCAGCGACGACGGAAAGGGGAAAAAGGCGAGACAAAATGTTCAACGCCAGACGTGGTTTATACGACGGTTCCCCCTTCCGTCATTTTGCAAGGGCAAAATGCCACCTTCCCCGTGAACGGGGAAGGAAGGAGCGAACCTCATGTTTTTATACTCTGAGCGGCATCAGCACATACTGCACGCCATTGTCGGCCGGGTCGATCACCAGGGTCGGCGACGAGGCGTCGGAGAAGCGCAGCTCGACATTGTCGCCGCCGATCTGGCCCATGACGTCGAGGATATAGCGGGCGTTGAAGCCGATATCGAGGCTGTCGGAATCGTAGTCGATCTCGGCCTCCTCGGTGGCGGCGCCGGCTTCGATATTGCGCACCGACAGGGTCAGGCGGCCGGGCTCGATCGCCATCTTCACCGAGCGCGACTTTTCCGCCGAGATGGTCGAGACGCGGTCGACGGCGCGCGACAGAACGCCAGTGTCGACGCCCATGATCTTGTCGTTGGTCTTGGGGATGACACGGCCGTAGTCGGGGAACGAACCGTCGATGATCTTCGAGGTCAGCGAGGCATTGCCGAAGCGGAAGCGCACCTTGGCGGCCGAAATGCTCATTTCGACATGGCCGGAGCCGTCGTCAAGCAGTCGGCGGGCCTGGTCGATGGTCTTGCGCGGGATGATGACGCCGGCCGCGCCCTGGGCGCCGTCGGGCGCCGGCATTTCGGCGAGCGCCAGGCGGTGGCCGTCGGTGGCCACGGCGCGCAGGTAGCCAGAGCCGTCCTCGACCAGCGTATGCAGGTAGAGGCCATTGAGGTAGTAGCGGGTTTCCTCGGTCGAAACCGCGAAACGCGTCTTGTCGATCAGGCGCTTCAGGTCATCGCGCAGGATCGAGAAGGTGACGCCGTCGTGGTCGCCCGACATGATCGGGAAGTCGCCGGCGGGCAAGACCGGCAGGGCAAAGCGCGAACGGCCGGCCGAGACATTGAGGCGCGGGTCGTCGCCGGCGGCGTAGCGCAGCTCGACATCGGCGCCTTCGGGCAGCTTGCGGACGATTTCGTAGAGGGTGTGGGCCGGGGCCGTGATCTGGCCGGGCACGGAGACGATGGCCTCGGCGGCGTCGACGATCTCCATGTCGAGATCGGTGGCCGAAAACGCCACCTGGCCATTTTCGGCCGACAGCAGGACATTGGACAGGATGGGGATGGTGTTGCGCCGTTCGACCACGTTCTGCACATGGCCCAGCGCCTTCAGAAGCGCACCCCGTTCGATGGTAAACTGCATGCTGGTAGGTCCTGTCATTCCCCTGGTCCGACTCGCCTTCTGGCAGAACCGGGAGGCGGACATTAGACGATCAGACGCAAAGATCAAGAATGACTAACGGGGTTTGGGGCCCGTGGCCCCAAGCCTTCCCTTTTTTCTTTTTCCGCTCCGGCCCGAAGGGCCGAGACGGAAAAAGAAGGAAGAAAAGATGTGGGGTCCAAGGACCCCACGCCCCATTAGTTGCTCCTGAGCTTGCGCGTCATGAAAGTTAAGTCGACGCGCCTAGTTGCTGCGCAACTTCCGCGTCAGGGCCTCAACGTCGCGCGCGATCTGGTCGTCGCTCTGCAACAGCTCCTCGACCTTCTTGACCGCATGCAGCACCGTCGTGTGGTCGCGGCCGCCGAAGCGCCGGCCAATATCAGGATACGACCGCGTCGTGTGCTGCTTGCACAGCCACATCGCCACCTGGCGCGGACGCGCCACCGAACGCGTGCGGCGCTCGGACAGCAAGTCCGCCTGCTTGAGCCCGAAATGGTCCGATGTCAGCTTCTGGATCTCGTCCACGGTCACGCGGCGTTCGACCGCCACCTTCAGGTTCGGCTGCAGCAGCGCCATGGCTTGTTCCAATGTCAGACTCCCAAGAGCAGCGCCGGCGGAGGCCACCAGCGTGTTGACGGCCCCTTCCAGCTCGCGGATCGACCCGGGCACGCGGTCGGCGAGAAAATGCAGCACTTCCGGACGCGGGTTCTGCGGACTGCCCAGACGCTGGGACAGCTGCTCCAGCTTGCGCTCGACGATGCCCATGCGCAGGCTCTGGTCGGCGACGTCCAGCGCGCAGACAAGGCCCGACGACAGGTGCGAACGCAGGCGCGGCTCGATCTCGCTGAGCTGGGCCGGCGGCCGGTCGGCGGTAAAGACGACGCGACGGTTGTTCTCGATCAGCGAGGTCAGGGTGTGAAACAGCTCCTCCTGGCTCGACGTCTTGCCGCCGATGAAGTGGACATCGTCGACCAGCAGCAGGTCGGCGCCGCGCACCTCGTCCTTGAAGGCCGAGGTCGACTTGTCCATCAGCGCCTTGACGAAGGTCGAGGTGAACTTCTCGGCCGTCAGGTAGACGATGCGGGCGCCCGGACGGCGCGCGGCGGCTTCCCAGCCGATGGCGTTCAGGAGGTGCGTCTTGCCGTAGCCATAGGGGCCGTGCAGGAAGACCGGGTTGAAGTGGCCGTCGGCCCACGACGCCACCTGGCGCGACATGGCGTAGGCGAATTCATTGCCGCGGCCGGCGACGAAGGTGTCGAAGGTCAGACGGTCCTGGAGCCCGTTGACACGCGGGGCCAGCGGCGCCGGCGGCTCGGCTGCCACCGGTGTCGAAACGGCGGGAACGACCGGCGCGGTATCGCGCGGCAGCGGCGCCTGGGGCTGGACACGCGTCTCGTCCTCATAGTCGACGCGCGACTTGATATCGAGGACGCGGGCGTCCGGATCGTTCTGCAACCACAGTTCCTGCGTGCGTTTCTTGGCGTTCTTGGTCATCCAGTCGCGCGCATAGGCCGTGGGCGTGACCAGGATCACGTCACCGTAAGGTCCCGTCCGCACATTCGACAGCGCGACATATGAATTGAACGGGCCTTCGCCCAACTCCCTGCGGAGAACCGCCGATACTTTCGCCCACACCATATCAGGTTGCGTCGGCGACCAGCTTGTAATGCTTGGCATTGGTTATCGCCCCGTTTTTTTGCCCCACGTTACTGTTACTCACCTCGCCACGACGCCCAGGGAACGTGCCGCTTGGTGTACGATTCAAACCCCGAAGCGGTTCCGGCCCATTCCCGGACGACGCCTTCAGGATTTGCGAACGCGGCCCGCCCTCACCACAAGGCCGACACGTCCGCTTTGCTTCTGCGCGCACCTTGATCCGAAACGTAAATTACACGTTTCGGGATGCACCCGGACAGCCATTATTCCCCTCCTGAGCGAAAGAGAAAAGGACCGCCCGTCGTTTCGCCGCACCAGACACGCGAAGCGCGGACTACCGTGGCGAAAGACCATATTTGCCGGCAGGCCGGCGCATGATGTCAGGATACCGGGCGCGGAAGTTTCCTGTTTCCGCTTCGCCGAAATCGTCCGTTCCCGTACGATCCCGCCGGCAAACTCAAATTAACGTTTCGACACGCCCGGTCAATGCAGATAATTTCACGGAAGGGCCGAATTTTTGATTGACTCGCCTAACCTGTTCGCTCGCAAAGAGAAATTGGTATGACATTTTAACCATAATTTTACGAAGCGTAAAAAGACGGTCAAACCGTTGCGGGCGCAACGAATTCCGCCCCCGGCTTCCGCTGCGGAAGCCGGGTCAAAACAGCAGAAAATTGCTTTGTGAACTCAAAAGCCTGACCCTGCGGGGCCAGTTTACGCGGCCTCAACTCACGCCGTGGCGGTGTCGAGCTTCTTCAGCTGGGCGGCCAGGCGCGACACCTTGCGCGAGCCGGTATTCTTGTGGACCACACCCTTGGAGACGGCGCGCATCAGCTCGGACTGCGCCTCGACAAAGGCGGCCTTGGCAACGGCGACATCGCCGGCGGAAACCGCTTCTTCGAACTTGCGGAAGAAGGTGCGCACACGCGAGCGGCGCGCCTTGTTGACGTCGGTACGGCGGGCGATCTTGCGGATCGCCTTGCGGGCGCCGGGATTATTGGCCATTCATCACCTGAACGATTAGTGTGGTACGCCCGCCTTTCGCTTATGACGATTGGGGCGGACCGGAATTTCGGAGCGGCGGGATATAACTGATGACGCCTTGCCGGTCAATCGCCGTTCGGCGCTTTTCGCAAGCGCGTAACGTTTTTTATGCACAATGGGACATAACTACCGGACTCTTGCCGCAAAATCCATCCGGCGTTAGTCTCGGTCCGTCTTTTCCGGGAGGGGATCATGGATCGCCGCACAGTGATAACCGCAGGCGTCTGCGCGGGCGCGGCCCTGGCGTTCGGAGCACCGGCATCGGCAAGGGCGGTCATCGGCCAGCCGGCGCCCAAATTCACCCTGACAACCTTCGACCACCAGAAAGTCAAGCTGGCCGACCTGGCCGGCAAGGTGATCGTCCTCAACTACTGGGCGGTGTGGTGCGGACCGTGCAAGGCCGAGCTGCCGATGATCGACGCCTATGTCCGCAAAAGGGCCGGCGACGACCTCAAGGTTTTCGCGGTCACGGTTGACGACACGGTGGCGGACAGCGAGTTGAAGCCGCTGGCCTCGGTCCTGTCGTTCCCGCTGGTTACGCGCATCGACAGCTTCTCCTACGGCACCATCGGCGGCGCCGTGCCGACCAACTACGTCATCGGCCGCGACGGCACCTTGCGCTACGCCCGGGCGATGTCGTTCAGCTACGAGACGTTCGCGGCCACGGTCGGGCCGCTGCTCGCCGAATCCGCTCCGTCGCCCCTGCCTGGCGGTGGCGCTCAGAGCTGACAGACAGGGCAAAAGAAGCTCGACCGGCCCTGATGGACCTTGCGTTCGATGGTGCCGCCGTCGTGGCGCGGGCACGGCTGGCCCTTGCGGTCGTAAACGCAGAAGCGGTGCTGGAAGTAGCCGAGTTCGCCGTCGGCGGCGGCGAAGTCGCTGATCGACGATCCGCCGGCGGCGACCGCCTCCTCGAGCACCGTCTTGATGGCGGCGACCAGGGCCTCGGCCTCTTTCCTTTTCAGCGTGCCGGCGACGTGGTCGGGCGACAGGCGGGCGCGCCACAGGGCCTCGCAGACATAGATATTGCCGAGGCCGGCGATCAGGCCCTGCGCCATCAGCAGCGCCTTGAGGTTGACTTTACGGCCCCTGGCGCGGTCGAGCAGGAACTGGCCGTCGAGATCGTCGGACAGCGGTTCGACGCCGAGGCCCTGGAACCACTTGCTGGCGTAGAGTTCGGCCGGGCTCATCAGCAGCATGAAGCCGAAGCGGCGCGGATCGTAGAAGTCGATGCGGGCGGATTTGTCCTTTTGCGTGGCCGTGACCTGGAAATGCAGGTGTTTGCCGCCGGTTTCGAGAGCGTGATAATAGTTGCCGTCGAGCCGGGCTTCCTCGATCTGAAAACGGCCGGTCATGCCAAGGTGGGTGACCCACACTTCCTGGGTATCGAGCCAGGCCAGGATGTACTTCGCCCGCCGCTCAAGCTGCAGCACCTCCGCGCCGTCCAGCCGTCTGGCGAAGTCCCTGGGGAAATCGTAGCGCAGGTTTTTACGGTGCAGGCGCACGTCCGACAGCTTCGCACCGGCAAGCCATGGCTCCAGCCCGCGCCTGACGGTTTCGACTTCGGGCAGTTCGGGCATGGCGGCTCGCTGTATTGGGGTGTGGGGTCCGTGCCCCCACAAAACCTTATATCTTTTCTGTTCCGGCCCGAAGGGCCGAAAACAGAAAAGATTTGAAGATTCTGGGGCCGCCCGCCGCATGGCTTTGGGCGTTCGGCGCGGAAATCGAGACATTCAGTCTCAATTTCATAAGGTTTGCCATGCGGCAAACCTTCGCTTCTCACCCCCAGACCCCATTACAGGATCGACTGCCCCGTCTTCGCCCAATCGGCCAGGAACGTCTCCAGCCCCTTGTCGGTCAGCGGATGCTTGATCATGTCCTTGAAGGTCTGCGGTGGCAGGGTGGCGCAGTCAGCCCCCGCCAGAGCCGCCGCCGCCACATGGGCCGGATTGCGCAGGGACGCCGCCAGAATGTCGGTGTCGAAGTCGTAATTGTCGTAAAGCGCGCGGATATCGTGGATCAGCTGCATGCCGTCGGCGCCCTGGTCATCCAGCCGGCCGACGAACGGCGAGACGAAGGTCGCGCCGGCCTTGGCGGCCAGCAGGGCCTGGTTGACCGAAAAGCACAGGGTGACATTGGTCATCAGGCCTTGCGACGAGAATTCCCTGGTCGCCTTCAGGCCTTCGAAGGTCAGCGGCACCTTGATGACGACATTGGTGGCGATCTTGGCCAGCTTCTCGCCTTCCCTGATCATGGTGGGCGCGTCGGTCGCCGCCACCTCGGCCGAGATCGGACCGTCGATCAGGTCGCAGATTTCCTTGATGACCTCGAACATGTTGCGGCCGGATTTGGCAATGATCGTCGGATTGGTGGTGACGCCGTCGATCAGGCCGGTTTCCTTGAGTTCGGCCAGGACTTTCGTGTCGGCGGTATCGGCAAAGAGCAGCATGATCGGTTCCAATGGGATTGAATTTGGGATAAAGCGGCTTAAATCCCGATCCTCCCCCAAAAAGCAAGTTATTAATGAGTGATCCCCAATCCGTTGCGCCGAAAGTGGATGCCCCCCGCGTCGGCTTTGTCAGCCTGGGCTGTCCCAAGGCCCTGGTCGATTCCGAACGCATCCTGACCCGCCTGCGCGGCGAGGGTTACGCCACCGCCGCCGATTATCAGGGGGCGGACGTGGTCGTGGTCAATACCTGCGGCTTCCTCGATTCCGCCAAGGAAGAGAGCCTGAACGCCATCGGCGAGGCCATGGCGAAGAACGGCAAGGTCGTGGTCACCGGCTGCATGGGCGGCGAAGAGGAACTGATCCGTTCGCGCTTCCCCAAGGTGGCGGCGATCACCGGCGCGCACCAGTATGACGCGGTGATGGACGCCGTCCATACCATCGTTCCGCCGAAGCCCGATCCGTTCCGGCCTTTGGTTCCCGAAAACGATCCGGGCGTGCGGTTGACGCCGAAACACTACGCCTATCTCAAGATATCCGAGGGCTGCGACCACCGCTGCTCGTTCTGCATCATCCCGAGTTTGCGCGGCGACCTGGCGTCGCGGCCGGTCGCCGAGGTGCTGCGCGAGGCGGAGACATTGGCGAAATCAGGGGTCAAGGAACTGCTGGTCGTCAGCCAGGATACCTCGGCCTACGGGCTCGATATCAAATATGCGCAAAGCGAATGGCGCGGACAAAACCGGCACGCCTCGTTCGAGGACCTGTCGCGGGGCCTGGGCGAACTCGGCATCTGGGTCCGGATGCACTATGTCTACCCCTACCCGCATGTGAACAGCGTCATTCCGCTGATGGCCGAGGGCAGGATCCTGCCCTATCTCGACATCCCGTTCCAGCACGCCAGCCCCAAGATCCTGAAAAGCATGAAGCGGCCGGGCAACCAGGACAAGACGCTTGAGCGTTTGATGAGCTGGCGCGAGGTTTGCCCCGATATCACGATCCGCTCGACCTTCGTCGTCGGCTTCCCGGGCGAGACCGAGGCCGATTTCAACCTGCTGCTTGACTGGCTGGAAGCGGCGCAAATCGACCGCGTCGGCGCCTTTGCCTATGAGAATGTCGAGGGCGCGCCGGCGCAGCATCTGCCCGGCCATGTGCCCGAAGAGGTCAAGCAGGACCGCCTCGCCCGCTTCATGGCCGTGGCGTCGCGCATCTCGGCGCAGAAACTCACCGCCAAGGTCGGATCGATCCAGGACGTCCTGGTCGACGATATCCGCAATGACGGCACGGCGATCGCGCGCACCAAAGGCGACGCACCGGAAATCGACGGCCACATCTTCCTCAAGGGCTTCACTGGGCTGAAGGCCGGCGATTACGCCAGGGCCAAGGTCACCCGCGCCGACGCCTACGACCTGTGGGGCGAACCCGAGGGGCTGATCAAGCTCAACAGAGTCCCTGGGCGCGTGCCGACGGCGCGCCCGGCCGTGCGCCGCCATACCCTGATTTCGCGGATATGAGCCCGCGCCCGGTCCAGCGCGTGGTCATTGTCGGCGGCGGCACCGCCGGCTGGATGACGGCGGCCTCGCTCATTCAAAGATTGTCGGTGCGCGGTGCATCGGTGACCCTGATCGAGTCGTCGGAGATCGGCACGGTCGGCGTCGGCGAGGCGACGGTTCCCGCCATCCGCACCTATTTCCAATCGCTGGGCCTCGACACCTATGAGCTGATGAAGGCGACCAACGCCACCTTCAAGCTCGGCATCGAATTCCGCGACTGGCGCGAGGACGGCCACCGTTTCTTCCATTCCTTCGGCCGCTACGGCATCCAGGCCGGGCCGGTCGATTTCCATCACCTGCACCAGAGACTGGCCGAAGCCGGCGAGGATCATCCGCTCGACGCCTGCTGCCTCGGCGCCGAAATGGCCTATGCCGGCAATTTCGCGCCCGCGGATCCAAATCCCAGAGCCGATTTCCAGGTCTATGACTGGGCGGTGCAGTTCGACGCCTCGCTGTTCGCCCGAACCTTGCGCGGCCATGCCGAACAGGGCGGCGTGATGCGCATCGATGCCCGCATCACCGAGGTCCAGCAGAACGCCGAAAGCGGCTTCGTCGAAAGCGTGCGGCTCGACACCGGAGCGATGGTCTCGGGCGACCTGTTCATCGACTGTTCAGGCTTCCGGAGCCTGTTGCTGCAAAAGACCCTCGGCGTCGGTTACCGCGACTGGCGCAACTGGCTGCCGTGCGACCGGGCGGTGGCCTTGCCCTGCAAACATATGGATGCAAATGATCTCGCACCCCTCACGCGCTCGACGGCCAAGGAGGCCGGCTGGATGTGGCGCATTCCTTTGCAGCACCGCGTCGGCAACGGCTATGTCTATGCCAGCGACCTGATCTCCGACGCCGAGGCGGAGCGCGCCTTACGCGCCCAGCTTGACGGCGAAACCCTGGCCAATGCCAATTTTGTCCGCTTCGCCGCCGGTCATGCCGAGCGCTTCTGGGAGAAGAACGTCATCGCCATCGGCCTGTCGTCGGGCTTCCTGGAGCCGCTGGAATCGACCAGCATCACCCTGATCCAGGCCGGCATCTTCAAGCTCTTGAACCTGTTCCCCAATGCCGACTGCGATCCCGGCCTGGCGGCGGAATATAACCGCCTGTCGGTGATCGAGCACGAGCGCATCCGCGACTTCATCATCCTGCATTACTGCGCCACCCGGCGCGAGGGCGAGCTGTGGCGGCGCTGCCGCGAGATGAGCCTGCCCGACACCCTGATGACCAAGATTGAGGCGTTCAGGACACGCGGCCTGTTCGTGCGCTACGAAGGCGAAAGCTTCTTCGACCCGTCGTGGCTGTGCATGTATGACGGCTTTGGCATAAGCCCCCGCGCCTACGACCCGTTCGCCGACAATTTCGCGCTCGGCGACCTCAGGGACCTGACGCGCAATATTCGCGCCGATGTTCAGGCCATGGCGAAGGATGCGCCGCGCCATGCCGATTTCATCAAAAGGCATTGCGCCGCGCCGACGTAAGCTGTCAGCCCGCCCTCAGAGCGGCAATGTCGGCGCCTTCGATGGCGGCGAGGCTGGCCTCGATGCGGGCGATATCCCAGTCCCACCAGCGGATGGCGAGCAGATCGGCCATGACATCGTCCGGAAAACGCATGCGGATGACCCGCGCCGGATTGCCGCCGGCGATGGCATAGGGCGGCACATCCTTCGTCACCACCGAACCGGCGGCGATGATGGCGCCGTCGCCGAGGGTGATACCCGGCATGACCATGACACCGTGGCCGGTCCAGACGTCGTTGCCGATGACTGTGTCCTTCACCGGCAGGTTCAGGTAATCGGCCATGGTTTCCGGCTTGAAGATGCGGAAGGGATAGGTCGAGAACCCGGCCATCGGGTGGTTGGCCGAAGAGGTGATGAACACCGTGCCGTGGGCAAACTGGCAGAAGCGGCCGATGGTCAGTGTCTCGCGGCTGAAGGCGAAGAGATAGGGCGCCAGGGTCTGCGCCCAGTCGGTGGGCGCGGTCAGGTTGCTGGCATAGCTGTAGTCGCCGACCGCCCAGCGCGGATGGTCGATGACGTTTTTCAGGTAGGCCGCCGTCGGCACCAGGGTGCCGTCGGGCGTGCGGATGGGATGGGTGGCGTCTTTGTCGAGCAGGGGCATTGACTATCCGAGTAGGGCTTGCGGCGCCGGGACGGCCCGCGTCCCGCGACCCCGGTTGCACCCTATGCCGCCGGAGATGACGGCGTCAACATCACGGCCGCGTCAGACCCATGCGCTGGGCATGGATGGCGGCTTCGGCGCGCGAGGTGATGCCGAGCTTGGAATAGATCGACTTGATGTGGCTGGCGACGGTGTTTTCGGTCAGGCCCAGCGCCTGGGCCGCGTCGGCATTGCGCAGGCCTTTGGAGATGAGGCCAAGCACGTCCTGCTCGCGCGGGCTCAGCATGGCGTCCGGCTGCAGGGCGACGGCGGTCGAGCGGAAGTGGTCCATGATGCGGCGGGCGACGGAGGGCGACAGCGCCGGTAGGCCCTGGCCGAGCTGGGCCAGCTGCCGCGCGAACAGGTCGGGCGGCGAATCCTTGAGCAGG
>CAYYTA010000066.1:0-19172 GCA_964474575.1 uncultured Caulobacteraceae bacterium | reverse complement strand
CAGCCCGGAGGCGGCGGCCGGCGGCAACCTCGCCCTGCTCAGGACCGGCGACCGGGTCCGGGTCGATCTCAAGGCCAACACCGTCAATGTGCTGATCAGAGATGCGGAGCTTTCGCAACGCCGCGCGGAGCTCGAGGCCAGTGGCGGCTTCTCCTACCCGGCCAGCCAGACGCCGTGGCAGGCCATGCAGCGCAGAACCGTCGGCCAGATGGACACCGGCGCATGCCTCGAGGACGCCGTCCCCTTCCAGCGCATCGCCCAGACCAAAGGACTGCCAAGGGATAATCACTAAAGATGTTGCCAGGGTGGCCTGCAAACCGCCGATTCGCTGCGTTACGGTGCTCACGTACTTAAGTACGCTCCGCTCCGTGTCTCGAAGCAACGGTTTTCGTCACATCCTGCCAACATCTCCTATGGGGAAGAAAACCATGAATCTGAACCGCCGCCATATGTTCACCCTCACTGGCGGTCTTGCCCTCGCCGCTTCCGCCAAAGCCAAAACACACGCTCCCGTCCTGTTGGCGCCCACCCCGCCGATGGGCTGGAACAGCTGGAATTCCTTCGCCACCACCATCACCGAAGACCAGGCGCTCGAAACGGCCCGTATCATGGCGGACAGGCTGAAGCCGCGCGGCTATACGATCTTCACGATCGATATCCAGTGGTATGAGCCCGAGGCCAGGTCCTACGCCTATAACGAACACCCGACGCCGGCCATGGATGACTATGGCCGCCTGCTGCCGGCGCCCAACCGCTTTCCGTCGAGCGTCAACGGCGCCGGTTTCAAGCCGATCGCGGACCAGATCCATGGGCTGGGGTTGAAGTTCGGCGTCCACCTGATGCGCGGCATTCCGCGCCTGGCGGTCGAGCACAACCTGCCTGTTCTAGGTGCAAACTTCCATGCCCGCGACATTGCCAACACGAGCAGCATCTGTCCGTGGAACCCGGACATGTATGGCGTCGACATGAGCAAACCGGGGGCGCAGGCCTATTACGACAGCGTGTTCAGGCTGTTCGCCCAATGGGGCGTCGATTTCGTCAAGATGGATGACATGAGCCGGCCCTACGACGCCCATGCGCCGGAAATTGAAGCCGCCCATTCAGCCATTGCCCGATGCGGCCGGCCGATCATTCTCAGCCTTTCACCGGGAGAAACGCCGCTGGCGCGGGCCGAACACGTGCGAAAACATGCCCAGATGTGGCGCATCAGCGATGATTTCTGGGATGAATGGCCGCTGCTCAAGGCGCAGTTTACCCGTCTGGAGGCTTGGAACGCCTTCCGCCAGCCCGGCCACTGGCCCGACGCCGATATGCTGCCGCTAGGCCGGCTGGCGCTCGGCAGCCGCGACAGCAAGTTCACGCCCGACGAGCAGAAGACCCTGATAACCTTGTGGTCGATTGCGCGCTCGCCATTGATCATGGGCGGCGACCTGCGCGCGCTCGACCAGGCGACCCTTGACCTGCTGACCAACGACGAGGTCCTGGCGGTCAACCAGGCCAGCCATGACAATCAGCCGCACTGGTTTGCGGACGATATCCGTGTCTGGACGGCCACGGCCGATACCAGCGGCCATTATCTGGCGTTGTTCAACATCAGTGACACGGCCAAGACGGCCGCCTTCGATTTCGCCGCGCTTGGCTTGAAAGGCGCGGTCAGGGTGCGCGACCTGTGGGCCCGGCAGGACATCGGCGCTTTCACGGGCCGCTATACCCAGGCCCTGGCGCCTCATGCCGCCGCCCTGCTCCGCATAGGCGCGGCATAAGGCCGTCCCTTAACCGTTTCTTGGCACCACGACATAGCTTTCCCATCGCGCCGTTATGCGCCTAGCGGCTAGATTGGCGGGGTAAGGAGTACCGCCATGATCCGCTTCCGCCTCCCCGCCTTTCTCTTCGGCCCGCGCCGCCGCAAACACCCAACTGAGGAGACCTTCGTCCTTCGTGTCGATCGTTCGGAAACGCTGCAGCACCTGTGCGGCTTCGACACCGAGCTTTACGCGGCCATGCGCGGCCTAGATATGAATGGCGTGGCCTAGCGCCTTCAGGCAGGCTTCGTGCAGGCATTCGCCGACCGTCGGATGAGCATGAATAATGCCCGCTACGTCTTCCAGCACCGCGCCCATCTCGATCAGATTGGTAAAGGCCGCCGACAGTTCCGAAATATGGCGGCCGACCGCCTGGATGCCGATGATGCGGTGATCGGACTTGCGGGCGATGACACGAATGAAACCGCCGTCATCGCCGGCTTCCATGGATAGTGCCCGGCCGTTGGCAGCCAGCGGGAACTGACCTTGTAAGGTGTCCGGTGCATCCGGCCCAAGGCCGACATTGATAATCTCAGGTTCAGTGAAGCAGATCGCCGGAATGGCGAGTGGATCGAAGCGGCGCTTCTTGCCGGCGATGATTTCGGCGACCATTTCGCCTTGTGCCGAGGCCTTGTGCGCCAGCATCGGCTCGCCAACCAGGTCACCGATGGCCCAGACATTGCGGGTCGAGGTGGCGCAGCGCTCATCGACCTTGACAAAACGGCCGTCCATGGCGACGGCCATCTCTTCCAGCCCCCAGCCCTCGGTATTGGGCCTGCGGCCGACGGTGACGAGAATCTTGTCGGCGGGCAGGACCTGGGTTTCGTCGCCGGCGGTCTTGATCTCCAGTCCCTTGCCCTTCTGCGCCATCGCCTGGGCGCCGAGGTGGAAGACGATGCCGTGCTTTTCCGACCAGCGTTTGACCGGCTCGACCAGCCTGGCGTCATAGAGCGGCAGGATTTGCGCCTGAGCTTCGACCACGGCCACCTTCGCGCCGAGCTTGGCATAGGCAATGCCGAGTTCCATGCCGATATAACCGGCGCCGACCACGACAAGGTTTTGCGGCACTTCGTTCAAGGCCAGAGCTTCGGTCGAGGAAATAATGTCGCCGCCGAACGGCAGGTGCGGCAATTGAACCGGCAGCGAGCCCGTGGCCAGGATGACGTGCTCGGCGACAATCTTCGTCTCGCCGTCGGCGGTCGCCACCTGACAGGTCTTGGCGTCGACAAAACGGGCCGAGCCGCTGATCGCCGTCACGCCGGCCTTCTTGAGCAGCCCGGCCACGCCGCCCGACAGACGGTCGACAATGCCTTCCTTCCAGCCGATCATCGCCGCGAAGTCGAGCTTCGGCGGCGCGGCCAGCGAAATACCGAAACGCGGCGCTTTCGCCGCCTCCGCCATACCTTCGAACTCGGTGGCGGCATGGATCAGCGCCTTGGACGGAATGCAGCCGCGGATCAGGCAGGTCCCGCCCAGCCGGTCGCGGTCGACCAGCACGGTCTTCAGGCCAAGCTGGCCGCAACGGATGGCGGCGACATAGCCGCCGGGACCGCCGCCGATGACAAGAACCTGAGTGTCGATGCGGCTCACGGGCGGCCTATGAACAGGAGGGCGGGCTGCTCGATCAGGCGCTTCAGGCGACTGACGTAAGACGCGGCGTCATAACCGTCGACGATGCGGTGATCGAACGAGGTCGACAGGTTCATCATGGTGCGCACCACGACCTGTCCGTCCCTGACGACGGGCCGGTCAACCAGCTTGTTGGGGCCCAGGATGGCCACTTCCGGCGCATTGATCACCGGCGTGGCGGCGATGCCGCCAAGCGTGCCGAGACTGGTCAGGGTGATCGTCGAGCCCGACAGTTCCTCGCGCGTGGCGCGGCCATCGCGCGCGGCCTGGGTGACGCGGCTCATTTCCTCGGCGCATTGCCACAGGTCAAGCGCCTCGACATGGCGCACGACCGGCACCATCAGCCCGCCGGGCGTCTGGGTCGCGATACCGATATGGACTGGCTCATAGGTGTGCAAGACCCCGGCCTCGTCATCATAACGGGCGTTGATGCTGGGGAATTCGGCCCGCAGGACGACGACGGCGCGCATGAAGAACGGCAGCAGGGTCAGCTTGGGCTGGCCTTCGCTGCGGTTGGTGTTCAGGTCCTTGCGCAGCGCTTCCAGCGCGGTCATGTCGAATTCCTCGACATAGGAGAAATGCGGAATGCGGCGCTTGGCCTCCTGCATCTTCTCGGCAATCTTGCGGCGCAGGCCGACGATCTTGACCTCATGCACCGCCGAGGCCTTGGCGTAACCCGAGCTCGCGGGGCGCGCCTTTTGCCCGCCCGAAGCGATATAGGCGTCGAGGTCTTCCGGCGTGATGCGTCCACCGGGACCGGAACCGGGGACGAACTGCAGGGCTATGCCCATATCGAAGGCGCGGCGGCGGGTGGCCGGCGAAGCGAGGGGTGCATCGCCCTCACCGCGTGTAGTGAAAGCCTCAGGTTGAATAGACGGGAGCGCCTTGGCGGCCACCGGCGCGGGTTCAGGAGCCTTTTGCGGCTCCGGCGCCTTCGCCGGGGCGGCAACTTCGACCTTGGCCGGTTCGGGCCGGGCGGCGGCGGCCGCTTCGGCATTGCCGGCGCCCTCGACCTCGATCTCGACGATGGCGCTGCCGACCGGCATGAAATCGCCGACCGCGCCATGAACCGCCAGCACCTGGCCTGTCACCGGCGAGGTGATCTCAACCGACGCCTTGTCGGTCATGACATCGACCAGCGGCTGGTCTTCCTTGACGGTTTCGCCGGCTTTGACGTGCCAGGCGCCGATTTCGGCCTCGGCCACGCCTTCACCGACATCGGGCAGTCTGAACAGATAGAGTCCCATCTAGGCTTCCATGACTTTCTTGAGCGCCGTCACGATGCGGCCCTGGCCGGGGAAATAGTCCCACTCGAAGGCATGCGGATAGGGGGTGTCCCAGCCGGCGACGCGATCGATCGGCGCCTTGAGATGCCAGAAACAGCGCTCCTGCACCAGAGCCGACAGTTCCGCGCCGAAGCCCGAGAAGCGTGAGGCCTCATGGACAACGACGCAACGGCCGGTCTTCTTGACCGAAGCGACGATAGCGTCGACATCGAGCGGCACGATCGAGCGCAGGTCGATCAGTTCGGCATCGACGCCGCTCTTTTCGATGGCCGCCTGGGCGACATGGATCATGGTGCCGTAGGCGATCACGGTGACGTCCCGGCCTTCGCGCACGGTCGCCGCCTTGCCCAGCGGCACGGAATAATAGCCTTCCGGCACCTCCGCCTTGTCGTGGCCGGCCCAGGTCTTGACCTTGGCCTCATGATCGCCGTCGAACGGACCGTTATAGATGCGCTTGGGTTCGAGGAAGATAACCGGGTCGTCGCACTCGATCGAGGCGATCAGCAAGCCCTTGGCGTCGTACGGGTTGGACGGGATGACCGTCTTCAGGCCGGTGATGTGGGCGAAAATCGCCTCCGGCGACTGGCTGTGGGTCTGGCCGCCGAAGATGCCGCCGCCGTAGGGCGAGCGCACGGTCAGAGGCGCCCAGAACTCGCCGCCCGACCGATAGCGCAGGCGCGCCGCTTCTGAAACCAGCTGGTCGAAGGCGGGCAGGATATAGTCGGCAAACTGGATCTCGACGATGGGGCGCAGGCCATAGGCGCCCATGCCGATGGCCGCCGCCACGATGCCGCCTTCAGCAATCGGCGTGTCGAAGCAGCGCGTCAGGCCATATTTTTCCTGCAACTTGTCAGTGACGCGGAAAACGCCGCCGAAATAGCCGACATCCTCGCCGAAAACGAGCGTATCTGGATCGTGGGCCAGGGTCACGTCCAGGGCGCTGTTGAGCGCCTGGATCATGTTCATCGTCTTCACGCCGGTATTGTTGATCTTCATGTCGCGGGCTGCCGTATCCATCGTCAAACCCCCAGCTCGCGGCGCTGCTCGATATGGCGCCAGTCGGGCTCCTTGAACACCCCCTCGAACATCTCCTTCACCGGCGGCTTGGATTCGCCGAGCGTGCCGACGGCCTCGCCTTCCTTGATGGCGGCGCGGATGCCGGCCTCCAGTTCGTCGCTGAGCGCCTGATGGCGCGCTTCGTCCCATTCGCCGATGGCGATCAGGTGGGCTTTCAGCCGGTCGAGCGGATCGCCGAGCGGCCAGTGCGCCTGTTCGTCGGCCGGACGGTACTTGGTCGGGTCGTCGCTGGTCGAGTGGCCGGAGACGCGGTAGGTAAACAGCTCGATCAAGGTCGCGCCACCGTTTTTGCGCGCCCGTTCGGCCGCCCATTGGGTCACTGCCCACACCGCCAGGAAGTCGTTGCCGTCAACGCGCAAGCCCGGCAGGCCATAGCCGGTCGCCTTGGCGGCGAAGGGGACTTCCTCAGGCGTGGCGACACCGGAATAGGTTGAAATGGCCCACTGGTTGTTGGTGATGCACAGAATGGCCGGGGCCTTGTACACACCAGCGAAGGTCAGGGCGGTGTGGAAGTCGCCTTCGGCGGTCGAACCCTCGCCGATATAGGCGATGGCGACCTTGTCGTCGTTCTTGTAGGCCGAGGCCATGGCCCAGCCGACGGCATGGCCGAAGCGCGTGCCGAGATTGCCCGAGATCGAATAGAAGCCATATTGGCGCGCCGAATAGAGCACGGGCAACTGGCGGCCATGCAAAGGATCGCGCTCGTTGGAAAACAACTGGTTGACCAGATCGATCAGCGGATAGTCGCGGGCGTGCAGCCACGCCGACACGCGATAGGTCGGAAAGCACATGTCGCCGACCCCCAGCGCCATCGATTGCGCCGCGCCAATGGCTTCCTCACCGGTCGACTTCATGTAGAAGCTGGTCTTGCCCTGACGCTGCATCTTGAACATGCGGTCGTCGAACAGCCGCGTCTTCAGCATGGCGCGCAGGCCGCGGCGAAGGACATCGGGCGATAACTTGGGGTCCCACGGGCCGACCGCCCTGCCCTCGTCATCGAGCACACGGACCAGTGAGAACGGCAAGTCGCGCAGCTCCGCTTCAGCCGTCAGCGGATCGGGACGGCGAACAGTGCCGGCCGCGGGGACAGTGATGTGGGCAAATTCGTTGCGCTCGCCCGGCCGGGCATGCGGCGTCGGTATGTGCAGCTTCAGCGTGTCGGAAGGCATGTGGCTGACCCTTTTGGCGCGCGGGTTATCGTTTCCTCGAAATCCACGACTTGCCGGTCATTCATTGCCGACAATGCCGTTTCACCTGCAACATATTTCCAAAATACCCCATTTGTCGAGCAATTTCCTTCCCGACGGCCTTTTTTGGGCTTTCATCAGACTACAGCCGGGCTTGACTCTTGTAAATTGCTAGAACAAAATATGAACATATCCGAAGAACTCGGAGATGGACACGTCTTATGCCCCAAACCCTGCCCGTCGATCTGACCCGGCTCCGCCAGCACATTGCGCGGCTGGAAGGCAGCCGGACCGCCGCCGGCGTGCTGCCGTTCGGCGTTGTCGAGATCGACGACCGCCTGCCGGGTAACGGACTTGCACTGGGCGCCCTGCACGAAATCGCAGGCACCGGCGCAGGCGCAATCGATGGCGCAGCCGCAGCCCTGTTTGCCGCCGGCATTGCGGCGCGAACCTTGGGACCGGTGCTGTGGTGCGCCACTGACAGCGACGTCTTTGCACCCGGCCTGGCCCAGGCGGGACTGGCGCCCGGACGGGTGATTCATGTCGCCGCCGGTGACGACACCACTGTCCTGGCCACCTGCGAGGAAGCCTTGCGTCACGGCGCCCTGGGCGCGGTGATCGGCGAGATCTCGCGCCTGTCCCTGACCGCGTCTCGCCGTCTTCAGTTGGCGGCCGAAGGCGGACGGACCCTGGCTCTTACGGTGCGGCGCTGGCGCAAGGAAAGGGATGCGGCGGCCTTCGGCCTGCCCAATGCGGCGATCACGCGCTGGCGTGTTTCGACCCTGCCGTCCGCCTCCCTGCCGGTGCCAGGATTGGGACGGGCGCGCTGGCGACTCGAGTTGATGCGCTGCAAGGGCGGACGTACGGCTGAATTCGATGTGGAGGCGTGCGATGACACGGGTTGTCTCGCTCTGGCTGCCCCGCTGGTCCACCGACCGGCTACGGCGGCGGATGGGCGATACCGCGCCGCCTCCTGAAGCGCCGCTGGTCCTGAAGGGTATGGACGGCCGGCGCCGCGTTGTCCTCGCCGCCGATCGTATCGCGGAACGCCTGGGTGTACGCGTTGGCATGCCGCTGACCAAGGCCCAGGCCATGGTGGCGGGACTTGTTGTCCACGATGCCGACCCGCGAACCGACGCGGCCGATCTGGAACGCCTGGCGCAATGGGCCTTGCGTACGTACTCCCCGCTGGTCACCGCTGATCCGCCCGACGGCCTGGTCATCGATGTGACCGGCGCCACCCATTTGCACGGCGGTGAACAGGCGCTAATCGAAGGCCTGATCCACATCCTGAAGAATAAGGGTATCGAAGCGCGCGCCGCCCTGGCCGGCAGTTGGGGCGCAGCCCATGCCCTGGCGCGATATGCATCCCGGCCCACCGCCGTTCTTGCACCAGGCGCCGAAGCACGCGTCCTGCCTGCCCTGCCGGCCTCGGCCTTGCGTCTGCCGCCGGGTATGTCCGAAAGCCTCTACGGCCTTGGCTTCGAAACCATCGGCGAACTGGCGGCGCAACCGCGCGCTCCGTTGGTCCATCGCTTCGGCCCGAACCTTGCCCGCCGTCTCGACCAGGCGTTCGGCCGCCTGGCCGAGCCCATTGACCCGGTCGCCCTGCCCGACATTACCGAAGTTACGCGCCAGTTCGCCGAGCCGATCGGCGCGCCCGAAACCATTGCGCGCTACACCGGCCAGCTGACGGCGCAGCTTTGCGACGCGTTGGAGGACAAGGGCCTGGGCGGACGGCAGCTTGACCTGCTGTTCACCCGCGTCGACAACCATATTGAGGCCGGCCGCATCGGCCTGGCCCAGCCGTCGCGCGACGTGAGGCGCCTGACACGCCTGCTGTGCGACAAGATCGAAAAGGTCGATCCCGGCTTCGGCATCGAACGCATTCGCCTGATTGCCACCGCCACCGAACCCTTGGCGCCGCGCCAGGTTGGCACGGCGGATGACAAAGCGCCCGATCTCGCCGACTTGATCGACATTCTGAGCAACCGCCTCGGCGCCGAACGCATCCACCGTTTTGGTCTCGTCGAAAGCGATGTACCCGAACGGTCGATACGCAAGGTCGCGCCATTGGCCGAAGAGGTCGCCACGGAATGGCCGGCGCATTGGCCGCGTCCGGTCCGGCTGCTGCGCCGGCCGGAGCGCATAACCACTCTGGCCCAGGCGCCTGACTATCCGCCAGGCGTGCTCATCCGGCGCGGCATCAAGCAGCGTGTCATCGCCGCCGACGGGCCCGAACGCATCTTCGGCGAGTGGTGGCGGCGCGACAGCGAAGCCGACGCCGTACGCGACTATTTCCGTATCGAGCTTGAAACCGGCGAGCGCCTGTGGGTTTTCAGATCGGGCGATAGTGAAGATCCGGCGACCGGCTCGCGGCAATGGTTCCTGCATGGGGTATTCGCATGACCGTGAATCCGCCTTATGCAGAACTCCAGGTCACCACGCATTTTTCCTTTCTGCGCGGCGCCAGCTCCTGTGACGAGCTGTTCGCGCAAGCCAAGATCCTGGGTATCGATGCCTTAGGCATCGCCGACCGCAATTCGCTGGCCGGCATAGTCCAGGCCTATAAGGCAGCCAAGGATCATGGCATACGTCTGGTCGTCGGCTGCCGGCTTGACCTGAGGGACGGCACGTCCTTGCTGGTCTATCCCACCGATCGCGCCGCCTGGTCACGCCTGTGCCGCCTGCTGTCGCTGGGCAAGAGCCGTGCCGGCAAGGGCAAGTGCGATCTCGACTGGGCCGATGTCGAAGCCTGGAACGAGGGCCTGATCGCGGTCCTTGTCCCCGACATGGCCGACGATGCCTGCGCCTTCAATCTGCGCCGGTTGAAAGCGACCTTCGGCGACCGCGCCTACATGGCCCTGACCCTGCGCCGCCGGCCCAATGATGCCCTGCGCCTGCACGATCTGGCCCAGGCGGCGGCGCGAGAGGGCGTGCCGGCAGTGGCCACCAACGACGTGCTGTTTCACGATCCGTCACGCCGCATGCTGCAGGATGTCGTCACCTGCATCCGCCACAACTGCACCATCGACGAACTGGGCTTCCGCCGCGAACGTCACGCCGATCGTTACCTGAAGCCGCCGGCCGAAATGGCGCGGTTGTTCGCGCGCTATCCCGAGGCTATCGCCCGCACGCACGAGATCGCGGAGCGGTGCACATTCGACATGGGCGAATTGTCCTATCAGTACCCCGATGAGCGTAATTACCCCGACGTACCGCCTCAGCAGACCCTGGAAAGGTTTGTCTGGATGGGCGCCCAAGCCCGCTACAGCGCGGCCACCGGCTATCCGGACGGGGTGCCGGAAAAGGTCGTGATCCAACTTCGCAAGGAACTCGGGCTGATAGCTGAGATGGGCTACGCCAACTATTTCCTGACCGTTCATTCCATCGTCCATTACGCCCGGTCACAAGACATACTGTGCCAGGGGCGCGGTTCGGCCGCCAACAGCTCGGTCTGCTATGTTCTCGGTATTACCGAGCTCGATCCGGCCAGGTTCAACCTGCTGTTCGAGCGCTTCATCTCCAGAAACCGCAACGAACCGCCAGACATCGACGTCGAGTTCGAGCATGCCCGGCGCGAAACCGTCATGCAGTGGGTGTTCGACACCTATGGCCGCGACCACGCCGCCTTGGTCAGCGTGGTCAGCCGCTATCGCACGCGTGGCGCCCTGCGTGACGTCGGCAAGGCGATGGGCCTGACCGAGGATGTGCTCAAGACCCTTGCACAGCAATATCGCCACTGGGCCAGCGATATCGACGAACAGCACCTGGACGGGCTCGATCTCAACATGGCCGATCGCCGCATGCGCCTCACGATCCTGCTGGCGCGGCAGTTGATCAATGCGCCGCGCCATCTGTCGCAACATCCTGGCGGCTTCGTATTGACGCGTGACCGGCTGGATGAATTGGCGGTCATCGAGCCGGCCGCCATGAAGGACCGTCAGGTCATCGAATGGGACAAGGACGACATTGACGTCCTGAAATTCATGAAGGTCGACTGCCTGGCGCTGGGCATGCTGACCTGCATGAAGATGAGTTTCGACCTGCTGGCCGAACACAAGGGTGTGGCCATGACCATGGCCGCCATTCCAGCCGACGATGCACCGACCTATGCCATGATCTGCAAGGCCGACACTGTCGGCGTCTTCCAGATCGAAAGCCGCGCGCAGATGTCGATGCTGCCGCGCCTGAAGCCGCAGACCTTCTACGATATCGCCATCGAGGTCGCCATCGTCCGCCCAGGCCCGATCCAGGGCGACATGGTCCATCCCTATCTGCGCCGCAAGCACGGGCTGGAACCGATCGACTATCCCAATGACAAGGTAAAGGACATTCTCGGCCGGACATTTGGCGTGCCGCTGTTCCAGGAGCACGCCATGCAGGTTGCCATGGTTTGCGCCGGCTTCGACGCCGACGAGGCCGATCATGTCCGGCGCAGCCTGGCTACCTTTAAACATACCGGCGGAGTCAAGAACTTCCGCGACAAGATGATGAAAGGCATGCTTGAAAACGATTATACACCCGAATATGCCGAGCGTCTGATCAGGCAACTTGAAGGTTTCGGCTCCTACGGCTTCCCTGAAAGCCATGCCATCTCCTTCGCCATGATCGCCTATGCCTCGTCATGGATGAAGTGCCACCATCCGGATGTCTTTCTGTGTGCCCTGCTGAACGCCCAACCGATGGGTTTCTATGCGCCGGCCCAACTGGTGCGCGATGCCCGCGAACACGGCGTCGAGGTGCGGCCGGTCTGCGTCAACGCCTCGCGCTGGAATTGTACGCTGGAACCGGCGGCCGAGCCCGGTAAGTCGGCCGTCCGATTAGGCCTGCGCATGATCAAGGGTGTGACGAACCTCGACGCGGCAACCCTGGTCGTCAATCGGGCCGATACGCCTTTCCGTTCGGTCGACGAAGTCTGGCGGCGAAGCAGCTTGCCGGTATCGGTCCTGGTCACCTTGGCCGAGGCCGATACCTTCCTGCCAGCCCTGGGTCAATCGCGCCGCGACGCTCTATGGACGATCAAGGGCCTGTGCGATAAGCCTCTGCCGCTGTTCGACGCTCTGGCGTCGGAGATCGACGAGCCGGCCGTGGTGCTCAAGACCATGACGGCCGGCAGCGAGGTAGTTAGCGATTATGGCCATGTTGGCCTTTCCCTACGCCGTCATCCGCTGGCCTTCCTTCGTGGTGAACTTGGCGAACGCGGCATCATCACCTGTCGTGAGGGCAACAGCCGTGCCGACAAGGATCATGTCGTCATTGCAGGCATGGTGCTGGTGCGGCAACGACCAGGCACGGCCAAGAACGTGACTTTCATGACCGTCGAGGACGAAACTGGCATCGTCAACACCGTCATCTGGAACCGCCTCTATGAAGAACAACGCCGCCTGATCCTGACCGCGCGCATGGTAGCGATCAATGGCCAGATCCAGAAGGAGGGCGATGTCGTGCACCTGGTGGCGAAGCGCCTGACTGACCTGTCCGACCTGCTCGACAGCGTGTCCGAGCGCGAGAACGCCTTTCCGGTGCCAAAGTCGCGCGGCGATGATTTCCGCCACGGCGAACCCGGTCCCGATCCACGCACACTGAAACGCACCGGAAGCCGCGCCGCCCAATCACCGGTCATCCTGGTCCGCTCACGCGATTTCAAATGACGCGCAGGTATTGACATGGCGAACACGCTGCCAACCCATGCCTTGTTTTTTAAGGGTTTCGAACCTTCGCGGCTCTTCGCGTACGAGCAGATGGTGCCCAGGAAAGGACTCGAACCTTCACGGCCGTTAAGCCACTGGCACCTGAAGCCAGCGCGTCTACCAATTCCGCCACCTGGGCACTTATCTAGGTGGTAGTCTTTCCCCTGCAGGAGGAAAGGCGGCGACCTATAGGGGCAAATATTCTGGCGGTCAACGGTGCGAGAAAATTTTTCGTGGCCGTTTGCCATTTACCGCCGATAACCTGGCGCGAAGTCGTGCCTTACCTTAAGCCTGTCCGGAACAGCTGTCCGATGTTGCAATAGATACTGTTGCAACGATCTTGATCTCAGCTTCATCGCGTGACATGCATGACGCATGAAACCCGCGCTCAGCGTCACCGACCTGTTCACCATTGGCATCGGCCCGTCGTCGTCGCACACGGTCGGCCCGATGCGCGCTGCGGAAGCGTTCGCCGGGCGCACCGTTGCATTGGGAAGGCCGGAGCGCGTCGTCTGCCGGCTTTACGGCTCGCTGGCTCTGACGGGCAAGGGCCACGCTACGGACCGCGCCATATTGGTGGGCTTAAGTGGCTGGCTGCCTGAACGGATCGAGCCGGACGCCATCGCGCCTTTGGTCGCAGCTGTCGAAACCCGCCATCAGCTGACGCTCGCGGGCAAGCACGACATTCCTTTCAACCCGGAAACCGATCTTCTGTTCATGACCGGCGAGTTCCTGCCGGAACATTCCAATGGCATGAAATTCCAAGCCTTTTTTTCGGATGGCAATATCGATGAGGCGACCTATTTCTCGATCGGCGGCGGCACGATCACAGGCGACGGCATCGTGCCGAAATCGGGCAATGTCCTTCTGCCCCTGCCCTATGCTTCCGGCGCGGAACTGCTGGCGATTTGCGATACCGAAGGGCTGAGCATAGCCGAGGTCGTCTGGCGTAATGAAGACGCTTTTCGCGGCGAGGCGGAAACGCGCGAATTCATCGACGCCGTGCGCGCGGCCATGCTGAACAGTATCGCACGCGGCATCGAGCATCAGGGCGTTCTGCCGGGCGGGCTCAATGTCCGGCGGCGGGCACATGACATGAAGGAAAAGCTCAACGACCGCGGCCCGCGCGTCGACCCGTCGCAGATCTTTGAGTGGGTCAGCCTCTACGCCCTGGCAGTCAACGAGGAAAACGCCGCCGGCGGGCGCGTGGTCACGGCGCCGACCAACGGCGCGGCCGGGGTATTGCCGGCCGTCATCAAATATTACGAAACCTTCGTACCAAATGCTACGATGGACGGCACGCGAACGCTTTTGATGACCGCTTCGGCGATCGGCTTCCTCTACAAGACCAATGCCTCGATCTCGGCGGCGGAAATGGGCTGTCAGGGCGAGGTCGGCGTGGCCTGTTCGATGGCAGCCGCCGGCCTGTGCGCGGCCCTCGGTGGTACCCCGCGCCAAATCGAGAACGCCGCCGAAATCGGCATGGAACACAATCTCGGCCTGACCTGCGACCCGATCGCAGGCCTTGTCCAGGTACCGTGCATCGAGCGCAACACCATGGGCGCGATCAAGGCGATCAACGCCACCTACCTGGCGCTCAACGGCGATGGCGAGCACATCGTCAGCCTGGATGCCGTGATCGAGACCATGCGCCAGACCGGCAGGGACATGGCCACCAAGTACAAGGAAACCAGCCTCGGCGGCCTGGCGGTCAACGTGGTGGAATGCTGATCAGGACTTGCCTTTACGCATCTGCTCGAAGGCATAGCCGGCCTTGAGCAGGTCGTGCTCGCTCCATGCCGTGCCGATGAACGACAGTCCGACCGGCAGGCCCTGGACCTGTCCCATCGGCACGGTCAGGTGCGGATAGCCGGCCGTGGCGGGCAGGCTCGTAGCTGAAGGACCGTTGTACTGGTCGCCATAGACAAGGTCGCTCAGCCACGGCGGACCGTAGGTCGGGGCCACCAGGAAAGCGACGTTGTTGCTCTTCAGCAGCTCGTCGATCATCGCCGCCGACTTATCCTTGTCGGTGGCCAGCGCCTTGAGATAGTCCGGGTCGCTCAGGCCCTTGGTCAGGTCGGCCTGTTCGAAATATTCCTGGCCGAAAAAGGGCATCTCCTTGTCGGCGTTAGCCTTGTCGAAGGCGATGACATCGCTGAGCGTCCGCGTCTTGACCGTCGCCGGCGTCGAAGCCAGGTAGGTGTTCAGGTCGGCCTTCAGCTCGACGTGCAGGACGGTGTTCTCGGCGTCGCCCAGGCCCTTGACCTCGCTCGATTTGATATGAACCAGCACCGCCCCGGCATCGGTCAGGGTCTTGAGAGCGGCATTGAATACGGCGGTCGTCTTGTCGTCGTGGCCGGCCTCATCGTCGAGCACACCAATGCGCACGCCCTTCAGACTGTCGGCTGTGAAGCCAGCGGCATAATCGGTCTTGTGGCTGTCGGCGGCGGCGGTCGCCTTGTCCATCGGGTCGCTGCCCGCCATGACGTCGAGCATCAGGGCGACGTCCTCGACGCTGTGGCCCATCGGCCCCGGCGTGTCCTGGGTATGCGAAATCGGCACGACATAGGTGCGCGAGACGAGGCCGACGGTCGGTTTCAACCCGACCAGGCCTTCCATCGACGACGGGCAGGTGACGCTGCCGTCGGTTTCGGTGCCAACCGCCAGCGGCGCCTCGAAGGCCGCGACGCCCGCACCCGAGCCCGACGATGAGCCGCACGCGGTGCGGCTATGATCGACGGCGTTGTTGGTCAGGCCGCCGACGCCGCTCCAGCCCGACACCGATCGCGTCGAGCGGATGTTGGCCCATTCGGACAGATTGGTCTTGGCGAGGATGATGGCGCCACCGGCCCGCAGCCGTGCGACGACCGGCGCGTCGCGATGGGTGATGTTGTCCTTGAGCGCCAGCGAACCGGCCGTCGTCGCCACAGGGTCAAGCGTCTCGACATTGTCCTTGATCAGCACCGGAATGCCCATCAGGGGCCCGAGGTTCCTGCCGGCCTTGCGCGCATCGTCAGCCGCCTTCGCCTCGGCCAGGGCGTCCGGGTTGACGGCGATGACGGCATGGATATCGCCGTCCCTGGCCTTGATCTGGTCAAGCGCCGCCTGGGTCAGATCGACCGATGTGAATCTGCCCCTGGCCATTGCTGCTTCAATATCGCTGACGGTCATGCCCGATGTCAGCGCCGCCCTGGCCGCGTCATGACCTGCGGAGGCAGGCGGCGCAGATTCTTGACAGCCGAATAGCAGGAGCACGGCCGCAGCGGTGCTGCCCGACAGACGCAGAGACATGGATTCCTCCTGGGTAACGACGATCCAGGATACTACGCGAAATTTCCGAATGTGGACAGGCGCATTACCTTTCGTCCAGCGCGCGGCTCAAAGCCTCGATATCGCAACGCCAGCCATGGCCCGGGCGAATGTCGACGACATCGCCGAAAACGACGCGCAAGCCATGACCGCGAAGGCCGGCGATCATGATATCATCAGCGAGAAAGAAATTCCGCGGCGCGATGACCAGGTTGTCGCCGGGCGTCGCCTGGAAGGCGCATAAATACATCTGGCTGCCCGCAAAGCTGGCGATGGAGCGCGCCGACCTGACAAGGTCGATTTGCTCGGCCAGGCTGAGCTGTTCCGGATAGACAACATGATAGTCTCTCGCCCGGAACACATCTTCGACCGCCTGCAGGTTTTCGACATCGCGCAGCGATCCCGGCGGGCGTGACAGAAAGACCTTCGGATGGCCGGCGGCAACCGGCGGCCCCGCGATCCGGTCCCAGACCGGCAGCATGTGCGGCCGGACCCAGCGGTGCGTCCGCAAGGCGATATCCGGGACGATCAGGTTTTCAACGCGGGCCGCCGGTGGCGCGAAGACGACGCGGTCCTCACCTATGCCGAGGCGCGCGAGAAAAGATCGCGCGAAGGGTGTCAGATAGGGTTCGTAGACCAGGAATCTGACCTCGTTGCGCAAGGCCGGCGGAAGCAGATCGAGAGCCCAGAGCCGCGAAAGCCCTTCAAGCAGGAAATGCCCGAAATGGATATGCGCCTGGCCGAGGAAAAAGAAGGTGCCGGAAAGCGTCTCGACGGTTCCCCGATAGGACAGTATTTTCCTGCCGTCTTCCACGGCAATCAGGTCATGCGGCAATGATGGCGACCCGTCGAGGACACCGTAGGATGCCGCAAGGAGTTGGCCGGCCTGGGTCACCAGCACCTGGCCAGGTCCGTGGCTCTGACCAAAGGCCCGCCTGTCCCTTTGGCTGATAAGTCCGCCGAATACGAGAGGCGCATGCAGGGCGTGGACATGCATATTGGGCATGTCGTGCGGATATTGTTTTTCCCAATGATCGGGATTGGCAATGGAAGGCGCCATTTGCCGGTTATAGTCGCGGGGCAAGTCCCACCGGTTGAGGTATTCGATGGCCGGCGGAGCGTACGGCCCGGCGGCGGCGGCGATGAAGGATGCGTCCTCGCGGCGCGTCAGCAATTCATCGAAATTGTCGGCATGCGAAAACGCCTCTATATCGCTGAGTTCGATCTGCATGCGCGCCATGTCCGGTTGATGTCACGCTTATACCAAGTGTCACCGCCGTGCAAACTCTGCCAAAAGGCAAGCTGAGCTTTTTCGAATTTGGCGCGGTGTTCGATATTGGGGTTCGATATTTTTGCATTGCCGAGCAGGCCGCGAAATCAGTAAGACGGGGCCGTCATCCCATTCGCGAGACAAACCTGATGGACCTCAATGCGATCATGTTGCGCGCCGGCGCCGAGATACTTCGCATCTACGCCGGCGATATTGCCGTGACGCAAAAGCAGGACTCGTCCCCGGTGACCGAGGCCGACGCCCGCGCCGAAGCGATCATCCTTGAAGGCCTGCGCCAGATCGCACCCGACATCCCGGTCGTGGCGGAGGAAGAGACTGCCGCCGGCCGCATTCCTGAGACAGCGCGGCGTTTCTTCCTGGTCGATCCGCTCGACGGCACCAAGGAGTTCATTTCGAAGAACGGCGAATTCACCGTCAATATCGCCCTGATCGAGGATGGCGCACCGGTGCTGGGCGCGGTCTATGCCCCGGCGCTGGGGCAGCTTTACTGGGGTGGGCGCGACGGCGCTTTCATGGCCGATATCAAGGACGGCTTTCCAGGCCTGGCACGGCCAATTCGTGTGCGTGCCGCGCCAATCGATGGTGTGATCGCTGTCGGCTCGCGTTCACACGGCGGACCGGAAACCGAAGCCTATCTTGAAGACTTCAAAGTCGCCGGCTTCGAACCGGCCGGTTCTTCGCTGAAATTCTGTCTCGTAGCGCGGGGCGATGCCGACATTTATCCGCGTATGGGACGGACGATGGAATGGGACACGGCGGCCGGCGACGCGGTGCTGCGCGCGGCCGGAGGACGCGTCGAGACACTCGACGGCCGTCCCCTCGCCTACGGCAAGCGTAACCAGTCAGGCGATGTCGATTTTGCAAATCCGTACTTCGTCGCCTTCGGCGATCCGGCGTTGAAAGGCTGTATCGGACCTGATCAATAGATTGAGTTTTTGTGGTTTGTTCTTTGCAAGAGCCGTGACTACATAGCGCCTGACTGCCAGCCGGGATTTTTACGTGTCCGCCGAACCGCTCACCCACCTTCGCCGACTAGAGGCCGAATCCATCTTCATCATGCGCGAGGTGGCCGCCGAGTTCAAAAACCCGGTCATGCTCTACTCGATCGGCAAGGATTCGTCGGTCATGCTGCACCTGGCCATGAAGGCTTTCTATCCGTCGAAGCCGCCTTTCCCGCTGCTGCATGTCGATACGACGTGGAAGTTCCGCGAAATGATCGAATTCCGCGACCGGACCGTGAAGGAGTTGGGGCTGACCCTTCTCAAGCACACCAACCAGGATGGGGTGCGCGACAATATCAATCCGTTCGACCACGGCTCGAACGCCTACACCAATGTGATGAAGACCGACGCGCTCAAACAGGCGCTGACGGCGCATGGTTTCGACGCGGCCTTCGGCGGCGCAAGGCGGGACGAGGAAAAGAGCCGCGCCAAGGAGCGCATCTTTTCTTTCCGCACCGGGAACCACGGCTGGGACCCGAAGAACCAGCGGCCGGAACTTTGGAACCTCTACAATTCCCGCGTCAAACCCGGTGAGAGCATCCGCGTCTTTCCGCTGTCGAACTGGACCGAGCTCGACATCTGGCAATACATATTGATGGAAAACATCCCCATCGTGCCGCTCTACTATGCCGCAAGGCGGCCGGTCGTTGAACGCGGCGGCCAGCTCATCATGGTCGACGACACACGCCTGCCGCTCAATCCGGGCGAGGTGCCGATGATGAAGTCGGTGCGTTTCCGTACGCTCGGCTGCTATCCGCTTACCGCTGCCATCGAAAGCGAAGCCGCCACGCTGGAAGACATCGTCGCAGAAATGCTGACCGCCCGCACCTCCGAGCGCTCCGGCCGCCTGATCGACCATGACGAGGCCGGCTCGATGGAGAAGAAGAAGCGCGAGGG
>CAYYTA010000065.1:0-13074 GCA_964474575.1 uncultured Caulobacteraceae bacterium | reverse complement strand
CCAGCGCCCAGTTCGTCTACAACACCTCCAACCACCGGCTCTACTGGGACTCGAACGGCTCGGCCTCGGGCGGCCAGACCGCCATCGCCATCTTCGACAACGCCGCGACGCCCCACGCCGGGGATTTCATGTTTACGTGAGAGCTATTTTCCCATTGCCCGCGGCGGATATGGACCTTAAACGCAGGGATTATCGATCCACTTGCGCTTAGGGTCCCATGTCCGACAACGAACTTCATATCATCTGTACCGACCGCGAGGGCGTGGCGCATCAACTTCCGGCGCTGGAAGGGTGGCGGGTGATGGAGATCATCCGCGACAACGGCCTGCCGATCAAGGCCGAGTGCGGCGGATCGCTGGAATGCGCCACCTGTCATGTTTATGTCGCAGACGCATGGTGGGATAGGCTGGTGCCCAAGTCGGACGAGGAAGACGAGAAGCTCGACGAGGCGTTCCTGGTCAAGCGCCATTCGCGCCTGTCGTGCCAGATACTGATGCGGGATGACCTCGACGGTCTGGAGGTCACGCTCGCGCCGGAAAGCGACTGAGCGGACGTTGAAGAAGGCCTCTCATCCCGACCCTCTCCTATTAGAGGGGGGAAGAGAGGCAAACGGAAAAAGGTGACGGTATGCGGTTGAAGACCCTGGTATTGACGGTGTGTGCGGGCGCGCTGGTTTCGGGCGTTGCATGGGCATGGGGTTCGACGGGACACCGTCTGGTGGGCCAGGAGGCGATGCGCGCCTTGCCGGACTATGTGCCCGACTTCATGAAGACCCAGCAGGCGATCGACGACGTCGCCGAATATTCGCGCGAGCCGGACCGTTGGCGCGGTTCGGGCAAGGTGCACGACAGCGACCGCGACGCCGCCCATTTCATCGATCTCGGTGACGACGGCAACACCCTGGCCGGAGTCGGCCTCGACAACCTGCCGCAGACGCGCTTCGACTACGACGCCGCCGTAGTGGCCAAGGGCAACCAGCCGTGGAAAGCCGGCTATCTGCCCTATGCCGAAGTCGACGCCTACCAGCAGGTGGTCAAGGACATGGCTTACTGGCGCGTCGAGAGCCTGCTCGAAACACGCGAGACCGACAGGACGAAGAAGGCGTGGTATCACGCCGACCGCGTCCGCCGGGAAGGGCTGATCCTGCGCGATATCGGCATCATGTCGCACTATGTCGGCGACGGCACCCAGCCGCTGCACCTGTCGATCCATTACAACGGCTGGGGCGATTTCCCCAATCCCAACGGCTTCACCACCGACAAGATCCACGTGCCGCTGGAAGGGCCATATGTCGAGAAGAACGTCACCGCCGAAGCCGTGCGCGCCAGGATCGGCGCCTATGTTCCGTGCACCGATACCCCCGAAAAGTGCTTTGCCGCCCGCCTGAAGAAGACGGCCGCCCTGGTCGTTCCGATGTATCAGTTGCAGAAGGACGGCGGCTTCAACGACGGCGATCCGCGCGGCGTCGCCTTCTTGACGCAGCAGGTGGCGCAAGGGGCGCAGGACCTGCGCGACGCCATTCTCGACGCGTGGCGTGACTCGAAGAGCGAGGGTGTTGGCTGGCCCGCCACCAGCTATGATGATTTCGTTGGTAACAAAGTCGCCGACCCATGGACGGTGATCTACGGCGACGACTGATTTTCTCAGGTAAAATCAAGTCATAATCGTTGCCTGTCCGTGTCTTCGTCTATAGATGGGACATGGCTGAACGGATTTATCTTTACGACTCTACTCTGCGCGACGGTGCGCAGGCGCAAGGCATCGACTTCACGGTCGCCGACAAGCAGGCGATCGCGGCGGCGCTCGATGCGTTCGGCATCGACTATCTCGAAGGCGGCTGGCCGGGCGCCAATCCGACCGACGACGCCTTTTTCGCCGCCCTGCCGGCGACGCGAAAGGCGCGGGTGTCCGCTTTCGGCATGACGCGCCGCGCCGGACGTTCGGCCTCCAACGATCCCGGGTTGCAGGACCTGCTGGCGGTCGATACGCCGTCGGTGTGCCTGGTCGGCAAGACCTGGGACTGGCAGGTCGAGACGGCGCTCAAGGTGTCCAAGGCCGAGAACCTGCGCATGATCGCGGATTCGCTCAGCTACATGCGCGGACGCGGCCGCGAGGCGGTGTTCGACGCCGAGCATTTCTTCGACGGCTACAAGGCTAATCCCGCCTATGCCCTGGAAGCGCTGAAGGCGGCGCACGAGGCGGGCGCCTCGTGGCTGGTCCTGTGCGACACCAACGGCGGCTCGCTGCCGTCGGAGGTCCGGCGCATCGTGGCAGCCGTGAAGGAGGCGCTCCCCGACGCCCGCCTTGGCATCCACTGCCATGACGATACCGAACAGGCGGTGGCCAATTCGCTGGCAGCGGTCGAGGCCGGCGTGCGCCAAGTCCAGGGCACGATCAACGGCATCGGCGAGCGCTGCGGCAACGCCAACCTGATCGCCATCATCCCGACCCTGATGCTGAAAATGGGCTTCGAAACCGGCCTTTCGGCGGAACAACTGACGCATATCGGCGAACTGTCGCGCATGGTCGACGACCGCCTCAACCGCACGCCCGACCGCCACGCGGCTTACGTTGGCGCCTCGGCCTTCGCCCACAAGGGCGGCCTTCACGTCAGCGCCATGAACAAGGACAGCCGGTCGTACGAGCACATCGATCCGGTCCTGGTCGGCAATTCGCGCCTGATCCTGGTGTCGGACAAGGCCGGCCGCGCCAATGTCGTCAACCGCCTGCATCAGATGGGCGTCGATGTCGCGGAAAGCGACGAGCGCATCGCCGAGCTGGTCCGCCAGGTCAAGGAGCGCGAGGCCATGGGCTATGCCTATGAGGACGCCAGCGCCAGTTTCGAGCTGATGGCGCGGCAATTCCTGGGATCATTGCCGGCCTTCTATGAACTGCAAAGCTTCCGCGCGCTCAACGAATACCGGATGGACGCCAGGGGCAGGCGCACCACCATCGCCGAGGCGACGGTCAAGCTGGCCATCCGCGGCGACGTGGTGATGACGGTGGCCGAAGGCAATGGCCCGGTCAATGCGCTCGACGCCGCCCTGCGCAAGGCGCTGCTGCCGCATTATCCGCAATTGGGCGGCATGCATCTGGCCGATTACAAGGTGCGCATCCTGACGCCCACCGATGCGACGGCGGCCCTGACGCGCGTCCTGATCGAAAGCCGCGATGACGCCGGCCACAGCTGGAATACGCTCGGCGTCAGCCATAACGTCATCGATGCCTCGTACCAGGCCCTGTTCGACGCCATCACCTATCACCTGCTCAAGCAGGGGGCCAGGGCGGCCTGATCACGGGTGCAGGCGCGCCCAGCCGTCGACGAAGGCCTTCGCCTTGTTGAAGACGACCTCCGCCGTATCGCCGGGCTTGTAGACCGCCGAGCCAATGCCGAAACCGGCCGCGCCCGCGTCGATATAGTCCTTCATGCCGCCGGGATCGACGCCGCCGACCGGGAACACCGGCATGGCCTTGGGCAGCACCGCCTTAAGCGCCTTCAGGCCCTTGGGGCCGGCCAGTTCGGCGGGGAACAGCTTGAGGGCGTCGGCGCCGGCCTCGATGGCCGAAAACGCTTCGGTCGCCGTAAAGAAGGCCGGGAACGAGATCAGACCCAGGGCCTTGGCGCGGTGGATGACTTCGGGATCGGCATTGGGCGAGATGCAGATCCGGCCGCCGACCGCCTTCAAAATCTCGACATCGGCGACGGTCAGCACCGTGCCCGCGCCGACGATAGCGCGCTCGCCCAGCGCTTCGGCCAGCAGCTTGATGCTGTCGAACGGATCGGGTGAATTGAGCGGCACCTCGACAATGCGAAAACCGGCTTCGACCAGTTTTTCACCGACAGCGACGGCTTCGTCCGGGCGGAGGCCGCGCAGGATGGCGACCAGTGGCAATTCGGCCAGGGCCGCTTTCCAGCGATCCATAAGCGTCACAGCAGGCCGCCTTCGCGGGCGATGGCCCACAGGCCGGCGGCGGCGGCGTCATCGCCGGGATGGCGGGTAATGTCGCCGAAACCGACGTGGCGCAGGGCGCGCTCGTAAAGCTGGATCAAGGCGCCGTCGCCGATCAGGCCGACGCTTCGGATGCCGTGGCGGGCGATCTCGGCGCGCACCTCCGAGCCGATCAGCAGGCCCGACAGGTAGGACGACAGGCTTTCCGGCTTGATATGGCCGAACAGACCTTCGGTGCGGACCGAAAAGACCAGCGACAGGAACGACTTGTCTTCCATGGCGCGGTCGATGCCTAAGCTGAAGGCGGCTTCGTCATCGGCGTCGTCCTGCATCAGGGCGCCGAGGATCGAGTGCGATTTCAGCACCTGGAACATCTCGCCGGTCATGTAGCTGGAGAAGCCGGTGATGCGGCCGGACGATACGCTGGCCCACTTGCTGTGCGTACCGGGCAGGACATAGACGCCGTCGCCGGATGTCGACGCGACGCCGAAGATCTGGGTCTCCTCGCCGCGCATGACATTGGTCAGACCCGCGTGATCGGCGGGTGCGGTTACACCGGGGACGATTCTGACCTTCAGCTTCTGCGACGGCGCAGCCACCAGGCTCGCGGTCACCTGGGCCAGGCCGGCGGGGCAGGGGACGTAGGGCGCTTCGGACCAACCCTGGCGCGAGCCGACCATGCCCGACAGCAGGATCGGCAGGTCCGGGCGGGCGAAGTCGTCCTTCATCACCGAAGTCAGGGCCTGCTCGAAGCCGAGCACGCCGAGGTTCCTCAGGCCGATATTGGCGGCATGGCGAGCGATGACCTCGCCGTCGGCGCTGTAGAGGAACAGGCGGAAATTGCTGGTGCCCCAGTCGGCGGCCAGGAGGGCGGGCGGTTCTTCGGACATGGTCATCCTCGCTTCATGGGCGATCTAGGGCTTTGCGGGACGGTGTGCAAGAGGAGATGCGGTAAAAGGTGACGCAGCATTCCTTCACCTCTCCCCATTCATGGGGAGAGGGGGAGTCTGACGAGGTTCGCCGCCAAAAAACCTACCACTCGCGGACGGCGCCGTCGGGACCGCGCCAGGCCGGATTGCGCCACGGCGGACAATCCTTCGAGAGTTCGCGAACCTTGGCTTCATCGATCTCGATGCCGAGGCCGGGGCCGCTCAGGGCCTCGACATGGCCGTCGCGGACATCGTATGCCGCGGGGTTGGTCATGTAGCTCAGCAGGTCGTGGCCGCCGGTGTTGTAATGGATGCCGAGCGACATTTCCTGGATGACGTGGTTGGGCACAGCTATCGCCAGTTGCAGGCAGGCGCCGAGGGCCAGCGGGCCCAACGGGCAATGCGGCGCGACCGACACGTCGTAGGCCTCGGCTATGGCCGCGATGCGGCGGACTTCCGAAATGCCGCCGGCGTGGCTGAGGTCGGGTTGGATGATGTCGACGCAGGCCTTCTCGAAGAATGGCTTGAAGTCCCAGCGGCTGTAGAGGCGCTCGCCCAGGGCAATCGGCGTGGTGGTCAGTTTCGACAGCTGCTCGATGCCTTCGACGTGTTCCGAAAGCAGCGGCTCCTCGATGAACAGCGGGCGCAAGGGTTCGACGGCGTGCGCCACCTGCTTGGCCATCGGCTTGTGGATGCGGCCGTGAAAGTCGATGCCGACATCGAGGCCCAGGGCCTGGACCGAGGCGAGACGTTCGCAGACGCCGTCGATGACCTTGGGCGAATCGAGCCAGCCCATGTCTTCGCTGGCATTCATCTTGACCGCCTTGAAGCCTTGCGCCAGTCGCGCCCGGCCGGCATCGACCACGTCCGACGGCCGGTCGCCGCCGATCCAGGCATAGACCGGCACACGGTCGCGCACCGCGCCGCCGAGCAGTTGCCATACGGGCTGGCCCAGGCGCTTGCCCTTGAGGTCCCACAAGGCCTGGTCGAAGCCCGACAGGGCCGACATCAGCACCGGCCCGCCGCGATAGAAGCCAAGGCGATGGAAGGTCTGCCACATGTCCTCGATGCGCGCCGAATCCTGGCCGATGAAACGTTCACGAACCTCGGCGAAGGCGGCCTGCGTCGCCTCGGTATGGCCTTCGAGCGAGGCTTCGCCCCAGCCGACAAGACCGTCGTCGCATTCGACGCGCACGAACAGCCAGCGCGGGGGCACGGCGAAGGTTTCGATCTTGCGCAGGGTGCGCTGGCGCACGGCGGTTGCCGTCATGGGTTGGATGGTGTCCATGATCCTCGCATAAGCTTTGCCCGCAAGAGGGTCAAGGTTATTGTATTATAAATTGTCGGGCAACAAATTTTTCATGGCGATCTTGACGCGCGCGTAAACAAAGCGCACTTAAGGCGCACCCGAAAATGCCGGAGGCGACCCCCATGCCGAGTCCCGAAAATTCCGCCTACATCTACGACCATGTACGATCGCCGCGCGGCAAGGGGAAGAAGGACGGGAGCCTGCACCAGATCACGGCGCTCGACCTGTCGGCACAGGTGCTGGGCGCGGTCCGCGACCGCAATGGCCTCGACACGGCTCTGGTCGACGACGTCATGTGGGGCTGCGTCACGCCGGTAGGCGAGGAAGGCGGCGACATCGCACGCGCCGCCGTGCTGGCGGCCGGCTTTTCCCAGACGACCGGCGGGGTGCAGGTCAACCGCTTCTGCGCCTCGGGCCTGGAAGCCGTCAACATCGCCGCCGCCAAGGTCGTCTCCGGTGAAGCCACCATGGCCATCGGGGGCGGGGTCGAATGCATGAGCCGCGTGGCCATGGGCTCGGACGGCGGCGCCTGGGCCATCGACGTGCGCGGCGCCTTCCCACAGTATTTCGTGCCGCAGGGCGTGTCGGCCGACATGATCGCCACCAAGTGGGGCTTTTCACGCGCCGATGTCGACGCCTTCGCGGTCGAAAGCCACAAACGCGCAGCGAAATCCTGGGCCGAGGGGCGGTTCAGGAACTCAGTGCTTTCGATCAAGGACCAGATGGGCGTGACCGCGCTCGACCACGACGAGACCGTGCGCCCGAACACCGACATGCAGATCCTGGGCGGCCTCAATCCGTCGTTTCAGGGGCTGGGAGAGATGGCCTTCGACGCCGTCATCGGCCAGCGCTATCCCGAGGTTGAAAAGATCGACCACGTCCATACGCCGGGCAATTCATCCTCGATCGTCGACGGCGCGGCCGCGGTCCTGGTCGGCTCGAAAGAAGCCGGCACCATTGCCGGCCTCAAGCCCAAGGCGCGCATCCTGGGCGCGGCCTCGATCGGGTCGGAGCCGTCGATCATGCTGACCGGCCCCAGCTATGTGACGGAAAAGCTGCTGAAAAAGCTGGGGATGAAGGTCTCCGACATCGACCTTTATGAGCTCAACGAAGCCTTCGCCTCGGTGGTGCTGCGCTATATGCAGGTGCTCGACATCCCGCACGACAAGCTCAATGTCTGCGGCGGGGCCATCGCCATGGGCCACCCGCTGGGAGCCACCGGGGCGATGATCCTCGGCATACTGGTCGACGAACTGGAACGCACCGGCAAGTCGACAGGCCTGGCGGTGCTGTGCGTCGGCGGCGGCATGGCCACGGCGTGCGTGGTCGAGCGCGTGTGATGGCCGCGCTCAACGGTCTTTCGCTGGCCCTGTGCGTGCGTGACCTGCCGGCCATGCGCGACTATCTCGCGGCCAAGCTCGGCTTTCGCCTTCAGAACCAGTTCGCGCCGGGCGGCGAGGGCAGGCCGGTGGTGTGGGCCTCGCTCATTCGCGGCTCGGCGGAAATCATGCTCCTGGCGCGCGATTATCCCGACCCGCCGGGGGATTGGGTCGCCTATATCTGGACCGACAACGCCGACGACCTGTACAACGAGTTCAAGGCGTCCGGCGCCGATGTCGTCTGCGCGCCCGAGGACATGAATTACAACAATCGCGAATTCCAGGTGCGCCTGCCCGACGGCCGCCTGCTTGCCTTCGCGCACAGCCTGATCTGAGGAGCCGCACCATGGACAACTTCAAGACCGAACTCGACGCCGACGGCATCCTGCTGTGCACTTTCGACATTCCCGGCAAGTCGATGAACACCTTCACCAAGGGCGCCCTGGCCGATGTCGAGGCCATCGCCGGCCGCGCCAAAAACGAAGCCGACATCAAGGGCGTGGTCATCACCTCGGGCAAGACCTCGGGTTTCTGCGCCGGGGCGGACCTGGAGGAACTGTTCGGCGGCGGCTGGGAAGCCCCCGCGCTCAAGCAGAAAAGCGGTAGCGCAAGCGAAGACTTCGAGGGGGAGGCCAGGCTCAAGGCCACCTTCGACGCCGCGTTCGAAATGAACCGCGTCTATCGCCTGCTGGAAACCTGCGGCAAGCCGGTGGCGGTGGCGATCAACGGCCTGGCGCTGGGCGGCGGGCTGGAGGTCAGTCTCGCCTGCCATTACCGCGTCATGGGCGACGGCCCGAAGACTCAGGTCGGGCTGCCCGAGGTCAAGATCGGCCTGTTCCCCGGCGGCGGCGGCTCGCAGCGCCTGCCGCGCCTGATCGGCGTGCAGAACGCGCTCTTGGCCATGAGCGAGGGCAAGAGCTTCGGCCCCAAGGAAGCTTTGGCGCAAGGCATTGTGAACGAGGTCGTGCCGGCGGGCGAGGAAGTCGCGGCCGCCAGGCGCTGGATCCTCGGGGTAATAGCAAAAGGGGGGGGCGACGCGAAAGCGCCGTGGGACAAGCCGGACTTCAAGATACCGGGCGGCGGGCCTTATCACCCGGCGGGCAGCCAGGTGTTCATCATGGGCAACGCCCTGCTGCGCAAGCAGTCCTACGGCAACTATCCGGCGGTCATCAACCTGATGCACAGCGTCTATGAAGGCCTGCAGGTGCCGTTCGACACCGCCATCCGCATCGAGACGCGCTTCTTCTGCAATACGCTCGCCATGCCGCAGGCCAAGGCCATGCTGCGCACCTTCTTCTTCTCGATGCAGGCTTTGGGAAAGGGGGCGGGCCGCCCGGCCGGCGTGCCCAAGGCCGAATTTTCGCAGGTTGCGGTGCTGGGCGCCGGCATGATGGGCGCGGGCATCGCCTATGTCCAGGCGCTGGCCGGCATCAGGACCATACTGATCGACCGCGACCAGGCCTCGGCCGACAAGGGCAGGGCGCATTGCGAGGACCTGATCAGGAAGCAGGTGTCGCGCGGCAGGATGACCGCCGAAAATGGCCAGGCGACGCTCGACCTGATCGTCGCCACGCCGGATTACGACCTGATCAAGGGCTCGGACCTGGTCATCGAGGCGGTGTTCGAAAACACCGAACTGAAGGAAAAGGTCACACGGGACGCCGAAGCGCGCCTGTACAGCGGCGACAAGGAAGCCACCGCCATCTTCGGCTCCAACACCTCGACCATCCCGATTTCGCTGCTGGCGACGGCTTCGTCGAAGCCGGAACGCTTCATCGGCATCCACTTCTTCTCGCCGGTCGACAAGATGATGCTGGTCGAGATCATCATGGGCGACAAGACCGACGATGTGACCCTGGCCAAGGTCATCGACTATGTGCTGAAGATCAAGAAGACGCCCATCGTGGTCAACGATTCGCGCGGCTTCTACACCTCGCGCTGCTTCTCGACCTTCCTGATGGAAGGCATGGCGATGTGGGCCGAGGGGTACAAGCCCGCCCTGATCGACAATGTTGGCCGCATGACCGGCATGCCGCGCGGGCCGCTGGAAATGGCCGACGATGTGGCGCTCGACCTGATGGTCAAGATCAATGCCGAAATGGCCAAGGCCGGCGGCGAAGGCCACGTGCCGGAACCCGGGACGGCCGAACTGGCCAGGATGGTGGCGGGCGACCGTCTCGGCCGCAAGAACGGCAAGGGCTTCTACGACTACCCGGTGGACAGGAACGCCGCCAAGACCCTGTGGCCGGGGCTGACGGATTATTTCCCGGTTACCGTCACCGAAGCCGAGCCGCCGCTGGTCGAGGAGATGAAGACGCGCATCCTCTACCGCCAGGCGGTCGAGGCCGTGCGCTGCTTCGAGGAGGGCGTGATCACCGATCCGCGCGAGGCCGATGTCGGCTCGATCCTCGGCTGGGGCTTCGCGCCGTGGTCGGGCGGGGTGATCTCGCTGATCGACAGCGTCGGCACGGCGCAGTTCCTGGCCGAACTCGACCGCATGACGGCGGCCTATGGCGACCGTTTCAAGGCGCCGCAACTGCTGCGCGACATGGCGGCGAAGGGCGAAACCTTCTACGGCCGCTTCGGCAAGACCAAGGCTGACAAGGCGGCTTAACCGTCAGTCCCAGCACATCTGGGGCGGAGGGGGCATGGTAGGCATCCCGTGAGGCTTCGGCGGCGGACCTTCGCCGGGCACTTGCTCGGCATAGAGTTTGGCGTCGGCGCTGACGCGCTGGGCGGGACTCAGGGCCAGCCACAAGCGCCGGCGCGCCTTGAGCAGGTCCGGCCGCGCCGCGCCGCGGTCGAGGTTCTGGAAGCGTTCGGCGTCGGTTTCCGGACCGGCGCAGGCGTTGCGCACGTAGCCGAAGCCGGCCAGGCCCTCGGCGACCAACATGTAGGCCTTCACCCGGTCGTGCGGAACGGTATCACTGTCGGCATAGATCAGCCCCAGCTCGGCCTCGGCGTCAGGCCAATAGCTGGTGTCGTGCGTCGACATCAGGGCGCTCACGGCGTCGACATCGCTGCGGCCAGTGCCGAGGCCGCGATGCAGCATATAGCCGAGGAAATAGCGCGCTTCGGGGTGCCGGTTCATGATCCGGCTGTAACAGTCGTAGGCAAGCGCATAGTCCGGCGCCATGGTCAGGTCGATCATCGGATCGCCGTCATTGAACCAGTTCTTCGGTTTGTCGAGCCGCATGTCGACGAAGCGCCCGCCGAAGTCGAGGTAGCACGCGCCGTCCTGCCACGATGATAGCCGGCCGACCGAGGCATTTAGCCAGTTGCGGGCGCGCAGCGGGTCCTGCTCCGGCCCTGTGACGGCATAGGCCAGGCCGAGATTATATTCGGCTTCTGGATCGTCGGCCGTGGCGGCCGGTGTCAGCCAGCGGATGGCGTTGGCGATGTCGTCGTCGGCGGTTTCGCCCTCGAAGTTCAGCGAATAGCTTTCCAGGTGTTGCCGCACCCAGTCCGTCCAGTAGTCGTTGACATTGAGGCTGTCGACCTCCGTCAGGCCGTCGCGGCGCAGGAACCAGGCGCGCAGGTAGAGCTTGCCAAGGTCGCGTTCAGCCGGGACGCTGCCGGCCTGGGCGGCCAGCAGCAGCCAGTGCGGTGTGGCCGCGTCGCCGTCGAGGCCCGTCGCCAGGTGCGGCTCGTGTCTGGCAAAGGCGTAAAGGTCGTCGCCGTTGCCGGACCGCGCCTTGGCGTAAAGCTCGGCATGGTCGGCGATGAACTGGTTGGTCTGGTCCAGCTCCTGTCTGGCGAGAGGCTGGCCATGGTCGGCGGCCATGCTGAACCAGCGCGCCGCCTCGACATAGTCCGGCGGATTGCCGGCCCAGCCGAGATAATATCGGCCCAAGTACTCCTCGGCGTTGGCGTCGCCGCCATTGGCCCGCGCCAGGGTGTCGGCCTTTTGCTGCTCGGTCCACGGCGTCTCCTGCGGCGGGTGATAGGCTGGGATCGCCTGTGCGGGAAGCGCCGCTGCCGCAAGCAGGGCGAAAACGAGCGTGAAAGCGCGCAGTCCGGCCATGATACCCCCTTTGGTCCCTCGGCGGGGTATAGGGTAACACCCGCTCAGTTAACCGTCCATCCCGACCGACCGCGACTTTCCCGCCACAGCTTCCGGCTGCGTTATTTTGCCACCGTGAAACACCCCTGTTCAGGGGGTGCGGATAACGGCGTTCGGATTTATTGTATTCCGGGTCAAAAAACTGAGATACGGGAAAGGGTTACCATGAAGACGGCAGGAATTTTCATCGCCGCGGCGGCGGTGGCGCTGATGGCGGGTCACGCCATGGCGATGGATGTCAACCAGGTCAAGGCCAAGGCGACGCCGGAAGAAGGCAGCGCCCAGTGGGCCGAGGTCTGTGCGGCGTCGATGATGGGCGCGGCCTATGTCTCCGACAAGGACAGCGACGACCAGAAGCTTTATGTCACGCTGGGCAAGGCGTGGATACAGCTGGCGATCACGGCCAATGGCAAGACCTATGATGATTATATCGACAACCAGCTGACCGGCGACATGCAGGCGCTCTACGACTCCGGTGACGACGTGGTGATGTTCTATCACCAGTATTGCCTGCAGCAGAGCAAGAAGCTGTTGGATTCGTGATGAAAGCCGTCGCGATGGCGGCCGTGGCGGCGTGCCTCATGACGCCCGCCGTGGCCCGCGCCCACGTCGATATCGACGCCATGAAGGCGCATGTTACGCCGGCGTCCGACACGCTGGAAGCGGCGCAGATCTGTTCGGCCGTGTCACTGGCCTTTGCCATGGCCCTGGCCGACCATCCGGAATACAAGGAGAAGTCGGATAGCGAGACGGTGCTGACGCGGATGTGGACCGGTATCGCCGCTGACAAGAGCGGCATATCCTATGATGATTATCTCGACAAGGAATTGCCGAACGATCTGCAAAGCCTGACCCAGCTGGACGGCGATAGTTTCAATTTCTACGACGCCTATTGCGACCAGGCCAGCCGCGAGGTCATCGCCGCCGCGCACCAGCAATAGGCGGGCTTAAGGCAGCCGTCAGGTCTTATGGCTTGATCCGGCTGCTCTTTTGCGCCAAGACCGCGCAAAAGGATGCCGCCATGAAGGAAGTCACCCGCCTGACCTCGGCCACGCTCGGCCGCAAGGACAGCCGCCGCGCCGTAAATGTCGCCGTCGAGCGCGGCTCGACCGTGCTGATGGAAAGCGCCGAGGTGCTGTACGACGACGACATCAAGCCGACCTACGGCACCGACGGCCTGTCGACCCAGACGGAGTTGTGCCGGCTGATCGCCGAGCTGGAAGGGGCGCACGAGGCGTTCCTGCTGCCAAGCGGGCTGGCGGCCCTGACCCTGCCGATCTTCGCGTTCCTGCAGGCCGGCGACGAAATCCTGGTGGTCAATTCGGCCTACAAGCCGGTGCGGCGCTTCCTCGACACCCAGATGAAGCGCTATGGCGTGAAGACCGTCTATTACGATCCCAGATTGTCGCCGGACGAGGTCGTCGCCCTGGCCACGCCGGCGACG
>CAYYTA010000064.1:0-5548 GCA_964474575.1 uncultured Caulobacteraceae bacterium | reverse complement strand
CAAGCACAGCAGGTCCGACGCCAGGACGCGGGTCCGCTTCTCACCCGCGGGTGCATTCGCCCCGCCGGCCCATCTCCGGACGCGGAAGACCGCGCCCCTTCGCGGTCCCGTCACCTCTCTCGATCAGGCCGCCATCGTGAAGCTCCTCGCCAGCCTGGACCCGCCCGAGCCGCCCGGCTGAAAGCCGGCCCTCAGGCTGCCCGGCCGAACGGCGTCGAGTTGAAGATCGCCTGTTCTTCCTCGGTCATGTCCACCGCCACATCGCCGAACAGCGGCGTCGACAGGTAGCGTTCGCCGGTGTCGGGCAGCATGGCCAGGATGTTGGCGCCCTTCGGCGCTTCCTTCGCGATCTGCAGCGCGCCGGCAAAGGTCGCGCCCGAGGTGATGCCGCAGAAAATGCCTTCCATCTTCGCCAGGTCCTGGCTGCATCTCATGGCGTCCGGCCCCGGAATGGCCAGCAGCCTGTGCACACGGGAAAGATCGACCTCGCCGGTAATCTTGGGAATGAAGTCGGGCGTCCAGCCCTGCATGGGATGCGGCTTCCACGCCGGATGGGCGGCGGAGGGCGAGCCGTCGCCATGGCGCGCCTGGGCTTCGCCACTGGCCAGCAGCGCGGCGTCGGCCGGTTCGCAGACGACGATCTTCGTCTCAGGCGATTCGCGGCGCAGTACGCGCGACACACCGTTGAGCGTCCCGCCGGTGCCGTAGCCGCTGACGAAGTAATCGAGCTTTTCGCCGGCGAAATCGTCCATGATCTCGCGCCCGGTGGTGCGCTCGTGCATGTCCGGATTGGCCTCGTTCTCGAACTGGCGCGTATAGTACCAGCCATGGGCCTTGGCCAGCTCGATGGTCTTCTCCACCATGCCATAGGCGCGCAGAGCCGCCGGCGTCAGCACCACCTTGGCGCCAAGGAAGCGCATCAGCTTGCGCCGCTCGATCGAGAAGCTTTCCGGCATGACGACGACCAGCGGATAGCCCTTGGCGGCGCAGACCATGGCCAGGCCGATGCCGGTATTGCCGCTGGTCGCCTCGACCACCGTCATGCCCGGTTTCAGCGCACCCGACCTTTCCGCCGCCTCGATGACGGCCAGCGCCAGCCGGTCCTTGACCGAGCCCAACGGATTGAAGGCCTCGACCTTGACCCACAGGTTGACGCCCCGGTCTTTTAGAATGTCCGGCGCCAGCCGGTTGATCCTGACAATGGGGGTGCGCCCCACGGTTTCCAGAATGTTGGAATAACGCGCCACTGGTGATCTCCCGTGCTGGAATTCCCCCGCCCGAAGAACTTATGCGCGGGTGCTACCACACTCAGGGCCGCGGTGAAAGCTTGACCGTCTTGCCGGTGGCGGCGCTCTTGCGGGCGGCGTCGAGGATCTCGACCACGAGCATGTTGTTTTCCAGCGACGACGGGTCGTAAGGCGGCGGCGTCACCCGGCCTTCGATGACGGCGCGGAAGTAGGAGTTGGAATCGTCGTAGGGATAGGGCCGGTCGGCCAGGGTGGAGGCCTTGACGCTGTCGGGCGTGGAGCCCCACACGCGCATGTCGTGCTTGTTGTCGGTGACGATCTGGCCGGTGGTCCCATAGACCTCCATGTCCTTGCGCCCGACCGGCCAGTCCCACGACGCCTGGGCGATGCCCTGCGCCTTCGGGTAATCGACGACGATGGTGGCGTCGTCATCGACCTTCGGATAGGTCTCGGGCTGGAAATGGCGGGTGACGGCGGTGACGGCGACCGGGCGCACGCCTTCGGTCAGCCAGGTCATGATATTGGCGCCGTAGCAGCCGAAGTCGATGATCGCCCCGCCGCCGTTCTTGCCGGGGTCGGTCAGCCAGCTGAGAAATTCGGCTGACACGCCGATCGCCGCCGGTCCCTGGTGGCCGTCGTGGAAGACCATCTTGCGTACACTTCCGATATCGCCGCCGGCGATCATGGTCTTGGCCTGATCGAGTGTCGGATACCACGTCGTCTCGTAATTGGTCAGGAGCTGGATGTGGTACTTTTTCGCCAGGCCTTCCATCTCCGCCGCGTCCTTCATCGAAAAGGCCAGCGGCTTCTCGACCATGACATGGACGTGGCGCGGGGCGGCGGCGCGGACGATGTCGACATGGCCGGCGATATCGCCGAAGCCGGTGACGGCGACCGGATGGGTCTTGTCGATCATCTCGCCGATGTCGGAATAGACAATGTCCATCGAGAAGCCGTAGCGGTCGGCGTATGTCTGGGCCAGGGCGCGGTTGGGCTCGACAATGCCGACGATCCGGATGTCGCCGCGCTTTTCGGAATTGAAGATGTTGCCGACATGATCATGCGTCAGGCCGACGACGCCGACCGGCATGGGCGAGGCGGTCATGGCCGCCGGCACGGTCGACTGGGCAAGGGCGGGATCGGCGGCGGCGAACAGCATCGCCCCCAGCAGCAAGGCCTTGATACGCATGGTTCGTCTCCCTGTTGCGCCAAGCTTAGGTCATTCCGCGCCGGCGATAAAGTGTTAATAACTGCGTAACGGGATGGCAAAGCGCCGGTTTGCGCCTATAGTCGGACCGTGCGTTTCGACGACCATTTCCTGGACGAGCTGAAGACTCGCCTGCGTCCCTCCGAGGTCATAGGCAAGAGCGTCAAGCTGCGCCGCCAGGGACGCGAATGGGTCGGCCTGTCACCCTTCACCAAGGAGAAGACGCCGTCCTTCTATGTCAACGACATCAAGGGCTTCTACCACGACTTCTCGTCGGGCAAGCACGGCGACATCATCTCCTTCGTCATGGAGACCGAGCGCCTGAGCTTCAATGAGGCCGTCGAGCGCCTGGCCAGCGAGGCCGGCATGGCCCTGCCCGTGGTGACGCCCGAAGCGCGCGCCGCCGACATGAAACGCCAGTCGCTGACCGACTGGATGGACCTGGCCCAGGCGTGGTTTGCCGCCCGCCTGCTCGACCGCAATCCCGCCGCCCAAGGCGCGCGCGACTATTTGAAACGGCGGGGCCTGAGCGACGCCGATATCGCCCAGTTCGGCCTCGGTTACGCCCCGCGAGAGCGCACCGCCTTGAAGGACGCCCTGGTGCAGAAGGGCGCCAAGGTCTCCGAACTGGTCGAATGCGGCCTTCTGATCGAGGTCGACGACCACGCGCCCTACGACCGCTTTCGCGACCGCATCATGTTCCCGATCGAGGATAGCCGTAACAAGGTGGTCAGCTTCGGCGGCCGCGCGCTCAACCCGGACGAAAAGGCCAAATATCTCAACGGACCGGAAACCAGCCTGTTCCACAAGGGCTCGATGCTGTTCGGCCTGCCAAAGGCCTTGAAGATCCTTGGCGCAGAGGAAACGGGATCGGACCTCGTTGTCGTCGAAGGTTACATGGACGTGCTGGCGTGCCAGCGGGCGCGCATCGCCGCCGTCGCCCCGCTCGGCACCGCCCTGACCGAGGAACAGATCGACATCCTGTGGCGGCGGCACCCGGAACCCACGCTATGCTTCGACGGCGACTCCGCCGGCCAGCGCGCCGCCAACCGCGCGCTCGACCGCGCCCTGCCGAAGCTCAAGCCCGGCCGCTCGTTCAAGGTCTGCGTCATCACCGGCGGCAAGGACCCGGATGACATCCTGCGCGACAAGGGAGCCCTGGCCCTGCGTGAGGCGCTGACGGTCACCAGGCCCTTCGTCGAGGTGCTGTTCAACCGCGAGCGCGACGCCGAACCGCTCGACACGCCCGAGCGCAAGGCCGGCTTCAAGAAGCGGCTGCGAGCCCTGGCCGCCCAGATCGAGGACAAGGACCTCAGCGAATCCTACCGCCAGGACCTGCTGGCGCGGTTCGACCAGATGTTCGCGCCCAAAGCCGCCACGACGCCGTATCCGGAATATCGCCCGAACTTCCGCGACCGGCGCGGGCCGCCCGGCATCCCGCCGGCCATGCCCGAGGCCATGCAGGCGGCCAGGACCCTGTCGGCGGCGCTCGATCCGTTCTGCGCGGGCCTGGCCCAGGGACTGATCGACCATCCCGACTGGCTGCACGACGCCGCCGAGGGCCTGGAGGCCTACGGCTTCGGCGATCCGGCGCTCGATCCGCTGGCGCGGTCGCTGGTCGCCTTAAGTTTTCAACACGAAGGGCTTGACAGCGAAACCGTAAGTCGCCATGTGCGAGGCTCAGGACTTGGCGCATTGTTAAGCGAGATTCAGAAGGCGGCCGTCAAATCGCGCGCGCCATTCCTCTCAATGGACTTATCTGCAGCTGATGCCCATGCCCGCTGGATGAAGGCGTTCAACGCGGTATCGCGTTTGACGGCCTTGGAGCGTGCCTTGAATTCTGCCCGTGACAGTGTTGGAACAGAATTTTTTTCACGCCTCAAGCTGGAGCGCGATTCTCTGCGGCGGTCCCTGAAAAGCGGACAGATTTGGCAGGATGAAGCCCAGGCGGGCTGAACCTCATGCCAAAAAGTGCCAGAAGTTTTCTTCAGCGCTTTTTGGATAAACATGAGGTGACAAAAAGGCATCCTTAACAGGTAATTAGTTATGCCCCCTTCCGATGGGAAGCCGCGCGGCGGAGACACGAAACGCATGAGTACGACGACCACTGAAACGCCCGGCGGCAGTGACGGTCCCTCCGATGGTCCGTTGCTCGACCTGACCGACAGCGCGGTCAAGAAGTTCATCAAGGCGGCCAAGGCGCGTGGCTACGTCACCATGGACGAGCTGAACAAGGTGCTGCCGTCGGAGGAATTCACCTCCGAGCAGATCGAAGACACCCTGGCCAGGCTCACCGAGATGGGCGTGAACGTCATCGAGTCGGAAGAGGAAGCGGCCGAGGGCGGCGAAGTCGCCGTGCGCGAGGAGGGCGGGGCGGTCGCCGAAACGGCCAAGACCTCGGCCTATGACCGCACCGACGATCCCGTGCGCATGTACCTGCGCGAGATGGGCTCGGTCGAGCTGCTGTCGCGCGAGGGCGAAATCGCCATCGCCAAGCGCATCGAGGCCGGCCGCGACACCATGATCCGCGGCCTGTGCGAATCGGCCCTGACCTTTGAAGCCATCATGGTGTGGCGCGAGGAACTGGGTTCCGGCCGTATCCTGCTGCGTGAGATCATCGACCTGGAAGGCACCTATGGCGGTGGTCCGTCGGAAGGTCCGCCTCCCGGAGCGCTCGACGGCGACGAAAGCGAGATCGGCGATGTGCTGGTCACGCGTCCGATGCCGGCCCCGGCGCCCGCGCCGGTGGTCAAGGCGCCCGAACCCCAAGAAACCAAAAAGCCGGAGCCCAAGCCGGAACCGGTGGTCGAGGCCAGGAAGCCCGAGCCGAAGAAGACGTCGGGCGACGATGACGATGATGACGACGACTACGTGCCCTTGGACGAGGAAGAAAAGAAGCCCGAGCCCGAGGAAGAAGAGGAAGAGGACTTCGACGACGGCGCCGGCCCGTCGGTTTCCGCCATGGAATCGGAACTGCGCGAAGGCGTGATGGCCACGCTCGACGCCATCGCCGCCGAGTTCGAGACCTACCGCCGCACCCAGGACAAGATGCTGGCCGCCAAGCTGGAAGGCCTGACGCCCGACCCGGCCGACA
>CAYYTA010000063.1:0-19739 GCA_964474575.1 uncultured Caulobacteraceae bacterium | reverse complement strand
CGTGCTGCGGCCCCCGACCACGGCCGCCGCGGCGGAATAGCCAAAGCAACACACCCCTCCACCACCGCGCTTAAGACGCGCGGCGGTCCCCCTCCCCGACAAACGGGGAGGTGCAAGGGTGAGCTTGCTTCTTCTTTCTTGTTCCTCCCCGCTTGTCGGGGAGGGGGACCATGAGCCCAACTCCGGAGGTCGTGCCCGCATGAATGGGCGAAATGGTGGAGGGGCGTCTTGCTTCTTCCCCGTATAGAACTTCCCGCTTGCGACATATCGCCGTGAGCGATAGCCAGAGGTAACCAGGACCTCTCCCCGATTCCACAAGGACCCCTTCATGCATTACCTGCTGGCGGCGCTGCTCGGCCTGATCGAGGGCCTGACCGAATTTCTGCCCGTGTCGTCGACGGCGCACCTGCTGATCGCCGAAAAGCTGATGGCCTTCCAGGATCCCGGCGGCAATTTCACCGTCATGATCCAGCTCGGCGCCATCCTGGCCGTGGTCGTGCTCTATTTCCAGCGGCTGTGGAAGGCGGTCATAGGCCTGCCGACCTCGGCCGAGGCGCGCCGTTTCGCCATCAGCGTCCTGATCGCCTTCTTCCCGGCGGTCGTGCTCGGCATACTGGTCAAGAAGTCCGGCCTGCTTGACCAGTTCTTTGAGAACATCCCGCTGATCTGCTCAGCCCTGATCGTCGGCGGCGTCGCCCTGTGGGCGGCCGACAAATTCGCCGCCGAACCGGCGCACCACGACGCCCAGAAGCTCGACATCAAGACCTCGCTGCTGATCGGCCTGTTCCAGTGCCTGGCCCTGATCCCCGGCATGTCCCGCTCGGGCTCGACCCTGATCGGCGCCATGGTGTGCAAGGTCGACAAGAAGGCCGGAGCCGAGTTCTCGTTCTTCCTCGCCATCCCGACCATGGTCGGCGCCTTCGCGCTCGATTTCATCAAGAGCTACAAGTCGTTGACCCCGGACCAGTACAGCACCATCGCCATCGGCTTCATCGTCGCCTTCTTGTCGGCCTTGCTGGTCATCAAGCCGTTCATCGGCTTCGTGCAGAAGCGGGGCTACGGCTTCTTCGCCCTGTGGCGGGTGGTGGTCGGCGTCGCCGGCCTGGTATGGTGGTTCGGCATGGCGCACGGTTAAGGTTTTGAGGTGTGGAGGCTGTGCCTCCACATCTTCTTCTTGATGCCAAGAAAAAAGCCAGGCCTTTTGGGTCCTGACCTTTTTTTTCTTGGGTATTGAAAGGCTTGGGGCCATCGGCCCCAAACTCCATAAGCTTTACGCCGCGTCCTTCACCCGGATCAGCGCCAGGAAGGCATCGACCTCTTCCGACATCGCCTGCACCTGTTCGCTCAGGCCGCCGGCGCCTTTCAGCACCTGCGCCGACGCCTCGGACGTCTGCTGCGAGGCGCGCGTCACCTGGACCAGGTCGCCGTTGATGGTGTCGGCGCCGTCCGCCACTTGGGCGACATTGCTGGCGATGTCGGCCGTGGCCGCCGTCTGCTGCGTCACACCGGCGGCGATCGAGCTGGCCACGCCGTTTATCCTCTCGATCGTCGCGCTGATCGAGCGGATGGCCTCGACCGTCTCTTCCGTCACCGTCTGCATGGTCGAGATGTGGTCGCGGATTTCGTTGGTGGCGCGCGAGGTCTGCGCCGACAGGTTCTTGACCTCGCCGGCCACGACCGCGAAGCCCGCCCCCGCCGCGCCGGCGCGCGCCGCCTCGATGGTGGCGTTGAGCGCCAGAAGGTTGGTCTGGGCGGCGATATCCTGGATCAGGGCGACCACGTCGCCGATGCGCGACGCCGCCTTGGCCAGGTTGTCGACCGTCAGCGACGTCTTGTGCGCCTGCTCGGTCGCCGCCTGGGTCATTAGCGTCGTTTCCTCGACCTGGCGGCCGATCTCGTTGATCGAACATGACAGCTCCTCGGTGGCCGAGGCGACGGTCTGCAGGTTGGCCGACGACTGCGAGGTCGCCGACGACATCGAGGCCGAGCGCTGGTCCGCCTCGCGCGCCGCGGCATTCAGCGTCGCCGCCGCCGAGTTCAGGTCCTGGGAGGTGCGCGAGACGCGATCGGCCACCGACTTGATCTGGCGCTCGAAGCCCTCGGCGCTCTTCAGCACCTGCAAGGCGTTGAGATTGTCTTTCTCCAGCCGGACGCGCGCCTCGGCCTGGGCGGCCTCCAGGCGCTTGACCTCACCGATATTGGTCCTGAAGGCCGACACGGCGTGGGCGATCTCGCCGACCTCATCCATTCGGCCTTCATACGGCACGCTCATCACATCCTCACCGTTGACCAGTTTGTGCAGCAGGCGCGACAAGGTCTTGAGCGGTTCCGAGATATGGCGGACGACCAGGAAATTGATGACGCCGCCAACGATAAGGGCGCCGAGGCCGAGCGCGACGCCAAGCGCCAGGATCTTGCCCGACAGCGTGTCGAAGTCCTTGTCCGAGGCGACGGCCTTCGCCTGGGCGGCGGCCGACAGTTTCGTCAGCGGATCGACCATGGTGTCGCAGGCGCCGTCGATCTGGCCGTCGAGGTCTCGGATGCCCTGGGTCATGTCCGGGTTGGCGTCGAGCGCCGGCAGCATCTGGCTTTCGAACAGCGAGGTATAGTTCTTGTAACCGGTCTCGGCCTGGTCGAGAAGGGCCGTATCATCGGCATCGGTCAGCTGGCCGCGCAGTTCGGCGAACAGGGCCTCCGTCTTTTCCTTTTCCGGCGTCCAGTCGGCCCGCGTCTGGTCAAGCTGGTGGTTGATTTCACCATCGGCGATGATCTGGTAAAGCGCCGCACCCTGGCTGGACAGCTTCTCGGCGGCGGCGGCGGTTCTCACAAAGCCCATGCCCTGGTCCTGCAGCTTGCGCAGGTGCGACAAGGATGACCACGCCCCAAGTAAAAATGCCGCCATGGCGACGACAAAGATAAGAGACGCGGCGAAAAGCTTATGGCCGATAGATAGTTTCATTGCGCAACCCTGATTCACTAAAACGCGACTGGGCGCACAAATACAACCAGCTTGGTTAACAATGTTTTGCGAATTAGGGACCGCGCTTTACTTGATATCAGGCGACGGCAAACTGGCCGTTGGGACGGAAGCGCCACAGATAGGTCGGAACGATCGACTCGACCGCCGTCGCGGCGATGCCGAGGTCTTTCAGGGTCAACGCGTTCTTGGCGACGACATTGTCCTTTTGCAGCATCAGCACCTGGTCGGTGGTCAGGAGCGGCGCGGGCACCAGCGGCAGGTACGACTGGATATCGCCGGCGACGCCGATCATGCGCGCGAAAAAGACCGGCAGATAGACCAGGGCGCGCGGGCACATGGTCTCGCGCGCCGTATACTTGATCAGGTCCTTGAAAGCATAGACTTCCGGACCGCCGAGTTCATAGGTCTTGCCGCGGGCGTCGGAATTGCCGAGCGTTCTCGCCACGGCGGCGGCCACGTCGCCGACATAGACCGGCTGGAAGCGGTTGTTGGCGCCGCCGATGGCCGGCATCAGCGGAAACAGCTTGATCTGGTTGGCCAGGGCGGTGAAGAAGCTGTCGCCACCACCGAACATGACGCCGGGCCGCAGCACGACCGCGCCGGGAAGAGCCTTACGCACCAGTTCCTCGGCGCGACCCTTGGTCGACTGGTATTTCGACGACGCGCCCGAATTGGCGCCCAATGCCGACACCAGCACGAAATCGTTTATGCCGCGTTTGGCGCAGATGTCCGCCATGCGCTGGCTGGCCTGGCGGTGGACGATGTCGAAGCTTTCGCCCGCCGTCTGGTGCATGATGCCGACCAGATTGACGCACGCGGTAGACCCTTCCAGCGCGCGGGCGATGTCCGCCTCGCGGCGCACGTCGCAGCGCATCACCTGGATTTGGCCGACATCGCCCATCGGCTTGAGGTCATAGGCCTCGGTCGCCTTGCGCACGGCGACGCGGATGCGCCAGCCCTGCCGCGCCAGGGCGCGCACCACCTGCTTGCCCAGAAAGCCCGAACCACCGAAAACCGTGACAACCTGCGCCATTGGATTACCCGTAAACCTGCTTTGCCTCTCGATAACGCAAGGTTTTGCGCTTCGCAATGCGTCAGCTTGTCAGGACGAAGTGATTTTTATGAAGCCCTTACCGATTCCTGATTTTTGCGCTGCGAAATCCTCTCGGCTTTTTACGCCATCCCAACGATTCGTTAAGGCTTACCTCGAGGCCGGAGCGCGTTATGTTGCAAGCTTTCTTCACTGGCCTCATCCGCCGCGGCGCCTTGACCGTTCACATGGGCGACAAGACCTGGCGTTTCGGACAGGCCGAACCCGAACCGGACCTCGATGTTGTCGTCCGCCTGAAGGACGGCTGGACCGGGCTCAAGCTGGCGTTCAATCCCTATCTCGAATTCGGCGAAGCCTGGATGGACGAAAGGCTGGTCGTCGAGAATGGCGACGCCTGGAGCCTGCTTCGTCTGCTTGGCGTCAATCTTCAGGCCCAGCCGCGTCCACGCCGTATTACCCGCCTGACCCGCGCCATCCTCAAACTGCTGCCCAACACGCCGGCGGCATCGCGGCGCAATGTCGCCCACCACTATGACCTGTCCGACCGGCTTTATCGCCTCTTCCTCGACAAGGACATGCAGTATTCCTGCGCCTATTTCGAACGCCCGGACATGGGGCTGGACGCCGCGCAAACCGCCAAGAAGGCGCACATCGCGGCCAAGCTGAAGCTCGACCGGCCGGGCTTGAAAGTGCTCGATATCGGCTGCGGCTGGGGCGGTATGGCCCTGCACCTGGCCTCGCACCACAATGCGGAGGTTACCGGCGTCACCCTGTCGCAGGAACAATACGATGTCGCCCGCGCCCGCGCCTTCGCCGCCCAGCTCGACACCCAGGCGAAGTTCGACCTCCTCGACTATCGCCAGGTCGAGGGCCGCTTCGACCGCATCGTCAGCGTCGGCATGTTCGAGCACGTCGGCCCGGCCAGCTTCAACACCTATTTCGAGACCGTGGCCGAACGGCTGGCCGATGACGGCTGCGCCCTGATCCACTCCATCGGGCGCCGCGGCGAATTCGGCGGCCGCAACCAGTGGATCAACAAATACATCTTCCCCGGCGGCTATATTCCAAGCCTGTCCGAGATCACCAAGGCGGCCGAACACGCCGGATTATGGATCACCGACGTCGAATCCCTGCGCCTGCACTATGCCGAAACCCTGCGCTGCTGGCGCGAACGCTTCCAGGCCCACCGCGACGAAGTTCGCGCCATCTATGACGAACGCTTCTGCCGCATGTGGGAGTTCTACCTGGCCTCGTGCGAAATGAGCTTCCGCTATGGCGACCTGATGGTCTACCAGGTGCAGGTGGCCAAGCGCGTCGACGCCCTGCCAGTTACCCGCGATTACATGATGGCGCCGGCCGCCGAGGAACCATCAGCCATAGATTTGATGAAAATACGTGCGGGCGAAGTCAAGAAAGGCGTGCCCGGCCTCATCCAGCCGGTCAGGCAGGGCGAAACGCGGCCGGAAGAGCGCCACCGTGCGCCGCGGTCCGAAGCCGGCTAACGGCACGCGCGCCACATCCGGCGCGGCATAGCTGTCGGGCATGACGGTGACGCCAAGCCCGGCGCCGACCATGGCCAGGGCGCGTTCGTCCTGCGCCGTACGATAGACCAGCGGCGGGCGCACATTGCGATCGGTGAAATGGCGGCTGGTTTCCGACAGCACCTCGCAGCGCGAGCGCACGATCATCGCCTCGGCCGCCAGCGCCTCGCCGTCGATCCGCTTCGCGCCGGCCATGGAATGCCGCGCCGACAGGGCCAGGCTGTAACCCTCCTCGAACAGCTTGACCGACGCGTCGTCGGCGACCCGCCGCAACGACAACGCATAATCGACGCCGCGCTCGTCCAGCCGGTTGAGCAGTTCCTGCTCGGTGCCGTCGTAGAGGTCGAAGCGGATATCCGGCCGCTTGTCCGCAAACGCGCCGAGCAGCCCCGCCACCAGCGCCGCCGGCAGGGTCTGCAAGACGCCCAGCCGCAGGACATTGCCTTGTTCCGTCCGGGCGATCTCGGCCGAGGCCATGTTGACCTCATGCAGGATCGCCTTGGCGCGCGGCAGGAAGCGCGACCCGGCGGTGGTCAGGAAGACGCGCTTGTTGTTGCGCACGAACAGGGCGACGCCCAGTTGCTCCTCCAGCCGCTTGATCCCGGCCGACAGGGTCGGCTGGGTGATCAGGCACGCCTGCGCCGCCCGGGTGAAGCTGCCGGTTTCGACCAGGCTGAGGAAATAGCGCAGGAGATAGAGTTCCATGCCATAGATACTGTCTATTTATTGGATAGGTATTATTCATTTTGCCAATAGACGCAATTAGCTTATGTAAACGTCCACGGATCGTGCCGGTGGTTTGCCCCTCCCACCGCTTCGCGGTCCGCCCTGCCGGTAAACGGAGCGCGAGAGAAAGGGCCGCCATGACCGCGCTGAAAAGCGACATCGACATTGAAGACGCCGATTTTCGCGCCAATGCCGCCACCTTGCGCGCCGCCGTGGACGACCTGCGCGCCCTGTCGGCCAGGATCGCGCAGGGCGGCTCGGAAGACGCCCGAAAGAAGCACACGGCGCGCGGCAAATTGCTCCCCCGCGACCGGGTCGCCGGCCTGATCGATCCCGGCTCGCCGTTCCTCGAACTGTCGGCTTTAGCAGCGCACAATGTCTACGAAGATGACGTCCCCGCCGCCGGCATGATCACCGGCATCGGCCGCATTTCCGGCATCGAATGCGTCGTCGTCTGCAATGACGCCACGGTGAAGGGCGGGACCTATTATCCGCTCACCGTCAAGAAACACCTGCGCGCTCAGGAAATCGCCCTGCAGAACAACCTGCCGTGCGTCTATCTGGTCGATTCCGGCGGCGCCAACCTGCCCAACCAGGACGAGGTCTTTCCGGACAAGGACGATTTCGGCCGCATCTTCTTCAACCAGGCGCAGATGTCGTCCAAGGGCATCCCGCAGATCGCGGTTGTCATGGGCTCCTGCACCGCCGGCGGCGCCTATGTGCCGGCCATGTCGGATGAATCGATCATTGTCCAGAAGCAGGGCACGATCTTCCTCGGCGGTCCGCCGCTGGTGAAGGCCGCCACCGGCGAAGTCGTCTCGGCCGAGGACCTCGGCGGCGGCGACGTCCACGCCCGCGTCTCCGGCGTCGTCGATCACCTGGCCGCCAACGATGCCGATGCCCTGCGGATCGCTCGCCGCATCGTCGGCAATCTGAACCGTAAGAAGGCGGTAAGCCTCGCCACCCGCCCGGCGGCAGAGCCGCTTTACCCGGCCGAAGACCTCTACGGCATCATTCCGGCCGACACGCGCAAGTCCTACGACGTGCGTGAGGTCATCGCCCGCCTGGCCGATGGCTCGGAGTTCGACGAGTTCAAGAAGCTCTACGGCGAAACCCTGGTTTGCGGTTTCGCCCATCTCTACGGCTATCCGGTCGGCATCGTCGCCAATAACGGCGTGCTGTTCTCGGAAAGCGCGCTCAAGGGCGCCCATTTCATCGAACTCTGTGCTCAGCGCGGCGTCCCGCTCGTCTTCCTGCAGAACATCACCGGCTTCATGGTCGGCCGCCGCTACGAGAACGAGGGCATCGCCCGCCACGGCGCCAAGATGGTCGCCGCCGTCGCCTGCGCACAAGTGCCAAAGTTCACCGTCATCATCGGTGGCAGTTACGGCGCCGGCAATTACGGCATGTGCGGCCGCGCCTACGACCCGCGTTTCCTGTGGATGTGGCCCAATGCCCGCATCTCGGTCATGGGCGGTGAGCAGGCAGCCAATGTCCTGGCCACCGTCAAGCGCGACGGCATCGAGCTGAAGGGCGGCCAATGGTCGGCCGAGGAAGAAGAAGCCTTCAAGGCGCCGATCCGCCAGACCTACGAAGCGCAAGGGCACCCCTACTACGCCTCCGCTCGCCTGTGGGACGACGGCGTCATTGACCCGGCCGACACCCGCCGCGTCCTGGGCCTGGGCTTGTCCGCCGCCTTGAACGCCCCCATAGCGCCGACGACGTTCGGCGTCTTCCGGATGTAGGGGGAGGCCAGATGAGCGCTGTCAAAATCGACATGAACAAACACGGCGTCGCCTGCGTGACGCTCAACCGGCCCGAAGTGCATAACGCGCTCGACGAAGCGATGATCCGTGAACTGACGGATGGCTTCGCCATGCTGGGCCGCCACCGCGATATCCGCGCCATTACCCTGCGCGGCGAGGGCAAGAGCTTCTGCGGCGGCGGCGACCTCAACTGGATGAAACGCGCCGCCGGCCACTCCGAAGCCGAAAACCGTGCCGACGCGCTGCGGCTGTCGAAGCTGTTCGAAACCGTCAATGCCTGCCCCAAGCCGGTCGTCGCTATCGTCCAGGGCGCGGCCCTGGGTGGCGGCACCGGTCTGGCGGCTTGCTGCGACATCGTCACTGCGCACACAAACGCACAGTTTGGTCTTACGGAAGTCCGTCTCGGCCTGATCGCGGCCACCATATCCCCGTTTGTCATCGCCAGGATCGGCGCGAGCCAGGCGCGGCGCTACATGCTGACGGCAGAGCGCATCCCGGCAGCGGCCGCTCGTGATATCGGCCTGGTGCACGAGGTCAGCGACACGCCGGACGAAACCGCCAAAACGATCCTCGCCGCCATCCTCGCCAACGGTCCCGAGGCCATGGCCGACAGCAAGGCTCTGATCGCCGAAGTCGCCGGCCGCGAGCTGACGCCCGGCCTGCTCGACATGACCGCCGGCCGCATCGCTGCCCGCCGGGCCTCAAGCGAAGGTCGCGAGGGGATCGCCGCCTTCCTGGAAAAACGCAAGCCGGGATGGGCCGACTGATGTTCAGCAAAATTCTCATCGCCAATCGCGGCGAAATCGCCCGCCGCATCATCCGAACCGCCCGCCGCATGGGCGTGAAAACGGTCGCCGTCTATTCGGAAGCGGATAAAAACGCTCCGTTTGTGCGCGAGGCCGACGAAGCCGTGCTGATCGGACCCGCCGCCGCCAAGGACTCCTATCTGCGGGGTGACCTGATCATCGCGGCGGCGCTGAATCGCGGTGTCGAGGCCATTCACCCCGGTTATGGCTTCCTGTCGGAAAACGCCGAGTTCGCCGAAGCCTGCGAAGCCGCGGGCATCGTCTTCATCGGCCCCACGCCCCACGCCATTCGTGCCATGGCCCTCAAAGGCGCCGCCAAGGCGCTGATGACGGACGCCGGCGTGCCGGTGACACCGGGTTATCACGGCGATGATCAGTCCACGGACGGCCTGCAAAAGCAGGCCGATCGCATCGGCTATCCTGTCCTGATCAAGGCGGTGGCCGGCGGCGGCGGCAAGGGCATGCGCCGCGTCGATCAGGCCGCCGATTTTGCCGACGCCCTGGTCTCGGCCCAGCGCGAGGGCCAGAACGCCTTTTCCGACGCCAAGGTGCTGATCGAGAAATATATCGAGGTGCCGCGCCACATCGAAATCCAGCTGTTCGCCGACAGCCACGGCAACATCGTTCACCTGTTCGAGCGCGACTGCTCGCTGCAGCGCCGCCACCAGAAGGTCATCGAGGAGGCCCCCGCGCCCGAGCTGCCCGACCGCATCCGTTCCGCCATGGGCGCCGCGGCGGTCAAGGCGGCACAGGCCATCCATTATCGCGGCGCCGGCACGGTCGAGTTCATCGTCGATGTCTCCAAGGGCATCGAAACCGCCGACTTCTACTTCATGGAAATGAACACGCGGCTCCAGGTCGAACACCCGGTGACCGAGGAAATTACCGGCGTCGACCTGGTCGAATGGCAGTTGCGTGTCGCCAATGGGGAAACCCTGCCGAAATTGCAGGCCGAGCTGTCGATCCACGGCCACGCCATCGAAGCCCGCCTCTATGCCGAAGACCCGGAGAATGACTTCCTGCCCGCCACCGGCCGGCTGGACAAACTGGTCTTCGCCCCCGAGGCCCGCATTGAATCGGCGGTCGAACAAGGTGACGAGGTCAGCGTCTTCTACGACCCGATGATCGCCAAGATCATCGTCCACGGCAAGGACCGCGCCCAGGCCCTGAGCCGCATGCGCGAGGCTTTGATCCATACCCGGCTCAAGGGCCTGGCGACAAATCTCGGCTTCCTGCGCCGCGTCGTGTCCGAGCCCGATTTCCTCGACGCCAAAATCGATACCGGCTTCATCGCCCGCCATATCGACAGCCTGACGCAACCCTGGCCGGACGCCCAGGCGCCCGCCCACGCGGTCGCCGCCGATCCGTCGTCGCCGTGGAACGATGTCACCGGCTGGCAGCCCAACCTCAAGCCACGCTCGCACCTGCACCTCGACTCAGGCGACGGCCATGAGGTCGCCGCCGCCTCGGGCGACGTGGTCGCCCCCATGCCGGGCAAGGTCATCGACGTCTTCGTCAAGGCCGGTGATGCGGTCGAAAAGGGCCAGAAACTGCTGATCCTCGGCGCCATGAAGATCGAACACACCATGAAGGCGCCGCGTGCCGGCACCATCGCCGCCGTCCACGCCGCCGCCGAAGACCAGGTCGCCGACAAGGCCTTGTTGATAGAAATAAAAGACTGAGCTTGGAAAAGTAAGAACCCCCACCACCGCTGCGCCCCAAAAGGGCTTGCGGTCCCCCTCCCCGGCAAGCCGGGGAGGTGTAAGGACTAGACCATGACCCACTTCCCGCATCTTTCCTTCGGCCATGGCGAAGATATCGACATGCTGCGCGATTCCGTGGCCAAGTTCGCCGCGGCTGAAATCGCGCCCCTGGCCGAAGAAACCGACCGCACCGACCAGTTCCCCATGCACCTGTGGAGGAAGTTCGGCGACCTGGGCGTGCTCGGCATGACTGCGCCTGAAGACTTCGGTGGCGCCAATATGGGCTACCTGGCCCATGTCATCGCTATGGAAGAAATCAGCCGCGCTTCGGCCTCGATCGGCCTCTCCTATGGCGCCCATTCCAATCTCTGCGTCAACCAGATCAACCGCAATGGCAATGACGAGCAACGCGCGAAGTACCTGCCGAAGCTGATCTCGGGCGAGCACGTCGGCGCCCTGGCCATGTCGGAATCGGGCTCTGGCTCGGATGTTGTCTCGATGCGCCTGCGCGCCGACCGCAGGAACGACGGCTATGTCCTCAACGGCTCCAAGATGTGGATCACCAATGGTCCGGACGCGGACGTTCTTGTCGTTTACGCCAAGACCGACATGGACGCCGGCTCGAAAGGCATCACCGCCTTCCTGATCGAAAAGGAATTCACCGGCTTCTCGGTGGCGCAAAAGCTCGACAAACTCGGCATGCGCGGCTCGCATACCGGTGAGCTGGTCTTCGAGGATTGCGAAGTCCCTTACGAAAACGTTCTGGGTACGGAAGGCCGTGGCGCCGCCGTGCTGATGTCCGGCCTCGATTACGAACGCGTCGTGCTGTCCGGCGGGCCGCTCGGCATCATGCGCGCCTGTCTTGACGTCTGCATTCCCTATGTCCACGAACGCAAGCAATTCGGCCAGTCGATCGGCACCTTCCAGCTCATGCAGGGCAAGCTCGCCGACATGTATTCGACCTGGGCCGCCTGCCGTGCCTATGTTTATGCGGTGGCCCAGGCTTGCGACCGCGGCGAGACGACGCGCAAGGACGCCGCCGGCTGCATCCTCTACGCCGCCGAAAAGGCCACCTGGATGGCCGGCGAAGCGATCCAGTGCCTGGGCGGCAACGGTTATGTCAACGAGTACCCGACCGGCCGGCTGTGGCGCGACGCCAAACTCTACGAGATCGGCGCCGGCACCTCGGAAATCCGCCGCATGCTGATCGGCCGCGAACTCTTCGAGGAAACGAAGTGAGGCCCGCTCACGTCACCCTCTACGAAGTCGGGCCGCGCGACGGCCTGCAGGCGGAAAAGCAGATCGTCTCCGCCGCCGACAAGATCGCCGTGATCGACCGATTGTCCGCCTCCGGATTGTCGCAGATCGAGGCCGCCAGCTTCGTGTCGCCGAAATGGGTGCCGCAGATGGCGGACGCGACCGAGGTCATGACCGGCATTACCCGCCGTGCCGGCGTCGCCTATCCGGTGTTGACGCCCAACATGCAGGGCTATGATGCCGCTCGCGCCGCCGGAGCCGACGTCGTCGCCATCTTCGGCGCCGCGTCGGAATCGTTCAGCCAGAAGAACATCAACTGTTCGATCGCCGAAAGTCTGGCGCGCTTCGAGCCGGTCTGCGCCAGGGCGAAAGAGGACGGCGTCAAAGTGCGCGGCTATGTCTCGACCGTCATCGCCTGCCCTTATGAAGGTCCGATCAAGCCGGAAGCCGCCGCCGATGTCGCCGCCAAGATGCTCGACATGGGCTGCTATGAAATCAGCCTCGGCGACACCATCGGCGTCGGCACCCCGGCCGATGTCCAGCGCCTGTTCGATGTCGTGCTGAAGCGTGTCCCGGCCGACCGGCTGGCCGTCCATTTCCACGACACCTACGCCCAGGCCCTGGCCAACATCCTGACCTCGCTCGATTACGGTGTCGCCACCGTCGATTCGTCCGTCGGCGGATTGGGCGGCTGCCCCTATGCGCCGGGCGCCTCCGGCAATGTCGCCAGCGAGGACGTACTTTACATGCTGAACGGCCTCGGCATCGCCACCGGCGTCGATATCGACCAACTGGTCGCGGCGGCCTGGTTCATTTCGGACGTCCTGGGCCGTCCGCCGCGCTCCAAGGTGGCGGTCGCCAAAGGCCGGCCCCAGGAAACGACCTAAACCTGCTTCAGCGCCTTCACAATAAGCGCCGTTACATTGCACGCCACCACCGCCGCGAACGTGCCCCAGGCCATGTCGATGAAGCTCAACGCCACTGGCCAATCGCGAATGACCGACAAGGCCGTCAGGTCATAGGTGGCAAAAGCCGCCAGGCCGAGCAGCCCGGCTTTCAAGATCAATTCGCCGGCCTTCCAACCGCTGGCGACCGCCGGCCGGATGACCAGAACCGCCAGCGCCAGGGCGTAGACGACGTAGAATCCAACACCCGGCGCCACGTCGAACCGCGTGCGCAGCAGGTTGCCCATCGCCGGACGATAGAGGCTCTCGGTCGTCAGCCCCAGCCAGGCAAAATCAAGCCCGATGAGGCAAAGGGCGCAAACGACAAAAGCAACCAGGGTCTTCATCTCAGATCCGCGCCAACGGTTGCAACAACCGTCCCAGCCACGTCTGCGGAATGATCGTCGCATCCTGCCAGATCAGGCACAGGCAGTCCCCGTCTGCCGAAATCGCCGGAGCGTGGCTGTCGTCGGGCGTGCACACCGCCATGTCGCCGACGCGATATTCGCCGTTATGGTCCGAGAACCGGCCCTTCAGCACCACCGTGGCTTCCAGCCCGCGATGGGTATGCTGCGGCATGGTCATGCCGGTGCGCACGTACATCAGGTAGGTGCGTTCGCCCTTCGGCTGCGGTCCGACCTCGACCGGCGCCATCCACACGCCCGGCGCGGCCCAGTAACGATCCTTGACGATGAACGCCATCAGGCTATCGGGCAATTCGAAACCTTCGAGGAAAGCCGGCTGACGAACCTCCGCCTTTTCCGGCACAGGCGCGGCCGCCTCGGGCCGTTCGATGGGTCTTTCGATTCTGGCCAGAGCCAGATCGAGCGCATTGTCCGACATGGCCACGCTCTCCGCCTGCGCCATCATCGCCGCGCCAATGCCATCGAACATCCGCAGGTCGGCCCGGCAGGCCGCGCACGCCTCCAGATGCGTCCTGACCACCAGGGCCAGGCCGGGCGACGCCGCGCCGCGATAATAGTCCCACAGCAGGTCTTCGCCGGGGTGATGATGGATGGGACTCATACGTCTGCTCCTGAACTCTTGCCGAAGCCGGCCCGCATCCGCGTCATGGCGAGGCGCAGGCGGGACTTGACCGTGCCCAACGGGATGGACAGGGCCTTGGCGATGTCGCCGTGCGACAAATCCTCATAAAATGACAGGCGAAGAATGGTCTTCTGCTCCTCCGGCAGGGTCTGCAACACCTCGCCGATGACCTGGGCCGACTCGGCGTCGATCAGGCTGTCGTCGGCCGCCCTGTCGCCGTCGCCCCGCCACAGGTCCTCGGGTAAATCCTTGACCCGCTTGGCCTTCCTGGCCGCGTCGATGCGCAGGTTGCGCGCGATCGAATAGATCCACGTCACCGCCGTCGCCTTGCCCGCATCGAACAGTTGCGCCTTGCGCCAGACGCTCAGCAGGCAGTCCTGCGCCAAGTCCTCGGCCTCCTGCGCCGTCATGCCCTGCCCCATGACGAAGGCCTTCACCCTGGGCGCGAAGCGCGTGAACAGGTCCGCATAGGCCGCGCGGTCGGCCTGGGCCGCAATGCGCGCAATGAGCATTTCCGGCGTGGCGGCGACAGGCTCGAGCGCGTCCTTTTTGGTCATGCGCTTAAGAGAGCCGATTGTGAAGGCGCGGTCAAAGGTCATTTTTCCCGATCCGGACGAAGTCGGGCTGTTTACGCGGCCGCCTGAGCAGCGGATCACCGCAAATCCGCGTCCTGACGAAATTTCTCTTCGAAGAACCGCCGCGTGATCCGCCCCGCCGTGCGCGACGTAAGCAAGGGCATTGTTATATAGGGCAGACGTCAATGCACGATCTTATGGCCAGCCAGTCCGTCCATCGCACCGGCGTCCGTCCCCGCCGCCGCGTCGCCGTCGTCGGCTCCGGCATAGCCGGCCTGTCCGCCGCCTGGATGCTGGATAAATCCTGCGACATCACCGTCTTTGAATCCGGCGACATGCCCGGCGGTCATTCGCACAGCGTCAATGTCGGCATCGATGCCGAGCCGCTGTGGATCGACATGGGCTTCATCGTCTTCAACGAACCCTGCTACCCCAACCTGGTCAGCCTGTTCGCCCATCTCGGCGTCGAGCACCAGCTTTCCGACATGTCGTTCGGCGTTTCCATCGACCGGGGCTCGCTGGAATATTGCAGCCTCGGTCTCAACGGCCTGTTCGCGCAGCGCCGCAACCTGTTCCGCCCGCGCTTCCTGTCCTTGCTGCTTGACATCGTCCGCTTCTATCGCGAGGCGCCGAAGGACCTGGCCGCCCGGTCGCGGACCGACTATCGGCTCGGCGACTATCTCAGGGACCGCAATTACGGCCGCGCCTTCATCGATGACCATCTGCTGCCCCAGGCGGCCGCCATCTGGTCGACCTCGGCGCAACAGATCATGGACTATCCGTTCCGCGCCTTCATCGCCTTCTTCGAGAATCACGGCCTGCTGCAGGTGCTCGACCGCATCCTGTGGCGCAGCGTGAAGGGCGGCGCGCAGGCCTATGTCAAGAAGCTGATCGCGCCGTTCGCTCATCGAATCCGTACACGGACGGCCGTCGTCTCGGCCCGGCGCGACGTGCACGGCGTCACCCTGACCGATGAACACGGCGGCGTACACGTGTTCGATGAGGTGGTGTTCGCCACCCATGCCGACACCACCTTGAAAATCCTCTCCGACGCCACGGCGGACGAACGCCGGGCTCTGGCCGCTTTCGCCTATACACCCAACGAGGTCATTCTGCACACGGACGAAAGCTTCATGCCACAACGCAAGGCGGCATGGTCGAGCTGGAACTATCTCGGCGAGCGCGATGCCTCCAATGCCCGGCAGCTCTGCGTCACCTACTGGATGAACCTGTTGCAAGTGCTGAAGGTGAAACAGAACTATTTCGTCACCCTCAATCCGCACCGCCCGGTCGATCCGGCCAAGGTCGTCAAGCGCATCGTCTTCGATCACCCGTTATTCAACAGCGAAGCCATTGCCGCGCAATCCGCGCTCGGCGGCTTGCAGGGCCGGCGCCATACCTGGTTCTGCGGCGCCTACTTCGGCTCCGGCTTCCATGAAGACGGCCTGCAATCCGGTCTCGCCGTCGCCGAAGCGATCACCGGCGAACGCCGGCCGTGGCACTTCGACTGGTCGGCAAGCCGCATCAAATACAATCCGTGGGCGGAAAGTGTCGTGGAGGCGGCGGAATGAAAGCATCCATTTACGAAGGCGAAGTCATACACCAGCGATTCGCCCCGAAGCGCCACCGCCTCAGCTATCGCATCTTCCAGGTCCTGCTCGACCTCGACCGGCTTGATGACGACCTCGGGCCGGTCGGGCTGTTTTCCCATAACCGTTTCAACCTGTTCAGCTTCTGCGACCGCGACCACGGCCCCGATCAGGCGTCGAGCCGCAGCTCGCCACTGAAAAGCCGCATGACCGCCATGCTGTCCGAACGCGGACAATATCTCAATGGCGACCACATCTTTCTCATGACGATGCCGCGCATCCTCGGCTTCGTCTTCAATCCGATCAGCCTCTATTTCGTCCAGGGCGCTGACAATAGGCTGAAATGCATCGTCTATGAGGTCAACAACACTTTCGGCGACCGTCACTCCTACGTCCTGCCGGTCGAAGGCGGCAGCAGCCCCATCCATCAGCACAGCGACAAACGCCTGCACGTCTCGCCGTTCATGGACATGGACATGGCCTACGAATTCGACCTGACCGCGCCCGACGACCGTTTCGCCCTCAGGATCGACCTCAAGAAAAAGCTCGCCGGCCAATTCGAACGTCATCTCTTCGCCGGCTTCACCGCCGAACGCCGGACGCTGACCGACCGCACGCTCGTGCGCCTGTTCTTCGCCATGCCGCTGATGACGCTCAAGGTCGTCTTCGGCATTCACTGGGAGGCCTTGCTTATCGCGCTCAAGGGCATCAGACTGCGCCCCAAGCCGCCGACGGAGCGGTCCTCTGTCAGTGTCTGAAAGCATGACCAAGCGCGGCGTCCTGAACATGCTTGGCCTGGGTGGCCTCGCCACGGCCCTGGCCGGATGCAGCGTGCTGTCGACCTTCAACGCCCTGACGCCGCGTGACGGCGGCGTCCGGCGTGTCGCCCGTGATGTCCGCTTCGGCGACGGCCCGCGCCGTACCTACGACATCTATGCGCCGGCCAAGCGCGACAAGCCCCTGCCATTGCTGGTCTATTTCTATGGCGGCGCATGGAATTCGGGCAGCAAGAACGATTATGGCTGGATGGGATACGCCCTGTCTGCCCTCGGCTATGTCGTCGCCATTCCTGATTATCGCATCTGGCCGGACGTCTATCCGAGCTTTGTCGAGGACCACGCCGCGGCGGTGAAGCACCTGATGCGGCATGCCGGCGATTACGGCGCCGACGCCACGCGCCTCGGCCTGATGGGCCAGTCGTCAGGCGCCTATGGCGCGGTCATGCTGGCGCTCGATCAGCACTATCTGGGTACGGACGATCCGGTTTCAGCCTGCGTCGGCATTTCCGGGCCGTACGACTTCTACCCCTTCGACGTGCCGGCGTCGCGGGCGGCCTTCGGCCACTGGCCGAAGCCGATGGAGACCCAGCCCGTGACCTATGCCCGCAAGACGCGGACGCATTTCCTGTTCCTGCAAAGCCGCGCCGACAAGGTGGTCGGCGTCCACAACGCCGTCAATCTCCAGGCGAAGCTCGACGCCGCCGGTACCGATGCCCGCCTCAAGCTCTATGACGGTTTGAGCCATGAGGATACGGCGGCGGTCTATTCCGTCCCGTTTCGCGGCAAGGCGCCATTACTGGCCGACACGCGCGCCTTCCTGGCGGAAACTCTTTAGATAAGCCCGTGGTGGCGCAGGAATTCATCCTGCGTCGGCAGCGGCGCGACATCGCGCGCGATCCGCTCGCGCACCCACCGGAAGCTGTCGCGCATGCTCGGCTTGTCCTGGGCGTCGATCAGGGCCGAATAGGCGCGCGGCTCCAGTCCCTGACCGATCATGATGGCGAACCACGACGTGTCGCGGAACATCTCGCCGGTCTTGCTGATGATCATGCCGCGTTCGCGGAAAACATCGATCCGCGCCTGGAGGTCGTCCGGCACCGACATGGTGCGGACCTGGTTCCACAGGCTGGAATCGTCGCGTTCCGTCAAATGGTAGTGCAGGATGATGACGTCGCGGACGTGGTCGTAGTCCTCGGCCATGCGGTTGTTGAAGATCGCCTGGTTGGCCGGTCCGAAGGTACGGTCGGGCCAGTGGCTGAGCAGCTTGTTGATGCCCGACTGGATGAAGTGGATGCTGGTCGATTCCAGCGGCTCAATGAAGCCCGAGGCCAGGCCCATCGCCACCACGTTCTTGTCCCAGAAGCGCTCGCGCCGGCCGGTGCGGAAGCGGATCAGGCGCGGATCGGCCAGGGCCTTGCCCGGCAGGCGGTCGATCAGGATCTGCCGCGCCGTGTCCTCGTCCATGTGCGCGCTGGAAAAGACGTGGCCGTTGCCCATGCGGTGCTGCAGCGGGATACGCCACATCCAGCCGCCCTCGGTCGCCGACGACATGGTGTAGGGAAGGCGATGTCCCTCGACTTCGCACGGCATCGCCCACGCCCGGTCCATCGGCAACCAATGCGACCAGTCGACATAGGGCACCTCGCAGGCCCCGCCGATCAGCACGGCGCGGAAACCGGAACAGTCGATAAAGAAATCAGCCTCACGCGTCTCACCCGACTTCAGCCGCAGACCGGTCAAGAAGCCAGTAAGGCTGTCCTTCAGCACCTCGACCACCTCACCCTCGACGCGCCGCACCCCTATCTTCTCGGCAACACCGCGCATGAAGCCGGCATATAGTCCGGCGTCGAAATGATAAGCGCTGCGAAGTCGTGCATAGGGCGAACCGGAGTCCTGGGCGGGCGTCGTCACCTTGCCGGCCAGGCCGGCCATGGCGCAGAGCGAATAGGCGTCCAGTCGGTCGACGCCATCGGCATCGATCATGCCGGCGGCTTTGAGCGCCAGCCATGCCTGGTGGAACTGACCCAATTCCGTTCCCGTGCCGAAGGTATCGAACGGGTGGAAATAGCTGTGGCCGAGACGGCGCCAGTCGTTGAACTGAATGCCAAGCTTGTAGGTCGCCTTGGTGGCGCGGAGGAAATTGCCTTCCGGAATGCCCAGCATGGCATTGAACTCGCGGATCGTCGGGATAGTCGCCTCGCCGACGCCGACGATGCCGATATCATCGGATTCGATCAGGGTGATGTCGACCTGAGGCAGGAAGCGCTTGAGCGCTGCGGCGTTCATCCACCCCGCCGTGCCGCCTCCCAGAATGATGGCCGAGCGCACCGGCGTCATGGCATTCCGGCCTTGCAGTAACGGTCGATATAAGTTTCGTGGGTCGGCAGGTGCGCCGTGGCGTTGGCGAGCATGGTCTTGATATTGGCGAGCACGCCGTCGATCTGCTCGTCGGTAATGGCGGCCGTCAGCGGCGAGGCGGCCAGCGGCGTGATGCCCTGGCCAAGCAGCACCTGCACCCAACTCATCTCCTTGAACAGGTCGTCGTTTTCGATCAGAACGCGGCCGTGCTGGCGGAAATAGTCGATCTTGCGCGCCAGGCTTTCCGGCACCTCCATGGTGCGGACATGGTTCCAGAAGTCGCTGTCCTTGCGCGCCGTCGCCTTGTAATGAAGAATGATGAAGTCGCGGATCAGTTCGTATTCGCGCTGGCCGACGCGGTTGTATTCCGCCATCTCGACGGGGTTGAAACCCTTGTCCGGGAACATGATCAGCAGGCGCGTAATGCCGGCCTGGGCAAGGTGGATGCTGGTCGATTCGAGCGGTTCGAGGAAGCCCGATGACAGGCCAAGCGAGACCACGTTCTTGACCCAGCCCTGTTTCCGCCGCCCGGTAACGAATTTGAGCAGGCGCGGCTCAGCCTGGGGCACGCCGTCAAGATGGCCGAGCAGGATGTCGCGCGCCTCGTCCTCGGCCAT
>CAYYTA010000062.1:0-29444 GCA_964474575.1 uncultured Caulobacteraceae bacterium | reverse complement strand
ACCCGTCACGCTCGACTTGAACTTCATCAGGATGTCGTGGCTGTCGCCGCGGGTGATGCGCAGCGTGTAGTCCGGGAAGTCGCTCATGCCAGGTCAACTCCCGCGCGTCCGGCCAGGTGGGAGGAAAAGGTGGCGCGAGCCAGTAGCTCGGCCATGCCTTCGGCCTTCATCACGTCGGGCAGGGCGAGCAGCCGCGCTTTCAGGTCGTCGAATGAGGTAGACTGTGCGAAGGCCTCCGCGATCGGATCGATCATCGGCGCCAGGATCGGCGCCCACTGGTCGCGCATCTCCTCGACGGCACGATCGACGGCATCGGCGTCTCCGGGGGCCGTGGGTGCGGCGCTAAATGCCCGGTAAGGCCCTGCTAAAGCCTCGTGGGCGGCCGAAGCCGCTGTTTTGGCTACACCGGAGCCTCCGGGGGACGGTGGGCCGTCCTGTGGCGAAGCCTGCGCGACGGGTCCGGGCGCCGTCAGCAGGCGCACCGGCTTGCCGTCCCTGCCCGCTTCCGGCGGGTCGGGATAGCCGGCGCGATCGCGCACGACCGATTCCTCGACGCGGACACCAAGGCTGACCAGGCCGGTCAGGATGGTGAGGTCTTCCTGCGTGAACTGCTCCGCCTGGCCGATCTTGATGCGTGGATAGAGATCGTCGAGCGGCCGGCCGCGGTTGAGGTCGATCAGGGGCCGCACCAGGTCACGGTTGAGCGTGGCGGCCAGCGCCTTGGCGTCGGCGTCGCGGATGTCCTCGCGCACCTCGTTATGGACATTGCCCTGGCTGCCGCCCAGCCCGCCGGCGGTGGCGTCTGCCGTCGCCGTCTGGCCGACGACCGCCTTCGAAACCGACTGGTCGAGATAGTCGCACAGCGATTTGTACATATCCGGCGAGGCGCCGGCCATGGCGGCCTGGAACTCGATCATCATCGAGTCGGGAATGATGGCGGCTGCATCGGCGGCGATGTTCATCACCGCCTGCAGAAGCTTGCGGCGGTCGTCAGGTGTCGCCTGCGGGCCGTACTTGCCGACGCGGATCGGCATGCCGTAGACCTCGGCGCAGATGACCCAGTCCTTCAGGGTCATATTCTGGAACAGGTACGCCCAGCAGCACACCCGCGCCAGGCCGCCGCGGATGGTCAGGCCCGTCTTGTCCGCGGCACGGTGGATGATGTACTTGTAGGGCTCGAGGTCCGTCGGCATGGCCGACAGGCCATCGGACCCGCCCTTCAGCCGCAGCGTCTCGCCGTCGACCAGGTCGAACTGGAACCAGCGCGGATCGCGCGTCTTCAGCCTCGGCTTCCACACCGGCTTTGACTTGTCCCAGAGCAGCTCGGTGACCGAATAGCCCTTGCCGAGATGATCCTGAATATCGAAGGTCTCGGCGTCGACCGTGTCGCGGTTGAGGAAATCGCGGATGAGCTGGGCGTCGTCCACATGGCGCGGGTCGTCGGAAGCCGCTTCGACCGTGATGTCGAGCCCGCAGACCGCCTGCTTGCGCGTGCGCAGCTGGCCGCGATAGTGCGGATATTTCTCCTCCATCTCCTCGGCGAGCTGCAGGTATTCGTCGGCATTGCCCTCGACGGCGGCGTTGAGGATGCGCTGCAGCCGCCACGGATCGAGCGTGCCGGTGATGGTGTTGGCCAGGATCGAGCGCACCCCGCCCAGGACCGGACCGGCCTGTTCCTGGTCGAGCACCGTCTTGTCGACCGGCCGGCCTTCCGCATCCGTCAGCCCCGATTCCACCGGCGACGGTTCGGCGGCCTTGAACGCTGTTGTCTCGAGCTCGAGCGGCGGGCGCTCGCGGCGGACCGGCTGGAGGAACATGGATTTCAGGCGATCGAGGATCTGCATCAGAAGCCTCCGCCGGCGTGCATGCCGTGGCGCGTCTGGCCGCGGTCGTCGCGCGGCTCGCCCCAGCGGTTCTTGAAATCGTCGTCGTCATTGCCGGCTTTCAGGGCTGATGCCGGCTCGTAGCCGTAATGGATGCCGACGCCACACGCCGCTAGGCAGCCCAGGCCGCCCGCCCAGAACTCGTCCGGGTGCACTTCCTTGCTCTCGGCCAACATCTTGTTGTCGTTGCTGGCGCGCTTGATGCCGAGCAGGTCTGCACGGATCTCCGGATCATGGGGAATGCGGATTGTGCCTTCCTCGAAGCGGCTGCGCAGAACCGTGGCGATCTGGATGCGCATCGGCGCCGTCAGCAGCACGCCCTTGACGCGGATGCCGTGGCGTAGGACGGCGTCCTCGACCACCTTTTCACCCATGCCGGTTTGGTCGATATCGGCCTCGACGACGCGGTACTGTCGCATGATGCGGTCCATCGCCTCGTCCTGTTCGGCGAAGGTGGCGCCGCGCGCCGTCCACCGCTCGCGCAGCCACAGGACGGCGCCGATCAATTCGAACACCCAGATGACGGCCTTGTCGCGCCGGCGCGCCACGTCGCGGCCGACATAACAAAGTCCGCCCTGGTAAAGGTCCGGCCGGCCGGCGTCGGGGTGCTCGCACTTTGTGATGTCGGCGGCCTGAATCCACGAGCCGCCGCCGGTCTTCGGGATGCAGTCGAGTTCCTCGGCGGCATTCTCGCCATAGATGCCGCGGATCTCGGCGATCCACTCGGCCTTCGGCTTGGTGGCCGGTTTGACGAGCTTGATGCGCTCATAGAGACCGTCGGCGAGCGCGTCGTCGAAGGTGATGCGAAGCGTGTCACCGCCGCGGGTCTTGGCCTTGATCTCGTCGAGCAGCTTGTTGAAGGCATTGTCGATGCCGTTATGCGTCGAGATGACGATGACGCGGCCGCCCCACATCAGGAAGGCCATGGCGGCCTTCAGGATTTCCTCCAGGTCGGTCATGAACGCCGCTTCGTCGGCGACGAACATGCCCTGCATGCCGCGCAGCGCCCGCGCCACCGACGGCAGGGCGACAACTTCGAAGCCGCTGGCGAAGGTGATGCGGAAGGTCTTGATTGCCTTCTCGGGATTGTCGGGATCGGGCAGCAGGCGTTCGCCGGAGCCGGTGACGGCGCTGCCCAAGGCCTTGGCCCACATGCCGCAGGTGTCGATGAACTCGCGGGCCATCTCCTGGTTATAGCCCATGTAGAAGACGTCCATGCCGCCGGCGACCTTCAGCGACGCTGCCGTCAGGGCGCAAAGGAAGGCGATGCCCCAGGTCAGGCCGATCCGCCGCGATTTCTCGATCACCAGGAGCGCGGTCGACATGGCCTTGCGGATGGCCGCGCCCTGGTAAGGTAGCAACAGGCTTCCAGGCCCGGCCTTGGCCTCCTTCGCCTTGACCGCCGCCAGGGCTTCGTCGAACGGATCTGCGGGGCGCTGCTTCATTGGGCAGCTCCGAGCGCGGCATCCATAAGCGCCTGACGCATGTCCTTGCCGAGGCCCTGTTGCGAGGCGACGGCGCCAACCGCGGCTGCGGCTTCCTTCTTGGCGTCGGCCCGCGCCTTGGCGATGCGGTCCGCATTGGTCTTTTCCGCGGAGGTCAGGCTTTGCAAGGCCCTGGCCAGGAACATCGCCTGTTCCGGATCGAACTGGACGGGCTGGGCTTCGCCGGTCTCCTGATTCACCTGCTGCGCCGTCATGACATCGAGCACGATCGAATGCATCATTTCGAGATTGAGCCGTGCCAGGCGGTCGTCGGGTTCGGCGCCGAAACGATCGACCAGGGCGGTCGCCATATCCCGGCTGAGCTTCATGCGCTCGCCGATCGTCGCCAGTTTCTGGACGTGCCGGCCTAGCGCCGAGCGCGACACCTCCACATCGAGCGTCGCCAAATGCGCCAGGATGTCGTCAATGGTCCGCCCCTGCAGGCGCAGCTTGCCGATCGCGGCCTTGACCTCGTCAGGCAGTACGTCGATCGAGGACGGGCGGTTGGCCATCAGCTCACCACCGCTCCTGCGTCGGATCGTACCTGGTGATGCCGTGGCGGGTCGCATGACCCTCGGCAACCGCCCGGCCGGCCGGCTTGGCGGTCGCCATGGTGACGCCGCGGCCGAGGTCCTCGGTGAGGACCAGCCCCTGGTCGCGCAGCCAGTCGACATTGCCGAGCACGCGATCCTCGCTGACGTGGAATTGCCGCGAAGCCGTCAGGCCGCGATGCAAGGTCGATACAGACGCCGTGTAGCTGTCCTGCTGGGCGAGCAGGCGCAGGATGGCCAGGCGCATGTCCTGGTCGACAATGTCGTTGAAGTCGTTCATCGCGGGCGATCCCTGAGGAAGTTTTCAATGCGGATCACGCCGGCGTCGACGCCGTTGAGGCTGTCCTTGAGCGCGTGAACCTCGGCTCGGATACCGGCCAGGTCCTCCTTGGTCGCCAGCCCCCGGAAGCGCTCCTCTCCCGCCGCCAGCTGCTTTTCCGCCGCCGCGATCCGGGAGGTCAAAGCCTTGAAGTCGTCGCTGTCGCGCCAGCGCTGGTCGCGCATGCTGACATAAACCGCCGACACGGCCGACGCGATGGCGGCTATGCACGAAATGACCATGATCAGAATGTTCAGGTTCACGACGCGCCTTTCTCGCAGGCGGCCTTGGCATCGTGCGCATTGGCAGCCAGGCCCTGCCCCCAGGCCATGACCTGCGACAGCCAGTCCTGGCCGGCCGCATTGCCGGTCACCACGGCACCGTCGGGCACGGCCGGTTGCGCCGGTACCGGGGCCGACAGCTCGGCCGGGCACACGGCCACGGCCCGGACCTGAGTGACGACGATCGGTTTAGGAGCCGGCGGGCTCGAAACGTGCGCGCAGGCACCCAGCATCGCACACAACAAGCCCGTCGCGATCATGTGGAGCCAGCTTGAGAGCCTCTTCATCGGCCTCTTTCCTTTTGACTTGAACTTGGGTGCGGGCCGCCGCCCGCGAGATGGCGGCGTCGCGATCGGCGACGGTGGTTTGCAGCTCCAGCTTCAGGCTGGCTTCCGAGGCCGCCAGGCTGGCGACATTGGCGCTGCATTCGGGCGCGGTGCCGCCGTTGCCGAGCGCGATATCGCAACGCTCGGCTCGGCTGGCGGCCAGGAAGATGTCGGTGACGGCGGGATCACAATCCAGGGAGACTTGTCCGCCGTCACCGGCCGCAACGCCTTTGACACAGGCTTCGTTGCGGCGAACTTGATTCTGAAGCTTGTTGGCTCGACCCAACTCATGACCGGCCAAACCGCAGGCACCGACGAGAGCCAGGCCGAAGACCAGGACGAAGAAGGAAGGATCGAGCTTCATGTCGCCAGCCCCTGCTTCTTCTCGTAGGTGCGCTGAAAAATGTAGTAGACCGCCGGCGCCACGATGATGCCGAGCTCGAGCTCGGTCAGGTGGGTATAGGTCCAGTGCCACAGCGCCTGGCCCAGCGGCCCGATGACGTAGTGGACGACCAGGATCGCACACACGACATAAGTCAGGGTCGGCCGGGCCTTGCGCTCGAAATCGCCGGTCGGAGACGCCGGTGCAGGCGCAGGCGCCGCGGCGGGCTTTGCGGGTTCGCCATCAAACATCGCCCAGCCTCCGCGCCCGGTTGACCCATCCCTTGAGCCATTCGGTCTGGTTGTGATCCGCGCGCACGATGGCGTTGTAATGCAGCTCGGCTTCCTGCCGGTACTTGTCGAGCAGGGCCGCGATGCCGCCCTCGAGCCGGATACACTGACCGATGCTGGCCTGGGTAATGCGGCCGAGGTCGCCGTCGATATTCAACGGCGCGCACCCCAGCGGCATGCGGTTGAGCGCCTTTTGCAGCAGCCTGACCGCCGTCTTGCGGCCGCAGTTGATCGCCTGGTCGAACACCGCCGCGTCGATCGGCCGAGGCACATTGTCGAGATCGAGCCGGCGCCAGAAACAGCGATAATAGAGATCGAGCGCGCCGTCCTCGGTCAGTGCACGGACGTCGGCGCCGTCGATATCGCCGTCGAAATCGAGATCGAAGTCCTTGAAGCCGTCGTGGTTGGCGTCGATGGCGCCTTCCGAAACGAGGAAGCGCAGCGAAATGCCGTATTGCGTCTCGCCGCCATGATCGGCAGCGGCCTTGGCGTGACCGCCCTCGAGCGCAAGCACATGGCGGGCGACCGCTTCAAAACGGCCGCCGCGCGGATAGTCAATCGCCGATGGCGGAAGGTGGAGTTGCCCCTGTGTCATGCCCCCGACAATGCGCGGGCGCGGGCCGGGACTTAACCCTGAACAGGTTCAGGTCTAGACCCGCTTGGGCAGATCATACTTGCTTTCGAGTGCACTGATCTGTTCGATCATAGGCTTCATTTGGTCGAAGGCGGCCTGCATTCTCTCAGCCCCGGCGTCTGGCATAACCCCGATGTTCATGCCCTGCAGACCGGAGATCAGCAGCTGTTGATCAGCGGCCTGCTCATAAAGACCGAACAGGGCGTAGGCGGCGGCGTCGATCTCAGCGGCCGACATGCCTTGCGCCGCCGGTGACGCCGCAATCTGCCGCCGAAGCTCCGGTTCGTTGAGTCCGTCGACATCGAAAAAATTGATCACAGCAACCTCAACTGGTCCGATTCTGCCCGTTCCTCGCGGGCCTGCTCCTGAACCTTATACACATATCTTTCGGTCACGAAATAGGTGCGGGCGATATCGACGATCGGCAACCGTTTGGCCAGCGCTTGCAGGACCAAGGCGCGCTTGTGCTCGGCCATCGGCAGGTCGATCCGGTCGTTGGAAAATTCGAAACACAGCTTGTTGGCGGCCGCCTGGCCGATGATCTGGGTCAGGTAGTGGTCCGGCCCGGCGTGCGCCGGCACATGCAGGCGCCGGCCGCCGAGCTTTTCGCACAGCAGCTGCCACGCCTCGGCGCCGATGACCACCGCCACCCGCTCATTGCGCGTCTCCCTGGGCCTGCCAGCGTGCTTAGCCAAGGCCGGCCTCCAGGCGCTTCAGGTGGCCCTCCGCCAGCAGCAGGGCATGCGTCGCCTCGGAAAAGGCCTTCAGCCGGGCCTTGTAGCTGCCGTGCGGAGCGCAGCGCACCTTGCGGTGGGCCTCGTCACGCACCGTATGCGCCTGCTCGACCGCCGCCCGCGCGTCCTCGACCAGCGCCGACACGAACAGGTCGGGCTGGGCTTCGAGACGTTCCATGGCGGCGGCGACGCGGGCGGCGTGGGACATTACGAACCGGCCTCATGTTTCGCGGCCAGGCGCTTCATGTTGATCTGCCGGATTTTCACGCCCAGGGCGGCAGCCTTATCGGTCAACTGCTCAAGCGTCATCGAAGCGATTAACGCCGGCGTCTCGCATTCCAGAATCTCGCATTGCGCCAGGATAAGCTGCACCTTGAGCAGCTTGAGCGCGGCGACGCCGGTGTGGCCTTTTTCGTCCTGCACCCAGCCATGGCGACGGCCCATAGCCTTGAGGGCCTCGATCAGGCGGAACATCTTTTGCTGGTCGGCCCATTGCATTTTGGCGACGCCGAGCTGGCGTCGCGCAAAGGCTTCTAACGCCTTTTCCGTCCGATCATGGATGACGCCGAGCTGCCATAGCGAGATCCACAGCGCCCGTGCCTTGCGTGCCGTCTCATGGTCGGCGGGGCGGCGGCTGACCGGCGCGGTGCCGGCCTTCCCGCCCTGGACCAGATTCGGCTTCCAGCCGAGGCGCTTAAAAGCCTCGAGCACGCGCCCGGCCTGGGCGTCGCTAAGCCCCTTGGCCGAACGCTGCCCGGTCTCGCGCTCCAGGATCGCGCGGTAATCGTCGTCGTGAAGGTTCAGTTCCTTCTTGGCGATGTGGATTTTGGCGAGGGCGGCCGTCATTGACCGGCCCCGATGATCTCGAGGAATGCGCGGCCGTCTTCAGTAACGACACCGAACTGATCGACCATCCCGGCCGCCACGAGCGGCCAAGCGCCAGCGAGGCCCATCCTGTGACCCTGATCGCGGATAGGCTGACCATCAAGAGTATCGAGATTGATGTCGCCTTTTGTGGTGACTTCGATAGTGACTCTCCCCGAAGCCACCAAGCGCAGGGCATCCTGGGGAGCCGACTTGCTCATCGCCGCCTTGCAACGAGCAACAAATTCGTCTGAAAAATTCATAAATGGCCTCATCAGTGCCCGCCAAACGGACAGAGATCGGGTAGGACACCCGACCTTTCGGCCTTCGCCTCGCCTCATGCCGGTGCTGGCGCCCGCGCCTCGAGCGCCAGCAGCGCTTGGCCGACGATCTGCCATTCCGCCTGCGAGGCTTCCGCCAGGGCGCCCATGCGGCCGGAGCGCTCGACCAGGTCGTAGAGGACATCGACCTCGAAGCGCGACAGCACGTCTGGCGTGGCGGCGTGCAGCTGGCTGACGCGGTGGAGGGTGGCGAGGTTGTGCGGAGAAAGCGGGATCATGCCACCGCTCCCGCCGCGATATCGATGCTGATCGGCTGCCAGCGGCCGTTCTTGTCCTTGCGGTAGAAGCGGGGATAGGCCTTGGTCCCCACCACCACCATGGCGTCGCGCAGGGCCTTCATCGCGTTCTGCCAGCGGGCATCCTGGATATCGAGAGCCAGCAGCTGCAGCAGCGCTGTCCGCCTGACCTTTCCCTTGTTGGTCTGGAAGGCGTCGGTGACGATGGCGCGCAGCTCCGGCCGCGTGCCCTCGGTCCATTCGGCCAGGCATTCCATGACCAGGGCGCGGGCGACCTCGAGCTCCGGACCGAAGTCGAAGAACTCGCCGATCGAGCGCTCGACCTTGTACTGCTGGTCGACGGTCATCAGGGTGACGCTGCCCTTTTCGCCGCCGCGCCGCGTCGAATACTGGTCGAAAAGGACATCGAGGAAGTCGTCGACCTCCTTCAGGGCGTGCGCGCGGAACGCCTGGACCTGACCGGCCACCGTGTCGGCCTTGACGATCAGCCGGCGCACCAGCTGGTCCTTCAGCAGATCCTGCGGCCGGATGGTCTGGATCGGGCGCAGCCCGCCCTTGGCGTCACGCATGTAGTACTCGCCGCGGTGCTCCTCGACGCCGTCGCCGATCGTCTCGGCCAGCAGCTGGGCCTCGTAGGCGTCCTGGGCGGCTTCGAGAACGCCCTTTCGTGTGCAGTCATCAGCCATGTTCAGGCTCCTTTCATCGGGTTGGGCGAAGTTTGCGGATGGCGGGCGCCGCGGCCGAGTGTCTCGATCGTGCCGACGATGGCGCACGCCATGCGGTCGATGTCCTGGGCGTCTTCAGGCGCGGCTTTGACAGCGAGCTGCGCCAGGCCGGCGACCAGGGCCGAGGCCGACGACACACCGAAGGCGGTATCGGCGGCATCCAGGATCAGGCGGTTGCTCAACTCGTCCATGCCGGCGTCGGCGATCAGCGCCTCGGCGGTGATGATGGCCTTTTCGCGCGCCGCAATGTCATCGCGGAGCATCACCAGCGCGTCGCGCCATGTGGTGGCCTGTTCAGGAAAGACGCCGTGGCCCTTGGGGACGGCCGCCACCGTTGCATCAATCCAGCGGATGACCGTGTCGAGCTGATCCTTCTGGCGGAGCGGGCTCATGCGGCCATCCCCGCGCTCAGGTCGAAATGCGCCGCCTTCAGGTCATCGAGGTTGCGCAGGCGGCGGTGATGCCGCGCCATCAGCGTCGCCAGCTGCAGCACCTTGGTCATCTGGCGCAAGGCCCCGCCGCCCGGCACCATGGCGATGCTGGCCAGGAACTTGCCTTCGTCCGGGTTGAGAACGTCCCAGGACTCAAGGATCACCTTGATGTCGCCGGGCTTCGGCAGGTCAAGCACAACGCGCTTGGCGATGCGGCTCGAGATCTGGGCGAAATTGGCGGTGCGATTGCCCTCGACGGCGCGGGCGGTTTCCTTGTTGCCGGTGAAGACGACGCCGCACTCGACGTCATCGTGGATCGCGCGCAGCTCCTCGATGACCTTCAGGCCGAGATGCTGGCTTTCATCGACGATCAGCAGCCGGCCGCTGCCGCGGCCGAGCACACCGCGCACGCGGTCGGCGAGCTCGGAGCCGCTGCGGCCGTGCGACGACCCGCCCATCTTCTCGAGCAAGGCCTTCATGAAGGCGTTGTAGCCGGCGCGGGATGGCGACGCGGTGACCATGTGGACGTTCTGGCGGGTCTCGAGATAGCGCTTGAGCGCCATCGTCTTGCCGAGGCCCGGCTCGCCGACCAGGGTCGCCATATAGCCCATCTGGGCGTAGGACAGCAGCGCCCAGATATCGACGGCCGTCGGCGTCTGCTGGAAGCCAGGCGACATCAGTCCGCTCGCGAACAGCTCGCGCTGCTCGTCCTGGGTACGGAACCAGATGGCGATGTTGTCGACCAGCTTCTGCAGGTCGCCGGGCGCGCCGTTCTCGCCGTACTTGCGCGTCATGAACAGGTTGAGCGTGCTCTCGCCGACCCCGATATCGTTGGCCAGCGCCTTCCACGTGCGGCCGCTGGTCTGCTTCGTCTCCTCGAGCCGCGATCGGATCGCTTCGATCGCCTCCCGCGTGAATTTCATTTTGTCGTCAGTCATGGTAGATGTCCTGTGTCAAAGGGCCGGCGCGTCATGCGGCGGCAAGTTGGGAGGCGCGGACGGCTGCAACCGTCCGCGCCTTAGTTTTGCGGCCGTTCTGGCTCTGTGCGGGCGGTGAGCCCACCATCAAAAATCGTGAAATGCGGGCGGGTGGCGGCCTCGGTCAGGCGACTCACGGCCTCGGTAAACTGGTCCTGATACGCCGCGCGGCCGGCCTGCGCCTGGCCTTCGATCAGTTTCAGCGCTGCAGCCGAATGCCCGCGCCGGCGTACCGGCCGCAGGATATCGGTGTCGACAGGGGCCGGCGCCTGCATCGGTTGTGCCCGGCGTGCCAGTTCGGCGGCTGACAGCAGGCCCTCGGCCTTGACCAGTTCGCGTCCCAGGCGGCGGGCATCTCCCCTCGCCTTGGCCGTGATCTTGGCGCCTTCGGTATCGAGGAAGCCGGTGGCGGCGATGACAGCCGCTTCGCATACCTTGCCGCCGGTCGCGCTGTAGACGTGGATCGGCTTGTGCAGGTTGTCGGGATCGAAGCGCACCGTCAGTTCCTGACCGGCCAGGGCATAGAGGGCGTGGTCGTAATAGCGGTTGCCATGGATGCGGATCTCGCCGGTCTTGCGATCGGCGCGATAGGTGCCGGCCTCGAGCAGCGCCATGGCCACCTGTTCGCGCGTCGCCGTCCCCTTGCCGTGGGCTGCGTAGCTCTCCGCGAAGACGGCGTCGAAGCTGCGGCCCTTGGCCATTTCAGTGTTGCGCTTCGTGTAGGCGTTGTATTCGGCGATTCTGTTGTCGACCAGGGCGCTGAATTCGTCCCACGCCAGGGCCTTATGGCCGTAATTGTGCGGCTTGTTCATCGGCGAATTGCCGGTATAGGCGCCGACGCAGGCCTCGTCCTGGGCGATGAAGCCGATCAGGTCACCGAAGGCCCGCTCGATCGGCTTGGCCTGGCCATGTTCCGGCGTCGCGAAATGGACCTTAATGCCTAGAGCTGGCAGCAGGCCCCATGGGTCGGTTTCCTTGACCACACCACGAAAACGGGTCGGGGTTCCGCCTGTGAAATACTTGGCAGCAAAAGCGCGACCGTTGTCGCTGAGAACCCCTTCCGGCAGACCGTACTTTTCGAACAGGTCGGCGAAGCACAGCCGGGTGTGGAAGATCGATTCCTCGCCGCACAGCCGCCACGCCAGCATCTTGCGCGAATAGACGTCCTGCATGCCGATCAGCACCGGCCGGATCGGCTTGCCGCCGTCCGGTGGCGTGACGAAGACATCGAAGCTGTGGCCGTCGATATTGATCAGCTGCATGGCGTGCATGCCGGCCACCGAGCGCGTCTGCGACGGGATCGTTTCCATGAAGGCCTTTGTGCCCTGACGTTGCAGGACCAGGACCTCGCGCGGCACTTCCCGCTCGAATTTGCGCGTCAGGGTCTTGAGGTTGGGCATCTCAAGCCCGGCCGGGGCGGCATAGTCGATCGAGGTGCGGTGCCAGGCCTTGGCAAAGGTGCGGAAGGATGGCGATAGGCAACGCGACTTGAAATCGGTCCAGAGGCCGTCGTCGATCTCGATCTTGACCCCGCCGCCCTTGCGCCGCGGCGCCAGGGCCGGCAGGCGGTCGGCCGCCGCCACCCCGTGCAGCAGCTTCAGCCAGCCCCACACCGTCGACGCGGCCTGGCCGGCGTCGGCGGCGGCGCGGGCGACGGCGGCATTCTGGCCGAGGCCGGCGGCGCGTCCGGCTTCGACGGCCAGGACGACCTTCAGCCGCGCGCAGGCCTCGGCCTTCACCTTGTCCGACTGCGCCTCGTACCACGCCCAGCCCGTGTCTCGCGCCGGGGCGGCGGCAAGGGGGGGCGTAAGGGGCTCCGTAAGCCCGGCCTCAGCCGCCCCTAAGGCGCCCCTTTTGACCAGGTCGAGGATGGCGGGGGCGGGCAGCAAGCTGTGGTGATACTCAAGCCCGCCCCCCCTTCCCTGACGGGGTCGGCTGAGGGCACGACCGCCCGCGTCAAACCGTTCGGCCCAGCGTCCGGCCTGGACCATCTCATGCAGCCGATTGCGCGCCGCCGGCAGGCCCGGCAGGCGGAAGGCCGCCAGCTCCGAGACCGTGAACCACGTCTTGTCCGGCTGGCTCATGCCGCACCCCGCAGCCGCGCGTGTTGGACGCGGAAATGCTCCGCCTGCTGGCCTTCAACCGCCTTCAGGATCAGGTATTCGGTCTCGAGCCGGGGATCGCACTTCAGGTGGCGGAGCAGGTCCTCGACCAGATAGCCCTTGTTCTCGACGCGGTGGGTCAGTTCGGTCACCAGCAGGACGGCGCGGTGGATCAGCAGTTCCTCGACATCGTTCCGCGCCGCAAACGGGGCGAAGCTCAGGCCGCACAGCCGGCCCTCGGCATTGAGCGAGACGCACAACCGGATATCGAGCGGGGCGGGCAGGTCGACATAGCGCACGCTCATGACGCCCTCCACAGACGGACGCCGTAGACCAGCATGACCTCGCCAATGAAGACGATGCCGCGCGTGAAGTCGCCCCAGGCGCGCGACCACGGCCGGCGCCAGGCGCAGATCAGCGCCAGCACCACCGCGCCGAGGGCCAGGACGACCAGGTTGACAAGGACATAGGGGATGAGCAGGAGCCGGATCATGCACCAGCTCCGGATTGCCGGTTGAGCAGTTCCTCGATGTCGACGCACATCAGGCGTCGGCAAAAGACATGGGTCCGCGCACAATTTCCGCAGGTAACATCCGTGGGAATGCGTGTCATGCTAACCCCCCCCCCGCAGACCTTCAGTTTTGCAAGGCGCGGTACCGTCACAGACGTCGAGATGGACTTTCATGCCGCCACCTCTCCGGTCACCCGGTCGTCGAACTTGTCTTGTTCCCAGCCCCAGACGTCGTGGCCGGGCCAGGATTCGCGGGCGAACAGCTCGGCGATGTGACAGTCGGGCCTGAGCGCCGCCAGCATCGCCCGCGCCTCGGGCGGCTTCCTCGAATGCTCGCGGCGCTCGGATTCGATCAGGTTGCGCACGCTGGCCGAGCCGATGACCGGATCGCCCATGGCGAAGATCAGGAACGGCTCGGTCGTGGCGCGCAGGATGAAACCCGTGCCGAAACAGCGCTTTCCGCTGCGCGTCGTCTTGGTCCACGATCCGCCGGTGCGATAGCGGAAGCCCTGGGCCTGCATGATCCGCAGCACCAGCGGCACGTGCGGCCAGGTCGACCACACCCACGCCAGGCAGTCCTGGGCCGCCAGCATGCGCAGCGGCAGCCGCGCGATCTGGTCCTCGCTCATCGTCGCGTAGTGCTTCTCCGGCGACTTGCCGTAGCCGTCCTCCGACCGCATCTCGTAATGCAGCGGAAAATCGATCAGGAGGGCGCCGTACTTGTAGGGCGTCAGGTGTCCGAACGGCCAATTCATGCGGCGTCCGCGAGGGAAATGGCTTTGAGCCCCTCGCGCCTCCTGAACGAATTGACCAGCTCAAGGACCTCGTCGGCATTGACCCGCTCACCCTCGAGCGTCCAGCCATTGGCCAGTTTCATCGCCTTCTTGCCGTGGGATTGCAGATAGAGCGCCATGTCAACCTTGCGCTCCGGCGCGGGCAGCGCCGGCGTCCTGGCCGTGACCGTCAGGGCCTGACGCTTGCGGCTGTCGATGGCGGACTGCCAGGCGTCGAGCGGCAAGCGCAGGACCACGACGCCCCCCCCCGTTTCGACAAGAGCACAGGGTTCGGTGTCGGCGATGGCGTCCGGCAGGCCGTCGAAGTGAGGCAGGGTGAGCGTTTTCAGGCCGCGCGGCCCGCCGCCCAGCTTGTGCTCCCCATCGGGGCTGAGCCGGAGGCAGCCGGCATGCTCATCGCCGCCTATCTGAACCTGAAGCGTCGCGGGCTCTCCAAGGTCCGACAGCAGGAAGGGCGAGATGTAAAGGACGAGTTTGGTTTTTCCATACTTGTTTTGACGCAGGCGGGCCGAGATCATCGGGCGTGCGTTCGACGTGCCGAAAACGGGGGCGTTGGTCCAGCTCATTGATCTTGTCCTTGGGTGTGAAGTGTCCTGGCCGCCCGGCCGGCCGCGCCGCGCAAGGCGTTGAGATCGAGCACCGTCCCGCCCTTGCGAGGAAACAGCGAGGTCTGCGCCCTTGCGGGCGCCTGGGGCGAGGTCTGGCCGGTACGGGCCTTGTCGAGCCAGGTCATGCCGCCGCTCCCGGAAGCCTGAGGGCGTCGATGACGGCGAAGCGCACGGCGTCGCGGCCATGGTGGGCGATCAGGCGGCGGACCTCCTGGTCGAGCGGCTCGATCACTTCGAGAGTACGCGCCCGATTGGGGACAACCCTGACCCGGCCCAGGTCGCGCAAACGCTGGATACGACGGTGGACGCCGCTCTTCGATTTGACACCCATCGCGGCCGCCAGCTCGTCATACGACGGCGAAAATCCGTCTGCGCTCAGGCGTTTGATGGCATCCAGGACCTCCTGATCGCGGTCGCCTGCCTTGTGCTCCCTGCCCAGATGGCTCAGTCCGCCGCTCCCCTGAGTTCCGCAGCCAGCGCCTCGCGCTGTTCGCGCATCTCGCGGCTGAGCGCCGCCTCGTCCTCGGTCACGACCGGCGCGTCCTTGGCGCCGCGCAGGTGCTCGCCGGCCTCGGCGGCGGCGGCGACGAAGGCCGCCACGTCGTCGGCTTCGATGCGCACGCCCTTGGGCAGCAGCGCCGACAGCAGGCTGAGCGCCCCCAGTCGCTCGCGCTGGCCCATGCGGGCGAAGGTGTCGATGAAGGTCCGCGCCCGCTTGCGCGCCGGGTCCATGACGGCGGCCTGGCCGCGCAGGGCCTGCGCCGTGGTCACGTCCTTGGCGTCGCCGGCCTCGATCAGGCCGAGCACCGCGTCCTGGTCGGTCCAGTGCAGCTTGGCCAGCGCCCGCAGCTGTCCGGCATGGCCGGCGATCGGCGTGGCGCGCACCCGGTCGAGGAATGAGGTCGCGATGCCGTTCAGCGCCAGATGACGCGACACGGTCGACCGGTTCAGCCCGAGTTTTATCGCGACCGCTTCCTGCAGGCCGATTGATTTGTGCACGATGCACAGATTAAATTCGGTCTCCTTCTTCGAAGGCCGCGCATTGTTGCCGCGGCCGTCACGGTCGGGCGCAATCCCTTGCCGCGCCTTCTCGACCTCGATCAACTCACTGACGAAGCGCGCCTGGTCGAGCGGCGACAGCGCCGCCCGGAAGAAGTTCTCCTGGATTTCGATCGAGCGCCGCTCCAGAGCGTCGGCCGAGCACACCATCACCCGGACCTGGCTCCATCCGGCCATCCGCACAGCGGCCAGGCGATGCCCGCCCGCCACCAGGCGATAACCCGACTGGCCGGGCAGGCGGCAAACCATCAGCGGATGGATCAGCCCGACCTGGGCGATACTGGCGGCAATGCCGGCGGCGACGACCTCGTCGACCGGCCGAAGCCGGCCGCTGTCGTCGATATCGGCCACGTCGATCGTCCGGATTTCACGATCCGCCGCTCGCCCATCCGTTGAATCTGCGAGATTTGCGGTCCCCAAGCCGTCAAAAGTCATCGCGCACCTGCATTTTCAGGGTGCAAATCCGGATTTCCGGATTTATTGTCAGTCAATTCTGACTTCGAATCTCGCTTTCTCGACGAACTAATGCTCGCAATGTCGATTCCTAGCGCATCCGCGATCGCGGCCGCCGTGCGGCTGATGGGCTTGCCGCGCAAAACATCGGAAACCGACTCGGCTGGCAGGTCCTTTTCACGTTCGAACTGGGCCAGACTTCCATATTTGACCTGGAGTTCCGCCTTGATCCTTCGTGCATTGATGGTGCTTAACGACATGGTGACGAAATGTCCGCTATCAAATCCGTAACTCCGGATAAGAATGCAGAAATAAACGTTCGTCAAGAGGCATCCAACATCAAATTGGAGTTTTCGACGCGACTTAACATCGTCATGATAGAAAAAGGTTTGAGTCAGGCCGCCTTATCGGCATTAACCGGCCTCGGTCGGACGTTAATTTCGGACTACTGCACAGGGCGAACCATGCCGAACGCGGAAGGTTCAGTGAAGATCGCCGAAGCCCTCGAGGTCCGCACCAACTGGCTGATCCTCGGCCACGGCGACCGCTTCGAACGCTCGCCCGAGGCCCTGCAGGACTGGGCGGTACCCGTTGTCGACACCATCAAGGCGCTTGAAACCGGCCTGTGGGACGATATCCGCGTCTTCAGGTCCAACCTGCTGCTTGACGACCTGATGGTCTCGCAGATGGGCCTGCGCGACACCCACGGGCTGATTGCCCTCATCAACGAGGGCGACGAGAATGAGCCCTGGATCGCCGACGGCGCGCCGGTCATCGTCGACCGCCGTGACACCCGCCTGCGCGGCGGCCTCTGGGCCTATCTCCTCGGCCCCCACCTGCTGATCCGCCGCTTGCGCCCGACCGGGGCCGACGCCGTCGAGGCCATCCCGGCCAATCCGACTTATAACGTTGAGCGCTATGAGGGCGAGGCGCGCCAGCACCTCGGCCTCATCGGCCGCGTCATCTGGACGGCGACCACTCTGAAATAATCACTCGCCTGCGCCGATCCGCACGGTGACCTGGCCGCCGCAGCTGGCCCGTTCGCACACCAGCCGCTTCGCCAACTCGTCCGGCGTCAGATTGCCGTGTCCCTCCCGCGACAGAACGGTCACTGCCTTGCGCGTTTCCAGCCCGCAGTCCTGGCACGAGCAGACCGCCACCGCCTCCGGCGGATAATTGGCCAGGATGGCACTCACCCTCTGCTCCCGGATATGATGCACCCTGGCCGACGGCCGCCCCGCCTCGTCGATGATAGCTCTGACTGTACTGTGGATCATCTCGCACCCCTTCCTTACTTTTTGCTAGGTTCTCTTTTTGTTCTCTTTTTGGGCCACCTGTCAAGAGGGTTGTAAAAAAGTTAATTCTGTCTCATGTTCGCCCATGACGCGAGCGGGCGAGGGAGGCCACCATGGAACCATACATTTCAATGAAGTCGCTGAAGGGCGCAGAGGTCACTCTGCGCCGCGATGGCAACATGGTCAGGGTCCTCGCGCTGGCGCCGTCCGGCCGAGCCGAAGGCCTGCTCAATAGCATCGCCGACGACACGCTCACCCTGTCGAACGGCGCCACGATCATGCTCTCGGCCGAGGACGCCGCCCGGGCCCGCGCCTACCAGGAGCAGGCCGCGACGATGCCGGCCGCCATGTCCCTGGCTTCGAAAATCGGCATCGGCGTCGTCGCCGTTCTTGGAGCCCTGTTTATTGTGGGCTCGCTCATGCCGCATACGCCGGCGCCCCCCCCCTCTGAAACCGTCGCCGCCACGCCAACGGCCGCCGCGATCGGCACCACCGTGCGCACCGGCAATGTCGAGATATCGGTCGTCAAGGCGCAGTTGCGCGACAGCGTCGGCGACCAGTACCTCCATGAGACGGCCGCCGAGGGCGGCGTCCTGGTCGCCATCGACTACAAGATCAAGAACGTCGGCGACAAGCCGCTGAAGTCCTACGACCAGCCGCACCTGAAGCTGATCGATCCGAGCGGCACCGAATACGAGCCGGATGCCGGCAAGTCGGCGACCTACGCTACCGAAACCACCGTCAACCGCAAGCTGATGAGCGACCTCAACCCCGATATCACCGTCAATGACGCGGACGTCTTCGAGGTCTCCAAGACAAGGTTCGACCCGACGACCTGGTACGCCGAAGCCCCTGATGGCACGAAGATCGCATTGCAATGACCGAGCCTGTCGACGCCGCTTTCATCGCCGAGTTCAAGGCAGAGATCGCCCGCGCCGCGGCGGCTATTCGCGACCGTGATGCCGCCAACGACAACGCACCACCCCCGCCGCGATCCTGGTGGCGCCGCTGGCTCGACGGCTGGAAGATGACCTACACCCCGACTTCCGGCGACACCTCGACGCGCATGCTTTGGCGAGAAGGCGACATGTAATGGCCATGGATCCGAACTTCGACCAAACACCCACACCCTATCCCACCAGCGATCCGCGCGAAGGCCCATATAACCTCAGCATGTTGGTGGTTGGCGCGTTACCGGGCATAGGCCCGATGGCTCAGGTGCTGGCGCAAAGCTGGATTAAGAACCCGCTCACTGAACGGCAGGAACAATGGATATCCAATCTCGGTGACCAGGTCATCGCCCTACAAAGCGCGGTACAGAACATCGTGGACCGAGCGGAACAGATAAATATCAGCCGCGGCGTCCAAAATCAGGCCCCGCCACCGTCAATTGCCCTGCCGGCACTTGAAAATGCCATTTTAGAAACACGGCCAGAGCTACGTGCTATCTGGGAGAAGCTATTGGCCGCCGCAATGGACCCCGCTCGGCAAGATACTGTCCGCAAAAAGTTCGTGGAAATTGTTAAAGCGCTCGACCCCTTGGATGCTCTGGTCATGGATGTACTTTGGGTCCACCAACGAAGTGACGCGTCGGAGCGAAGTCGCCACAGCATAAGTCAACGATGCGAGGCGACTGAAGACGAGGTCGAGATTTCACTCCTGCATATTGTTGAACTGGGCTTGGCTATTAGCGGCTCAGGACGTGATCGCGCGCCATTAACCGTTGATAACGCCGCTCTCACCGTCACCGGTCGTGAGCTTATGCGATGTCTGCAGGGGTGAAGCCTGCGTCGCTAACCACCTTCAGTGCCCCGTCCGGCAACGGCCGCTGCAGATCCTTGGCGGTCTCCCACGGCTCGCTCAGCCAGCGCTCGCATTCCTCGATCGTCGTCAGGATCACCGGCATGGCCTTGTCGTGATACCGCGCCACCTCGGCATTGGCGGTCGTCGTCAGGAAGGCGAAGAACTCACCCCTGGTCGGCGCCGGGTCCTTGGCCTTGACCTGCCGCGTCAGCTCGTCGCGCACGCCGGCGAACCAGGCCAGCTCCTGGCCGTCCGCCAGGGCGAACCAGGTGTTGGCGCGCGACCCGCCGACCTGGTCGGGCTCGCAGAACGTCGTCCACGGCACCAGGCACCGGTTCTGCGTCCCCAGCCAGCGCCGCCAGTGCGGTGATGCCGTGTTGCGGATATTGGTCACGCCCGGATCGTAGGACATCGGCTTGCCGGTCTTGGTGACGAGCGCCTTGGCTGGCGACGGCATCCCCCACAGGCCTTCGCCGATGGTAATCTTTCCCTCCTGCGTCAGGTGCAGGAACCGGCCGGGCGTGTTCGGAAACATCTCGAACGGTACCGGCATGTTGCGGCCATGTTCGTCCCAGCGCTCGACGCCCTGGCGCCAGTCCTCCATAGCGTCCCAAAGCGCGGCGTTTGCCGTCTCCGTCCGGAACCTGTTGCACATGACGCGTCTCCTTTCCTGATTTTGTAGCAGGGGGATTGACACTTGTCACCGCGAAAGAACAAAATAGGAACATGCTGCGCAAACCCATCCACCCCGAGATCATGTACGCCGACTTTGACGGCTTTTTTGCCTCGGTCGAGCAGTTCCTCAACCCCGGACTGCGCGGCAAGCCGGTGGGCATAACCCCGATGATCTCGGGCTCCAGCTGCGTCATCGCCGTCTCGCGCGAGGCCAAGGCCCTGGGCGTCGGCAATGTCATGCGCCTGGCCGAAGCCCGCGCCGCCTGCCCCGACCTGATCTTCTGGCCTCAACACCCCGACATGTACCGCCGCGCCCATCACGAATTGATGTCCGAGATCAGCATGGTCGCGCCGATCGACACCATCAAGTCGATCGACGAGATGTGCTGCCGGCTCGGCGCCAACCAGGTCGGCGACCCCGAGGCCGTCGGCCGTGAGATCAAGCGCCGCATCGCGGCCGTCTTCGGCCCGTGGATCTCGATCAGTTGCGGCTACGCGCCCAACCGCCTGCTCGCCAAGATGGCGTGCAAGGCCGGAAAGCCTGCGGGCAACCTGGTCTGGCATCCCAGGAATATCTACCAGCACCTGATGTCGCATGAGCTGTCCGACATCCCCGGTGTCGGCCCCGGCATCCTGGCCCGCCTCGAAAAATCCGGCGTCAAGACGGTCGAGAAACTGCTCGACCTGTCGCCGCGGCACATGCGCGCCATCTGGGGCAGCCTGATCGGCGAGCGCATGCACTACGCCCTTCACGGCTACGATATTTCGGCCGGCGCCACCAACCGCGGCATGTTCGGCCATTCCAGGATGTTGCCGCCGAGCAACCGCCTCTTGCCGATGGTCGAGCCCATGTCGCGTCTCTTGACCGTCAAGGCGACGCGGCGGATGCGCCGCGAAGGCTTCCGCGCCGGCGTCGTCAGCCTCGGCCTGGTCATGATGACGCGTCATGGCCACGACTATTGGTCGCGCAGCCATGACCTGCCGGCCGTCGCCGATTATCGCGGCATCCTCGACGGTCTCGCCGATCTTTGGCGCCAGGCGCGGCGCGATATCGACCCACGGCTGAAGGCGCTGCGCACCGACGCCTGCCTGGGCGACCTCACGCCGATGGCCGGGCGCCAGATGGACCTGCTCGCCGGCGACGAAGCCTTCCGCCTGCGCCAGGAGGCCCTGTCCGACGCCATCGACCGCCTCAACCACCGCTATTGCGGGACGGTCGTCTATCCAGGCATGCGCGACGACGTGCCGGCGGACAATGTCGGCATGAAGATCGCCTACGGCCGGATACCGCGGATCGAGGACGGCTTCTGATGGCCTGGCGCACCGAACTCATCCTCGGCGATGTCGATCCCGACTGCGACATCGAGATCGTCTGCCGGCGCTGCGGCCGGAGCTACATGCGCACGCCGGCCGAGCTGCTCGCCGAGCCGGGCTGGGACCAGCTGTTCATCGACCAGGTCCAGGCCCGCCTGCGCTGCCGCGACAAGCATTGCGACGGCCGAGTCAGGCTGGCGCTCCTCTACGATCATCTCGTCACCGCCTGGGTCGGCGGCATGCCATAGCATACCGGGCAGTATGATTGTGCTGGACGAACCGCCCTGCCCTGGGACGCGCAGGTAGAACCCTTGTTTTTTTGGGCTTTCCGATCTGTCCGGACCAGCAACATACTGCCCGGTATGAGCGGACAGTTCGCGATGTTCACGCCGGTCTCAAGCATGGCTGATGCACAAGGTTAGATGCGCCTGCTCTTTAACCCGTGACCATCTCTACCCCTTGCTAAGGCCGCCTTAGGGCCATCTTAAGCCGCGGCTGAGGGGCGCCTTAAGGCTTCCTGCAGGCGCGCGGGCGGAACGCCGGCAGACGGCCCTGGCATGCGCCAATTCCGCCGCTTACTCCAGACACAGACCAAGCTGCGCCGGCCAGGACGTACCTGCGAAAAACGCCAAATTTTTCAGAGCCCTGTCCCGCAATATCCCGCCTCGTCCCGCCATATCCCACCCCGCCCCCGCACTCCAAACCCTTGTGTCTCTTAACATTGGCCTTGGCGGCGCGGGTGTAGCTCAATGGTAGAGCAGCAGCTTCCCAAGCTGAATACGAGGGTTCGATTCCCTTCACCCGCTCCAAGACTTGCTGGCGTAAAACGCCTTGGGGGGATCATGAAACTTCGCAGCCTGACAGTGCCTGCCGGCCTGATGCTGGCGCCATACGCTTACGCCCAGACCCAGCCGCCGATCATGGCGCCGCCGGTGCCGCGCGAGGTGAGACCGGCGCATGCCCCGTCGGTCTATGTCAGCGGCGACTGGATCTTGCCCAATACCGACCAGGAACAGGCCTACCGCCCGGCCCGGGCAATACAGGAAGGCGTGGGCGGCACCGTGGCGATCGATTGCCTGGTCCGTGCCGACGGCTACCTGGCGGAGTGCGATGTCATGCAGGAAGATCCGCAAGGTTACGGCTTTGCCGACGCCACGGTGGCCATGTTCCTGAAATACGTCCACGTCGATCCGGCCAGCGTGCCCGGAGGGCTGCATTCCTGGTCGCGCAAAAGCTTTACCTACGGCTGGTCGGCGGGCTAAACCCGCCTTCCACTACCAACGAACGTCGAGCTTTTCGTCCTGTTTCGGCGCCATGGCATAGATGATCACGGCCGACAGCAGCATGGCGCCGATGGCCAGCACACTGCCTTCCGGTCCGGTGGTCCCGCCGCTCAGCCAGGCAGGCCCCACGGCGTGCGAGGTCATCAGCGCATCCTTGGCCGGCAGACCGGAATCGGGCGTCCCCCAGAAAAACGACTGCGCCCAGTCCCATGCGGCATGGAAGCCGATCGCCCACCACACGGTGCCGGTGCGCCAGATGCTGACGGCGAACAGGATGGCGGCGGCGAAGACAAGGCCCAGGCCGATCGGGGTCTCACCCTGATTATGCGTATGGGCGAAGACGAACAGACCGCCCATGATAACCGAGGCGATGCGGAAATTGAGTCCGCGCGCGATCGTCTGTTGCAGATAGACGCGGAAGCAGAACTCCTCGGCGATACCGACGAGCAGGAAAGCCAGGAACCACAGGCCGCCGAAGGTGAAGATCGCAGAACCTTGCAGCGCGATCTTGTCGATGACGATGTCGTGGCAGAGATAGAGCACCCCGATCAGGGCCGACAGCATGCCAAAGCCGATCACCAGGCCCTGCACGAAGCGCGGCACGGCGTTGGTCAGGCCAAGCCCAAGCTGCGCCAGCGGCCGGCGTTCGAGCGCGGCGGTGATCAGGGTCGCCACGATCAGCAGGACCGCGACCGTGCCTTCGCCGAAGATGGCATTGGCCTCGGGGCCGCCATTCCTCGGCAGGCTGGAGCTGACTGCCTTGAGGCCGAAATGGACGCATGCGAACAGCGCGACAAGGACGGCGATGAACAGCAGTACGCCCCAGCCAGCGCGCAGGCCTTTTGAGCCGACGAAGATATTGACAGGCTTTTTGGTCTCGGCCGTCTCGGTATCGGTGGTCATGATGTACCCCTGGACTTGAGGGCGGCTCAACCCTGGCCGCCCTTTCTGATTGCAACAGATACTATTTGAGCCGCAGACTCAACTTAACTCGCCGTAATCACCAGCGTACGTCGAGCTTGACGTCCTGCTTCGGCGCCAACATGGCGATCAGCACACCGGTCAAAATCAGCACGCCGGTGGCGACAACGCTGCCTTCCGGGCCGGCCGAACCGCCGCTCAGCCAGTCGGGACCCACTGGATGCGCCACCAGGAAGGTGCCGGTTGAGTTGAAGCCGCTGTCCGGCACGCCATAGAAGAACGACTGCGCCCAGTCCCACGCCGTGTGGAAACCGATGGCCCACCACATCGTGCCGGTGCGCCAAATGCTCCACGACAGCAGGATGCCGGCGACGAACACCTGCAACAGGCCGAGTGGATTTTCACCGGCATTGCCCGTGTGGGCGAGGACGAACAGGGCATTGACGATCAGGGCGGCGACACGGAAGTTGAGGCCGCGCGCGATGGTCTGCTGCAGATACCCGCGGAACATCATTTCCTCGGAAATGCCGACCAGCAGGAAGGCGATCCCCCACAGCCCGGCCGATGCCAGAGCAGCGCCGCCGGTCAGGGCGATCTTGTCGATGACGATGGCGTGGCAAAGGTAAAGGATACCGACCACGGCCGACAGGGCGCCGAAGCCCATGACGAGGCCGAGGATCATGCGCGGCACGAAACCGGCCAGGCCGAAGCCGAGCTGGCTGGGACTGCGTTTTTCCAGCGCTATCATGGCCAGGGTGGCGATGATCAGGACCGCCGCCGACGATCCGTCCTGGAAGAACACCAGTTCCGGAGTCAGGGTATGGCCTTCCATGTGCGGCATCTTGACGAGGTGCCACACCTGGAGCGCGATCACCACGGCGGCGCTGAGCGCGACGACAAGGATGACAAAGGCCAGCGCCCCCCAGCCCGCACGCAGGCCTTTCGAGCCGATGAAGATATTGGTGCCCGGATTGGCGTCCGGCGCGGTTTCGTCTGTCATGAAGGTCCCCTGTCTGGCCGGCATATCCGGTCTTGTCTGCAATGGATACCAAATCGGCCGCGCTCTCAACCCGGCCCGGCCGGCGCGCGCGAAATATTGCGGCGCAGGGTGGCGGCGCGGCCACATTGCTTTTTCATGTATGAAGGCCGAGATAACGGCCATGCTGAAAGACCGCCTCATCCGATTTACCGGCTATTTCCAGCCCTTCGACTGGCACCACGCTGCCTGCTCGGTGCCGGGCATCGCCGCCTGCCTTGTCTATGGTCTGGTCACGCACGACACGGTGACGGCGGCGATGGCGGCAGGGAGCGCCTTTTCAGTCGGCTTCGGCCTGAGACGTGTGCGCCAGACACGCTCGATGCTGGGCGCGGTGGTGCTGATCACGGCGGCGACGCTGACAGGTTCACTGACCGGCGGCCATTTTGCCGCGTTCCTGGCGCTGTCGGCCGCCGCCGCCGCGGCGTGCTCGTGCCTCGCCCTGGTCGACGACGACCTGTGGTGGGTAGCGTTACAGGCGACCATCGCGCTGATCGTATCGAGCCACTATTCCGGCGGCTGGCACCCTGGCCTGCTTCGCGCCGTCATCGTGGCCGCAGCCGGTCTGGCCCAGATGGCGTGCGTGCTGATCCTCGACCGCGTCATTCCGAAAAGCCACCCGAAACCGGTGCTCAATATGCCGGTTCCAGCCACCAAACGCGCTTTGGCGACCTACGGCTCGGTGGCGGGGATAAGTGTTCTGCTGGCGTCGCTGGCCGCCTACGGCCTGCACCTCGACAAGGCCTACTGGGCGCCGATGACCGCCCTGATCGTGCTCAAGCCGAAATTCCAGCTGACGCGCCAGCGCGGCCTGGAACGCCTGGCCGGCAACCTTGCCGGCTGCGCCGCCGCCACCTTGATCGCCGCCTGCCTGCCTCCGCTGGCCTGGTTCGACAGCCTGTTGTGTATCGCCGCCGCCGGCGCGGCCTACGCCTTGCTCAAGGCGCGCTATGCCGCCTTCTCGCTGGCCGTCAGCTTCATGGCGGTGATGCTCCTGTTCACTGCGCACGGTTCGGCCATCCAGGGGGCGGAGCAGCGCATCTACGCCACGGTGCTCGGCGGGGTGACCTCGATCGCCGTCATGGGATTGGCCAGCGTGACCATCGCCCGCCACTATCGCATCTGACGGACGCTCAAGCCTCGCGCGCGACCGCGACGACAGCCAGACGCAGTAGGCCAACGACGCGGCGATGCCGGCGAACACGGCGCCAGCGCCGACGATTTCGGCTGTAGGGATCGGCGCGAAGGCCCACAGGCCAGCGAACGCCAGGCCGCTTAGTACCAGCACCCACCCGGTGAACCGTCGCGACCGGCGTGCCCAGGCGACCGGAACCACCGCCTTCGGCAGGGAATTACCGAGATAGGCGATGTAGAGTCCGTTCATGGCCAGGACGCGGTGTCGCCATCGATCAGCCCATGCCCATAGGCGTATTTCACGGTCAGGTCCAGGGGGATCATGATGGCGGCAAAGACCAGGAATATCTGAATTTCCTACTTCATAGCGATCTCTCCGTTTTGGCGGCCTGCGCCGCCGCGCCCAGGCCGAACGAGTTCGCGAAGCCGAGCAGCGCCTCTTCAAGCACCGACAGCTTCAGGTGATAGGTGACCGACTTGCCGGCCTTGTCGGCGTGGACGAGGTCGGCTTCCCTGAGCACCGCGAAATGCGCCGACATGGTCGACTTCGTGACGTCGAAGTGGTTGCAGATCTCGGTTGCGCCCATGGGGCCGTCTTGGAGCAGTTGCAGCACGCGGCGGCGGGTCGGGTCGGACAAGGCCTTGAAGACGGTGTTCATGATTCGATAATTAGCCAAACATCGAACAATAATCAAGCCCTGGCCGTTTGTGACGGCGAGATTGGCCATGATGTTTTTCATGACCGCCTTGCCGCCGATGACAAGAATTGGCGAGCCGGTGCGCGATTTTTGGGCGCGGCCGGCCTTGCCTTGACAGGGCAGCCGCACTATTGCCAGCTACCGGACAGACTCATCGGGACAGATCATCATGGATATCAAGACGGTCGGCATCATCGGCGCGGGCCAGATGGGCTCAGGCATCGCCCAGGTCTGCGCGCAGTCCGGCTATGGCCTGATCCTGTTCGATCAGTCGGCCGAGGCGGTCAAGAAGGCCTTCGAGCGTATCGAGAAAGGCATCCGCCGTTTTGAGGAAAAGGGCGCGATCACCACGGCCGACGCCGATGCCGCCATCGGCCGCCTGGCGCCGGCCGCCTCCCTCGCGGAGTTGAAGGACTGCGATCTGGTCATCGAGGCCGCCACCGAGAACGAGGCGATCAAGAACGCCATCTTCAAGTCGGTGTGCGAGCATCTGAAGCCCGAGGCCCTGCTGGCGTCGAACACCTCGTCGATCTCGATCACGCGCCTGGCCGCCGCCACCGACCGCCCGGGCAAGTTCATCGGCCTGCACTTCATGAACCCGGTGCCGATCATGAAGCTGGTCGAGATCATCCGCGGTATCGCGACCGATGCCGGCACTTATGAGATCGCGCTGAGATTCGCGCAGTCGCTCGGCAAGACCACGGCCAATTCCGAAGATTTCCCGGCCTTTATCGTCAACCGCATCCTGATCCCGATGATCAATGAGGCGGTTTATACACTGTATGAAGGCGTCGGCACGGTCGAGGCCATCGACACCGGCCTCAAGCTCGGCGCCAATCACCCGATGGGGCCGCTGGAACTGGCCGATTTCATCGGTCTTGACACCGTGCTGGCGGTGATGAACGTCCTCTATGACGGTCTGTCGGACAGCAAGTACCGGCCGTGTCCGCTCCTGGTCAAATACGTCGAGGCTGGCTGGCTGGGCCGCAAGGTCGGGCGCGGCTTCTACGATTATCGCGGCGAAAAGCCGATGCCGACGCGTTAAATGGCCGCTTCGTCGCTCGGTTTCCGCCAACCCATGGTCCGCTGGATGTTGCTGGCGGCGCTGGCGGCGCTTGTCCTGCACGGTGCCTCCTGGTTCATCGTGCGCATCATCTCAGGCGATCCGCTGCCGCTCGCGGAAACCCAGCGCCAGATGGGGATTGCGCTCGCCTGGATGGTCGGCGCCCTGGCCCTGTGGCGCATCGGCGTCCCCGCCACCCGGCTGCACGCCATTATCAGCGTCCTGGTCTGCGCCTTGTTCGTGACCGTCCTGGGCAGCTTCGGCGCCCTGGCCACCTGGTTCGCGCACGGCATGATGACGCACAATCTGCTAACCACCTTCGCGCTCTACGGCGGACTGATGGTGCTGGGCCAGCTGGCCCTGGCCATCCCGTCGGCGGTGGTCCTGCAGGCGGCGGCCTTGACGCGGCGGCCGGCGGCGGGCTGACGGATGGCAGAGGCGCGCATCGCCGCCCTCGACCATATCCGGGGCCTGAGCGTCCTCGGCATCCTCATCGTCAATGCTACCGCGTTCGCGTGGCCGCCGTCGGTCTATCTCGATCCGGCGATGTCGCCTTTGCCGCTGACGCCGGCCGATCGCGGCGCGTGGTGGGCGATGGAAACCTTCGCCCACGACAAGTTCGTCACCCTGTTCAGTCTTCTGTTCGGCGTCAGCATTTTCCTGGTCGGGCGCCAGGCCTTGCCCGGTCAGCCCGAGCGTGATCAGCCCCTGATGCGGCGGCTGTTCTGGCTGGCTGTCTTCGGTGTCGTCCACGGGGCGGTGGTGTGGTACGGCGACATCCTGCTGCAATATGCCGTGGTGGGCTTCGTCTTCTGGCGGTGGAAGGACGAACCGGCCCGGCGTCTGGTGCAGATGGGCGGGCTGATGTTCCTTGCCGGAGCGGTCGCGGTGCTGGTCCAGTGGTTCCTGCCGCCGCCGTTCCAGCCCGAGGCGACCGCCGACCCGGCAGGTATCATGAGGTTCATGCGCGGCGATGTGTTCAGTTCGCTGGAGGGCAATTTCGCCATATGGAGCGAAAGCATCGTCAGCGATGTCCTGGGGTACGGGCCTACGACGCTGGGCCTGATGATGCTCGGGCTTGGCCTGTTCAAGTTCGGCGTGCTCAAGGGCGAGGCCAGGACGCAAGTCTATCTCGCCCTGATGGCGGCCGGCGCGGTGAGCCTCGGCCTGATCGGCTGCCAGGCCCACGTCACCGCCGCGCGGAATTTCCCGGCGCCGCGGATCTTCGGCCTTTATGCCGTCGCCAATACGCTGCTGTGTCTGCCGGTAGCGCTGGGTTATGCCGCCGTCCTGATCCTGATCGCCCGCATAAAGCTCGGGAAGCTGCTGCTTTATCCGCTGGCCTGCGCCGGGCGGATGGCGTTCAGCAATTACCTGATGCAGTCGCTGATCATGACCGGCCTGTTCTATGGCGGGCGTGGACCGGGCTGGTTCGGGACGATGAACCTGTCGGGCCTGGCGCCGATTGTCGCCGCCATCTGGATCGGGCAACTGGCGGTAAGCACCCTGTGGCTGCAAGCCTTCCGCTATGGCCCGTTCGAGTGGGGGTGGCGCTGCCTGACCCATCGTCGCCGGCTGCGCATCCGCGCCTAGGTCCGGCCCCACATGCGGACCAGGTCGTTGATCGTCTTCTGCAGCATCAGTTGCTGGTCGCGTTCTCGGCTGTTCATCGCCATGCGGTGCAGGTCGAACAGGATGTCGCGTTCGTCGGCGCGCGGGATCAGGCTCTGGATCCACCCGACGCAGGCCACCCGCTCGCCACGCGTCACCGGCAGGATCTTGTGCAACTGCCCGGTGCGGTGCATGACCATGTCACCCGCCTCAAGCCGGATGTCGCGCGTGCCGTCATTGGCCTCCAGGCTGACCGCGCCGCCGTCGTAACTGCCCTTCGGACTGAGGAACAGGGTGAAGGCCAGGTCGCTGCGGACGGGCGCGCCGTCCTCGCCCTTCATCATGGCGTCGGGCATCTGCAGGGCGAACACGTCCTCGGGTGTATGCCGCGCCAGCAGAAGCGGCGTCCAGCGATAGGGCGAGGCATAGGCCTGGACCAGCGGATGGCGGGCGACAACCGACCTGATCCAGCCCATGACGGCGCGGGTCTTGGAGTCGTTCTGGTAAGGATCGCCAAGCTTGCGCGTCCCGGGCTTTTCCGGGCGCGACAGACCTTTCAGGCGTATCGCCACCTCGGCCAGTTCCTCCTTGTCGAGCGCGGCCTGGATCAACAGCATGGGCACCTC
>CAYYTA010000061.1:0-9103 GCA_964474575.1 uncultured Caulobacteraceae bacterium | reverse complement strand
GGGCATGCGCGGGAGTTTGAACCGCTCGGATCATCTGGTCTTGTCCGGCTTATCTGTGGATGAATCCTGTTTGCCCCTCACCCGGTCGGCAGCGCTTCTGCTAAGCTTGCCTCCCGTCCTCTCCCCGTGAACGGGGAGAGGGGCAGGAGCCTAATTCCCGCCGATATTTTTCAGGCAGGTGGCCAGCAGGATCGCCGCCATGCCCTTCTGCTTCATGTCGAACGTGCCGAGGTTCTGGCCGTCGAAGATGAGGCTGGCCGTGGTGGCGTTTTTCAGCATGGCCATGGCCTCCTCCGACGGCTGGCCTTTATCCCATGCCGCCCAGACGCCCTGGTTGAAGCCGTTCTGGTAGCCGCCCCATTGTGAGGTCGTCTTGCCGGCATCGCCGAAGTCGAGGACGACGTGGTCGTCCTGCTTGCTGTCGTCCTTGCCGTCGACCAGGGATTCCCATTCGGGCTTCATGACGGCGGCATTGAACGTCCCGTCCTTCAGGACAAGGAAGGACAGGGTTTCGCCGTCCGAGCGCGGATAGCTGACCGTGCACCGGTCCGTCCCCTGTTCAAGCTGGAAGGCGTAGGTCTCGGGCGCCTGGGCGCGGGCGGCGCCGGCGAGGGCAAACAGAGCCGAAAAGGCGACGGCGGCGGCGTATTTCATGTCCGTGTCCTCAGCAGTACGGATTGGAACTGAGGCAGACCGTCGTGGCGCCGGAATAGTAGTCCATCGCATAGTTGAAGTTCAGGTTGTCGACGGGATCCGGGACGCTGCTGTAGGTCGAGGTCGAGGAGTAGTTGTAGCTCGACGACGAGGCATAGTTGCGGATGGCGGCGTCCCAGGCGTCCATCGCCTGGTCCCAGGTCGACTTCTGGTACTGGGCGGCGGCGGCCATTTCCTCGGCGCGGCGGGCATTGTCCTGGCGGATCGGCTCGGCCTTCATCGAGCGCAGGATGGCCGAGGCTTCGTCGGAGCCCCGCGCGGCGGCGATGGCCATGTAGTTCTCGCCCTTGTCGCGGTCCTGGTCGACGCCGTCGCCGTACCAGTAGGCCATGCCGACGAAGATGTCGGCCTCGACATGGCCGACGCGGGCCGCGTTCTCGAACAGGATGAAGCCGTCCTGGGTGCGCGGCGGATCGAAGACGCCCGGCAGGCCGTAATACATCCAGCCGCCGAGCAGCCATTCGGCGTCCTCGTTCTCCTCCTGGGTCAGGCGATAGACGCTCATCACCGCGCCGTCGACATCGAGGCTGTTGTTGACATTGTCCTGCGCCGCCACCAGTTGCCTGGCCACGGTGTCGGACGGGTCGATCGCCGGCCGGCGGTCGTTGACGGTGGGATCATCGGCGACGATCTTGGCCGCCTTGGCGCACGAGTCCTTATTGCCGAGCTTGCACGCCTTGTCATAGAGCGGCACGGCGATGGCGCCGGGGTCGTCGACGCTGATGCCGTTGCCGATCTCGTAGGCGAAGCCCAGCTCGTCGCAGCCGTCGGCATAGTCGAGGTCGCAGGCGCGGCGTTCGTAATAGAGGCCTTCGCCGATGGTCGTGGTCGCGCCCGGCTTGTCGCGCAGGCCGAGCAGGCCGAGCCAGTGGCAGGCCTCGGCGTCGCCATACCGGCAACTGGCGTCGAGATACTGCTCGCCCTTGTTGATCGTCGTCTTGTCGGAGGTCAGGGTCATGTAAGCGCCGTGCTGGCGGCAGGCCTGGCTGCGGCCGGCGCCGGAGGCCTGTTCGCAGCCGCGCGTGGCGTAGCCGGCGGCCCTGGAACGGTCCTTGCCGACGCCGCCCCAGCCGTTTTCGTAGGCGTCGGCGAGACCGGCGCAGCCCCAGGCGCTTTTGGCGTTGCAGGCGCTCTCGAACAGCGGGATGGCGGCGGGGTCGTGGCCGTCATAGAACAGGCCCTGGGCCTTGAGGCGGCAGCCGTCGTCCGAGCCGGCGGCGCACGAACTGTCAGCCAGGGCGGTCGCCTGGCCGGTGTCGCCCCTGGCCGAGGCGGCGGAGGCCAGCATGGCGCACGAGTCCTGGTTCCTGAGCTGGTGACAGCCGCGGTCGGCATAGGTTTGCGCCGCGTCGGCATCGGTGAAGTTGGCGCTGCCGTCGAGCGCGATGCTGGCGGCCCTGGCGCACGAGGCGCCGTCGCCCTGCTCGCAGGCCTTTTTCCAGAAGCCCAGGGCGACGCGCGGGTCGGCCTTGAGGTCGCCCAGGCCATCGGTGAAGGCCTGGGCCATCTTCACGCACATCCTGGTGTCGCCCTGGCGGCAGGCCAATTCCCACTTGATGCCGACGCCGTAATTGGTGAACGGCATGTTCTGGTGGCCGTTGTCGATGACGCTGTCGCGGACGTCGTCATAGGCCGACGGTACCTTCTGGCCCGCCCAGCTCTCCGGCGTCGTGCACAGCACGGCGGCCAGGATCAGTCCGATACGCGCAAGCACTCCAGCCAGGCTCTTCATGGCGCTTCCCCTTCATGCGTTCCCCGGAAAACCCAGGGTCGCCCGGACAGGTTTTTTCCACAACCCCCGTTCAGGGGGTGCGACAGGCGGCCGCGTTCATGCTAGGGTGCGGTAAAGGGAGGGTCCATGACCATGAAATTTCTTCTGCCGCTGGCGCTCGGCGCGCTGTTTCTCGCCAACGGGGCCGCGGCCCAAACCCAGTCATGGACGCTGGCCGGCGCGGACCCCAGCGGGGCCATGGCCTACAACGACCAGGGCGACGGCAGCTATGTTGTCCTGACGCGCCTGGCGAATCCGACCGAATTCGGCGACGTCAAGGAGGTCTTCAGCTTCCTCGTGACGCTGAAGCCCGACTGTACGGCCATGACCGAGGACGTGGTGGCGATGAGCTTCTATGGCAGGGACAAGGCGGCGCTCCAGTCGTCTCCGGTCGCCGGCAACAAGCCGATCATGACCGACGGCAATGCCGGCCCGGACGACATCATGACCGAGAAGTGCAAGGGGCAGGCCCTGCCCAATCTCGACAGCTATACAGGCAGCCTCGATGGCGCCCAGGACTGGCTCGACGCCGCGATCGCCAAGAGCGCCAAGCCGGCCTCTTGATTTAGCGGACAATTGCCTGTATAGGGCGCGCCTCGGCCTGGGAGGCGCATGCCTTTCATACCGTTCTGTCCGAGACCTTCGGGGATGAAGGGCCGCTTCATCCGTAACCTGCGGGAGCCCCCGCGGACCGAATTGAGACGGGACGCGAAACGCCATCAAGGTTTTATCGCACTTCCTGATAAAGGGAAGCGTGGTCCGCGCCTTGGGTGATCAGCATCTCATCTGGACAGTGGTTGCGATATTTCCGGCTTGCCGGAAATGACGGAACCTTTCGTTTGTCTTCCGGTCCGCCGGGAGATGCTTAAATCCCATGGAGGCCAGCAATGGACCGCGCAAAAAAGGCCGATTCGATCGAAGAGCTCAAGGGCGTCTTCGCGAATTCGGGCACCGTGGTTGTCACCCAGTATACGGGTATGACCTTTGTGGAAATGTCTGAACTTCGCAACCGCCTCCGCAAGGAAGGCGCCGTCGTGAAGGTGTTCAAGAACCGCCTGGCCCAGAAGGCCCTGGATGGCAAGGCAGGCAGTGCCGGCGACGCTCTTTTCAAGGGCCCCGTCGCGCTCGTCTACTCCGCCGACCCGGTCACGGCCGCCAAGATCTCGTCGCAGTACGCCAAGGAAAACGACAAGCTCAAGATCATCGGCGGCATCATGGGCGACAGCGTGCTCAACGAGAACGGCGTCAAGGCTTTGGCCACGCTGCCGTCGCTCGACGAGCTGCGCGGCAAGTTGATCGGGCTGCTGCAAGCCCCGGCGACCAAGATCGCCGGCGTCCTGCAGGCTCCGGCCGGCGCCGTCGCCCGCGTCATCGGCGCGCACGCGCGTGCGATGGGCTCGAACGCTTAAACCTCAGACCCTTTCACTTAAACACTCATCATTCAAGGAAGTATCAAAATGTCCAAGTTGGATAAGCTGGTCGAAGATCTGTCGGCCCTGACCGTTCTCGAAGCCGCCGAGCTGTCGAAGCTGCTCGAAGACAAGTGGGGCGTCTCGGCCGCCGCTCCGGTCGCCATGGCGGCCCCGGCTGCCGGCGGTGGCGCTGCCGCTCCGGCGGAAGCTGCTGAAGAGCAAACCGAGTTCACCGTTGTCCTGACCGATGGCGGCGACAAGAAGATCAACGTGATCAAGGAAATCCGCACGATTCGCGCCGATCTCGGCCTGAAGGAAGCCAAGGACCTCGTCGAAGGCGCTCCGCAGACCGTGAAGGAAAACGTGTCGAAGCAGGAAGCCGCCGACATCAAGAAGAAGCTGGAAGACGCCGGCGCCAAGGTCGAAGTGAAGTAATTTCGCCTTCGCGAAATTACGGAGCGAGACCTGCGTTCTTGTGAAAACAAGAACGCGGAACGCAAGATGGCCTTTAACCAGGCTGGATCAGGCCCGGACGGTTACCGTCCGGGCCTGATCTCTTTGACGGGCGTCCGTCCGCCCCCTATATCGGTGACATGACCGAGACCTCCGTGCCCGAGACCGAGCCCCCGCCCCAGCCGCCGCAATCGCCACCCTTCTGGCGCAGGTACGTTCCGCGATTTTCTCGCGGGGACTGGCCGGTGTGGATCGTGGTCGCCCTGTGCGCCGCGGCGTTCGTCTGGCAGAAGACGCAGGCCGACGAAGGCGTGCAACTGGCCTTTGTCCCGGCCTATCTGCAGGGACGCTGGTGGTCGTTCGTCACCGCCATGTTCCTGCACGCCGGCGTCGTTCACATCGCCAGCAACATGTATTCCTACCTGTCGATCGCGCCGTGGGTGATCGCGCGCTTCGGCGGCGGGGGCAGGGCGGTCGTGCCTTACCATGTTTTCTACCTGCTGTGCGGCCTCGCCGGCAACGCCATGTTCTGGCTGATGCACATGCAGGGCGAAGTGCCGGCGCTGGGCGCGTCGGGCGCGATCTACGGCGTGTTCGCCGCCATGATGCGGCTTGATCCGACCCGGCATGAGCTCTATCCGATCCTCAGCCGGCGGACGCTCGACGCCATCTGGGCGTTCATCTGGACCAACGCCCTGGTCATCGCCCTGTTCGGCGGGCCGGCCATGCTGCTGCAACTGTTCAGCGGCCAGGCGCTGCAGATCCCGATCGCCTGGGAAGCGCACCTGGGCGGGTTCATCGCCGGGTTTTTCCTGATCGGGCTGATGGCGGGCAAGGGCTGGCCGCAGGCGATGGGGCAGGAAGGCTGAAGTTTGCTTCGCTTATGATCTGGCGTTTTTCTGAATTCGTAGTGAGGGCATCATGAATGAAACGGCGGAAAAATTTTTGGTAAGGTTTCCAATCGAGCGAGCCTGGCTTGACGATATTATCGATTTCTTGTTGCAAGAGCCGAAAGGTATAGCCAGTAAGGAGAAAATTTCTCTTGGACTGGCAAATAGCCATAATCATGTTCGAGCTCTAAAAGAAACTGTGGAGAGCGCAATCGGTCCGCGATGTAAAGGCGTGCAAAAACTCGATACCTCACAAACACCTATTTTTGAACTCATTGAGCCAGGCGTGGTTCGTCTTTTAAACTACCCCGACAGGCCGCAAACCTCCAGTGAAAATGATTTTAAGTTTGTGGACGTTACTGCACAGTTCAGATACGGTTGCTTTATCGAGTTATTAAAGAAAAAGAAAGCGATTGAAGCCTGGAAGAAGAAGAAATGGCGGGAGAAAATCGAATGGTTGGCTGCGAATGAAAGGTTCATCGCCGATATTTAGTGCGATGTGACGAGGCAATAAATTATGGAACCATTTTCCTTCCCCGTATACGGGGAAGGTGTCACGAGCGAAGCGGGTGACGGAAGGGGGATGCTGGCGGCGGGTTTCCCCCTTTCGTCATTTGCTGCGCAAATGCCACCTTCCCCGTGAACGGGGAAGGAATGTTGGCGGTGGTTCCATCAAACGTAACTCCAGTTAGTGGCCCCAATTTTGCCTTGATTTCCTTCCGCTTGCGGAGGATTGAAAAATTCCTATATAGCCTCTCGACAAGTGGGGATAAGTGCGCTAAGGCACGCTCCCCTCGTGGGCGTATTGCGCCCATTTCCGGGACCCGCAGGCCGGTCTTATGCTCTTTCCACCGGCGAAGGGCGAGCCATCTGGCTCAACAACGACAGCGTCTTTGATCGCGAGATCATAAAAGAGCAGGCGCAAGGCAAACTTAGGCTCAAGGATTGAGCCTCAACCACACCTCGCGCGCAGATCATCTGCCTACACATTTTCAAGCGTTTACAACGCAAGGAACTGCAATGCCCTTATCCTTCACGCAGAAGAAGCGGATCCGGAAGTCGTTCGGCCGCATCCCTGAAGCCATCCGCATGCCCAACCTGATCGAGGTGCAGCGCTCGTCCTACGAGCAGTTCCTGCAGCGCTTCGTGCGTCCCGCCGAGCGCGTCGACGACGGCCTGGAAGCGGTCTTCAAGTCGGTCTTCCCGGTGAAGGACTTCAACGAGCGCGCCACGCTGGAATACGTCTCCTACGAGTTCGAGGAGCCGAAGTACGACGTCGAGGAGTGCATCCAGCGCGACATCACCTATGCCGCGCCCCTCAAGGTCAAGCTGCGCCTGATCGTGTTCGAGAGCGACGAGGAAACCGGCGCCCGCTCGGTCAAGGACATCAAGGAGCAGGACGTCTATATGGGCGACATCCCGCTGATGACCGAGAAGGGCACCTTCATCGTCAACGGCACCGAGCGCGTCATCGTCTCGCAGATGCACCGTTCGCCGGGCGTGTTCTTCGACCACGACAAGGGCAAGACCCACTCGTCGGGCAAGCTCCTGTTCGGCGCCCGCATCATCCCTTATCGCGGTTCGTGGCTCGACTTCGAGTTCGACGCCAAGGACATCGTCTATGTCCGCATCGACCGCCGGCGGAAGCTGCCGGCGACCTCGTTCCTCTATGCGCTCGGCATGGACGGCGAGGAAATCCTGACCACCTTCTACGACGTCGTGCCCTACGAAAAGAAGGGCGACGGCTGGATCACGCCGTACAAGCCCGAGCGCTGGCGCGGGGTGAAGCCGGAATTCGACCTGATCGACGCCGACTCCGGCGAAGTGGTCGCCCAGGCCGGCACCAAGATTTCCGCCCGCACCGCCAAGAAGCTCGGCGACACCGTCAAGTCGCTGCTGCTGTCGCCGGACGCCCTGATCGGCAAGTACCTGGCGCGCGACGAAGTCAATTTCGAGACCGGCGAAATCTATGCCGAAGCCGGTGACGAGCTCGACGCCGCCTCGGTCAAGGCGCTGGAAGAGCAGGGCTTCACCAAGGTCGACGTGCTCGACATCGACCACGTCACCGTCGGGCCGTACATGCGTTCGACCCTGCGCGTGGACAAGAACAGCAGCAGAGAAGACGCCCTGTTCGACATCTACCGCGTCATGCGCCCGGGCGAGCCGCCCACGATCGAAGCCGCCGAAGCCATGTTCAGCTCGCTGTTCTTCGAGCTGGAGCGCTACGACCTGTCGTCGGTCGGCCGCGTCAAGATGAACATGCGCCTGGAACAGGATGTCGCCGATACCCAGCGCGTCCTGCTCAAGGATGACATCCTCAAGATCCTCAGGATCCTGGTCGGGCTGCGCGACGGCCGCGGCGAGATCGACGACATCGACAACCTCGGCAACCGCCGCGTCCGGAGTGTCGGCGAACTGCTGGAGAACCAGTACCGCGTCGGCCTGCTGCGCATGGAACGCGCCATCAAGGAGCGCATGTCGAGCGTCGATATCGACACCGTCATGCCGCACGATCTGATCAACGCCAAGCCGGCCGCCGCCGCCGTGCGCGAATTCTTCGGCTCGTCGCAGCTGTCGCAGTTCATGGACCAGACCAACCCGCTGTCGGAAATCACCCACAAGCGCCGCCTGTCGGCGCTTGGGCCGGGCGGTCTTACGCGTGAGCGCGCCGGCTTCGAAGTCCGCGACGTGCACCCGACGCACTATGGCCGCATCTGCCCGATCGAAACGCCGGAAGGCCCGAACATCGGCCTGATCAACAGCCTGGCTACCCACGCCCGCGTCAACAAGTACGGCTTCATCGAAAGCCCGTACCGCAAGGTGATCAACGGCGCGGTGCAGGAAGACGTGACCTACATGTCGGCCATGGAGGAATCCAAGCACACCATCGCCCAGGCCAATGTCGCCATCAAGAACGGCAAGTTCGCCGACGACCTGACCACCGTCCGCATCAACGGCGAAGTGACCCTGGCCGGCGTCGAGCAGGTCGACTACATGGACGTGTCGCCGAAGCAGGTCGTTTCGGTCGCCGCCGCCCTGATCCCGTTCCTGGAAAACGACGACACCAACCGCGCCCTGATGGGCTCGAACATGCAGCGCCAGGCCGTGCCTCTGGTCAAGTCGGACGCGCCCTTCGTCGGCACCGGCATGGAAGAGGTCGTCGCCCGCGATTCGGGCGCCACCGTCGCCGCCCGCCGCACCGGCGTGGTCGAGCAGATCGACGGCACCCGCATCGTCGTCCGCGCCACCGAGGAGCAGGACCCGAACAAGCCGGGCGTCGACATCTACCGCCTGTCGAAGTTCCAGCGTTCCAACCAGAACACCTGCATCAACCAGCGTCCGATCGTGAAGGTGGGCGACAGGGTCTCCGCCGGCGACATCATCGCCGACGGCCCGTCGACCGACCTCGGCGACCTGGCGCTCGGCCGCAACGTGCTGGTCGCCTTCATGCCGTGGAACGGCTACAACTTCGAAGACTCGATCCTGATTTCCGAGCGTATCGTGCGCGACGACATCTTCACCTCGATCCACATCGAGGAGTTCGAGGTCATGGCCCGCGACACCAAGCTCGGGCCGGAAGAAATCACCCGCGACATCCCCAATGTCGGCGAGGAAGCCCTGCGCAACCTCGACGAAGCCGGCATCGTCGCCATCGGCGCCGAGGTCCAGCCGGGCGATATCCTGGTCGGCAAGGTGACGCCGAAGGGCGAGAGCCCGATGACGCCGGAAGAAAAGCTGCTGCGCGCCATCTTCGGTGAAAAGGCGTCGGACGTGCGCGACACCAGCTTGCGCCTGCCGCCCGGCGTCGCCGGCACGGTCGTCGAGGTGCGCGTGTTCAACCGCCACGGCGTCGAGAAGGACGA
>CAYYTA010000060.1:0-24822 GCA_964474575.1 uncultured Caulobacteraceae bacterium | reverse complement strand
CGAGCAGGGCGGCGACGCTGTCGCTGTCGCCGGCCGCCAGGGCTGCGACGAAGCGGTGCGCGGTCAGGTCGTTGAGCCGGTTGAGATCGCCGCCAGCCTCATGGCGCAGGTCGATGATGATGTCGGCCGAGAGGTAGTTGCGGCGGACATTTTCGATGGCCGGCGGGGCCGGGTTTTCGGCATTGACGCCGACGGGCTCGATCAGGCCGAAGAAGCGCTGGCGCTTCTGGCGCGAGACGATGGGCCTGAGCAGCGGCGCGGCCTCCGGCAACAGGTCCGGGCTCATCGTCTGTTCGAGCCTGGCGCCGTCGAACATGAAGCGTTCGGCGCGCGCGCCCTCGATCGGCGTGACGAGGATGTCGCCGGATGTCGCCGCGACATGGCCGGACCTGAGCCGGCCCGACAGCACCGCCACCGAGACATATTCCGACGACAGCGAGACATAGGCCACGCCGTCGCGCGTGGCCCGATAGGTCAGGCCGTGGACGGTAACGGCCTCGCCGGCCTTGAAATGGAGCAGCGGCTCGGCGGTGGCGGCAAGCGGAAATGCGAACGCGAGTGCAAGGACTGATACCCAGCGAACAAGCCTGAACATGATGGTCCCCCGTGCGGTTTTGGGTCCGTACTGAAGACTAAGGCGCGGGCAGTCCGGAAAAGGGGTCAAATCCGATCATCGGGAATTGACGTGCGCGTCGCTGGCGGTCACAACCGCTATCGCCATGGCCGCACGCAATGGCTGCGAGCATAACAAGGATGGAGACGATGAAACTTTGCCGCTTTGGCCCCAGGGGCGCCGAAAAGCCCGGCCTTGTCGATAACGACGGCCGCATTCGCGACCTTTCCGGCATCGTCGCCGACTTCACGCCGGACACGGTGCGCCTGTCGCAACTGGCGAAGCTGAGGGGGATCGACGCGGCATCCCTGCCGCTCGCCGATGGCGCGCCCCGCTATGGCGTGCCGGTGAAGGGCATCGGCAAGATCATCGCCGTCGGTCTCAACTATGCCGACCACGCCGCCGAGTCGGGGCTGCCGATCCCGCCGGAGCCGATCTATTTTACCAAGGCGATCACCGCCCTGACCGGGCCCAATGACGGGGTGATGAAGCCGCGCGATTCGACCAAGCTCGACTGGGAGGTCGAACTGGGTTTCATCGTCGGCAAGACCTGCCGCTATGTCGACAGGGCCGATGCGCTGGGTCACGTCGCCGGCTATGTCCTGGTCAACGACGTCTCCGAGCGCCAGTTCCAGAAGGAGCGCGGTTCGCAGTGGGTCAAGGGCAAGGGCTGCGATACCTTCTGTCCCGTCGGGCCGTGGCTGGTTACGCCGGACGAGGTCGGCGACCCGCAGGCGCTCTCGATGTTTCTCGATGTCAACGGACAGCGCATGCAGACCGGCAGCACGAAGACCATGATCTTCGGCGTCGCCGAGATCATCGCCTATGTCAGCCGCTTCGTGACGCTGCAGCCGGGCGACCTGGTCATCACCGGCACACCGCCGGGTGTCGGCGAAGGCAAGACGCCCGAAGCCATCTTCCTGAAACCGGGCGACACGATTCACCTCGGCGTCGACAGGCTTGGGGAACAGCGCCAGACCGTCTTGCCGTTCTCGCTGGACGGGCTTGAGGTGCTTGGCTAGCCGCAGTTGACCCGCGCGTGCGTTCGTGCCTCAATCGGCCGAAAAATAGCACAGGGAAACGCGCCGGTGACCACCTTCATTTCACGCCGCGCCTTTGGCGCCGGTCTCGCCGGCCTGGCCGTCGCCGGGACCGCCCATGCCGAAATCTGCGCCGTACCGGTATGGGCGATGCAACTCCGCACCGACCTGGAAACGATGGCCAGGCGCCTGACGGCGACGCTGAGGCCGTGGGCGGGCCCGAAACGCGTCCTGACCCCGGAACAGTTCGGCTATCGGCCGGGCGCCGCCCTGGCGACCGCGGCCATCCAGGCGGCGATCGACGCGGCGGCGGCCAAGGGGGGCGGCACCGTCCGGCTGAGCCATGGCGATTATGTCAGCGGTACGGTGGAGCTGCGCGACCATGTCCGCCTCGACATCGCCGGGGATGCCCGCCTGGTCGCCAGCCTCGACATCAACGACTATCCCGAACGCGTCGCCAGGCGCCCGACGGTCCAGGACAGCAATATGGGCATGAACCAGTCGCTGATCCACGCCGAAGGCTGCCGCAACATCGCCCTTACCGGCAAGGGGATGATCTACGGCCGCGGCTACAAGACGAATTTCTCGGGGCCGGAAACCTCGGGCCAGACGCCCGGCCGGCCGTTTCTTATCCGCATCATCGACTGCACTCAGATCCATGTCGCCGGCCTGCACATGAAGGACTCGCCGTGCTGGATGCAGAACTACCTCAATTGCGAGGACCTGCTGATGGAGGACCTGGTCATCGAGAACCAGGCGAATTTCAACAATGACGGCATCGATATCGACGGCTGCCGCCGGGCGATCGTGCGCCGCTGCTGGGTCAATTCGGAAGACGACGCCATGTGCTTCAAGGGCGCGTCGCAGCGGCCGGGCGAGGATATACTGGTCGAGAACTGCCGCTTCTACAGCCAGACCAATGGCGTCAAGTTCGGCACCGACAGCGAGGGCGACTTCCGCAATGTGCTGGTGCGCGACTGCGAGGTCGGCGGGCCGACCGCGCTGATGAACGCCGCCCGCCACCGGCGCACCGACGGCGGCATCGCCTGGGAATGCGTCGACGGGGCCACCGTCGAGAACCTCATGGCGACGCGCATCCATATCGTCCGCGCCAAGAGCCCGCTGTTCCTCAGGCTGGGCGATCGCGCGCGCAAGCGGCCGGAACAGCCGCGCCCGGGCGTCGGGGTCTTGCGCCGCATTGTCTTCGACCACATTACCGGCGAGGACAATGGCCCGCGCGGGGCGTTCTTCACCGGCCTGCCCGGCCATCCGATCGAGGATGTGGTCGTAAGCGACGTGTCTTGGACCATCGATCCGACACAGGCCGCGCCCGTCGACCAGGCGGCGATCGAGGAGATGCCTGACAAGTATCCCGACGCCATGATGATCCCGGCCGATGCGCCGGCCTACGGCCTGTGGGCGCGGCATATGCGCAACCTGACGCTGGTGCGCTTCATGGTTACGCCGGCGGCGTCCGACCCGCGCCCGGCCGTGCTCGCGGACATGGACGTGACGGGTCTGTGCGGAGCGTGAGATGAAGAGTTGGAATAGAGTCCTTTTTCCTTCCCCGTTTACGGGGAAGGTGGCGCCGAGAGAAACGAGGCGACGGAAGGGGGAAAACCCAACCGTCCGCATCCCCCTTCCGTCGTCGCTTCGCGCCGCCACCTTCCCCGTAAACGGGGAAGGAATTAAGCTGGTGCTTATTGCCTGCCTTTGCCTTCTGGCCGGGCCGGCGTTCGCCGGGCCGCCGCACAGCTATAGCAACCCCATCCTTTACGCCGACTATTCCGATCCGGACGTCATCCGCGCCGGCAAGGACTATTACATGGTCGCGTCGAGCTTCCATTTTTCGCCGGGCATTCCTGTGCTGAAATCGGAGGACCTGGTCCACTGGCGGATCGTTGGTCATGTCCTGCCGAAGCTGACTTTCGCCCCGGAGTACGACTTGCCGGGACCGTTCGAAATCGATGACAGCAAGTCCAAACCGGTCAGTGGCACCAAATACGCTTCCGGCGTCTGGGCGCCGGCGATCCGCTACCATTCGGGCCTTTACTACGTCTACTGGCCGACGCCGGACGAAGGCGTGTTCATGGCCACGGCGAAGGACCCCGCCGGGCCGTGGTCGCCGCCGGTCCAGGTACTGAAAGGACCCGGTTACGAGGACCCGTGCCCGTTCTGGGATGATGACGGCCAGGCCTGGCTCGTCCACGGCAAGGTCGGGGCGGGGCCGCTGATCCTGCACCGCATGTCGCCGGACGGCACGCGCGTTTACGACGACGGCGCCGTGATCGCCGAGGACAAGGCCAACCTGCCGTGGCTGGAAGGGCCGAAGCTCTATAAGCGCAACGGCTGGTACTACATCTTCGCGCCCTACGGCGGCGTCGACAAGGGCGACGAGGCGGTCGGGCGGTCGCGTTCGATCACGGGTCCCTATGAATGGAAGACCGTCCTCGCCAAGGGTAACACCACCGTCCAGGGACCACACCAGGGCGGCTATGTCGAGACGCCGGGCGGGCAAGGCTGGTTCATCCACTTCAACCAGACCGGCGCCTTCGGCCGCATCGACTATCTCGAGCCGGTGGCGTGGCAGGACGACTGGCCGGTCATGGGCAATGCCGGCCAGCCGGTGGCGAGCCATGCCGCGCCCGAGACCGGCGCGTGGCGACCGCAGGACCATTTGCAGGACAGCGACGAATTTTCCGGCCGGACGCTTGGCCTGCAATGGGAATGGAACCACAATCCCGACGACAGCCTGTGGAGCCTGTCGGCGCGGCCGGGTTACCTGCGCCTGACGGCGGGCAGGGCCGATCACCTGCTGACCGCGCGCAACACCCTGACGCAAATTCTGCAAGGTCCGGAAGCGACGTTCACGGCGCGGTTCGACATTTCCGGTTTATCGGAAGGAGAGCGCGCCGGCCTGGTGCTGTTCGGCGTATCCATGCCGTGGATCGGCGTGGCGCGCGACGGTGGTGTGACACATATCGTTTTCGCCCAGGGCGGAGTCGAAACCGCCGGGCCTGAGGCGGCGGGCGTGATCATCCTGTGCGCCCATGTCACGCCGGACCAGGTCGTGCATTTCGGCTACAGCCGCGACGGCAGGCATTTCACGGCGATGGGTAACGCGCCCCTGTCGAAATTCTCGTGGTGGAAAGGCTCGCGGCCGGGCCTGTTCACCTATACCACCGGCGAGGCCGGACACGTCGATATCGACTGGTTCCACGTGAGCCGGCCTTGATCGGCCGGCGCGCGTTCCTCGCCGGAGCGTCCGGCCTGGCGATGCCCGCCTCTACCCAGGCCGCCGCGCCGGAGTTCCGCGCCGCCGATGCGCATTGGCAGGCGGCCTATGACAAGGCGCTGGCGGTGCTTAACGCCAATGTCCGCACCCTGCCGTCCTGCGGCAAGCCGGTGCTGATCGAGGGCGCGGCCTATGCCGGCATCTGGATGGAGTGCGGCCCGAATGAGGCGTTGATTTACCGCAGGTTCCGCCCCGATGTCGCCCGCAACAGCCACACTTGCTTCTTCGACCTGCAAAAGGACGACGGCCAGATTCCCTATAGCGTGAAGGCCGCCGGGCCGGGTTTCGGCCAGATCCAGATGGTCGTGCCGGTCGCCGCCACCGCCTGGGAACTGGCCCGGGCGACCGGCGACGAGGCCCTGCTGGCCCAGGCTTATGGCGCCTGTGTGCGCTGGGACGCGTGGCTGCTCAAATACCGCGATACGCGCGGCACCGGCCTGACCGAGGGCTTCTGCACCTACGACACCGGCCACGACAATTCGCCGCGCTGGGCCGGCATTCCTCCGCAGTGCCCCAACAAGGACGCGAAGGCCTTCCCGCCGGGCTTCGGCCTGCCGCGCCTGTGTCCGGACCTGTCGGCGACCACCTACGGCGCGCGCACGGCGCTGGCGGCCATGGCGAAGGCGCTGGGCAAGGACGACGGGCCGTGGCTGGACAGCGCCGACGCCATTCGCCGGGCGATCCTTGGCAAGCTCTATGTGGCGGAGGACGCGGCCTTCTATGACCTCGACGCCGACGGACAGTACGTGCGTATCCGCACGGATATCCTCGGCCGTGTGTGCAGCGAGCACGTCGTCGATCAGGCGATGTTCGATGATCTGTGGGCGAGGCAAATTCATAGTCCGAAGGCGTTCTGGGCGGCCTATCCGCTGCCGTCGGTGGCGCTCGATGACCCGGCCTTCGTGCGGCCGATTCCCGTCAATTCATGGGGCGGGGCATCCCAGGCGCTGACGGCGCTGCGCGCGTCGCGCTGGATGGAACATTACGGCCGCGCCGCCGAGTTCGCCACCCTGATGACGGCGTGGTGCAGGGCCCTGATGGCCGACATGGGCTTCCGCCAGCAGCTCGATCCCCTGACCGGCGCGTTCACGCAAGAGGGCGAGACCGGCTATTCGCCGGCGGCCCTGGTCATGATGGACTTCACCTGGCGCCTGTGCGGCGTGGTCGAGACTGCGGACGCGCTGTGGTGGAACGTCCGGCCGGGCCATGCGGCGGCGGGCCTGTTCCGGCTGCCATGCGACGGCGGCGGGACGGCGGAGATGGTCTACGACCGGCACGGGGCGCACCTGCGCCTGAACGGCAAACAGGTGGCGCGGATCGATGGCGCGGCGCGGCTGGTGACCGACAAGGCGGGCAAGCCGCTGGACATTCTCGGTATCAGCGAAACGCAGCAGACGGCGACCCTGAAACGGCCGGGGCAGGTGCGCCGGTTCACGCTCGATGCCAATCAGCGGCGTAGCCTGTAATCAGGCAGGAATCTGCGCCATGTGGACCATGCGCAGGCCGGCCAGGAAGGCATCGAGGCCCTTCATCGGCGTCGCCGGCGTAAAGGTCACCGTGACGGCCTGGCCGGGCAGGATGTCGAAATAGTTGTCGCTGAACGCGCCATCGGTGTCTTCCAGGCTGAGATAGAGGTTCTTGACCAGGACGGGCGAGGCCAGGGTCAGGATCGCCTTGCCGTCCCTGAACTCGCCATGTTGGACGATGGCCGGTGTGGGCAGGACAAGGTCCTTGACCGGGCGGAAATAGAGGATGTTGTCGTTGAGCACCTCGCCGCCGGCGGTCAGGGTGGCATGGAGCAGCACGGTTTCCGGCGCGGCCTGGGCGACCAGCTCGGCCACCGGACGCGTGAAGACGACGGCGCTGCCGTTGGCCTTGAGCGTCACCGGCACGGAGGCCTGCGTCACCGGCCCGCCCATGAAGTCCACGACGCGGACATCGAGCGCGGCGGCGACATCGTCAGCGCGGTCGCTGACCGCGGTGATGGTGACTGTGTCGCCATCGAGCACCGGCGACACCAGTACCGGCCTGTACGCCTTGACGGCGAAATACTGCTGCGCCTTCCAGCGGCCGAAATAGTCGATGCTGCTCCACGACGCCACCGGCCAGCAGTCGTTGATCTGCCAGAACAGCGAGCCCATGCAGTAGGGCATGCGGGCGCGGTGCGCCTCCATGGCCACCTTGATGCCCTCGGCCTGCAGCACCTGGCCGACATAGAGGAACTGGCGGAAGTCGGCCGGCACGCGGTAGTCGCGCTGCATGTAATTCTTGATGGTGCCGTTGCCGATCGAGGAGCGCTGGTGCGCCTGCATGACCTCGGAGAAGATGTCCCAGTCGCCGGGCTCGGTATAGGCCTTGACCGTGCGGAACTCGGGGAAGGACTGAAAGCCGTATTCGCTCATGAAGCGGCCGATGTGGGTGCGGTAGTCGGAGAACGGCTTCTGGCCCCACCACACATCCCAGTAGTGGATGTCGCCGGATTGCTGCTGCGCGCCCAAGTCGGCGTGCCTGGCCGTCGTGCCGTCCCACCACGCCAGGGGCGAGGACGGCCGGTACAGCGTCTTCGGGTCGAGCGCGGCCACCGTCTCGGGCAGGATCCTGTGGAAGATGGCGTTGTAGGCCGCCGTCAGCTGGTCCTGCTGTGCTTGCGTGTAGGCCTGTTTCCAGCCCCAGCCGCCGTTCGGCACATCGGCCTCCCAGGCGCTGTCGATCTCGTTATTGCCCGCCCACAGGGCCAGGCAGGCATGGTTGCGCAGGCGGCGGACGTTTTCCTCGGCCTCGCGGCGGACATTGTCGAGGAAGGCGTCGTCGCCGGGATACATCGAGCAGGCGAACATGAAATCATGCCAGATCAGGATGCCGTTGCGGTCGCACAGGTCGTAGAAATAGTCGTCCTCATACACGCCGCCGCCCCAGACACGCAGCATGTTCATGTGCGTTCTGACCGCCGACCCGACCACCTTGTCGTGGACGTCGTGCGTCACCCGGGTCAGGAAGCTGTCGTTCGGGATATAGTTGGCGCCCTTCATGAAGACGGGCACGCCGTTGAGCTCGACATAGAAGCTGGCGCCATCGGCGTCGGGCTGCTGTACGATCTTCAGCGTGCGCAGGCCGGTATGGACGTCGCGGCTGTCGCGGCCGCCCGAAGCCAGGGTCAGCCGGCCATTCAGTTGATAGAGGAACGCCTCACCCAGGCCGTTGCTCCACCACAGGCGCGGCTTGGCGATGGTCAGCCTGACTTCGTAGGTGTGAACGCCGGGGACGAGGTCGATGGCCGCGCGGGCGGCGATCGTGGCGTCGTCGGCGCAGGTGACGCCGATCATGGCGTGAGCGGCCTTGTCGGCCTCGATCTCGAACACGGCCGTCAGGTGGGCGGCTTCCTTCGTCACCTCGTCCTGGATGATATTGAGATCGGTGATGCGGGCGGCGTTCCAGCCGCGCAGGGTGACCGGCCGCCAGATGCCGGAGGTGACGAAGCGCGGGCCCCAGTCCCAGCCGTAGTGATAGCCGGCCTTGCGGGTGAACGGGCTGACCTTCTTGTCGCCAAGGCCGCCGTTCTCGCTCTGGTCGTTGGTGGCGGGCGGATTGAAGCCGAAGGCGTCGAGGCGCTTGAGCCCCTCGTTGACCGGCGAATGGAAATAGACGCGCAGGGCGTTGGCGCCCGTCTTCAGGTGCGGCTTGATATCCGCCGCCCAGGTGCGGAACATGTTGTCGGCCTGAAGCACGAGTGTGTCGTTGACATAGACATCGGCATAGGTGTCGAGACCGGCGAAGCTCAGCTCGACATGGTCGTGGGCCAGAAGGTCCGAACCCACGGTGAAGGCCGTACGGTATTCCCAGTCCTTCCTGTCGATCCACTGCTGGTCGCGTTCGTTGGTGCGGAAGAACGGGTCCTTGATGGCGCCATGGGCGAGAAGATCGGTATGGACCGTGCCGGGCACAGTGGCCGGCAGCCAGGCATCGCTGTCGGCCTGGCGAAACTGCCACGGCCCGAAATCGGCGGCGGAGCGGAAGGCGGCTGCCGGCAGGACCGGGAGCAGGGCGCCGGCGGCGGCGGCCAGCAGCAGCGAGCGGCGGGTAAGCGCAAGGCGAGCCATGGATGTCCCTGTATCGGCTAATTCTTATTTTGTTTTTGGTAAATCTCCCACCGCGATTTGTCCAGCCCCGCCGCCAGCCGGATGAGGGCCGTCGCGGCCAGGGTGAGACTGACCCGTTTGCCGTCGTCATTCCACGCGACGCCGAACTTCGCGGCATGGACTCTGGTCGGAGACGTCCGCAAGGCCGGGCGGGGCTCTGCCACGGACGAGAGCGCCAGCGCCCCGGTCCGTGTGTAATCCTTTCTTCCGGATCGCAGGCGGCATGCACAAACGCTGTTCTTGCAAACCAAAGAACGCCGATACGCCAAATGGCGTCAGAGTTTGGATTTGACGGGAAGGCGGCAAATGAGCCGATTATTGCAAACATCGGCCACAATTCGGCCCAATACGTTAAGATTTGCTAAAATTTGACGTTTCAGAGATTTATTTACGCTGTTTTGCGGCGTGTGTATTTATATTTCCCGAGATTGTACCGCATTTATACTTAAAGATATTTATGTCGCGAAATATTCATGGCTTCGGCTTCACCAATTTGTTATAGGGAGAGCATATAAACACGTAGGGGCGGGGTACATTATGGCGCATGATGCCGACTCCGGGGAATTTCCCCCGAAACGTCAACACGATACCGCTGGCGCGAAAAAGCCGCCGCGCAAGGCGGGCGATCGCGAGGTCGCCCTGACCCGGCGAAAGCTGGTCGGCCTCCTCGTCGCGGCCAGCGGCGCGGCCCCGGCCGGCGCCCTGGCCCAGGCGGCGCTCGGCAATGCGCGGGTCACGCAGTCGGCGCCCCCGGCGCAGGCGCTTGCCGTTCGTCCCAATCTGCAGATGGTGACGCCGGCGCCGGAGGGTCCGCTCAGGGCCAATCCATCCGGCGCCCTGTCGCAATTCGCACTGCTGCGGCCGGACGACTTCGCCTACCTCACCGTGCGCCTGGTCAATCTCCAGGTCACGGGCAGCGGCGCCTCGCGGCGGATCGTGCGCACCGGCGGCAAGCGGCCGTGCCTGATGGTGGTCAATTTTCCGCCCCAGGCCATAGCCGAGTACGTTTACCCCGACACTGTCCCCGACGCCGGCACGGTGGTCGATCGCGAGGGCGGGACCGATCAGTCCAAGGCGCCGCCGACGGTCAATACGCTGCCGTTCAAGTCGGGCACGGTGGCCCAGGCGCGCATCGCCGGAGCCAGCCGCCTGGCCTTCGTCATGCCGGACAGCGTCGATCATGTCGACTTCACCGCCAGGGCCGTCCTCGACGCCTGCAACGCCTGGCCGCTGAACCTCGATGTGCGCGCCACCGACGCGCCCGCCGACTATGCGCCGGCGCATGATTTCGACAAGATCCGCGTGCGCCTGACCGCCATCGCGGTCCAGCAGCAGCAGTCGCTCGAACACCATGAGCCGGGCATCACCGCCCTGCTCGACCGGGCGGCGGCGCGCGTCGCCGACGCCATCGCCGAGATGGCCGGGCGCGGCCAGGCCCTGGGCGACGCCGCGATCGACGCCCTCATCGCGCTCGAAATCAAGCAGACCATCGACGCCAAGGACCTCACCGACGACGAACGCGACAACACCTCGGTCATCCTGACCGGCGTCGCCCGGCCGGCCTCGCTTTACGTCGGCACGGTCTCGACCCTGCTTCTCTCCAATGTCGCGGCGGCGGCGCTGGGCGCTCAGGTGGTCAATTCGGAAGCGTCGGGCACGCCCGGCGCCCCGGCCAACCGGATGTCGCCGATCCCGCTCGCCGGCCTGCCGGGCCAGACAGCCGCCCAGGCGCCGTCGATACGGGCGCAGCGCGCCACAGCCGCCATGCAGGGGGTGGGCAACTACATGTCCGCCGCCAGGGCGGGCCTCAACTTCATGATCGACACGCGCCCGCGCCCGATCGCGGATGACGCCACCGACATCGAAGTCCCGTATCACCTCCATCTTTCGCCGCTGTCGACCGCCGGCTTCACCCATGCGAGCAACGCCGTCGACCACGGCACCGGCCTTTACGACCTGTGGCACACGCGCATGGGCACGCGGATCGCCGAATGGACGCTGAGCGAAAACCCGGAGCCGGTGCGCGCGCTATGGGCCGATGATATCGTGCTCAAGGCCAATGGGGATTATGACACGACCGTCGACATGGGTTCGGACTGGTCGCTGCTGGCCGAGGACCGCGCCGACATCGTCCGCCTGTCGTCCTTCGACGGCACGACGCGGTATGGCAAGTATGTCTCCCACCCGGCCATGGCCCGGCACCTGCGCCTGACCGCGCTCGGGGCGTCGATGGAGGTCGAGGGCGTCTGGCCGGACCACCTGACGCTCGATTCCGACCTGGTCGCGTGGAAGCACATCACCTCGATCGGCCGCGACCAGTATGTGCGCGTGATCTACGAAGGCTTCCTGTTCCCGTTCGGCCACGCCGCCGCCCTGATCAAGGTGTCCGAGCGCAAATTCTCGCAGCAGCAGGACGGCGGCCGCGTCGCCGGCCTGATGCAGAAGTTCTTCATTGTGGTGCGCGAACGCGTGAGGAGCTTTCCGGGCGACGCGCAACCCCATCAGGGCCGCGACTTCCCGTTCGTCAGCGTCGAAATCGCGACGCGCCAGACGGCCGACCTGGCCAAGCCTGCCCAGGCCAAGGGGCTGAAGATCGGGGCAGGTGAGGTCTATCCGCAGGCGCAGGACGTCTACAAGGCCTTCTGGCCGAAGCTGATCCAGGCGCCCAATACGGACTTCACCTTCCACATCATCGGCACCGACAGCATGGGCCGCCGGGCCAGCTTCGACATGCCGCTGATGTTCGTCGCCGGTTCGCTCAACCAGGAAAGCGATGTCTCCGGCGCCGGGGCCGCCAACAGCGCTATCGGCAAGATCGCGGCGGCGTACAATACCGCGGCCGCCGACAACCAGCATTCGGCCGACATGGGCAATGCCCTGATCCGCTTCAGCGTCGATGTCGACAAGGACGGCAAGCCGCTGGGTTCGGGCGAATCCGACTATCATTGCGGCAACATGATCATCGGCGCGGCCACGGCCACGGCCAATCTCAAGGGGCCGCGCTTCTATCCGTCGATGACCTCGGCCAAGCTCGAGATCCCGGCGGTCAAGAACCTGCTCGGCCAGAATGTCGTACCGTCCGTCAGCTATCACGGCGACTATCTCGACCACGGCTTCGACGCGCCGGGCATCCCAAGCGCGCCGGCCGGCAACGCGGCCCACATGGTGTTCTCGTTCAAGAAGCAGGCGGTCACCGGCGTAGCGGCGGCTCCGACGGACATCTATGGCGGCCTGGTGTCGCCCGCCACCGCGCCGGACGGCCTGTCGCGCAAGCTGGGCGTCCTGTCGGGGGCGGCGGACATCGCCTCGCAGTTCAAGACCGGCGCCCTGAACCCGACGGCCCTGTTCCCCGATGACGCCACCCTGCTGGGCGTCATTCCGCTGAACAAGATCCTGGCCGCGGTGACCGACCTGGCCGGCGGGCTGGACCAGGTCCCGCGCCAGCTGACAGAGACCCTGCCCGAAGGGATCGTCACCACCTTCACCATTACGCGCAAGACGGTCTCGGACCTGTCGCCGCTGTTCCTGCCGCAGGATCCGGGCGGCGACGACCAGTTCAAGGTCGAGACCCGGGTCATGGTCGCCAAGATGGGCGCCAAGCCCGAGGCGACGACGACGGCATGGCTCAAGGCGTTCAAGATCAACCTGTTCGGTTTCATCATTCTGCATTTCGACGAGTTGAGCCTGAAGGTGAATCCGGGCCAGAAGCCCGACGTGACGCCGAAGCTCAACAGCAGCGACGGCGTCGAGTTCGGCGGCGCGCTGGAGTTCGTCAACGGCCTGCGCGATGTCATCCCGATGGGCGGGTTCTCGGACGGCGCGGGGCTCGATGTCGCGCCAACCGGCATCACCGCCAGCTATTCCCTGGCCCTGCCGGATATCGGCCTGGGCGCGCTCAGTCTGCAGAACGTGTCGCTGGGGGCGGGCTTCGACCTGCCGTTCACGGGCGAGGGCCCGAGCGCGCGCTTCAACTTCGCCGAGCGCCACAACCCGTTCAACCTGACCATCTCGCTGTTCGGCGGCGGCGGCTTCTTTCTCATCGCCGTCGGCAGCGAAGGCGTCCAGGAACTGGAAGCGTCGCTGGAGTTCGGGGCGCAGGTGTCGATCGATCTCGGCGTCGCCTCGGGCGGGGTCTACGTCAAGGGCGGCTTCTACTTCCACTGGATCGGCACACCGAAGGACAAGCAACTGGTGCAGTTCGAGGGCTATGTCGAGCTTGGCGGCCACCTGTCGGTGCTGGGCCTGATCACGGTCAGCCTGACCTTCCACCTCGGCCTGACCTACGAAAAGACCTCGACCCATACGCGGCTTTACGGCACCGCCACCCTGACGGTCGAGATCGACATCCTGTTCTTCTCGATCTCCCAGGACGTAACGGTCGAGAAGGAATTCGCCGGGTCGGACGGCGACCCGTCCTTTCTGGCCTTCATGCCCGGCGATCCCGTCAACAACACCTCGCCGGCCTGGTCGGCCTATTGCGACGCCTTCGCCTGACAGAGCGGAATGGCCCGGACGGACTGGCCATTCCGCCGCAATTTTTTGTCTGGTCGCGCAATGTATCCGAAAAGTGGCGGCCACTTTATCGGATTGCGCTCCAGGGCCTGAAACATTCGGAGAAACCGCCGCCATGCCCAGCCTCACCGTTACGGAAAAGATCATCTGGACGATTTGTCCGCAAGGCTTCAGCGACGACGGCAAGAGCCTGAGCTTCAGCGTCTTCGTCGCGCCGCGCCTCACCGCCTCGGGGCCGAATGCGACGCTCGGCAATACCGGTTCGTCCTTCCTCGACTGGCCGGCGGCGCTGGCCAAGCTCAAGTTCGCCGTCGCCGTGCTGGGGCCGTCGGGTCCGGCCGTCGTGCGCACCCTTCACGACGACGCCCTGAAGCTGACCTCGACGCCCAGGTCGGACGTCTGGCAGTCGCTGTTCAACGCCGCGACCCCGATCGAGAACTACAGCTTCACCGACCTCAGCAAGGCCCTGCTGCTCAGCTATCCGGTCGCCAAGATGAGCGGCTTTTTCGACGCCCTCTACACCAAGGTGGCGAAGCAGGCGCAGGACGACCTGCCGACGCCGTCCGACCTGATGGGCGCGGGCGTTCCGGTGAGGCGCGAGCCCGGCCGGCTGTCGTCGCGAACGCCGAAGGGGCAGGCGTCGCGCAACGACATCCTGACGACCATCCGCCAGGCGCCGAGCCTTGACGCCCTGACCCAGACGCCGGCCGACATGCTCGACCTGTTTTCCTTCTATCACAAGCCGCTGCTGGCCGAGACGCACTTCACCGGGCAACGGCCGGTGGCGGCGGAAAACGGCACCTGGCCCGGCTATGTCGCGCCCAAGCTGCCGTCCGAATCGGCGCTGATGCGCGGGACGGATTTCCACCGCATCGCCGCGGCCGCCAGCAACTACAGCGCCCTGTCGCGCCTGTGCGGCCTTGTGCTCGACTTCACCATGCCGATCGACGGCTTCGCCGACGGCACGGTGCGCCTGGCGCTGCAGGTCAACCGGGCCGGCGACAGCCTGCCGGTCACGCGCTGCACCTTCCAGGCGACGACGCGCACCTTCCAGGCCGAGGTGGCCACCCCGGCCAACTTCTCCGGCCGCTGCGTCAACCTGGCGCACGGCGGCGTCGACCTGGTCCAGATGGATGTCGACGGCGCGGCGCACAAGGCGATCGGCCTGGCCAACGCCTTGCCGACCCTGAAAGCCACGGCGCACAGTGCCGACGACTTCAAGGCGCCGGCGCGGGCGGAGGCGTCCCTGCCGACCCTGCGCACGGCCGGCCTGACCCTGGCCCAGTCGGACCGGGCGGCGCGTTTCAAGAAGAAGGCCGCGCGCGCGGCCACGCTCAATACCGCCGTCGACGCCAATCACACGCCGGACGACCTGACGGCGGAGGACCTGATCCGGGGGTATCGCGCCGACATCATCGACGTCAACCATAATAACGGGCCGCAGTCGCTGTGCCGGCGCAATGTCAGCTATGCCTTCCTGACTCCGGCGCATGGCCTCGGCAAGGACGGCGATCATGACTGGTCCGGCGACGGCAAGACCGTGACCTGGCAGGCGGGCGAGGAGGAGGGGACGATCAGCTTCGCCGCCGGATCGAGCCCCGATGGCAGCGTGCCGGACGTGTTCACCCTCCACGAGGCGCTGTTCACCTGGCGCGGGTGGAGCCTCAGCGTGCCCGAGCCCGCGCAGTCGCTGCGCAACACGCCCTCGCCGACGAAGCCCAATCCCGGCAAGGCCGAGATCGAAAAGGCGATGACGGGCCCAAGCGACAGCCAGGTTCCTGACGGGTTGCCGCTCAATACCCATTTCACGGTGGCCAGCCGGTCGCTGCCGGCGCTGCGCTTCGGGCACAGCTACCAGGCGCGGGTCCGCGTCTCGGACCTGACCGGCGGCGCGCTGGATTACCGTGGCAAGAGCGGAATGGAGACGTGGACGCCGGCGACGCCCTTCCTGCGTTACGAGGCGCTTGAGGCGCCGGCCGTCACCCTCGTCGGCGACGTGGTCACCGGCAAGGACGAGACGGTCGACTATACCCGCGTGCACACGCCGCCGGAGCAGGGCGAGGGCATGTTGCGCATGGCGCTTCGGACCTATGACGATCCGAAGGCGCCGGGCAACCGCAGCAAGGTGTCGCGCAATATTGCGCCGCCGCGAGTCACCCAGCGCTTCTCGGAAATGCACGGGGTCATCGACGACGGCAAGGGCGCGCCGCAGCCGCACTGGTACCAGACCCTGGCGCAACAGGACATGGCCTTCGCCAGCAGCGACCTGCCGCTGCCCGACTTCCTCAATCCGGCGTCGGCCATTCCGGACAAGTCGGAACGGCGGACCTATGCGGTGTCCGAAGCGGGCTTCGCCCTGCCGTACCTGCCCGATCCTTACGCCATCGCGGTGATGGCGCGGATGAAGGGGATCGGGGACCAGAGCTGGCAGGACGTGTCCATCCCGCTTTACGACAACGTCGTCGATGCCGTATCGAAGGACTGGCCCAGGTCGCTGCCGATCCTGATCGAGGGCAGTTCCGACTACACGAGCTTCAGGCTTGTCGGCCGCACGCTGCAGGTGCCGATGCCCAAGGCGTGCCGTCAGGTCGTGCGTCTCAGCTCGGTCATGTTCCGTACCGCGCTCGACAACATGGCGTTGTGGCAGCTGCTGCTCAAGGGCGGCGGCAAGGCGTTGCAGGAGAATATCCTGAAGGGGCGGCACTGGATGTTCACGCCGTGGCGCGAGATCGAGCTGATCCACGCCACCCAGCGCCCGCTGACCCAGCCCGCCTTCGTCAAACCCCACATCGAGCGCGGCCCGAATGAACGCGACGCCCTGCTCAGTCTGCACACGCCGCTGTCGGGGCCATCGACGGCGCGGCTCGACATCGACGCGAAATGGAACGAGCCGGACGACAATTATGTCGAGGTCGACGCCAAGTCGGCGCCGGTCAACCGGCCCCATGAGGCGCACGTGGCGCGCCTGCCGATCGCGCGCCTGGACGGCTTCTTCCAGGACTACGCCATCGACCAGCAGCCGCACACGTTCCACGATACGCGCTACCGCCGGGTGATCTACCGGATGAACGCCCTGACGCGGTTCAAGGAGTTCTTCGAGCCGGCGATCCGCGACGATGAGAAGCAGCAGAACGTCGCCTCGCACCCGGAGCGTTTATGGATCCCGAGTTCGGCCTCGCCGCCGGCGCCGTCGATCCTTTACGCCATCCCGACCTTCGGCTGGCTGCGCGACCACAATGCGACGGCGTCGGTGTCGCGCCGCGCCGGGGGCATCCGCATCTATCTCGACCGGCCATGGCTGGTTACAGGCTACAACGAGATGCTGGCCGTCGTCCTGCCGAACGCGGGCGAGGCCGAGGCCGGCAACGACGCCGCGCCCAACCGGCCACTGGTGACCCAGTGGGGCCGCGACCCGATTTTCCAGTCCGGCAAGGTCGCCACCAACAGCCCGAAACCGGCAGCCTTCCGCCTGGCCGCTTGGAAAGGCCCCATCACCGCCACGGGCACGTCGCTGCCCGAGGAGGAGGGCTCGGACCTGCCGCCGGGCAATTTCCAGACGGACAACCTGCTGCTTCCGGTCAAGCCGGGTCCGGGATCCGGCGAGCCGACGCGGTGCTCCGTCGCGCCGCACGTCGTGTCGTACGACAGCGAACGCCAGCTGTGGTACGCCGATGTCGTGGTCAATGTGCCGGCCGGCGCCTACTTCCCGTTCCTGCGGCTGGCGGTGGCTCGGTACCAGCCGGTATCGATCCCCGACGCCTACCTGTCGCCGGCGGTCAGCTGCGATTTCATCCAGTTGACGCCGGACCGGATTGCCGTGGTGGTGCCGCTGGACGGGCTTGGCCTGCGCTACAATGTCTGCGTCTATGGCGACCAGCCGGCCGATACGGACGAGCCGACGCAGGCGCGCCGCGGCCGGCTGCGCATCCAGAGCCAGGTGCTCGACGCCCATGAGGATCCGGTACTGGGCTGGCGCGACCTGGACGGCGTGCCGGGGGCGGGGCCGAAGATCGACTATACGCCGGCCGGCGCGGCCCAGGCGGTGCAGAACGCGGAGGCGGCCCTGGTGCAAAGCGCCAGCACCGCCAACCGGATTGCGGGGGAATTGGCGGCGGGCGGCGCCCTGGAAAATCCGCCGCCATCGCCGGGCTCGACCTCGCCGGGATCGTCAAAGCCGGGCCAGGCGATGAGCCAGCTGGCGGTGCGGAGCGACCTGCCTCCGGTCAGCGCGGCCGCGCGTTTCAACACGCCCAACCTGATCGGCTCGGAGATCGTCAACATGCCGCAGGCGCCGGCGGGCGGGCGCCGCCGCATCCTGATCACCGAAACCGAGACCTATCACAACTCGGCCTTCGGGGTCGATCGCGACAAGGGCGACGCCGAACGCATCGTCTATGCCGAAGCGATCGAAGTGTAGGTCAGGATCAGGGCGGCGGTTTGCGGACAATCCACCACGGCATGCGGGGCGGACCTTTGATTTCGTTGTCCGCCCGGCGGTTGACGTTTGTTCCGAAATTGGCCGATTTTTCGAAGTAGTCCGGATCGCTATCCGTGAAAGGCGTCCCGTCCGGCCATTTGCCGGCGGAGCGGGCGGCATGGCGGGCGATGGCGTTGGTGCGCACCAGGATCTCGTCATAGATCCAGATTTCGAGATCGATGTCGTCATCGATCGGGAGGATCAGGGTATCGGTGAGCGTGTGCTTGCGCCAGCCGCCTTTTTCGGGGTTGTAGCGCGCGCCGTCGGGCCACATGCCAGCCCATTGGGCGCAGCGATGGGTGGCTTCATTGATGCCTTCGCGGGTCTTGCGGGTGAGCTCGGCCAGCAGTTCGGTATCTTCCGCGTCGAGGGATGGGACGGCCTGGGGGGCGGGGGCGATGACGGAGTCCTTGGCCGGCATGGTTTCGGCGGCCGGTGTTGCGCTCTCATCGTGGCCGGCGACCGTGCGGTCGTCCTCCCCGCGAAGCGGAAACAAATCGAAAAATGATGATCCCTGCGCCGGCTTGCTGCGCCGGGCGCGGCGTCTTGGCGGCGGACCATAGAGGGTGACGACCATGCGGTCGGCGGCCAGGATCGCCTTGCTCTGGCGCGTGATGTCGAGCCAGTTGCCGGCGGTCGGCATCTGCTCACAGGCGGCGACGCGGGCTTCCGCGCAGGCGCGCAGGCGCATGCGCAGTTCGCGCATCGTGGCCAGGTCTTCGAGCTCTTCGGGCGTATAATCCATGACGACCAGAGTCGCACGGTTCTGGAGGGCGGGGATAAGTTATCGCAGGGACGGGGCCTGACGCCACGTTGTGTCAGGAAATTCAGGGTGTTCCGCGGCGCACGAGCGCTGTTGGAGGCGGGGATAGGTTGAACCGCAGCCTGCAGAGACCCGGCGAGCATTTTTCCGTCGGTCGGAATGGAATCTGGTAAATGGCGCGTTTTTCGCGTCGATCATCGTTGCTCAAAACACCACAAGGCCGACGATTTCATTTAAGAATATGATTTTATTAAGAAGAAATGGTGGGTGAGCACGGACTCGAACCGTGGACCCGCTGATTAAGAGTTATTAGCGTCTTGTTAAATTTCAATAAGTTGTGTATGTGTTTATAGGTATTGTTTATTACTATTTGAGATGAAGCCCTTATGGCAGAAGGAAAATCACGACACGCGCTTGTAGGCGACATAACGACATTGATGCCGGGCATTGCCATCTACCAAACCGGTGCTAGCCCATTTTGGCAAGCCAGAATTTGGAACTCCAAAAGCAAGCGTAACGTCGTTCGATCTACAAAAGAAAAGGGCAAGCTTGCGGCGAAGCAGGTAGCACTGGAACTGGCGAAAGAAATTATAGCCCAATCTCCTTCGGTGCCGCGAGAGTACACCTTTAAGACCTATGCCGCCAAGTTCATCGAAGCCGGAAGACATCACGTCGAACAGGGCACCCGCAATGCCAACTATATACGCTCGACACGTCTATTTCTCGAAAACGAGAAATGGGGTTTATTAAAGCACCTTAGCCATTTTGATGTCCGGCAATTGCGAACAAGCGACTTTCTGGATTACCGCAGGATGCTGTTCAAGCGATTTCCTGATTTGAAGCCTTCAACGCATAATTCCATCCAGGCGACGTTTCGCAATGTGATGAAGGTTGCGCGGGACGAAGGGGTTATCGACGTAGTGCCCTCAACGCCACGAGTCGAACAGCAAGATAACCCTCGAACGTTCTTTCGATTTTTTCCCTTGGTGTCCAAAGCCGATGATGAATACCGACGCCTCAGGGCTAAGGCGTTGGAAATGGCGGCGCAGCGCAAATTGGTTCGTGGCGTTCCCATCACCGAGGAACTGTATGACCTAATTCTTTTCACTGTGCATTCGTTCGTTCGACCCATTGAAAGCGAACTCTACGCCTTGCAGCATAAGCATATAACGGTAGCGGAAAACCCTAAGCGGCTTATCATCAGCGTGGTGAACGGCAAGACAGGTCCTCGCACGACCAACAGCATGCCGGGAGCCGTCAGTGTATATCAGCGCATTTGCAACCGGCATCCAAATGCCGAAAAGGACGATTTCATCTTTCTTCCCGGTTACAAGAACCGCCGAACGGCTGGAGCGATTATCCAAAGGCAGTTTAACGAGGTCACAAAAGAAGCCGGTTTGAGCCACGATACCGTCACCGGAACAAAACGGACCATTTATTGCCTAAGGCATACAGCGATTTGCCTGCGTCTCATAAAGTCCGAAGCGCAGGTCAACATCTACAATCTGGCTAGAAACGCCGGTACCAGTGTCGATCAGATCGAACGCTTTTATGCGAAGCACCTGCCGCTGTCGGCGGAGATGGCGCGCAACCTGCAGCTTATGGTTCGTAACGGGGAGATTGTGGAGTAGATGAGGGTTCAAGCCAGTCCAGGCTCACGATATCGATCTCGCAGACGGGGTAACGGCGGCGCAGGTTGGAAAGGACCCTATTTTTAGTGGCGCATCGTAGCCGGAGGAAATGGTGGGCTCGTGACCATGGACCGGGCTTCTGCTTACGAAACCGAAAATCCACTGATGCCACAGCCTGCATAACACCTCACAGTGCGAGGTATTATAATGCCGCACTTTCTAAGTGCCAAAGGATAAGCCAGGGAATCCGGTGGACGAGAGGTTTGTTTCCGATTCAGAACAGCCTTGTGCTCTCGTTGAATTATGGCCCGGCGTGCCGTGTCGTCGTGATGCGGTTGCCATTCTTGTCATAGGCATAGGTGACGACGGAGCCATCCGGATAATCCACCTCGATGACTCGGCCGAGCGTATCGTACTTGTAGGTTGTCGTGCCAGCATGAGCGGGCGCCGTGATAGCCAACGCGGCACCAATCGCCAGGGCAGCAAGTCCAAAATACATCCGCTTCATGGCTGACCTCTCATCAGGATTGCGGTTGTGAATCGTGCACGACGGTCAGGGTTGCCGTTGTGGACGCACCCGCGTCATCGGTGACCGTGAAGTTGAAGCTGGTACTGCCTCCATCCACAATGTCGTCGTTCACCATCGCTTCGATGTCCGGCTTTGCCCCCGGTATCGGAGGCTTGACCTCAACCAAAGTCGCAGGCGTCGAAACAGACGCGAGGTGCATGGTTTGTCCAGGGGCATCGGTGCAGGCCGGTCCGACGAAGATGGGATTCACCGTCACCGCAACCTCAGCCGGCGACTGCGCGACTATGATGGTCTTGGAAGCACATTCGAGCCCGCTGTCCTGTGCTTGAGCCGCAGAGGCGCACAAAAAGGCCAGAGGCACGATCGCCATGGTCAATGAAAATAAGCGCAGCACCATTTTTGTCCCCCTGAGCGACGGTCGAACATGACGCGAAACGAAAAGATATGCAAGCCAAGGCGGAGAATTCGGGTTGCAATTTTTCGCGTATGGATAGAAAGATTCCCCTCGGGCAAGTTGGGCTCTGGGGGATGATTCATGCGGTGCGTGCCTTTGTTGAAGCGCTGGGGCTTCGCAACCTCGCTTCTAGCCTTAAGCTTGCTAACCATCGGCACTGCCCATGCGCAAAGCGAACCGGGCGACGATTACAAGACTCCCGAACGTCAGTTCATTGATCCACTAGGCATCAGCATCCAGGAGGGCATGATCGTCCGCAATGTCACGCCGCTAACCATCGGCGACCCGTCGGCAGGTGGCCTGGCCTGGACCTATCATGGCCACGGCAGTACCCTTTATGGAGATTATGCGGGCTCCATTTCGCCAGGAATCTGGCCAACCGAGACCATCGTTCATTTCGGTGAGACCCAAATTCCGTTCGAGTTTGGAACGTCCTACGTCAATGGCGCTGGAAATTCGGCAACGCTGTCCGGCTCCGGCGGCAACTATATCTACACCGACACAGACGGCACGGTCTATATCTTTACCGGCTACGCCCTTGCGTCGATCCTGCATCCGGACGGCTTCAAGGTGACTGTCAATGGTCTCACGGGCAGCGGCGACGTCAGCGCTGTCACCAATACCGGCTTTGCCTTCAAGTTCAGCGGTGGCGGCACTGGCGGCACGATTTCGGCGGTCAATATGCTGGCGCACACCTGCGACACGCAGGCCCTGTCATGCGACGCTTATGACAGCTCCGCGACGCTGGGCGGATGGACCCATACCAGCGATCCAGATATCACCGGGCAGGGCGGGCACTTTGCGGTGACGGACGCCATGGGCAATGCCTGGAAGTACCTGTGGTTCTTCTCCTACGTCATTCATAACCCGCATGATCCGGAAGACACGGAACGGGGACCGGGCGTCGTCTGGGCCTACAAGGACCCGGCTGGTGTTTTGCAGCAGATAAACTATGACAGTTCGGGAATATTGGCATCGCTGACCGATCCGAGGGGCACATTCACCTATAATAGCACAGGCGTCGTCACCGACCCTTCCAGCGCCACGATCTACAGCACCTGCGCTGCGGGCGTCTCGGTATGCACAAAGGACGGCTTGAACCGGCAGACAACCCACAGCATTGCGCTATATAATACCGATACCATCCCGAGCAGCGGCTACCCGCTCGGGGTCTATACGCGGATACTTTCGGTCACCAAACCCGAAGGCGACTACCTGACCTATAGCTACGACTCTCGCGGCAATGTTGTCTCCACCGTGGCGACGCCCAAACCCGGCATGGGCAGCGCGATCACCGTCTACCAGGCCAGCTATCCTTCCAGCTGCACCAGCCTGATCACCTGCAACAAGCCGACCTGGACCAAGGACGCCAACGGTAATGAGACCGACTACACCTATGACAGCACGCACGGCGGCGTGCTGACGGTGACCCTGCCTGCCGATCAGAACAGCCTGCGCCGCAAGACCTTCAATACCTACACGGCCTACAATACCGGCTACGGCACCATCTACCGCCTGACGCGCACCGAGACCTGCGGCCTGACCGCGACGCAGCTATCGACCCTGACCTCGTGCCCGAGCGACGCCAATACCTCCGTCACCACGACCGACTACGGCACATCGACGACGGCACCCTATACCTACAAGTCGTTCATGCCTTACAGCGTCACCCAGACCGACAAGAGCACATCGCCCCTGGTCGCCACCACGACCTACACCTACGACGTCATGGGCAATGTGGTGGCCGTCAACGGCCCGCGCACCGATGTCGATGACACCAGCTACAAGACCTACGACGCCGACCGCCGCGTGGTGTGTGAGATCGGCGTCGATCCAGATGGTACGACCACGACCCTGTCGCGCGCCATGGTCCGGCATGTCTACAGCAACATCCAAGAGGTCGAGACCGACACCGGCTATGGCACCAGTACCACCGACTGCACGCCTGGCAGCGGCATGGCCACCCTGTCCGCCAGGACGCTGATGATCTACGATTCCGACGGACGGCTGGTCAAGACCGAGGCGGTGCTGCCATGAGCGGGGGGAATATCTTGAAGCGCCTGATTTCGCTGGCGGCGGGCCTTGTCGCCGCGACCGCCTGGCCCGCCCTGGCCACGACCACGGTCAGCGTCACCCAGACCAGCTACGACTATCTCAACCATCCGGTCTGCGTGGCCGTCCGGATGAATCAGTCGACCTATACATCCCTGCCGGTCGACACGACGCCCGCGCCGGGCGCTCCGCCCATCTCGGATGCCGCCTGCAAACTGGCGACCGCCAGCACGACCTATGGCAATGACCGCATCGCGAAGACGGTCTACGACGCCGCCGGCCAGGCGGTGCAGGTCATCCAGGCCTACGGCACGTCCGACCAGCGCGTCTACCAGACGGCGGTCTACGGCGGCGACGGCGAGGTGACGGACGTCATCGACGCCCAGGGCTTCCGCACCCACAGCCAGTACGACGGCTTCAACCGGCTGGTCGAGATCGACTTTCCGTCGCCGACTCGTCCTTCGAGCTACGATCCGTCGACCTATGCCCTGGCGCTGTCCAGCTCCGGCGCTTATAACACCACGACCTGCGACGCCACTCATACCGCCGATTGCGAGCGCTACGGCTACGATAACAACGGCAATCGCACCTCATGGCGGCGGCGCGACGCGGTCTATATCTATGACTGCCCCGACAATCTCAATCGCACCTATCGCGAAAGCGTCGGCAGCAATGCGTGCACCAGCTCGGGCGGATCGGCCGATGTCTTCACCAATTACGACGGCCTGGGCCGGATCACCGCCAAGCGTTTCTCATCGACAACCAACACGCAGGGCGTGTTCTACAGCTACGATGGCCTGAGCCGTGTGACCTCGACGACCGATTTCAACGGGCGTGTGGTCAGCTATCTCTATAACCAGGCTTCGGCCAGGACGCGAACGACCTATCCGGACACCTCCTTCGTCGACTGGGGCAGCGGGGCTTCGGGCTACAACAGCCTCGATGCGCTCAACCGCGTCACCGGGCCGAAGCACAGTTCGGGCTCGACGCTCTACGCCCTGACTTACAACAGTCTCGGCCAGCGGACGAAGCTCAATCGCGGCGGCGGCAATGTCGTCACCAATTATACCTATGACGGCATAGGTAGGCTTTCAACCTTCAATGACGACCTCGCCGGGACCACCAACGACATCACCTGGACCTTCAGCTACAGCCCGGCGAGCCAGGTGACAAGCTGGAGCGCCGATTCCACCAATTACGACTATGTCGAGCCGGCAACCTCGACGGTCAACCAGACCTATGACGGCCTGAACCGGGACACGTCCATTGTGACGGCTTCGGGTTATGACCTGCGCGGCAACATCATTAAGGACGCCACGC
>CAYYTA010000059.1:0-20352 GCA_964474575.1 uncultured Caulobacteraceae bacterium | reverse complement strand
AAGCCGTTCACCGACGCTTCCAATAATGCGGAAGCGTGGCAGGAGGCGCGCGCCGGTTTTGCCGGGCGGCTGGTCGCCCAGCCCGGTCTCAGGGACCAGCTGGCCAGTGTCAATCTGACTCCCGATCCTCAAAATCCCGGCGCATGGATCGTCGATAACGGCACGTGGTCGCTCTACCGCCTGCGCATCGTCGACCGCGACCGCGCGGCCTATGTCGGCGCGCTCGAAGCCCTTTACGCGGAGGCCAGGTAATGCGCTGCGCCCTGATCCTCGCCCTCGCCCTGGCGGTTCCGGCTCATGCCGCAAATCCGCCCCCCAACACCAAGGGTTTCACCGCCGGCGACCTGTCCGCCGCCGCCCGGGCCAGCCGGCCCTCCCCGGCGTTGGCCGACGCGCGCGAATTCGCCGCCCAGACCGAGGTCGTCCGCGCCGGCTTCGTGCTCGACCCTGCCGGCGCATGGGGCCTGCTGTCGCCGTCGGAAGCGCGCACGCTCCATGCCGCTTTCGGCCCGCAGCGAGCTTACGGCGACGACGCCATCCAGTGGTTCATGCGCGGCGCGCAGGCCTCGGCCGGCAACGGCGACATGACCGGGCTTTACAATCCGCTGGCCGATGTCTGGCTGGTCCTGCGCTGGGATCGCATCGGCGGCAGGCCGCGCATAGCGGACGCCGTATTCCTGCCGGGCAGCGCCGTCAATGGCGGCGGCGGCCAGACCTGGACGCAGAGCCCGGGGCCTTATGCCGACGCCCTGGCGCGCAACGCATCCGTCGCGCGGGTCGCCTTCGCCCTGCTCGATTCCGGCCCGTTCTTCGACGCCTTCGCCCCAGCCAGGGCAACCGCCGGCGACCAGGCCTGTCAAAGCGTCAAGGCGTGGATGGGCAGCCTGCGCCCGTGGGGCGAGGCCAAGGCGCATCTGAAACAGTGGCAGGCCCTGCACAAGGACCTCGCCACTGGCCGAACCGGCGGCACGGTCGCCGCCCTGCCGCCCAGGGTGCGCGCCACTCTGGTGCCGATGGGGGCGATCACGTCCGCCGACGGCCCGGCCCTGCTGCTGGTCTCGCCCCTGGCGCCGCAAATGGTTGTCGCCGCCGATTACAGCGGCCACGGCAAGCCCCGTTTGAGCCTCATCAACCTCGCCAATGCCGGAGGCGCGCAATGAAGCGGTCAGATCGTTATGATGGGTTGGGTGGACATAGCTTTTCCTTCCCCGTTTTCGGGGAAGGTGGCATTGAGCGCAGCGAAATGACGGAAGGGGGAAACCCAACCGTCCGCATCCCCCTTCCGTCGTCGCAAGAGCGCCGACACCTTCCCCGTAAACGGGGAAGGACCAGACCATTTGCTTCCGTCTTTAGCCATTTTGCCATGGCCCTTGCCCTGCTGGCCGCGCCCGCCGCCCACGCCGTCACGCCCGGCGACCTGATCGTCACCGCCGGAGCGGCGCGCTACAGCCTGTCGGGCGGTGTGTCTTCGCTCTCCATGCTCGACGACGGTTCGCGCGCCCTGTTTACCCGCCGCCTCGGACTCGACAACCCGGCCACAGCCGCCCTGTGGGGCCGGCTGATGACCGGGGCCGTCCAGGTCCGCCGCGAAAACGGCGACCAGGCGGACACCTTGTGGTTCAATCCGCTGTTCGACGGCGGCGTGGTGGCGCACTGGACCCGCACGGGCGGCCAATGGCGGGTCCTCGCGGTCGCGCCCGTCACGGGCGCGGCCCTGCGTGGCGAAAGCGGCCATGGCGGCCTGGCGTGGCTGGCCAGCCCGGGCGACATGGGGAAGAACCTCGGCGACGCCGCCGGTACGACCTTCGCCGCCGCCGACAAGGCCGACTGGGCCACGCTGGCCCGCGCCGATGCCGACCCGATGACGGTCCTGGCCCGGCCCTATATGGGCAATCGCGGCCTTTTCAGCATGGCTGCGACGCCGGGCTACGAACACGCGCTTGAACTGGTCGACCACCTGATGATCGCCGGCGATCCGGCCGCCCTGAACCTGCCGGCCGCCATGCGCAGCGACCTCGCCAGGTACGGCGACGACGCCCGCCGGACGCTGTCACCGGTCGCCGCCTTCCGCCGCCCCGACGGCTGGACGCTGGCCATGCAGAGCCCGGAAGCGCCGCAGGTCGTCTGGCTCATTCACTTCGCCGACCCCCGGGGGTCCGATCCCGCCATGCCGCGCGGCATCATAGCCGTGGGCACCGGTCCCGCCGTCCAGGAGGCCGCCCGATGAAACGCTCATGGTTCCACGGCGCAGCCGCCGCCGTCCTCATCGCCGCCGCCGGCATCGCCACGGCCGCCCACGCCCAGCAACCCCAGCCGCAAGCCGGCGAGCAGCGCCAGAAGCTCAACCTGAGCTTCAGCGACGCCACTGGCAATTTCACCATGAAGACCTCCGACCTGCGCCGGAAGGACCCGTTCTTCCAGCAACTCGAACAGGAATATCTCGACGGCAAGATTTCCCAGCAGGATGTCGCGACGGTCATGCAGGGCCGCGTCAATGCCGTCGGCAAGCTGGTCGACAAGATCCAGAACGAGGTCCAGCGCCTGTCGCCGGTCCAGGTGCAGCAGATGACGGACGGCCTGCTGTCCTCCGGCGGCAAGCTGACCGACGTCATGAACGCGCCGCAGTCGACCTCGGCCGACATGGCCGGCGCCATCACCGACATGATCCCGCCGGCCTTGCAGCTCGGCAAGGACCTGAACAACATTCTCGCGCCGATCGTGCAGGACTATCTCAACGACGTGTCGAACGTCGTGGGCGTCTATGGCGAGGTCGTGCAGAACGGCAGCTTCACGCCCAGCGAAAAGAACAAGCTCACCGGCCAGATTCAGCAGGTCCGCAACTATATCCGGCTGTCCGCCCCCAGCCAGATGGGCACTCACGCCCGCCAGCTCGACGACGCCATCGCCTATGCCCAGGACCCTGCCAAGATGCAGAAGGTCAAGGAGACCCTGACCAGGGCCATCGAGGACGGCGGCGGCGCCGACAAGATGCGCGAATACTGGGCGGCCCTGCAGAAGGGCGACACCGCCAAGGCCCAGACCATCCTCAACCAGATGACCCAGACCGCGCGCCAGAAGGCGCAGGCGCGGGAACAGACGCGGATGACGACCTATTACGGCGATCCGATCCCGGGCGCGACGCAGGTCGACAACGCCACGCATACGACGCCCGAGCCGATCCCTGATGCCGAGCCCGAGCCCGAGCCGGGACCCGATCCGCTGCCGCCACCTGCGCCTCCCCCGCCCCCGCCTCCGCCGAACAAGCCCAAGCCGCCGACCCACGATGGCCACCAGATCGGCGACGGCAGCTATACCGATGTCGATGACGGCATGTTCCGTGTCAACGAGCCGGAGGTCGATGACGGCCAGGACGGCTTCGGCTCCAATCACGGCGGCCAGGTCAAGAAGCCGGCGCCGCCCACGCCGCCGTCCAGGCCCAAGCCGAGGGTCGACCTGACGCCGGTGACCCTGACCCAGGGCCGGCCGCTGAACGACCTTGAACAGTCGGCGGTCCAGCAGATGCAGGCCGAAGACGCCGCCCGCGCGGCGGCCGCCAGGGCCCACGGTGGCGGTGGCGCTTCCGGCGGCGGCAGCCTGGTCGACATGGGCGCGGGCGGCGGCGACCTTGTCGCCTATGACAGCCCCTTCACCCTCGACGCCGTGGGTGTCGGTCCGGCATCCGACGCCGGCACGCCCCCGTCCGACGCCAGCGGCACGCCCGATACCGGCGAAGGCTTCATCCTCAGCGACGAGCAAAGCGCACAGAACGCGCACGACATTACGGCGGCCACGGCGGCGGAAGAGGCGGCCGAGATCGCCGCCAACCAGCCCTCGCCGGGCCGCCACGGCATGACGCTCGAAAACAGCAATATCGGTGAGGAAACCGAGCGCAACGCCGCCTGGGACGCCGAACAGCAACGCCGCATCGACAATTATGTCGGCCCGGAAACGCCGGTCTTCCACGAGCCCGATCCCAAAGGCGGCTTCACGCCCTCGGCGCAGAACGGCTGGTACGAAATGCCCGACGGCGAAACCGTGGCCGCCAATCCCGACGGCAGCCTGCCCGACGGCGCCCTGGCGGCGCACAACCAGCGCCGGGGCGTGGCGCAGAACGGCCAGGAGGACGCCGACAACGACTACGACGCGCCCGATCGCATGTCCGGCAACCAGATCGACAGCGCGCGCGACGGCGAGTTCGGCGACAGCGACGCCTTCGCCGCCGCCATGGCCGCCGCCGCCCGCGCCATCGACGAGAACAACGCCAGCATAGAGGAAGCCTCCGACGCCGCGCTCGACGCCTGGAACCGCTATGCCGATAGCGTCTATTATGACGAAGAGGGCAATATTCGCCGCCTCGACACCCCGCGGCCGCGCAACGACTACGTTTCCGACCACTATGTCGATACGCGCAGCGCCACCCAGATCGACCGCGCCCTGAACCAGAACGATCCATGGCGCAGCTTCGATCCCACCGATATCGGCGAAGGTTTCGAAGTCGCCGAACTGGTGCCGATCTACGAAGGCTACGACATCGACGCCATGCCGCTGGGTTCGTCCGGCCGGTCGCTGTCGTCGGCAGGCAATTCCCTCTCGTCCGCCGGCAATTCGCTCGGCTTCGGGCCGGGCGCGGCGCAATTGGCGCTCGACCGCGCCAACGGCCTGCTGGTCGACGCCGCCAACGAGTGGCACACGCCGACCGACTGGCCGGGCCTCGGCATCGGCGACGATTCCATCCTGGTCAGCGGCGGCGGTCACAGCACCGACCCGGCCCTGGCCTCGCTCAACGACCTGCGCAATGCGCCGGGCCATGACGACCTCTACGGCGCGCTCCACGGCGACAACCTGTGGATTGACCAGCCGCTGGCCGAAACCAGCCATGACCTCGCCGAAGCGCTGTACGGGCCGCTGTGGTCCGACCGTCCCTATCAATTGCAAGCCGGAGCCGGCCTGCAATACGGCGGCTTCACCGGCGGTATCGACGTCGCCAACCTGGCCGGCCTGTCGATGAGCGACTACCGTATGCTGGTCGCCAACGACGTCAATGGCGGCCTGACCCGCCTGCTGGCCCAGCCGTTCAACGTACTGCTGACCTGGGGCGCGGGAGCCTACGACCTCGACCTGCACATGACCGGGCCGGTCGCCGAGGGCAGTTCCGACCGCTTCCACATCTATTTCGAGGCCAAGGGCGCGCTCGACAAATCCCCCTGGGCGCAACTGATCAAGGACTGCATCTGCAATTCGGGCAGCGAGGTCATCCTGACCTCGGCCCTGATCAAGGGCCAGGTCTACCGCATCTCGGTCTTCGACTACGGCGACCAGTCGGCCAACAGCACCAACCTGTCGCTGTCGTCCGACGCCGTGCTGCAGATCGTGCGCGGCGGAACGGCGGTCTCGACCGGCAACGGCACCACCATCGAGGGCGGCCACGTCATCTATACCGGCACGCCGACCACCGGCGGCGCCGGCAACACCTGGCTGGCCGTCGAGATCGATCCGAACACCGGCAAGATCCGCGCGCCGGACACCATCACGCAATCGACCGGGTCCGCCAATGTTCACTAAAGCCCTGCTCGCTTCCGTCGCCGCCGCGGCCCTGTTGGCGGCCCTGCCCGCCGCCGCCCAATCGGGCCCACCCGCGCCGCCGCGCCTCGACGATCGCTTCCGCAACCAGGCCTTCCACATGGCGCCGGACCAGGCGCTGTCCGACGCCCTGATGGGCGGCGACGGCGACCTGCTGCTGCTCCAGCGGACGAAACTGGTCGCCGTCCACGTCTCCTATGCGCGCAGCGGCACCGACAACGCGCCTCTGTCGCCCGACGATCCGATCAAGGACAATTATGGCGTCGCCGAGGCCGGGGTCGAGATCGGCACCGCCATCGCCGGCCACGTCAGGCTCTCAGCCAGCGCCGGCGTCGTCAGCACGCAGTATTCGCAGCTGCGCGCCCTCGACTACAGCGCGGTCACCGGCGCGATCGGCGCCCAGGCGCACTATGCCGGCGTCGACCTCAGCCTGGCCTGGTCGCCATCGGCCGTCTATACCAGCCAGAACTTCCACCATTTGTCGCTGAAGCAGGCGACATCGAGCGCCGAGATCTCGACCAGCCTCAGGCTCGGCCCGGTCATCATCCAACCGTCGGCGCATTACAACCGCACACTCGCCCATCCCTCCGACTACGACAACCGCGCCTTCGGCGGCCGCCTGACCCTGGTCACCCGGTTCAAGGCCAAGCGGCCGATCACGCTCTACCTGACCGGCGGTTACGAACAGCGCCTCTACGACCACTATTTCCCCGATCTGCTCGGCCTCGACCGCAAGGACAAGCTGACCGACGTCGCCGTCGGCGCGCGCTGGCAGGTGACGCCGGCGCTGGAGATCTCGGCGCAATATGCCTGTCAGCGCAACCGCTCCACCTCCGATGTCAGCTTCTACAAGGCGAAGAGCGGCATGCTTGGCGTCTCCTTGAGCCGCCGTTTTTGATTTCACTTGCCGCCGGGCCGATACGATGACTAAGCTCAACGCAAGCGGGATGACGGAACGGGGCCATGCCAGAGAGCGTGGAATCAAGCGCAGGCGAGCCGGAAACGGCGCGGGCCCCCAAAAAGGGTCCCGCCTGGCCCGCCGCCATGCTCGACCGCTATTACGACGAATACCGCCGCCTGGCGCGCAACGTCCTGTCGGGCGATTCCGCGCGCAACTTCCTGCAACCGACCGAGCTGGCCCACGAAGCGGCGATCCGGCTGTTCCGGCTGGAGCGCATGGACATCGCCGGGCGGACGCACTTCCTGTCCCTGTCGGCGCGGGTCATGCGCCAGGTCCTGATCGACGAGGTCCGCCGCTTCCGCGCCCAGAAGCGGCAGGCCCCTCCGGTGGTCACCGAGTGGGTCGAGGACAAGGCGCGGCCGGTCTTCGATCTCGAAGCCTTCGACGAGGCGCTGAAACGGCTGTTCGAGGCCGATCCCGAGCGCGCCCGCATTGTGGAACAGCGCTTCTATGGCGGCCTGACCCTGGAGGAAATCGCCGAGGTCGGCGGCGTATCGCTGAGCACGGTCAAGCGCCAGTGGCGGGTGGCGCGGGCATGGCTGCTCAATGACCTCGCCGAATGACACGCCCGAAAAGGCCCGGCGCAAGCTGATCCTCGACGCCTTCGACGCCGTGCTCGACCTGCCCGGGGGCGAGCGCGTGGCATGGCTGCGGGCGCGGTTCCCGGATGACGCGCAACTGGTGGCGGCGGTCGAGGCGCTGCTGACGGCCGACGCCCTGGCCCCCTCGGCCATGCCGACCGAACTCGACGAAGGCGGCGAGACGACGACCCTGGTCGCGCCGGCGCGCGTCGGCGCCTATGCCCTGATCGAACGGCTGGGCGGCGGCGGCATGGGTGAGGTCTGGCTCGGTCGCCGCGACGACGGCCTGTTCGAGCATGAGGTGGCGGTCAAGCTGATGCGGCCGTCGCGCATCGCCAGCGCGGCGCTTGCCTTCTTCAACACCGAGCGGCGGGCGCTGGCGCGGCTCCGGCACCGCCACATCGCCCGCCTGTTCGACGGCGGGGTGACGCCTGAAGGCCTGCCTTGGATCATCATGGAGCGCATCGAGGGCGACACGCTCGATGGCTGGATGCGGGCGGCGAAACCGTCACAAGCCGAAGTCGTGCGGGTAATGAGGGCGGTGGCCGAGGCGGTGCAGTATGCCCACCAGCAACTGGTCGTCCACGCCGATCTCAAGCCGTCCAACATCCTGGTCGATCGCGACGGCGAGCCATCGCTGGTCGACTTCGGCATTTCGTCCCTGGCCCTGCCGGAGAAGGTCGAAGACGACACGCGCGTCCGCCCGCGCACGCCCGCCTATGCCAGCCCGGAACGGCTGGCCGGCCAGACGCCCGCCCCCGCCGACGACATCTATGCGCTCGGCCTGCTGCTGCGCGGCTTGCTGACCCACCATTGGCCGGAGGAAGGCGACGGAACGCCCCTGACCGGCGACCTGGCGGCCATCGTCGCCCGCGCCACCGCGCGCGAACCGGACCGGCGCTATGCGACGGCGCAAGCCTTCGCCGACGACCTCCGATCTTACGCCGCCCACCGGCCGGTCAAGGCGCGCCAGGGCGGATGGCGCTATGATGCCGGCTTGTTCATCCGCCGCCACCCCTTCAGCGTGACGGCGGCAGGCGGCGGATTGCTGGCCCTGGTGGCGGCGCTCGCCGTCATCACTACACTTTATGTCCGCGCCGAGACGCGTTTCAACGAGGTGCGGCAACTGGCCGGCTACATGTTGGGCGAGCAATACGACGCGCTGGAGCGCCTGCCGGGGGCGGCGGCGTTGCGGGCGCGTACGGCAGATGTCGGCCGCGACTATCTCGAACGGCTGTCGCGCGTGCCCGGCGCGCCGCCCGACCTGGAGCGCGATGTCGCCGTGGGCTACGGCCGCGTCGGTCACGCCCTGGCTATCACCTCGACCAACGCCACGGGCGACGCCGATGCCGGCGAGGAGGCGCTCGCGGCTTCGGAAAAAGGCCTGCGCGACCTGTTGCGCCGTTATCCGCAGCGCGACGACATCCGCCGCGAACTGGCGCGCACCCTGACGTGGAAATCGGGCGTTCTGGCCTCGGCGCGCAACGACTTCAACGGCGCCTATGCTGCGCTCGACGAAGCCGACGGGCTCTATGCCGGGGTTTTGAGGCGCCATCCCTACGATTTGGACGCCGCCTATGGCCGCTGGAACGCGGAGAATGGCCGCGCCGATGTGCTGCTGGCCGACAGCCGCAATGCCGACGCCGCGAAGTTGACGGACCGGGCCCTGGACGAAGGCAGCGCCTTGCCCGCACAGGGCCCGTATGCGGCGCTGAAGCCGTTGCTGACCGCCGCCAGCCATAACGCCCACGGCGACGCCGTCTACGACCAGGCCGCGCCGGAACCGGCCATCGCCGACTACAAGGCCGCCGTCTCGACACTGGAGGCCGCGCGGGCGGCCGGCGTGCTCGATGTCCGCATCCTGATCCGGCTGGGAAATTATTATTACCAGGTCGCCTCGTCCTATCAGGACACCGGCCGGCCGAAGGACGCGCTGGCCTGGATCGACAAGGGCGTGGCCGTGGCCGACGAACTGACGCGCTACGACGACAGCGCCGCCACGGTGCGCATGGCCAGCCTGGTCAACCTGACGCGGGCGAGCCTCCTCGGCGACCTCGGCCATGTCGACGAGGCGATCGCCGCCGCCGAAAAACCGGTGGCGATGAAGCGAACCCTGGCGCGGCTGCATCCCAACGACAGCGACATGCAGTTTACGCTGGCCAGCGCCCTGCGCGTCTATGCCCAGGATCTCTACGGCTGGAAGCATCCGGCGGAGGCGTGCGCCGCCCTGCGTGAGGCAAAGGCCGTGTGGGACGCCCACCCCGATGCGCCCCCGCGGCTGCAAAAGGCCGAGGTCGCGGTCGTCACGACGCGGCTGAAGACCTGTCCCTGATCACCAGACAATATGAGCGAGGAAGTTGGCGTCGGTCGCCGTCACGTTCTGCACGGTGATGACATTGCCGCCGCCGAGGTCGATGGTCGTATCCGCGCCGGACTGGCTGATGATCGCCGTCGCCTGGGCATGGAAAGCGTGGACGTCAATGGTATCGCCCTGGGCCGCGTTGAAGTCGGTGATGGTATCCGAGCCGGACCCCGCCGTGAACTGGAAGACATCCGCGCCAAGCCCGCCGGTCAGGGCGTCGTGGCTGCCCCCGCCGTTCAGCGTATTGTTGCCGTTGTTGCCGATCAGGACGTTGACCAGATTGTTGCCGGTGCCGTTGATGTCGTTGTCGCCGGTCAGCGTCAGGTTCTCGATGAAATTGCCGAGCGTAAAGGTCACCGATGACTTGACCAGGTCGACGCCGCCGTCGTCGTGGCCTGCCGTCAGCTGCTCGGAAACCTTGTCGCCGGCGTTGTCGACGCTATAGGTGTCATTGCCGGCGCCGCCGAACATCTGGTCAGCGCCGGCGCCGCCGTCGATCAGGTTGGAGCCGGCATTGCCGACGATGACGTTGTCGAGACCGTTGCCCGTCGCGGTCAGGTTCTGCGAACCGGTCAGGGTCAGCTTTTCGAGGTTGTCGCCCAAGGCATAGCTGACGCCTGAAATGACCTTATCCGTGCCTTCGCCGGCCTTTTCGGTCACCACGTCGCCGGCGTTGTCGACATAGTAGGTGTCGTCGCCCTTGCCGCCCGCCATGGTGTCGGCCCCGGCGCCACCGTTCAGGCCATTATTGCCGTCGTTGCCGGTGAGGATATTGCCGAGGTCGTTGCCGGTGGCGTTGATATTGCCGGCGCCGGTCAGGGTCAGGTTCTCGACAAAGGCATAGATGTGATAGGTCACCGATGACATGACCGTATCGATGCCGCCGTCGTCGTGGACGCCGTCGAGGACTTCGGACACGCGGTCGCCGTCATTGTCAACGATATAGGTGTCGTTGCCCGACCCGCCGAACATGCGGTCCGCGCCGCCGCCGCCATCGATGGTGTTGGCCGCCGCGTTGGCGACCAGGACATTGGCCAGGGCATTGCCGGTGACGGTGGCGCCCGAGGTCACGGTCAGGTTTTCGATATTGTCGCTCAAGGACCAGGCGATGCTGGCGATGACCTTGTCCTTGCCCTCATTGGCGTTCTCGGTGACGGTGTCGCCGGCGTTGTCGACGTAGTAGACGTCATCGCCCTTGCCGCCCGACATGGTGTCCGCGCCCGCGCCGCCGTTGAGCGTATTGGCGCCGGCATTGCCGATGATGACATTGTTGAGCTCATTGCCGGTGGCATTGATGTTGGCCGTGCCCGTCAGCGTCAGGTTCTCGAAGAAACCCGCCAGGTGATAGGACACCGACGCCATCACGAGATCGGTGCCGCCGTCGTCAACACCGGTGACGGTTTGTTCGACCGCACGGTCGCCGTCATTGTCGATGACATAGGTGTCGTTACCGGCTCCGCCCAGCATGCGATCCACGCCTGTGCCGCCGTCGAGCGTATCGTTGCCGGCGCCTGCGATAATCAGATCGTCGCCGGCCATGCCCTTGAGGATATTGTTGCCGGTATTGCCGTTGAGCGTATTGGCCTGGGCGTTGCCGGTACCGTCGATCGAGCCCAGGCCGGTCAGGGTCAGGGTCTCGATATAGGCGGCCAGCGTCGTATTCGCCGTCGAAAAGACGCGGTCATTGCCGCCCTGGTCGATGCCGTTGGCGGTCTCGGACTCGGAATCGCCCTCGTCATCGACATAATAAGTGTCGTTGCCCGCCCCGCCATACATGGTGTCGCGGCCCTCGCCGCCGATCAGGGTGTCGTTGCCGCCGCCGCCGACCAGGGTATCCCAGCCGAAACCCCCGGTCAGGACATTGTTGCCGTCATTGCCGGTCAGTCGGCAGCTTTCATTGGGATTGGCTGTGCCGTTGAGGTTGGCGGTGCCGGTCAGGATCAGGCGCTCGAAGAAGTCGCCGAGCGTATAGCTGATCGACGAGATCACCGTGTCGTCGCCGCCGTCATCCTGGCCGGCGACCGTCTGCTCGCTGACCTTGTCGCCGGTGGAATCGACATAATAGGTGTCGTTGCCCGAACCGCCGAACATGGTGTCGTTGCCGGCGCCGCCGTCGAGCGCGTCGGTCCCGCCATTGCCGATGAGGAGGTCGTTGCCGCCGAAGCCGGTCAGGTGGTTGCTGCCGTTGCCGCCCGTGATCTGGTTGTTGAGGTCGTTGCCGATGGCGTCGACGGAGCTGTTGGTGGTCAGGGTCAGGTTCTCGAAGAACGCCCCCAGCGTCCAGCCGATGCTGGCGAAGACGCTGTCATTGCCGCCGTCATCGACGCCGTTGACCGTCTGCTCGCTGATCTTGTCGGAGGCGCTGTCGACAATATAGGTGTCGCTGCCAGCCCCGCCCCACAGGGTGTCATTGCCGGCGCCGCCGTCGAGCAGGTCATTGCCGGCCATGGCGACGATGGTGTCGTTGCCCGCGCCGGCGTGGATGATATTGGAGAGGTCGCTGCCGGTGATCTTGTCGTTGCCCGAACCCGAATTGATGTTCTCGATGCTGGCGATGCTGTCCGCGCCGATGCCGGAGCCAGACGCCGAAGAACCGGTCAGCGAGGCCGTCAGCCCCGCCGTGTCGCTGGAATAGTCGATGGTGTCGACGCCGGAGCCGCCGTCGACCGAGTCATTGCCGGCACCGGCGAAGATGATGTCGTCGCCGCCGTTGCCGATCAGGACGTTGCTCCCCGCATTGCCGATGATCGTGTTGGCGATGGCGTTGCCGGTGCCGTTGATATTGCCCGAGCCGGTCAGGGTCAGGTTGTCGACATCAGCGCTCAAGGTGAAACTGACCGAGGACATGACAAGGTCGACGCCTTCGTTGGCGTTTTCGGTCACCGTGTCGCCGGCGTTGTCGACCATGTAGGTGTCATTGCCGAGGCCGCCGAACATGGCGTCCGCGCCGGTCCCGCCGTCGAGCAGATCGTTGCCGCCAATGGTCGAGCCATTGTTGGCCAGCGATATATTTAGGACGTAGGAATCACCCGCGGCCACGGGGTCGTGGCTGTATTCCGCCACCTCGATGTAATAGGCGCCCGACTTGGTGAAGGTGTATTGCAGGAAAGCGTCGCTGCCCGAAGTGCTGCCGCCCCCGCCCTGGGTGATGAGCGAATCGTCGTCCACGGCCAGAGGATTGCCAGCGCTGTCGTAAAGCTTGAGCACCGAATCCATGCCGACCGTCTGGTCGATGTCGAAGGTGCCGACGGCGCCGGCGACATTGACCACGAAGGCGTAGACCCGGTAGGTGCCGTCGCCCGAGCCCTGGACCGTGGCGTGCGGAACCGTCGTCGCGTCGGCGATGTTGCCGTCGGCATTGAGCGAGAACGCGCCCGACGTGATCGCCAGCGCCGTCGCCAGGCTGCCGTGATAGAGGCCGCCATTGTCGACGATGGCGCCCGTGGCGGAATCGCCGCCGTAAAGCGTATCGTTTCCGTCGCCGCCCAGCAGCGTGTTGTTGCCGGCATTGCCGGTGATGATGTTGTTGAGGCCGTTGCCGGTGCCGTTGATGTTCTTGCTGCCCGACAGGGTCAGGTTTTCCAGGAAATCGCCGAGCGTCCAGTTGACGGCGGACATCACCGTGTCAGTGCCGCCGTCGTCTGTGCCCGCGACGGTCTGTTCCGACACGGAATCGCCGGCGGTATCGACGATATAGGTATCGTTGCCGGCGCCGCCCAGCATGGTGTCGTTGCCGGCGCCGCCTTCGAGCCAGTCCTAGCCGCCGAGGCCCGACAGGGTATCGGCGCGATCGCCGGTCGAAATGATGTTGGCGGCCGAGCTGCCGGTGACGTTGTCGACGCCGCCGCCGGTGCGGATGTTCTCGATATTTGTCAGCGTATCGTGGCCGAGGCCGGTGCCGGTCACGTCGCCGGTGGCCAGGGAGGCGGTGATGTTGGCCGTCTCGCGGCTGTAGTCGGCCGTGTCGATGCCGGCGCCGCCATCGAAGTGGTTGTCGGCGGCATTGCCGATGAAGACATCGTTGCCGGACCCGCCGATGGCGTTCTCGATCGTCACGCCCTGGGCAATCGAGACGTTGCCGATCATGCCGCCGACGCTGGAAAAATGCATCGCGCGCAGGTCGATGAAGCCGTCCTGGCTGTAGCCCGAAAAGTCGAAGGTATCGGTGCCGCCGGCGTCCCATACGCAGAAGATCAGCGGCGATGTCGCCGTGGTGGCGGTCAGCCATGCGCGGCCGGAATTGCTGTTGAAGCCGTAGATCGTGTCGCCGGCGCGCGTCGTCGTGTTGGCGCCGTAGAGCGCCTGCGCCGCCGCTATGTCGTCCATCATCGGCGCGGAGGCGTAAAGGCCGCCGTAGTCGGCGCCGGTGCTGTCCGCCGTCCAGTCGCTCATCACCGAATACTGCTGCGAATCCTCATAATAGCCGGCATTGACCGAATAGGTCGGCGAGCCGTAGCCCGGATCGAGGTCCTCGGCCTCGCCCAGGCCGATGGCGTGGCCGATCTCGTGGACCAGTGTCAGGCCGCCGTAATTGCCCATGGTCGGGCTGGCTTCATAGCTCAGCGACTTGTTGAGCCAGACATCATCGTCCGGCGACGACGCATCGGCGCTGCCCGGATAAAAGGTTGTCGCCGCCGCCCCGGCATTGCCGGCCGAATAGTTGCCGAACAGGAGCGTGGCGTTGTCGGAAAAGGCGTTGGCGCCCGTCCCGCTGCCGACGCGCTGGAAGGTGACGTTGGCGACGTCTTCCCACGCCCGCAGTGCCTGTTCCGTCGCGTTGATCTGGCTGGCCGAGAAGTGCGAAAAGCCCGACGTGTCGCCCGGCATGGTTCCGGATGTGTCGCGATAGGCGTAGGTCACGACGGCGGCCGTGCCGGTGACGCCGGTCCCATTGAGCGAATAGCCGCCGCGCAATATCTGCTGAGCGGCTTCGCCGACCGTCAGTGACGGCTTTCCGTTGGGCGCCGTCCCCCCGCCCCGGTCAACCGGCGGAGCGAAGTCGGCGGCGGGCTGGCGCGGGTCGGTCGGCTGAGAGGACATGCGGGATTCCGGCGCTGGATGTGGAAGGGCCATGGCAGCAAGGCGCGGACCAGGCGCAAGCCACCTCCCCGATCACCCCGCACACCTTCTTTCGATTGATAACATCGTCCGCGGAATTTGACAACTCATTGAATTTTCTTGGTTTATCCCTAACGCCTGGTTAACGCTTGGCCGTCCCCGTCCCCGCGCGGCGCGAAATTCCGTTATGAAATCAAGCGCGGTTCGCCTGCGGCGCGAAATCACCCCACCCCGTACGGAAGCGGTTAAAAAGCCTATCAAATTCACTCGCAAAACGATCACAAATCTTTGTCCGTTTTTTTTATCAATGTTTTGCAAAAGATTAACGCTGCCGTGCTTCCCTCGCCACAGGTGGACAAATTTCCAATTAAAGCTAACGTTCGCCCCCGGCGGCTGCCCGAGACTGCATGGGACGGGGATATCATGCGCAAAAACCTTTTAAAATCATACCTTTCACGCGGCGCACTCGCCTGCGTCCTGCTTTCGCTCGGCGCCTGCGGCGGCGATGACGGCAGCGGCGGCAGCAAGGACTTCACGCTCTTCGGCGCGTCGGACAATATCCCGGCGATCGCCGCCAAGGTGCACCCGTCGAACAGCGACGCCGGCCGTTTTCTGACCCAGGCGACATTCGGGCCGACGGACACGTCGATCCGCGCCCTGACCACCACCTATTATGATGACTGGATCACCGCCCAGTTCGCCTCGCCGCGCATGCCGCACCTGGCCGACATCGACTCCCGCCTGGCCGCCAAACGCGCCAGCGATCCCAACGCCTATATCGACCAGGACGACTTCTACGACGGCTTCTGGTCGCAGGCGGTGACCGGCGACGACCAACTGCGCCAACGCGTCGCCTTCGCCCTGTCGGAGATCTTCGTCACCTCCTTCACCAATCCCAATGTCGATGCGCGCGGCATGGCCGACTATTATGACGTGCTCGAGCGCGACGCCTTCGGCAATTACCGCGACCTGCTGCAGGACGTGACCCTGCATCCGATGATGGGCATCTACCTCAACGCGCTCGGCAACCAGAAGGAAGATCCCGACACCGGCCGTCACCCGGACGAGAACTATGCCCGCGAGGTCATGCAACTGATGTCGATCGGGCTTTACCAGCTCAATATCGACGGCACCAGGAAGCTCGACCTGTTCGGCAATCCCGAGGCGACCTATTCCCAGGACGACATCAAGGGCCTGGCCAGGGTGTTCACCGGCTTCAGCTGGTATTCAAGCCAGCCCGACGACGGCACCTTCTACGGCTGGCCGCGCGACGACGCCTCGTCGGTGACGCCGATGATCGCCTACAACCAGTTCCATTCGACCTCGGAAAAGGATTTCCTTGGCGTCACCATCCCGGCTTCGCCGACTCCCAACGCCAAGGCCGACCTCAAGGTGGCGCTCGACACCCTTTTCAACCACCCCAACGTCGGACCGTTCATCTGCAAGCAGCTGATCCAGCGCCTGGTGACCTCCAACCCGTCGCCCGGCTACGTCAAGCGCGTGGCCATGGTGTTCAACAACAACGGCTCGGGCGTCCGCGGCGACATGAAGGCCGTCGTCCGCGCCATCCTGACCGACCACGAGGCGCGCGACGCCGCCAATATCGACAATCCCGGCTACGGCAAGCTGCGCGAGCCGGTGGTGCGCGCCGCCCACATGATGCGCGCCTTCAAGGCGACCTCGGCGACGCACCAATGGCTGCTGGGTTCGACCGACGACTGGCTGAAGCAGTCGCCAATGACCTCGCCGTCGGTGTTCAACTTCTGGCGGCCGGGCTATATACCGCCCAACACCACGCTCGGCGCCAACAACCTGCTCGGGCCCGAGTTCCAGGCCGTCAACGAGATCAGCGTCTCCAACTATGTCAACGGCACGCAGTATGCGCTGAGCGGCGGCCTGGGCCAATGGATCAACGCGCATACCGGCTCGGACATCCATATCCCGCTGACCGACGACGCCGCCAACGCCGCCGACCCGTCCAAGCTGATCGACCACGTCAACCTGGTCCTGCTCAACGGCCAGATGTCGCAGGGCCTGCGCGACCGCCTGACGCTCGCCATCTCGTCGATCAATATCGACAGCGGCGATGCCGGCGACCGCGCCGAGGCGCGGCTCAACCGCGCCCGGACCGCGGTCCTGCTGACCATGGCCTCCCCCGAATATATCGCGCAAAGGTAAAGTCCGATGATCCGCAACCTGAGTTCACGCGATATGGACCGCCGCCGCTTCCTGCGCATGGGCGGCGCGCTCGGCGGTCTTGGCGCCTTCTCGACCTTCGCCCTGCAGATGGCCGCGGCCGGCTCGGTGGCGGCGGCGGGCGCGCCGGACTACAAGGCCATCGTCTGCATCTTCCTCTACGGCGGCAACGATTCCAACAACATGATCGTGCCGACCGACCAGGATTCGTACAACCGCTACTGGTCGGCGCGCTTCACCGGCGAGGAGCCGATCGCCCTGATGCCGGTCGGCTCGGAAAAGACCGCGCCGGGCGATGTGTCGCCGGTCACCGGCCGTACGGTCACCGCCGACATGCCCGAAGCCTGGGGCGGCCTCCTGCCCTTCGCGCCCAGGACCGCCAACCCCGTGCCCGCGGGCACCTCGGCGACCTCGCGCACCTTCGGCATGCACCCGAAAATGCAGCCGGCGATCGACCTGTTCAATGTCGGGCGCCTGTCGGTCATGGCCAATGTCGGCACCCTGGTCCAGCCGACGACGCGCGCCGCCTACGACAACTGGCAGGGCCTCCCGGCCAACCTGTTCTCCCACAACGACCAGTCCAACATGTGGCAGTCCGGCGGCATCGAAGGCGCCGAGACCGGCTGGGGCGGCCGCATGGCCGACATGATCATCGGCGGCAACGGCGGCAACAGCCTGTTCACCGCCGTGACCACGGCGGGCAACACCGTCTTCCTGTCGGGCGACACCACGCTGCAGTACCCGATCAACGTCTTCGGCGACCCGGCGCAGCAGATCGACGGCACCACCGGCTGGCTCTATGGCTCGGACGTGCCGTCGGCCCAGCTCAAGGCCATCATCCAGGACACCAATTCGCCCAGCTATTTCGCCAGCGACCACGCCAATGTCGTGGCGCGCGCCCTGTCGTCGACCGACATCATCAACGCCGCCTATGCGACGCCGGTGTCGACCGGCCTGCCGGCGCCGACCCAGAGCTACTTCGTCCACCAGATGCACGCCGTGGCGCAGATGATCGCCGTGGCGCCGTCGCTCGGCCTCAAGCGCCAGGTGTTCTTCGTCAGCATGGGCGGCTTCGACACCCACACCTTCCAGAACCAGGGCCAGCCCGGCCTGCTCAGCGACCTGGCGGCGGGCATCCGTCACTTCGACCTGTGTCTCGGCAATGTCGGCGGCGTCAACATGCGCAACTCGGTCGTCGCCTTTACGGGCTCGGACTTCTCGCGCACCTATTCGACCAACGGCGACGGCACCGACCACGCCTGGGGCGGCCACCAGCTCATCTACGGCGGCGGCATCCAGGGCGGCGACATGTTCGGCCAGTTCCCGACCGTCGGCATCGACAAGGGCAGCTTCCATAATCCGAACATGTCGGACAATGTCATGATCCCGACAACCTCGGTCGACCAGTTCGCGGCGACCATGGGCCGCTGGCTGGGGGTCGGCGACAGCGATCTGCACACTATCTTCCCCAACCTGCACAACTTTTCTTCGCCCTATCTCGGCTTCGTATAAGCCACCTCGCACATGAAAAAGCCGGGCAAGGCGGCGTGGCCCTGCCCGGCTTTTCTTTTTTGGGCCGGCTTTCTGGCCTAAAAGACGAGGTGCGCCAGGAAGGTGGCGTCGGTCGCCGTGGCGTTCTGCACGGTGATGACGTTGCCGCCGCCGAAGTCGATATGCACGTCCGCGCCTACCTGGGTGATGACGTGCGCCGAGGCGTGATAGGCGCTGGCGTCGATCTTGTCGTTCTCCGACGTGTTGAAGTCGGTGATCGTGTCGGCGCCGCTGGCCAGGCTGAACACGAAGGTGTCGGCCCCCGCACCGCCGGTCAGGGTGTCGTGGCCGCCCATGCCGTTGAGGCTGTTGTTGCCGCTGTTGCCGACAAGCGTGTTCACCAGGGCGTTGCCGGTACCGTTGATATTGCCCGAGCCCGTGAGCGTCAGGTTCTCGATACGGTTGCCGATGGTGAAGGTGACGCTCGACTTGACGAGGTCGACGGCATTGTCGTCGGTCGCCTGCTCCTCGATGGCGCGGTCGCCGGTATTGTCGACGATGTAGGTATCGGCGCCAAGCCCGCCGGACAGGCGGTCGGCGCCGGCCTTGCCGTCGAGCGTATCTGCGCCCGTGCTGCCGTAGATGTTGTTGGCGAGCGAATTGCCGGTGGCGGTGCCTGCGGCGCTGAGGACCAGATCCTCGATATTGGCCGACAGGGTATAGGACACGGTCGAATAGACGCGGTCGGTGCCCTGGTTGGCGTTTTCGGTGACGACGTCCGCGGTCTGGTTGACATAGTAGACGTCGTTGCCGATCCCGCCGACCATGGTGTCGTTGCCGCCATTGCCGTAGATCGTGTCGTTGCCGTCGCCGCCGGTCAGGACATTGGCCTTGTCGTTGCCGATCAGGATATTGTCGAGCGCATTGCCGGTGCCGTTGATGGCGGCTGTACCCGAAAGCTGCAGCTTTTCGATGTTGGCGCCGAGCGTATAGGTCGCCGACGACACCACCTTGTCGGTGCCCTCGTTGGCGTTCTCGATCGCGACATCGGCGGTATTGTCGACATAGTAGGTGTCGTCACCCTTGCCGCCGACCATGGTGTCGATGCCGCCGCGGCCGTTGAGGCCGTTGTTGCCGTCGTTGCCGGTCAGGGTGTTGGCGATCTCGTCGCCGGTGGCGTTGAGATTGCCGGTCCCCGTCAGGGTCAGGTTCTCGACGAAGCCGTAGATATGGTAGGTGATCGACGACATGACAGTATCCATGCCGCCATCGTCATGGACGCCATCGAGAATTTCCGACACCCGGTCGCCGTCGTTATCAACGATGTAGGTGTCGTTGCCGGCGCCGCCGAACATGCGGTCGTTGGCCGCACCGCCGTCGATCAGGTTGTTGCCGGTATTGCCGACAATGACGTTGGCCAGGTCATTGCCGGTCGCGGTCAAGTCGGCCGAGCCGGTCACGGTCAGCATCTCGACATTGGCCCCGAGCGTATAGGACAGACTGGAAATGACCTTGTCCTTTGTGCCTTCGTTCGCCAGCTCGGTGACGGTGTCGCCAGCGTTGTCGACATAATAGGTATCGTCGCCCTTGCCGCCCAGCATCATGTCCGCGCCGGTGCTGCCGTTGAGCGTGTTGGCGCCGGTGCCACCGATCAGGATGTTGTCAAGTTCGTTGCCGGTGGCGTTGATGGCGCCGCTGCCGACCAGGGTCAGGTTCTCGATGAAACCCGGCAGGTGGTAGGAAATCGAGGAAATGACGGTGTCCGTGCCGCCGTCGTCAATGCCGGTGACCATCTGCTCAATCGCGCGGTCGCCACCGTCGTCGATGAGGTAGGTGTCGTTGCCGGCCCCGCCATACATGCGGTCGGCGCCCGTGCCGCCGTTGAGGTAGTCGTTGCCGCCCATGCCTTCCAGCGTGTTGTTGCCGGTGGTGCCGGTGATGACGTTGTCGGTCGAGCCGCCGATGCCGATCAGGGCCGAGCCGGTCAGGGTCAGGCTCTCGATGTTGTCGCCGATGGTGTAGTTGACGCTGGAGATGACGCCGTCGGTGCCGGCGTTGGCGGCTTCGGTGACCTTGTCGCCAGCGTTGTCGACCATATAGATGTCGTTGCCCAGGCCGCCGGC
>CAYYTA010000058.1:0-1867 GCA_964474575.1 uncultured Caulobacteraceae bacterium | reverse complement strand
AAGTCGCCGCCCCCCAAGTCGGCACGATGGTTGAACGCCACCAGCAGCGTGTGGAGGTTCTCCGATTCGTCCGAGTTGAACGGCGTGTAGAGGTTCGGCCAGCCGAAGAACTTCGCCTGGTAGCCGGCAAAGAGATCCGTCTGCGTGCCCTGGCCCGCCAGTTGCACGCGCGCGTTCACGCGGTTGAGGACATGGTCACCGTAAGGCACCGAGCCGTTCGCGTCCGAATGCGCCCAGGCGACGTCCGCCCCCAGTCGCCGCCCCGCGATCCGCGCATCGCTCAGGTAGCCTTGGTAAAACTCCCCCTCCAGCAAACCATACTGCCCCACGCCGACTGCAGCCATTCCCGCCGAGCGCACCGGGCGCCAGCCGTAGGCGACCGTGCCGGCCGTGGCGTTCGTCGCTTCCTCCGCATTCTCCGTTCCCGTGAGGATTCGCGGCGCCATCAGCATCACCGGCGCGATCGGAATCTCCGCGAAGTAATGACCCGTCTGCGGATCGAACAGCGTCGAGGCCCCGAGCTTGAACCCCGAGTTCTCGAAAATCCCGCCGCGGATGGTGACGTCCGCCTGGCTCTCCGCAAAATTCCGCGCCTGGATGTCGACCAAGGGCTCGAAGCGCAGCGCCGACACTGGCATGGCGAATGTCGCCACCGGCGCCTGGTTCGCCACCCGCGGCGAATAGACGCTGAGCGCGGGCAGGATCACGTCGACCGATTGGGCGCGCAGCGTCGCGACCAGGACGAGAGCTAGAACGAGACAAACACGGTGTTTCATCGCCTCCCCGCTACCAAAACAGCCGGCGAAAACAAGGCCTTGTTAGGACATATTTAAAACGCCCTTAACCTAACGCGGACTCCACGCTCAAGACCGCCTCGGTAAACCGATCCCGCCGCTGGCGCCAACCGCCGACCCCGCTATTCGTCGCCATCCTGGCCGATCGCCTCCACCGGGCATCCCTCCAGCGCTTCCATGCAAAGCGCGACCTCTTCCTCGGTCCCCGGCTGCTTGTGCACGTACGAGAAGCCGCCCTCGTCGAACCGCGTGAAAAACCCGGGAGCGGTTTCACGGCACAGGTCGCAATCGATGCACTGCTGATCGACATAGAACTTTCCTGCAGCATTTTGCGCCCACTTGTCCGCTTTGTTGGCCATGGTCGTCGCGAACAAAAACCAATTACCCCCCCTGTCAAGCGGGCTGACGGCGCGCCGCATGGCCTCCCCGCCCCACCAAATTCCAGCTGGCGACTTGTGTTTGCACTGCGCGCTTCCTAGCTTCCGCTCGATGCTGTCCGACCGGTCCTACATGCGCGACGACTACCCGAGGCAAAGGGCGAATGTCCTGGCCTGGCTGATCTCCGCCATCGTCGCGGTCTGGGTGCTGCAGTTCGTGTTCCTGCGCCTGCTCAACGGCGATCCCGGCCTCGCCAGCTTGCTCGCGCTGACCGTGGACAACGTGAAGTCCGGCCGGATCTGGACCCTGTTCACCTACAGCTTCCTGCATTCGACTGACAACCTGCTCCACATCGTCGCCAACCTGCTCGGCCTGTATTTCCTCGGCCGCGTCCTGCAGCCCATGCTGGGCGGCCGGCGCTTTTTCTGGGTATACGCGATGTCGGTCGTCGCCGGCGGCCTGCTGTGGCTCGGCACCCACTGGACCAGCGGCGGCGCCGCCATCGGCGCATCGGCCGGCGTCGCCGGCCTGTTCATCGTCTTCGCCTGCTTCTATCCGAACCAGCCGATAACCTTCCTCTTGTTCTTCGTCCTACCGGTTACGCTGAAGCCCAAATACGTGGCGTTCGCCTGGCTCGGGATCGAGTTGCTCGGATTCGTCTTCTACGAAGTCATGGGCGCGGCCTCGCCCTTCGG
>CAYYTA010000057.1:0-134327 GCA_964474575.1 uncultured Caulobacteraceae bacterium | reverse complement strand
GGCGCGGCTGGCCGACAGCTCCATGTTATGGTCATCGCCGCCGACATTGTCGGTATGGCCCTCGACCGAAAGGATCAGGCCGTCCGGGCATTTGCGCAAGGTGGCGTAGATGTCCTGAAGCACCGCGGCGCTGTCCGGCGTCAGTTCGGCGCTGCCGGTGACGAAGCTTAGGCGGCGGCTTGCCACGGCCTTGGTGACCTCGTCGCCGCAGGTGCGCGCGGCCGCCAGCGACGCCGATTCCGTCAACGCCGACGCCGCGGCCGACGCCGTCATGGCGGCCCTTTGGGTGCGGTCAAGCCGCGCCAGGACCGCGACCAGAGACGCCTCGTCCCGCCGCACCACGGTGACCGGTCCCGTGATCCTGCCGCCCGTCGCCAGGCCGTGCGGCAGGTCGCCGGATACGTTGCCGGCAATGGTCAGAGCGCGTTCCATGCGGTTGGCGGGGTCCTCGGTCGGGGCGGCGTCGCTGCGGTAACCGAGGATAGCCGCCTGGCCATCCATGCGGACGCGGAAGTCGGTCATGCCATTGGCTTCGAGATCGTCCTCGATCTGATCGCGCAGGGCGGATTGCAGCCCGGCCGCGCGGTGCGGCAAGGCGAGGGCCATGCACAGTCCCAAGGCCAGCCAACCCAGTGCGTAAATCCAGCCTTTCGTCACAGCCTTACCCTTCAGGCGCCTCACTCGCCCGACTACTCCCCGCCCATTTGGAAAGTATCGGCAGGTGGCGCAAAAGACAACTTGCTTAACAAGAGATTAAAAATGTGTGGCGGCCTTGCCAGCGATGGTGAAAGTGCGCAATCTGCCCGGGCGGTGTTGCGGGAACGGTAAAAATGGACAGGCGTAGTTTGCTGGCGGGGTTGACGGTTCTGGGCGGGATGGTTTTCGAGGGCGAGGCCCTGGCCAAGGTCAAGCTGAAGAAGATCCCGTCAGGTCTGAGCGACAGCCAGGCGCAGAACGGGCTGCGCGAGGCGCTGACCGATGGCACTCTGGTCGCCGTGACACGCGTGTCGAAGCCCGGGGGTTACTGGGACGATGCCGCCATCCGCATTCCCTTGCCGAAGCCATTGGCCGGGCTGCAAAAGGTGACGGGACCGTTCGGTCAGAGCGGCCTGCTCGATGACCTGCACCTGCGCATGAACCGCGCCGCAGAAAGCGCTGCGCCGGTGGCACAGGGGCTGTTCCTGTCGGCGATCAAGTCCATGACGATCAAGGACGCGATCGGCATCGTCAAGGGCGGGCCGACCTCGGGGACACAGTACCTGCAGAAAGCGACGACACCGGCTCTGACCAGCGCCTTCACGCCACCGATGGAAAACGCGCTCCAGGCGACGGGCGCGGTCGACTATCTCAACCGCGTCGTCCAGCGCAACCATCTCCAGAGTCTGATCAAGACCGACGCCAAGACCTGGCTGGGCGACTATGCCGTCGGCTTCGCCCTGAACGGCCTGTTCCACTATGTCGGCGTCGAGGAAACGGCGATCCGCCGCGACCCGGCCAAGCGGACCACGCAGTTGCTGAAGTCGGTTTTCGGCTAAAAACTACTTTCCGTTCGCGTCAAGTTTTGTTAGCGTGGCCGCAAGGCCCGATGCAGAGGCCGTTGTCCACCTACTCAAGGAAACGCCATGCTAGGCCTGATGATGGATGCGCCGCTGCTCATTCCGAATATCCTCGAACACGCCGCCAGATATGGCGCCGGCAAGATCATCGCCTCGCGCAACGAAGACAACAGCATCCATCGTTATACCTATGCCGACGCGGCGAAACGCGTACGCAAGCTGGCCAAGGCGTTGACGAAGTTGGGTTTGCAGCCGGGCGACCGTATCGCGACTTTGGCGTGGAACAATTATCGCCATTTCGAGCTTTATTACGCCGTGCCGGGGGCGGGCTTCGTCTGCCACACCGTCAATCCGCGCCTGCATCCCGACCAGATCTGCTTCATCTTCAGTGACGCCCAGGACCAGTATCTGTTCGTCGATCCAGGCTTCGCGCCGGTCATCGCAATGAACCTGCCGCGCATGACCATGCTCAAGGGCGTGGTGGTGATGGGCGGCCGGTCGCAGATGCCGGCGGCCTTGCCGGACGCCATCTGCTACGAAGACCTGATCGATGCCGAAAGCGACGACTTCCAATGGCCGCAGTTCGATGAGCGCACGGCGTCGGGCCTGTGTTACACCTCGGGCACGACCGGTAATCCGAAAGGCGTGCTCTATTCGCACCGCGCCACCGTGCTGCATGCGCTCGGCATCAACCAGCCCGGCCTGTTCGGCTTTACGCCCTGTGAGACGGTCATGCCGGTGGTGCCGATGTTCCACGTCAACGCCTGGGGCGTGCCCTATGCCGCGGCCCTGGTCGGGGCGAACCTGGTCCTGCCGGGGCCGAGGCTCGACGGCGCGGGGCTGCTGGAGATCATCCGTTCCGAAGGCGTGACCATTTCGGCCGGCGTGCCGACGATCTGGGCGAACCTGCTCAATTACTGCGACAAGGAAGGGCAATCCGTGGCGCCGCTGCGCCGTGTCGTCGTCGGCGGGGCGGCGTGCCCGCAGACCATGATCGAACGCTTCGCCGTCCACAAGGTGGTCGCCGTCCATGCCTGGGGGATGACCGAAACCTCGCCCCTGGGCTCGGTCAGCCAGCTCGATCCCAAGCATGAGGCATTGAGCGCCGACGACAAGATGAAACTGCTGGTCAAGCAGGGCAGGGCGCCGTTCGGCGTGTCGATGCGCATCACCGGCCCCGACGACAAGGAACTGCCGTGGGACGGCGTCGCGCGCGGCGAACTGGAAGTGCGCGGGCCGTGGATCGCGGCGAGCTATTTCCATGACAACGACCCCGATCGTTTCACAGCCGACGGCTGGTTCAAGACCGGTGACATCTCGACCATCGACGGCGAAGGTTTCATGACCATCGTAGACCGGGCCAAGGACGTCATCAAGACGGGTGGCGAATGGATCAGCTCGATCGAACTTGAAAACCTGGCCCTGCGCCATCCCTTGGTGCGCGAGGCGGCGGTTGTCGCCCGCGCCGATTCGAAATGGAGCGAGCGGCCGCGCCTGATCCTGGCACTGCATCCGGGCCAGACGGCGACCGGCGCCGACCTGCGCAAGGTGATCGAGCCGCACGTCGCCAAATGGTGGATTCCGGAAGACTATATCGTCGTCGATGACCTGCCGCACGGACCGACGGGCAAAGTGCTGAAAACGGATTTGCGCGCACTTTACGGCGCGGAGCACCATCCGCTGGCCAAGCCTCTCTTTTAAAATCGTAGGAACAGGTTTTTCAGCCACAATGGGCCGGACTGCGTCGCCTGCTGCCAGTCGGCGTCTTCCTCGACGGCTTCGGGTGTATAGCCCCACGGATTGAAAAGCTTGATGCGACCGGCGCGGAAGGCTGCGACGTTGCGAGTCACCAGGGTCAGGCCGTGGACAAGCGCGGTGGCGGCCAACAGCGCGTCGCGCCCGCCGTGGCCTTCGCCGCCCTTGCCGTCGTGAAAGGGCAGGGCGGCGCGCTTCTTCACCACGGCGGCATCGACGGCCAGGATGCGGCCGTCGAATGCCTTCATCACCTGTTCGTCGAGCCATGTGCGCAGGGCCGCACCCTGGGTCCGGTCCTTGCGTTCGGCCTGTGCAACGCCGTTTTCCAGTTCGAGCAGGCTGAGTGCCGACATGAACATGTTCTGGCTGGCGATGCCGGCAGCCCAGGTGGCGACATGGGGATCGGCCTTACCGGCCCTCGCCTTGCGCAGTTCAGCAATGACGGGTGTGTCGAGCAGGTACATTATTCAAGGCCTTCGCGCCGGTCCCAGCCGCCGCGCGCCGGGTCGAACTCGCCCTCCGACTCGTTTTCCGGCATGGCCAGCAGGTCGATGATGCTTTCGGTTTGGCCGGTGATCTCGCGGAAGGCGGCGAAGCTCATCAGTACGTGAGTCGGCCGGCCCCGATCCGTGATGAACACCGGCTCGTGACGCGCCTCGCGCTTGGCGCGGCCAACATCCTGGTTGAAGTCGCGGCTGCTGATTGTGCTCATCTGGTGCTACATTGCTACAAAAAAGCATCATTGAATGTGCCTACATTACTACAATGTGCTGATTTGGCAACAAATAAATTTACCTTGAAAATAAATGGGTTACGAGAAGGCATAGCGCCGTTTTTCCGCTTGCGCCTGTCAAAAAAAATGACATGCCTTGATGCAAGCCCGGCTACAGCGGGTGATGCAACGACACATCTAGGCGAGGAAACCATGTCCGGCCTTCTGCCCCCCAATACCTGGGACAAGACCGTCCACGAATTGCAGAACCTGCTCAATCCGCACGGGCCGCTAGGTCCCGACGGTCTCACCCATACCTATGCGCCGGGTGACGTCTCGATCCACTTCTTCCTGCAACTGGCCATTATCATCATCACCTGCCGCGTCGTCGGCTGGATCGGCCAGAAGTTTCTGGGCCAGCCGCAGGTCGTCGGCGAAATGATCGCCGGCGTCATCCTCGGACCATCGTTGCTCGGCCTTTTCTTCCCCGAGATCCAAGGCATGATTTTCCCCAAGGAGACCAAGAACGTGCTCTATACCGGCGCGCAGTTCGGCGTCGGCCTCTACATGTTCATGGTCGGCACCACTTTCCGCGGCGACCACTTCAAGCAGAAGGGCGCCAGCGCTTTTGCCGTGTCCCTGGCCGGCGTCGCCACGCCGTTTTTGATCGCCATCTTCCTCGCGCCGATGCTGCTCAAGGTGCCGGGCCTGTTCAGCGACAAGATCACGGCGCCACAGGCGACGCTGTTCCTGGGCGCGTGTATCGCCCTGACGGCCTTCCCGATGCTGGCGCGCATTATCAACGAACGCGGCCTGGCCAATTCGGCGCTCGGCACTTTGTCATTGACCGCAGGCGCTTTCGATGACGCTGCCTCCTGGTGTGTCCTGGCTATCGTGCTCGCCACCTTTGGCGCCGGTCCGGGCGTCGCGGTTGTCGCCATCGCCGGTGGCATCGCCTTCGCGCTGTTCGCCATCTTTGTCGGCCGGCACTTGCTGGCGCCGCTCGGCCGCATGGTCGAGGAAAAGGGCGAGATGACCTATACGGTCATGGCCATCACCATGATTTGCTTCTTCATCGCCGCCTTCTTTATGGATGCTGTCGGCATCCATGCCATTTTCGGCGGCTTCATCCTCGGCACCGCCATGCCGCGTGGCAAGTTCGTCGAGGAACTGAAGAAGAAGGTCGAACCGTTCGCCGTCATCGTCCTGCTGCCCATGTTCTTCACCTATTCGGGGCTCAACACCCGGATGGACATGGTCAACACACCGACCCTGCTGCTGATCGCCGGTGGCATCCTGCTGGCCTCGATCGCCGCCAAGTTCGGCGCCTGCTACCTTGCCGCACGCGCGACAGGTGAAGACAACCGCACGGCGCTCGGCATCGGCGCCCTGATGAATTCGCGCGGCCTGATGGAACTGATCATCATCAATATCGGCCTGCAGAAGGGCATCATCGGACCGACCCTGTTCTCCATGCTGGTCCTGATGGCGATCGTCACAACGGTCATGGCGTCTCCGCTGTTCGAGATCGTCTATGGAAGGAAAGCGCGGGAAAGCGGCGAACTCGGCGCCGTCCCCGATATGAGCTCGACCTCATAATCGATCCCGAGCGACTGGAGCGGTGTCGCTTCTCCCGGCACCGCTCCTCATTTTTTCAAGGACACTCGTCATGAAGCTCTCTCGCCTGGGCCTTGCGTCCAGCCTGGCGGCCCTGTCTGCCGCGCTCGCCTCCACGGCACACGCGGCCCATGCGACCGCCGCTCCGCTTTTCAAGCCGCTGCTCGAATCCAGCCTCCGTCTCGAGGATGTCGACCAGCAAGGCATTGCCCGCGAGGCCGAAGCCCTGACCTGGCGTAACCGTCTCGGTGTGCAGACCCGCGATTTCCATCACTTTTCGGCCCTTATCGAGATCGGGAACACCGCGCCGCTGGTCGAGCACTATAATTCGACGGTCAACGGCAAGACCCAGTATCCCGGCGTCAACGATCCCGACGTCACCGAACTGAACCGCGTCCAGGTGACCTGGGCGCCGGACAAGACCACCGCCGTGACTCTGGGGCGTCAGCGCATCATCCTCGACGACGCGCGCTTTATCGGCAATGCCGGCTGGCGGCAGGACGAGCAGACCTTCGACGCGCTGCGCCTGGACGCCGGTACGGGCAAGTCCAAGGTGACGGCGGCCTACGTCTCGCGCGTCAACCGCGTCATCGGTGACGAAAAGGACTGGAACTCCAACAGCTGGTTGTTCAACGCGTCCTATGACTTCGGCCCGGCGCTGAAATTGACGGGATTCGACTACAGCCTGCGCTTTACTACCGACACCAGGCATCCCTCGGCGGCGGACGCCACCAATGCTCGCGCTTCGTCGGTTGACATTTCCGGGCTGCGCGCGGCCGGCAGCCACAAATACGCCAATGGCGGCACTTTTGGTTATATCGCGCAGTACGCCAGCGAAACCGACGGCCACGGCAATCCGAAAAGCTTCCGGCTCGGCGAATCGATGTTCGAGGTCAATGGCAGCTACAAAATGTTGTCCGGCAAGGTCAATTACGAGTCCCTCGGTGGCAATGGCACGGTCGGCTTCGTCGCGCCCCTGGCCAGTCCGCACCCCTTCCAGGGCTTTGCCGACGCCTTCTCGGCGACCGGCGGCAACAAGACTTTCGCCGACGGCATCCGCGACCTGAGCGAAACGGTGACTCTGACCCTACCGGCAAAGATCAAGCCGGCGCTCAGCCTGATCCACCACGACTTCGACACAGTGCATAACCGTTGCGACCTGGCGTCGGAATGGGATGTGGTGGCGACGGTGGCGCTGACGCCGCACCTCAACCTGATGGTCAAATACGCCGACTTCCACAAGGATGATCCGGCGGCACCGGCGTCGCGCACCAAAACCTGGGTGATGTTCCAGTATAAGCTTTAGAGTATTTTCTAACCTCCAACTGAGACCCGTCGCATTTCCATCCGCGGCGGGTCATTTTTTTGCCGGGGCTTTCCGGCTCACGAAAAGGATTCGAGGATGCAGCGTTTCAGAAACGGACTGGTGGCGTCGCTTGGACCAGGCATAGCTTCGATCTTCGATGGCATTCCGGGCCGGTTGATCGCCGCGGCCGGCGGCGGGCTCGGCATCGGATGTGTCGCCTGGGTCAGCCTGTGGCTGGCCCAGGTCTTTCATTTGTCGGCATGGCTGGCGGCCCCGGTGGGCGCCAGCGCCGTGCTGGTCTTTACCACGCCTGCCAGTCCGTTCGCCCAGCCGTTCGCCGTCATTGGCGGCAATACGGTCTCGGCCCTGGCCGGCATCCTGGCCGTGCACCTGATCCATGATCCAGTCATCGCGGCCGGCGCCGCCGTCGGCCTGGCCATCACCGCCATGGCCGCCTTGCGCTGCCTGCACCCCTCCGGTGGTGGCGTAGCCCTGTTGTGCGTCCTGCAGCAGGTAGGCGACCCGCTCTTCGCCCTGTTCCCGACAGCGGTCAATTCGGCCCTGCTGGTGGCCACCACTGTGGTCTACAACAACTTCGTCCAGGGCCGCGCCTATCCGATCATGGCCGCGAAATCCGATGCTCTCGCCTCCGAATAGTCGCCTTGTTTAGGCCAAGAGGCCGTGACATATTCGGTGGCATGAGCAGGGGATCTTTCATGCGATATTTGTGGTTAGGCGCCGTGGCGCTCATTGTGGCACCGGCCATCGCTTCGGCCATGACCACCGGCCAGACACCGCCCGCCCAAGCCACGCCGCCGGTCATGATCCCGACAGCGCCGACGACGACGCAATATGACCCTCGCATGGGGTTCCCCGATCACAACGGTCCGCTCTCTGCGATGATGATCATCATTCCGCAAAAGGAGCTTGACGAATTTAACGGCGACAATGGCGGCACGCGCCATCTCGACCGCGTCAGCCGCGCCGAAGCCGGCGCCGTGCTAGCGGTCAAGCTGGTCTTCGTCGGCATCCAGGGTGACTGGAACGGCAATGCCAATCTGACCTACGACCTCCAGGTGTACCAGCCCGACGGACAGCTTTACGCCAACAGCAACTATACCAGTCTCGACGCACTGCACGGCAAGATCGGCTCGGGCCAGGGCGTGTTCGACAACCGCGGCAAGATCGTGCTGATGCAGTTCGAGGACCAGGACATGCCGGGCGTCTATACGCTCAAGGCGACATTGCACGACAATATCGCCCATCGCGATGTACCATTGCAGACGACGGTCGAACTGCTGCCCAAGGCCGTCGGCGGCACGCCGCAGACCCTGCCGCCGGACGTGGCCAATGCGCTGACCGGGACGGGGGCGGCCCCCGGAACCATGGCGCCGATCGCCGATCCGGACGACGACGCCACGCCCGCGCCGGCCAAGGGCAAGGTTAAAGGCAAGGGCCACCGCCGCCACCGCCGCCACCACTGAACGAGTCAGCCATGAGCGATACCGACCTTTACGATCGCGACCACCTGCCCGGCGGCGTCGCCATGGTCATTCCGGCGCGGGAGAAGGATCTTGGCGGATTCCAGGTCCGGCGGTTGCTGCCGTTCGCCAAACGGCGCATGGTCGGACCGTGGATCTTCTTCGATCATATGGGCCCCGCCGAGTTCGCGCCCGGCGTCGGCATCAATGTCCGGCCGCATCCGCACATCAATCTGGCGACAGTAACCTACCTGTTTTCCGGAAATATCCTGCATCGCGATTCCCTTGGGTCACGCTCGGTGATTGCACCGGGCGACATCAATCTGATGGTTTCGGGACGCGGCATTGTCCATTCAGAGCGTGAAGAGGATGAGGCCATCCGGCAGACCCGCCAGCTCGATGGCCTTCAGTTGTGGCTGGCCTTGCCGGAGGCCGACGAGGAAATCGATCCGGCATTCTTTCATTATGATGCTGGCGACATACCCTCGTTCAACAAAGACGGCGCCTCGGTGCGCGTGTTGATGGGCACGGCGTTCGGCTTCAGATCGCCGGTCAGGGTTTATGCCGACACCCTCTATGTCGAAGGCCGCATGACGTTCGGCTGTGAGTTGCAGGCGCCGATGGGCGTCGCCGAGCGCGCCGTTTATATTTGTGCCGGCGAACTCGAGATCGGGGGCCTGCGCCTGCAAGCCTATGAGATGGCTGTGTTGACGCCGGGCGCGCACGTTCAGTTGAAGGCTTTGTCGCCTGAGGTGCACTTCGTTATCATCGGTGGCGAGGCCGTGGGCGAACGCCACATCTACTGGAATTTCGTCTCGTCGCGGCCGGAGCGCATCGAGCAGGCCAAGGCCGACTGGAGGGAAGGGCGCTTCCCCATGGTGCCGGGCGACGAAGTCGAATTCATTCCATTACCGGAGTAGGACCATGAAACGTGCTCGAATACTGGCTCTTTTCGCCGTCGCCTTCGCGATCGGCCCGGTGGCGCATGCGGGTATCGACAAGGTCCAGATGCCCGGCGGCGCGGACCATTACGCCTGGTGGCCCAGGATCACCGCGCCCGCCGGCTGGAAAGCCGCGCCCGATCTCAGCCTCAAGAATGGCGTCAATATCCTGCTGCCAGCCGGCGACAATCCGGCGAACCCGTCAGCCATGCTCTACGCCAATGCCGTCGCCAATGACGCCGTGCCGATGGACAGCTTCATCGCCTTCGACCAGCAGGCGATGCTTCAGGACGACCCCGCTGTCCAGTTTTCGCGCTTGCCTCCAGGCAAGACGGCCGATGGCCGCGATGTGCGCGTCTTCCAGCTCGATACCACCACTGTAAAGGGCGACAGCGAACTGATGGCCTATGTCGAGGAAACCGACGGCGACCAGCGCTTCGTCGTCAGTTTTGTCCTCAGCGCGCCCAACGCTCTTCAACGCGACGCCGACAAGAGCGCCTTCTACGAATTGATCCAGAGCTACCGCAAATAAGCGAACGGCGCGGCAACATTACAGATCGTTAATCTGACGCTCCTTTACAACTGAAACAATCTGCGCTTGGCTGCTTCGTCTGTTTTGACGGAGAGGAACAGCGATGAAAAAGCGGATTTTCGGACTGGTCAGCGCTCTGGCGCTTGCGGCGGTCGTTCCGGCCATGGCGCAGGTGCAGGCCGCACCGCCGCCGGCCATTCCCGCACCGGTGGATACTCCCTACAAGGGCGCGCTCAATGTCACAGTCGACGCCACCGACCTCGACCACAAGATATTCAAGATCCACGAAACCGTGCCAGTCGCCAAGCCCGGAGACCTGATCCTGCTGCTGCCGAAGTGGCTGCCCGGCCACCATTCGCCCGGCACCAACATTTCCAAGATCGCTGAACTGGTCGTTACCGCGAACGGCCAGCGCCTGGAATGGGTGCGCGACACGGTCGACGTCAACGCGTTCCACATCAGTGTGCCCAAGGGCGTGGATACGGTCACGGTCGATTTCGATTATCTCAGCGCTGTCACCGCCGCCGCCGGTCCGGAGATGATGACGCCGGACATGCTCGACCTGGAATGGAACTTCGCCTCGCTCTATCCCGCCGGCTATTACGTCAAGCAGATCCCGGTCAATCCGACGGTCATCTTCCCGGCGGGTTGGGGTTACGGCACCGGGCTCGAAACCGATCATCGCGACGGCGACACCGTCACCTTCAAGACGACCGACTACGATACGCTGATCGACTCGCCGATCTATGCCGGCCGCTATTTCAAGTCGTTCGACCTTGATCCGGGCTCGGACGTGCCGGTTCACCTCGACGTCGTCGCCGACCGGCCGGAACTGCTCAATGCGTCCGACGACGTCATCGCCATCCACCGCAAGCTAATTCAGCAGGCGTACAAGCTCTACGGCGCGCACCATTACAACCACTACGATTTCCTGGTGTCGGCCTCGGACAAGCTGGTCAGCAACGGCCTTGAGCATCACCGGTCGTCGGAGGACGGCGTCCAGACCAAGTATTTCACCGACTGGGCCAATACCTGGATCGGCCGCGACCTGCTGGCCCATGAATATACCCACTCGTGGAACGGCAAGTACCGCCGCGGCGCCGACCTGTGGACGCCGAATTTCGACGTGCCGATGCGCGACAGCCTGCTGTGGGTCTACGAAGGCCAGACGCAGTACTGGGGCATCATGCTGGCTGGCCGTTCGGGACTTTACAGCAAGGACCAGGCGCTGCAGGTGCTGGCGGCGACGGCCGCGTCCTACGACAACCTGCCGGGGCGGTCGTGGCGGGCGCTCCAGGACACGACCAACGATCCGATCATTTCGTCGCGCAGCCCCCAGAACTGGCGTTCGGAGCAGCGGTCGGAGGACTATTACAACGAAGGCCTGCTTATCTGGCTCGACGCCGACACTCTGATCCGCCAGAAGACCAACAACGCCAAGTCGCTCGATGACTTCGCCAAGGCCTTCTTCGGCGTCAATAACGGCGACTGGAACGAAAACCTCTATACCTTCGACGACGTGGTCAAGACGCTGAACGGCGTCTATCCCTACGACTGGGCGACCTTCCTGCGCACGCGCCTTGATGGCCATGGCGAGGCCAATAACGGCGGCGCGCCGCTCGACGGCATCACGCGCGGCGGCTACAAACTGGCCTATGTCGAGACGCCGAGCGACTATCAGAAGGCGGTCGAAGGCCTGCGCCATTCGGCCGACTTCACCTATTCGCTGGGCTTCGGCGTCAGCGCCGCCGATGGCAACCTGACCAGCGTGATGTGGAACGGTCCGGCCTTCAAGCTCGGCCTGGCGCCGGGTGCGACGCTGCTGGCGGTCAACGGCAAGAGCTATACCAGCGACGGCCTCAAGGCGGCGATCACCGCCGCCAAGACCGGGACCGACCCGATCCAGCTTTTGTTCAAGATCGATGACACCTACAAGACGGTGAACTTCGACTATCACGGCGGCCTGCGCTATCCGGTGCTGCAGCCGATCGACGGAGCTCCGAAGTATCTCGACGACATTCTTGCCGAGAAGAAGTAAGCGGGATACCGCGTCTGCGAATAGCGCCGGTTCGTCGCGAGCCGGCCCTCTTCGCTGCCCTGCGACATTACAAAAGCTTAACCTTGCCGGCATTTACAAACAGGGCGATGTGCGGAAGGGTGTTAATTTATAACCATTCATTCGCGGAAGGCGTTTCCCATGACAAGATGGCATCTCGGCGCGGGCGTCAGCCTGCTGGCATTGTCGCTCCTGACCTCCCAGGCCCTGGCGCAGGACGCCCCCAAGCCGGTGTGGGCGCCGATGCCGCCGGCCTTGCCCGCGGCCCAGGACGTGCCCTATCCAGGCACCATCAAGATTTCGGTCGACGCCACCGATACCGACCACCGCATCTTCCAGATTCACGAAACCATTCCGGTCACGCAGGCCGGCGACCTGATCCTGCTGGCGCCGAAGTGGCTGCCGGGCGACCACGAGCCCGACGGCATCGAGGAAGTTCAAAAGATGGCGGGCTTCATGTTTGCCGCCGGCGGGCAGAATCTGACCTGGTCGCGCGATCCGGTCGACATCAACGCCTTCCACGTCAATGTTCCGGCGGGTGTTACCGAGATTAGCGCCGACTTCAAATACCTGGGGCCGGTCAGCGGGGACGTCGGCCGCATCGTCATAACGCCAAACATGTTGAATCTGCAATGGACCTTTGCCTCACTCTATCCGGCGGGCTACTATGCGTCGCGCATCCCGTTCACCGCCTCGGTCACCCTGCCGGCCGGCTGGCAGCAAGGCAGTGCGCTCGATATCGATTCTTCAAGCGGCAACACCATCAATTTCAAGACCGTGCCCTATGACGTGCTGATCGACTCGCCGATGTTCGCTGGCCGCTATTTCAAGCGCATCGACCTCGACCCCGGCGCGCCCGTGCCGGTCCACCTCGACATCGTCGCCGACAAGGCCGACATGCTCGACGTGCCGGATGACGTCGTCGCCGTGCACCGCAAGCTGGTGCAGCAGGCCTACAAGCTCTATGGCTCGCACCATTACGACCACTACGACCTGCTGGCCGCCGCGACCGATGAACTCGGCGGCATCGGCCTCGAACATCACCGCAGCTCGGAAAACAGCGTCGACACCGAATATTTCACGGACTTCAAGGACAAGTTCTACGGCCGCGACCTGTTCGCGCACGAATTCACCCATTCGTGGAACGGCAAGTTCCGCCGGCCGAACGACCTGTGGACGCCGGACTACCAGGCGCCGATGCGCGACAGCCTGTTGTGGGTCTATGAGGGCCAGACCGAATACTGGGGCAATGTCCTGGCAGCGCGTTCGGGCCTGTTCACCAAGGACCAGTACATGGGGCGCATCGCCAGCCTGGCGGCCTATTACGATAACCTGTCGATGCGGCAGTGGCGCGACCTTGAAGACACCACCAACGACCCGATCATCGCCGAGCGCGCCGGACAGTCGTGGGGCAATTATCAGGGCAGCGAGGAATATTATGACCAGGGCCTGCTGATCTGGCTCGACGCCGACACTTTGATCCGCCAGGGCACCAAGGGCAAGAAGTCGCTCGATGACTTCGCCAGGGCCTTCTTCGGCGTCAACAACGGCGCGTGGGGCGAGGTGACCTATGGCTTCGACGATGTGGTCAAGGCGCTCAACGATGTCTATCCTTATGACTGGGCGACCTTCCTCAACACGCGCCTGCACGACCACGGCAAGGGCGCGCCGCTCGACGGCATCACGCGCGCCGGTTACAAGCTCGTCTATAGCGACACGCCCAACGACTACTGGAAGGCGCGCGAGAGCGAGCACAAGATGGACGATTTCGATTATTCGATCGGATTCATCCTCGCCAAGGACGGCTCCATCCGCAACGTCAACTGGGATACGCTGGCGTTCAAGGCGGGCCTGACCTCTGACATGAAGGTGATTGCGGTGAACGGCACCGCCTATGACGCGGACGTGCTGAAAGACGCGATCACGGCTGCCGGCCCGAAAAAGGACGACAAGGGCGGCTCGACCGATCCCATCCACCTGCTGGTCAAGTCGGGCGACAAATACAAGGATATCGTCATCGATTACCACGGCGGCTTGCGTTATCCCTCGATCGTCCGCATCGACGGCACGCCGGACTTGTGGAGCGACATCATCGCCGAGAAGAAGTAATGTACCCCTTCAGGTTATGGGCGGCGCGGACTCTGCAGGCGCCGCCTTGCCGAATGGGCTGGAATGGATACGGCCGGAGATAAAGGCGCAGACCGCGACGAAAACCATCGCCGGCCCAAGCCCGAAGCGGGTCCCGAACCACAGTGACGCCGAACACATGATCGGCGGAATGATCGCCAGGCGGACCAGGGTGATCCATTTGAAATGGGCGGTAACGCGAGAATCAACGAGGTTCGCCACCAGCGATATATAGCCCCACAACACGCCCACGACTACCGACAGCAGGCAGATCAGGCCGACATAGACGTCTATGGCGGCAAGGCTCATGGTGTGCGTCAATTGCCCTTCCTTCAGCACCGCGGTCGCCAGCGGCATCAGACCGATCAGAAGCAGGAAGAGGAGGTTGAGCCACGATACCGTTTCGCGAAAGGTATGGACGTAGCGGAAGATCAGGCGGTGCGACATCCAGAAGGCGCCGATCGCCGAAAAGCTGATGGCGTAATAGAGGACATTGGGTGCAAGCGCCTCCATGAGGCTGAGCAGCGAGCCATCCCATTGCGTGGGTGGACGCATTTCAATGACAAGAAGCGTGATGGCGATGGCGAAAACGCCATCCGAGAAAAAGACCAGGCGTTCGAGATCATAGCTCTTTTCCGGCGTGTCGTGGGTTTTCATGCCGCCTCCCTCTCTATATCAAGCAGAACCGACAAACACGTTTAAGTCAAGCGGGCCGCCCAGCCTTGCGCCCGCCGGTGCGCCATACTACACAAGGACGTTGCGTAAGCGTACTGGCCTTTATCCGCGGGTTGTCCCATGGCGCAATATCCTTTTCTCGGTCTGCTGATGCGTTCCGTCAACCCTCGTGATCCGGGCGACAGCTGGGACAAACTCATCGCGCCGTATCTGGTCGATGTCTGGATCCGTGACTATATGCGCACCTCACAACTGCCAGCCGCCAGGGCGCTGGAATTGAGTGGTGTCGATGATTTTTACTTCCTGTTCGATACGCACAAAAATCGACTGATTGCGGCATGGGGCCTCGGCATGGACCCGAGGAAGCCGCCCGGGGACGACGACGTGGAGCGACCGGTGCGTACATATCCGGGCATGTGGATACATGCCGTCACCCGTATCATGGGCGAAAGCAGCAACAAGAATCTCGTGCGTCAGTTCGACAATCTCACCGATGGCAACTTCCGCAAGCTTGAAACTCAGGCCTCCGGCACCGCTGGCTCTTTCTATTTCAGCTATTGGAGCTATCGCGGCGCCGGACCGGATGAACTGCCAAAATCATATGACCAGGGGTTGCTCGCCGCCGGCAAGCCCGTTCGGATAACGACCTATTCGGTGGCTTGAGTCACAGGGGCATCGGGCCTAAACCACAGCCATGATCCGCCTTTACATTTCCGAACCGACGCCGCCCTTCGTCACCGGGTTGAGCTTTTCGCTCAATCCTGATCAATCGCGGTATCTGACGACCGTCATGCGTTTGCATGTAAACGATGAGATTGCCGTCTTCAACGGCCGCGACGGCGAATGGCTTGCCCGCCTCGCGGAGGTCGGCAAAAAGTCGGTCAGCTTGCAATTGCATGAACAGGTACGTCCGCAAATCGGCACGCTTGGACCGACCCTGGTTGCTGCCTTGATCAAGCGCGCGCCGTTGGAATACATCGTGGAAAAGGCTACTGAGCTTGGCGTTCGAACATTACAATTGGTTATAACTGATCGGTCTAACGTGAGTTATACAAATATTGAACGCCTCGTTTCCATTGCAAAAGAATCGGCAGAGCAAACCGAACGACTCGACGTTCCAGAAATTTTACCGCCCGTAAAACTCGATGTGTGGCTGGCATCCAACATCTGTGGGTCCGTTCTTTATGGAGATGAAAATTCGAAACATGAGATGGACCGGCAACTAACGAGATCGTTGCTTGCCGTTCTGACAGATATGAATGCATGCGCATCCAATGCGGCGGCATCCGTTGCGTTGCTGATCGGACCAGAAGGCGGCTTTTCGGATTCTGAACGTGAGCGCTTGCGTGCCCATGCCCAGGTGCATCCCGTCAATCTCGGCCCGCGAATCCTGCGCGCCGATACCGCCGCTATCAGCGCGCTGACCCTGGTTCAGGCCGTGATTGGGGATTGGCGCTAAATTTACGGTCTTCCGCCTTGTCTTGCGTAGGACAGCGGCCCATATAGGCGCGGGATTTGTAGCTGTAACAGGGAAGGTGGCGAATGGCTTATAACGGAGACGTCGAGCCGATACAGTCGTTCACCGAACTGGTTGGTTATTTCGAGTCCGGCTGCAAGCCTCGGGAACGCTGGCGCATCGGTGCCGAACATGAAAAATTAGCCTTTCATCTGAATGACTTGCGTCGCCCTGCCTATGGTGGTCCCGATGGCATTCAGGCCATGCTCAAGGGCCTGATGCGTTTTGGCTGGCAGGGCTATTACGAAGGCGACAATCTGATTGCTCTGACGCGCAAAGGCGCATCGGTGACGCTGGAGCCCGGCGGCCAGTTCGAGTTGTCCGGCGCCCCGCTCGAGACCATCCATGATATCTGCGACGAAACCGGCCAGCACTTGACTGAGGTCAAGACCGTGGCGTCCGAACTGGGTCTCGGTTTTCTCGGTGTCGGTTTTTCACCGCTGTGGACGCGTGAGGAAACGCCGGTCATGCCGAAGGGGCGCTACAATATCATGCGCGCCTATATGCCGAAAAAGGGCAAGCTCGGCCTCGACATGATGTTGCGCACCTGCACCGTCCAGGCCAATCTCGACTATGAATCCGAAGCCGACATGGTGCTGAAGTTCCGCGTTTCCCTGGCCCTGCAACCGATTGCCACGGCGCTGTTCGCCAACTCCCCGTTCTCCGAAGGCAAGCCGAACGGCTTTCTTTCGGCACGCGCCAACGTGTGGACGGATACCGATCCCGATCGCACAGGCATGCTTGATTTTGTCTTCGACGACGGTTTCGGTTTCGAGACATACGCTCGCTACGCCCTTGATGTACCGATGTATTTCGTCCACCGCGACCACTACATCGATGTGTCGGGCCAGGACTTCAAGGCCTATATGAACGGCCAACTTCCGGCCTATCCCGGCCACTATCCGTCAATGGATGATTGGGCCGATCACCTGACCACCCTGTTTCCGGAAGTGCGTCTCAAGAAGTATCTGGAGATGCGTGGCGCCGACGCCGGCCCATGGAGCCGCCTGTGCGCCTTGCCGGCGCTGTGGGCCGGACTGCTCTACGACCAGACCAGCCTCGACGCCGCTTGGGACCTGGTCAAGGGCTGGAGCAAGAACGACCACAATACTCTGCGTGGTATGGCCGCACGCACTGGCCTCAAGGGTGAAATCGCGGGCCGTCCGGTCAAGGACTGGTCCATGGACGTGATTGCCATCGCCAGGGACGGACTGCGCCGCCGCAACCGCCTGTCCGGCGGGATGGTCGATGAGACCGGTTATCTTGGCGAACTGTTCGAAATCGCCGAGTCGGGCATTACGCCGGCCGAACGCCTGCTCGACCTCTATCATGGCAAGTGGCAAGGCGACATCACGCGCCTCTACGCCGAGGAAGCTTATTGATCAATATTGATCACGCACGGTCGCTATCAGGCGCAGGCTTGCCAAAGGCAGAAATTGCTGGTCTTGTTGTTGAAAAGGTAACGATCCTAATGGATCGATGCCGGACAATCGACAGGGCCCGTTCATGATCAACCTCGTCCTCCTAGGCGGCATCGTCATTACCATCCTGACCGGCATCCCGGTCTTCCTGCAGATGCGCAGGCATCCCAAGGGGCTGGTAATCTGCTTCCTGATCGAAATGTGGGAGCGGTTTTCGTTCTACGGCATGCGTGGGCTGCTGATCTTCTATCTGACCAAGCAGTTCCTGTTCACCGACGACCACGCGGCGGCGCAGTACTCGTCCTATATGACCCTGATTTACCTGATCCCGTTGGTCGGCGGGATCGTGGCCGACCGCTGGATCGGGACGCGCAAGGCGGCGATCTTTGGCGCCATTCTGCTCGTGCTTGGCCATTTCGGCATGGCCTTCGAGGGCAAGCCGGCGGAGCAGACGCTCAGCTATCACGGCCAGACTTACGCCATCGTCGCCGAGGCCAAACAGGAGCCGAAGCTGAAGATCGGCGACGCACTGTATAGCTACCATCCCGACGGCCATGACGGCCTGGCCATCGACAACCTGTCCGTTGGCGCGCCAGTGCCGGCGACCCTGGCCAAGGGCGATTTTAGCATCGACAAGCACGTCGTGACGTCGTGGGCCGAAAACGCTTTTTACTTGTCGATTTCCCTGATCATCATGGGCGTCGGTTTCCTTAAGCCGAATGTATCAACCATTGTCGGCCAGCTTTATGGCGATCGCGATCCACGTCGTGACGCAGGCTTTCAGCTCTATTATTTTGGCATCAACCTCGGTTCGTTCTGGGCGGCGATCGTCTGTGGCTGGCTTGGTCAAAGCTATGGCTGGAGTTACGGCTTCGGCGCGGCCGGCATCGGCATGCTGCTGGGTCTGATCTGCTTCATGGCGGGCAAAAAATATCTCGAGGGCAGGGGTGATGCTCCTGACGAAGCCGTGCGCGCCGGCGGTGGGGTGTTGCGCAAGGAAAACCTGATCTACCTGTTATCGCTGGCCGGCGTGGCGGTGGTGTTTTTCCTCGTCCAGCGCAACGACATCGTCTTTTACGTCCTTGTCGGCCTGACCCTGCTGATGCTCGGCTACGTCATTTTCAACATGGCGACGAAGTTCACGCGGATAGAGAACTTCCGCATCGCCCTGGCCCTGGTGCTCAGCATCGCGTCGGTCGTGTTTTTCGCGCTTGAGGAACTGGCCGGGTCGGCGCTCAACCTGTTTACAGATCGCAACATCAACCTCCAGGTCCTGGCTGCGCCGGTGCGTATCGGCAATCTGCTGTTCGGCGCACAGGATCAGGTCGGAAACGTACCGCCTGGCACGTGGTGGATCGACACCGGCCTGACGGCGGCGCAATCCTCGACCCTGTTCAGCGCCGCCTTCATTCTGATCCTGGCGCCGATTTTCGCCGCCCTGTTCACCTTCCTCGGCAATCGCAGCGCCGATCCCGATCCGGTCAAGAAGTTCGCCTTCGGCATCGTCGCCACCGGCCTTGGCCTGATCGTGCTGGTGTGGGGTGCGCCGTTCGCCAACGCCGCTTTCCGCCTGCCGCTGATCTTCCTGGTGCTCAACTACTTCCTGACCGTCGTCGGCGAGATGTCGCTGTCGCCTGTCGGCCTGTCGCAGCAGACCAAGCTGTCGCCGTCGAGCGTGGTTTCGACCATGATGGCGCTGTGGTTCACCGGCCTGTCGTGGGCGCAGTTTGTCGGCGGCCAGATTACCAAGATGACGGCCGCCTTCACCATCGGTGGCGAGGTTGTCGATCCCGCCACGGCGCTGCACACGACGCTTAAGGTATTCAGCCAGGTCGGCTGGCTAACCATCGCTATCGGCCTTGGCTTCTTCGTCCTCAGCTTCTTCATCAAGGGATGGGCTGGCGGCGTCAACGATTCCCAGCCGCTCGATCCCGGCATGACGGAAGCGAAATGAGAAAGGCAGCTATCAAAAAGGCGCGACCTTTATCATCAACTATTGACTTCGATGTTGCATACCAAATGGTATGTTCAGCCTACATCTCCTTGCGGATGCGGAAGATGATAAACGGCTTCTGTGTCGACTTGTTGTGCTCGATATGATCGACGGGAGACTCGTCGCGCAAGCCGCTCCATACCGTGCGGTCATACTTGTCGCGGCGGCCGAACGGGTTCTGCAGAACGATGCCGTAGGTGATGTTGTTTTTCGTCTTGTACTCACCATAGAGGGCGAACCAATTCTGCGACACGAAGCGATAGGCGTCGCTGGCATTGTATTGCAGGGAGTTGTTCAGGCTGTCGATCTCTATGCCCCAGCTCGTCCGCGACTTCGGAAAGTTCTGGTTGAAGGTAACGACGTAATTCTCGGGATTAAGGTTCGAAATGGCGCGTGAACGGTGGGTGATCGGATCGTTGACGCTGGTGATGGTGCGCGTGTAGTCGATTTTCAGTTCGCCGCCCTTGATGTGCAGCTTGTCGGTCGGCAGGGTGATAGAGGTCGAGATATCATCGCGCGTGCCGTCGCCGACATTGGCGCGGGCGTTGAACACGCCGTCGGCGGTGACGATGGGGGCGTAGTCGAGCGTATCTTCCAGGGCGGAATGCTTGAAGGTCACGTTGATCGCGCCCTTGTCCCAGAAGCTGTAGTCGAAGCTGAGGGAATTTTGCCATTCCTTCTGCGGCACGATATCGGGATTGCCGGCCTTGACCACGCTGGTGTCGAGCGACACCGAGGAGGCAAAATCGCCGAAATTAAGCTGGCCGATAACGCGTTCGGTACGCCAGCTCACCTTGACCTTATCGGTCGGCGACCACACCAGTTGCAATTCGGGTTTCGGGTAGACGAACGACTTGGAGTGGTTGGCCTGCTTGACCGAGATGGTCGAGGTTTCGACTTTGATCGCGCCTTCGACGCTGAGCCGCTTCAAGGGCTGCCAGTTGCCGGTGACGAAGTATTCTTCGCGGTCTTCCTCTACGCGAACGATGTCCGACGGCACATTCTGCGAGGTGTCGTTCTGGGTATAGCTGGTGGCATTGTCGCTGACGTTGACGGCGGTCTCGCCGCCGAACTTCCACGTCATCTTGTCGCTTTGGGCGAAGGTGAGCTTGGCGCTGAAGATCTGCTCGGACGACTGGCTGAGCGCCTTGTATTCCGAACGCACGCCGCTATCGGTAATGACATCGTCGGTCGAGTCGCGCTCGTAGCGGCGCAGGGCATTGAGGTCTAGGGTCAGCTTCTTGGTCAGCGAACGCTCATACTGCAGGCCGAGATCGGACGGCATCTGCTTGATATCGAGATGTTCGGGCGCGCGGTTGCCATCGGTGACGTAGGCGGCATTGAGGTCATAGTCGATCGGGTTGTAGTTGCCGTTGAACGACAGCTTGCCGCCCCAGAGCGGGCGCGAATAGTCGACCTTTTCCTGGTGTCCCCAGCCGCCGCCCTTCTGCGGAATGTCGGTGAAGACCGGATTGGGATCGCTGAAATCGGGCGTATAGGTCCAGCGCTTGGTCGGCCATACGCCATTGTCGCGAAAGCGGAACAGCTCAAGGTGAACATCAAGCGAAGTGCCGTTTTTGTTGCTGGAATAGGTCAGGAAGGTCGCCGGAGCCGATTCGTCCGGATAGACCTTGACGTTGCCGCCGAACTGGATGGTCGCTTTGGCGTCCTGCTTGCGCACCACGTTGACGATCTGGCGATAGCCCTGCATGTCGATGCCCGGCGCGCCGCCGGTGATCAGCTCTATATGGTCGACCTGGGCGATCGAGATATTGTCGAGCGTCTGATCGAGGCCGTCCTTGTTGGCCGGGCGCTGGCCGTCGATGAGCACGTTGCCGGCGGCGCCGGCGAAGCCGCGCACACTGTTGTCGCCACGGTTGAAGCTGAAGCCCGGCACGTGGAAGACCATGTCGAGCGCCGTGGAAGACTGGAACTGGGCGAAGTAATCGGGGGTATATTTGACGGTCTGGTTATCGTCCCCGGAAGCCGGCTGGGCGGACGTACCCGTGGTCTGGTCGGTCGCTGTCTGAGCTAAGGCGAGGGCGGGCAGCGCGAGGCCGGCGGCGCAGATGAGAGCGAGTTGTGACATGGTATGGCGGCGCATGGCGTGACGTAGTCCCCGGTCGGGCCGCCGGCCCCTGCCTGACGTCTCCCGTGCGACAACGAGATAGCTGGAGAAGCCTAAGTGACAAGTTAAATGGATGTAACATTTGCGACCGGTTCGCGACAAAATTGGCATTTAGGATGGCAATAAAATGCATTATAAATCAATAAATTAAGTCGAAAATCTACGATGTTTTTCGTAGATAAAACGGCGCCCGATCATGACAGAGATTTAATCTGGCAACCTCCTGCCAAAGCCGCCTTGGCGGCCATGACGACGATGGCCAAAAAAAAGCCGCCCGTTTCGGCGGGCGGCACGATCAGGCGTTGGAAAACGGGATCAGAAATCCTTCTTGAGCCGCAGTTCGATGATCGGCGGGATGTGCGATGTCGTGTGCTGGGTCATGACGACCGGAGTCTGGTCGCGCAGGCCCTGGTAGACCGTCCGGTCCTGGGTAAAGCGCAGGTTCAGCGGGTTCTTCAGCATGATCTTGAAGGTGACGTTCTTCGGCGTCTTGTACTGGAACCAGAACTGCGTCCACGGATCGAAATGCGAATCGTCGAGCTCGTTGGCCAGGTAGTTGCGGTCCTGGTTGAGCTCCTGCACATCGATGCCCCAGCTCGTGCGCGAGGCCGGAAATTCCTGGCTGAAGCTGGCCTGGTAGACCCAGCGCTCCATGCCCGAAATCTGCCGGTTGCGGCCGGTGATCGGGTCCTTGACCTTGGTCTGGCGGTTGGTCGCATCGATGCTGAGCGTACCGTGCGGTACATGCAGCTTGTCGAGCGGCGTATCGACCTTGATATGGAGATAGTCAGCCGTGCCCTTGCCCAAGTTGCCGACCGCCGAATAGACGTCGCTCCCATCGATCAGGGCGATGAAGTCCGAGGTGTCTTCGTAGTCGTAGTGCTCGTAGGCGATCGATATGGCGCCCTTGTCCCAGAACGAACGTTCCAAAATGAGCGTGTTCAGCCAGTCCTTCTGCGGCACCAGGGCCGTATTGCCAAGCGTCACCTGGTTGGTCTGCAACTGTACGGTCGAAGCGAAACCGTTGAAGCTCAACTGGTCGACCTGACGCACCGTTTTCCAGCTGAGTTTGGTCTTGTCGTCGATCGTATAGACCGCCTCGAAGCGTGGCTTGAGGTAGGTGAAGCTGTCGGAACGATGATCCTGCGGCACCGAAATCGTCGAGTTCTCGACCTTGACCTCGCCTTCGAAGCTGAGCTTGGGCGTCGCCTTCCAGTTGACCGAGGCGAACGATTCCGTGCGGTCTTCCTCGACGCGGACGCTCGTCGTCGGGACGTTCTGGCTGCTGGTATTCATCACGAAGGACGAGGTTTCGTCCAGGCTGTTGAAGGCGCTTTCGCTGCCCAGGCTGAACAGCAGGCCGTCCTGCTTCTGCCAGCTGATGCGGCCGTTAAGGATATGCTCGTTGCTCAGGCGCAGCGACCGGTAGTCGGACGTGCCGCTGCTGTCATTGTAGGTATCGAGCACATGCTCGCGGTCATGGCGATCGAGCACGTTGAGGTTGAGGTCGAAGCCGTGTGAGAACTTGCGCTCGTACTGGCTGCCGAGTTCGCTGGGCGTATCCTTGTCGAACAGAAGCTCCGTGGCCGTCTGGCTGTCGACATAGGTGGCGTCATAGCGATAGATCGACGGGTTGTAGGTGCCGTTGAAGGTGATCTTGCCGCCCAGCAAAGGCCGGGAATGCGAGGCCTGCGATTCCATGCCGGCGCCGCCGGCCTTTTGATGGATCTGCATGACCTGGGTGCCGCTGCTGTCGGTGGTCAGGCGCCGGGCGCGGTTGGCGCCATTGTCGAAGAAGGTGAAGATATCCGCGGTGACGTCCGTCGCCTTGTTGTCGTGATTGGCATTGTAGGTGAACAGCAGCACGCCCTTGGTGTCGCGGCCGTCCATGTTGCGCACGATGGCCAGCAGCGACAGGCTGGACTTGGCGTCCTTCTTGCGCACCACGTTGACGATCTGGCGATGGCCGTGCATGTCGATGCCCGGCGCGCCGCCAGTGATCAGCTCGAGATGGTCGACCTGGGCGGCGTTGATGTTCGACAGGGTGTTGCCAAGGTCGGCCTTGGTCGCCGGACGCTGGCCGTCGATCAGGACGTTGCCGGCGGTTCCGGAAAAGCCGCGCGCGCTTTCACCGCCGTCGAAGACGAAGCCCGGCACACGCAGCACCATGTCGAAAGCGGTCGAAACCTGGAATTCGGCAAAATAGGCGGGCTGGTAGGTTACCACCTGACCGTCGGCCGTCGTCTGGGTGACCGGCTGCATCGTCGCGTCTGGCGCCGTCTGTGCGCCGGCAAGGGCAGGCAGGGCAAGGCCGGCGGCGCAGATGAGGGCAAGCTTGGACAAGATCAGGCGGCGCATGGCGTATGGTTCCCCGTCGGGCGCCGCGTTCGTCGCAAGGCCAATCCCGTGGGGCGACGAGATATCCGCGAAGGGACTTATGACAAGTTAAATGGATGTAACCTTCGCCGTCAAGTTGCCGCAAAAAGAGGCTGGTAACATCGAAATAAGATTAAACAAATCAAATTGTTATAGTGATACACTACGATGAGTTTCGTAGATTTCCCAGCCGCGAACATGACCAAGATTTAATGTGCCGGACTGCATCCAGGCCTACGCGTCGTCCTTCAAACGCGACGGCCACAGTATGGCTGCGGCTTCGTCGCTGAAGATGATGGCTGGACGGCGGACGGGCTCACCGTCGCCGGCTTCGCGGGCGATATGGCGTGCCGATCGCGGTTCGCGGCTGCCGTCGACGCTGTCGAAACGGTTGCGGCCCGGCGTCCCGCGCAGGACCATGAAAACCAACAGGCTGAGCGCGCAAAGGACAGCAAAGCCCTCGAACGGCAGCCATTGACCCGGCCTGGTGCTGGCCAGCACATGGACGGCGTTGATCAGCATCATCGGCAGGCCGAGCAGCACCCACCAGGCGGTACGGCCGGTGTCGTGCAAGCGACGGCATGTCACGGAAAGACTGGGAATGAACAGGAACAACGACAAACCCCCGCCCAGCACGCCGACGATATCGGCCATCGGAATGGCGGAGCCTATGGCATGCATGAAGCCGGCAACAAGACCGGCGATGACCTGGAGCACGATCGCGAAGACGGTGAAGGTCCAGTATTCGTGGCGGTCGGCGCGGCCCTTGAAATCGAACGTGTTATTGAAGGCGGCAAGCATGGCGATACCGTATCCTTAAGGGATGAATAACCATGCCGCAGCAACTAGCGTGCCAGTTTAGCTCGTGCCGCCGACGGTCAAGCCCCGGATTCGCAAGGACGGTTGGCCAATACCGACCGGTACGGATTGTCCGGCCTTGCCGCAGGTGCCGACGCCGGGATCGAACTTGAAGTCGTCGCCGACCATGTCAACCTGGCTCATGGCCGCCGGTCCGTCGCCGATCAGGGTCGCGCCCTTGACCGGCGCACCGACCTTGCCGTCCTCGATGATATAGGCCTCGGTGCACTGGAAGACGAACTTGCCATTGGTGATGTCGACCTGGCCGCCGCCGAAATTGACGGCGTAGAGGCCCTTCTTCGTATTGGCGATCATGTCGTCGAGCCTGTCCTGGCCGCCGCGCATGAAGGTGTTGGTCATGCGGGGCAGGGGCTGGTGGGCATAGGACTGGCGGCGGCCATTGCCGGTCGCCTTGGCGCCCATCTGCCGCGCCGACAGGCGGTCGTGCATGTAGCCGACCAGGACGCCGTCCTCGATCAGGGTCGTACACGACGTGGCCGTGCCTTCGTCATCGATATTGAGCGAGCCGCGGGCGTCCGGCACGGTGCCGTCGTCGACAATGGTTACGCCCCTGGCCGCCACCTGTTTGCCCATGCGGCCGGAAAAGGCCGAGGTGCCCTTGCGGTTGAAGTCGCCCTCCAGGCCGTGGCCGACGGCTTCGTGAATCAGCACGCCCGGCCAGCCCGGCCCGAGCACTACGTCCATCTCGCCGGCCGGGGCAGGGACAGCGTCGAGATTGACCAGGGCCTGGCGGATCGCCTCGTCGACCTGGGCCTGCCACTTCTCCGGGGCGGTGATGTCGAACCAGGAGATGCGCCCGCCGCCCCCGGATGACGCCGTTTCGCGATGGCCATTGCTCTCGACCGACACGCTGACGTTCAAGCGCACCAGCGGGCGATAATCATGATAAATCTCGCCTTCGCCGCGCAGGATGGTGACGTCGCGTTTGTCGGCGGCCAGCGACGCCGAGACCTGGACCACACCGGGGTGACTGGCGCGGGCATAGGCGTCCATCGCCTGTAGCAGCGCGATCTTGTCGGCGAAGGCCATTTCGCCCAGCGGATCATGCGCCTGGTAATAGCTTTGGTTGGACCGCTGCGGATTGGCGGCCAGGGTGACATCGACCGGTTTGCCGCGCTTGGCCAGCACTGCGGCTTCCGCCGCGCGTCTCACCGCTTCGAGCGACAGTTCCGCGCTATTGGCGAAGCCGATCGTCTCCCCGGCGACGACGCGGAACCCGAAGCCCTGGTCGGCGCCGTAGTTCGACGACTTCAGCCGGCCGTCATCGAACAAAAGCGACTCGGTTTCCCGCTTCTCGACGAAGATTTCGCCGTCATCAGCGCCCTTGAGCGCTTCGGCCAGCACGCTCTGCGCGGCGAAAAGGTCAAACTCGGCAGGAGAATCATGAATGGGCAGGGACATGAATAAAGCTTCGCAAGGTGGCGTGATGCGCCCTATTTAGGGATGGCGCGCGCCCAAGGCCAGAGAAACCGCGATTTGGCGCTACCTTTGCTGCGACAAAACGGCGCAGACCAGGAGGCGTAAAAGCCCTGTTCCGCTTGTTTTGCAAGGCGGCGGCGGCGAAAACCGGGAATTCCTTTTTTTGCCCTTTGCATTTGGCCGCGAACGCATTATGGGAACGTTCTGACTGAGACGGGAGCCATTGGCGTCCGGCCGCGCGCCTGCCGTGCGCCGCCGTCCGGGGAGTTTCAGGGGTGTTCGGCCGCCGCCGGATCTACGGAAGACGGCCATGAAGACGAGGATATTGCCAATGGGTGCTGGTAGGCTTTTCAGGACCGCTGCGTCGGTAGCGACACTGGTGGCGGGCGCCGCCTGGGCCGCGGCCGCCTTTGCCCAGGATAAGCTCGGCCAGCCGACGGACAAGGCGATGGGCTGGCAGCCGTCGGCCACGTCGCTGAAGGTTCACACAGAGTGGTTCTATAACGATATCCTGTTCCCGGTGATCACGGTCATCTCACTGTTCGTCCTGGCGCTGCTGATCTGGATTGTCGTCCGCTACAACAAACGCGCCAATCCGACTGCCGCCAAGTTCTCGCACAACACCCTGATCGAGATCGTCTGGACCGCCGTTCCGGTCGCCATTCTCGTCGTCATCGCCGTGTTCTCGCTGTCGCTGCTCAAGGAGTACAACGACATGCCGACGCCGGACGTGGTGGTGAAGGCGACCGGCAACCAGTGGTACTGGACCTACGACTATCCGGAACTGGCTGTGACCGGCATCGATTCGAAGCTGCGTGACGACGCCCGTGACATCGCCAAGGCCCATGCCGCCGGCATTCCCTACCTGCTCGAGACCGACAACCAGCTGGTTATCCCGGTCGGCAAGGTCATCCACATCGAAACCACCGCCACCGACGTCATCCATTCCTGGACCGTTCCGGCCTTCGGTCCCAAGATCGACGCCATCCCCGGCCGCCTCAACAATGGCTGGTTCCGCGTCGACAAGGTCGGCACCTATTACGGCCAGTGCTCGGAACTGTGCGGCCAGGATCACGCCTACATGCCGATTGAAGTCAAGGTCGTGACGCCGGAAGAGTTCGACGCCTACATCATCGCCCAGGGCGGCAAGACCAAGGCCATGCAGGCGGCGGATGCCGCATCAGCCGCCGCCGCGTCGCAAGCCGCCGCCGATGCCGCCGCGGCCAGCGCCGCCGCTTCGTCCGACACAACGTCCGCCTCCGCGGCGCCTGCTTCGGAGCCGGCGTCCCAGGCCGCACAATAATCGCGTAGAAGAGAGATATCCATGTCTTCACATGCCGCTTCTCATGATCACGCTGCTCACGGGCACGATGATCACGATCACAAGCCCGGCTTTCTTGACCGTTGGTTCTTCACGACCAATCACAAGGATATCGGTACGCTCTATCTCCTCTTCGCCATCATGGCCGGCCTCGTCGGCGGCGCCTTTTCGGGCCTGATCCGCTGGGAACTGGCCGAACCGGGCCTGCAGGTCTTCGCCCACGGCTCGCTGCTCGACAGCATGGGGGTCTTCGACCTGCGCAATGTCGCCAACGCCAAGCATGCCTATAACTCCGTCGTCACCGCCCACGCCGTCATCATGATTTTCTTCATGGTCATGCCGGCGATGATCGGCGGTTTCGGTAACTGGTTTGTTCCGCTGATGATCGGCTCGCCCGATATGGCCTTTCCGCGCCTGAACAACATCTCGTTCTGGCTGCTGGTCGCATCGTGGATTCTGCTCTGCACCTCGATCTTCACGCCCTCGGGCCCGGGCGTCGGCCAGAACGGGTTCGCCGGCGGCTGGACGATGTATCCGCCGATGTCGAGCCACATGGGCTCGCCGGGCCAGGCGATGGATCTCGTCATCCTGTCGCTGCACCTCGCCGGCGCCTCGTCAATCCTCGGCGCCATCAATTTTATCACCACCATCTTCAACATGCGCGCGCCGGGCATGACGCTGCACCGCATGCCGCTGTTCGCGTGGTCGGTGCTGGTTACCGCTTTCCTTCTGCTGTTGTCGCTGCCCGTCCTGGCCGGCGCCATCACCATGCTGCTCACCGACCGTAACTTCCAGACCGCCTTTTTCGACCCGCAAGGCGGTGGCGACCCTATCATGTTCCAGCACCTGTTCTGGTTCTTCGGTCACCCGGAAGTCTACATCCTCATCCTGCCGGGCTTCGGCATCATTTCGCAGATCGTTTCGACCTTTTCGAAGAAGCCCGTGTTCGGCTATCTCGCCATGGCCTATGCCATGGTCGCCATCGGCTTCGTCGGCTTCATCGTGTGGGCGCACCACATGTATACGGTGGGCATGAGCTTCGAACTTCGCGCCTATTTCGTCATGGCCACCATGGTCATCGCGGTCCCCACCGGCGTGAAGGTGTTCTCGTGGATCGCCACCATGTGGGGCGGCTCGATCGAGTTCAAGGTGCCGATGCTGTGGGCCGTAGGCTTCATCTTCCTGTTCACTGTTGGCGGCGTCACCGGCGTCGTCCTGTCGAACGCGGCGGTCGACTACTCGCTGCAGGACACCTACTACGTTGTGGCCCACTTCCACTACGTGCTGAGCCTTGGCGCGGTGTTCTCGATCTTCGCCGGCTACTACTACTGGTTCGAGAAGATGTATGGCGTTAAGTACAACGGCTTCCTGGGCGGGCTGCACTTCTGGCTGATGTTCGTCGGCGTCAACGTCATCTTCTTCCCGCAGCACTTCCTCGGCCTGCAAGGCATGCCGCGCCGCTACATCGACGATCCCGAAGCCTTCACCTACTGGATGCTTATTTCGTCGATCGGCTATGCCATTACCCTTGTCGGCGTCATCGTCTTCCTGATCATGCTGATCGAGGCCGCCATCCGCCGTCGTCCGGCTGATCCGTCCGGCAATCCCTGGGGCGAGGGCGCCACGACGCTTGAATGGACCCTGTCGTCGCCGCCGCCTTACCACCAATTCGCGGAGCTGCCCGTGATCAAGGACGACGAAGAGCATCACTAAGCTGCTGATCCGTCAGAACTAAAATCCGGGAGGGGTGAAGGCTTTGGGTCTTCACCCCTTCGTACATCAAGAGATCAGACTGTGCCTGAGCGCAAATCCAAAGCCCGTCCCGTTCCGCCGATGGATGTCGCTGCTGCGATGCAGGCGGCCTATGCGTCGGGCGCGACCAAGGGCACGCCGCGCGACTATTTCGACCTTCTCAAACCGCGCGTCATGTCGCTGGTGGTATTCACCGCATTGACTGGCCTGATCATCGCGCCGGCACAGATAAACCCGTTCCTGGCCTTCGTCGCGGTCCTGTGCATAGCGCTGGGCGCCGGATCAGCCGGCGCGCTCAACATGGCGCTGGAAGGCGAGACCGATGCCCTGATGCGGCGGACGCGGCTGCGTCCCGTGGCGGCGGGCCGGATAACGAAGAACGACGCCCTGGCGTTCGGCGGCGTACTGGCTGTGCTTTCGGTCGTCACCATGGTGCTGGCCGTCAACTGGCTGGCGGCGGGCCTGCTGGCCCTGACCATCCTTTATTACGTCGTCTTTTACACGTTGTTCCTCAAGCGCCGCACGCCACAGAACATCGTCATCGGCGGCGCGGCGGGCGCCTTCCCGCCGGTGATTGGCTGGGCCGCCGCAACCGGTTCGGCACCGTGGACGGCGTGGATACTGTTCGCCATCATCTTCCTGTGGACACCGCCGCATTCGTGGGCGCTGGCGCTCTACACCACGGAAGACTACGCCAATGCCGGCATTCCGATGATGCCGGTGGCCAGGGGCGCGAAATCGACGCGCCTGCAAATCCTGCTCTACAGTCTGGTGATGGCGCCGGTCGCCGTACTTCCGTACTTTTTCCACCTCGGCGGCCTGGTCTATCTCGCCGTGTCGGTGCTTGGTGGCCTGGCCTTCCTCTACTTTGCGGTGCGCGTCTTTCTGTCGCGGGCCGGCGACCATCCTGAAGGTGGCGAGCAGAGCCTCTATGATGTTAAGAAGGAAGCCCTGTCGGCGCGCAACCTGTTCGCCTTTTCGATCCTCTATCTGACAACGCTGTTCGCAACGCTCCTGCTTGAACATGCGCTGAAGGGATTTCTGTCATGAGTGAAGACGACGGCAAGGCCGCCTACCTGAAGGCCCAGAAGCAGCGCAATCTGGCCATCGGCGCGGGTCTCCTGGTGTTTGTCGTCCTCGTCTTCTTCATTTCGATGGCGCGCATGTCGCAAGGCGTGAAGCACGACCGCGAACAGCGCGCAGCCTTTGCCTCATCCGAAGCCGCCTCGGCCATTTCTGCGATTTCCGTGTCGCACTGATGGCGCTGACGGCCAAAAATCGCACCGTTTTATGGCTGGTCGGCGCGATCGGCGCGATGATCGCCCTGACGGCGGTGAGCGTACCGCTTTACCGCGCCTTCTGCCAGGCCACCGGCTTCAACGGCACGGCGCGCCGGGCGAAGCAGGAACTGGCCACGACGGCGGCGGTCAACAAGGTGATGCGGGTCCATTTCGACGCCAATACCAACGCTATTCCGTGGACATTCAAGCCGGACGTGCCTTATCTCGACACCCAGGTCGGCAAAACGAAGATCGCTTACTTCACGGTCACCAATACCTCGCAGCAGGTGATGACCGGCAAGGCCAGCTATAACATCTTGCCGGATACCATGGGGCCGTATTTCCTCAAGCTGCAGTGTTTCTGCTTCCAGAACGAGACGCTCGGGCCAGGCGAATCGCGCCACTTCCAGGTCGTCTATTATCTCGATCCTAAATTGGTGAAGGACAACGACACCAGGGACGTTCCGGACGTGACACTGTCCTACACGTTCTTTCAGGTGAAGGACGTGGACGCAGCCGCCAAAAATTAAGGAAAAAGCTGGTGTGGAAGCGTTGTGTTGACAAAGGAATTGCCCTAAACGGGGACCAAACCGCATCAAGGTGAGTTGAACGAGCTATGGCCCATCACGGCGTGAAACACGACTATCACATCATCAACCCGAGCCCCTGGCCGCTGATGGGTTCGGCGGCGGCCGTGTGCTGGGCGTTCGGCCTCGTCATGTGGATGCGCGGCCTGTTCGGCGTCGAGAAGGGCCACTGGCAGCTATTCGCCGTCGGCATCGTCCTCATCCTGCTGACCATGGTCTTCTGGTGGCGCGACGTCATCAAGGAATCAAAAGCCGGCGATCATACTCCGGTCGTGCAGATCGGCCTGCGCTACGGCATGATCATGTTCATCGCCTCGGAAGTCATGTTCTTCGTCGCCTGGTTTTGGATGTTCTTTGAAATGGCCCTGTTCCATGGCCACCGCGCCGGCGCGGCCGAGGCCATCGACGAAGTCAAGGCCGCGTGGTCGACCTGGCCGCCCAAGGGTGTCGAGACGCTCGATCCGTGGCAGCTGCCGCTGGTCAACACTCTGTTGCTGTTGACCTCGGGCACCACGGTGACCTGGGCGCACCACGCGCTGCAGGAAGGTGACCGCAATGGCACCAAGTGGGGCCTGATCCTGACCATCCTGCTCGGCATGGCCTTCACGGCGGTCCAGGGCGTCGAATATACCCACATCCTGACCAACCACGAATTCTTCAGCGACGAATCGACGGCGGCGACGCTCTACGGTTCGGCCTTCTTCATGGCCACCGGCTTCCACGGCTTTCACGTCCTGATCGGGACTATTTTCCTGATCGTTTGCCTGCTGCGTCTGCTGGGCGGGGATTTCACGCCGAAGAAGCACTTCGGCTTCGAAGCGGCTGCTTGGTACTGGCACTTCGTCGACGTGGTCTGGCTGTTCCTGTTCGCTTTCATCTACGTCATCTTCGGCGGCACGCACGGATGAGTGAGCCCCGTACGGGGGTGAACTTCGCCGCCGCAGCGCTTGGCAAGTGTCCGGTGTGCGGCAAGGGCAGGCTGTACAGGTCCTATCTCAAGATCGCCGATGTCTGCGACAGGTGCGGCATCGACTTCAAGGCGGCGGAGACAGGTGACGGTCCCGTCGTCTTTGTTATTCTGATCGCAGGCTTTGCCGCCTGCGCGGGCCTGATGTACAGCCTGATGGTGCTTAACTGGCCCATCACGCAGTTACTGATCGTGTGGCCCGCAGTCGCCGTGGTCCTTAGTCTAATCCTCATGCCGATGCTGAAGGGCCTGATGGTGGCGTCGCAACTGCGCCACAAGGTGCGCGACCGATGACGCCGGCTATGGTTTTCAAGGCGGTCCCGCGCGGCATGCTTATCGCCGTCGCCATCGCTTTTGTGCTGCTCAATGGCCTGGGTATCTGGCAGTTGCAGCGCATGGCATGGAAGGAAGGCATTATCGCCGCCATGGCGCGCACCGAGGCCATGTCGCCTGTTCCGGCGGAACAGTTGCTGGCGCAGGCAACGCCGGCCTGGCGCTCGGCCAGCGTGGCCTGCACCGTTCAACCCGGCCATTTTATCTACATGCACAGCGAAGTGGATGGCCTCCCCGGTTATCGCGTCCTGACCGCGTGCCCGCTGAAGGACGGGGCGCTGCTGGTCGATCTCGGCTTTGTCGGCGACAAGATCGCACTGCCAACGATGTCGATCGGCGCCGTCGGCCGCCTGCGGCCGTTTGACAAACCCGGCATGGTGACGCCGGTCAACCGTCCCGCCGACAATGACTGGTACTGGCGGATACCCTCCGAAATGGGCAAGGCGTTGGGCATTTCAGTGCGCGGCGACTATTTCCTGGTTGTCGACCTGTCGGCATCACACGTTTCGATCCCCGGCCTGCAGCAGGGGCCGCTCAATGCCCAGGTCAGTGTACCGCCGGAACGCCATATGGAATATGCCCTGACCTGGTTCGGCCTGGGATGGCTGATGCTCGGTATGTTCGTCGCCTTCGCCTGGCAGCGGGCGCGCGGCACATGATCCTCGAATCGCAATCTCTCATTACCTTCGACAACGGTCTGCGCCTGCTGGTCGATCCCATGCCGGGTCTGAAGACCTTTGCCCTCAATGCGCTTGTCTACGGTGGGGCGCGATTTGAAGGCGACAACCAGTCGGGCTGGGCGCATTTGCTTGAACATATGGTGTTCAAGGGGGCCGCCGGCCGCAATGCGCGCGACCTGGCCGAGGCGATCGAGCGCAAGGGCGGCACGATCAACGCCTCGACGGGTTATGAGCACACGCGCTTCGAAGTGCGCGGCCTGAACTCATTGATGCCGTTGGCATTGGAAATTGTCAGCGACCTGATGTTTAGATCAACGATTGATCGTGATGACTTGCGTCGTGAAAAGAAGGTCGTCGAGCAGGAAATTCTCGAAGCGTATGATATGCCTGACGACCACGTGTTCGACCTGTTGCAGGCTGCCATGTTCCCCGGCCAAAGCCTTGGCCGGCCGATCCTCGGCAGCAAAGCCAGCCTCAAGCCAGTGCAGCCCGACTCCCTGCGCGCCTTCGCCGGCATGCTTTACGCGCCGCATCGTATCGTCATCTGCGTGTCGGGCGGCGTAAGAGCTGACGAGGTCCATGCCGCCGCCCGTCAGGTCATCGACAATGTCAAGCCACAGACAGGCTTCGGCACGCCGCCGGCCATGCGCTTTGCCATTGGTCATGCCGTCCAGAAGCGCCGCATTGAACAGGCCAATATCGCGCTCGCCTGGCAAGGCCTCAGTCGCTACGACCGTGATATCATACCCTTGCGCCTGTTCAGCGAGATTCTCGGCGGCGGCATGGCGTCGCGCCTGTTCCAGGAAGCACGCGAGGAGAGGGGGCTGGCCTACAGCATCGACGCTTGGGCAACGCCTTATCGCGACGGGGGTGTGTTCGGTATCTCCGCTGGATGTGCGCCCAAGGATGCCGAGCCGCTAATCACCCTGATCCGTCAGGTCATGTCCGGCCTGGCGCACGACCCGGTGGAGGACGAGTTGGAACGAGCCAAGGCGCAGTTCATGACGTCTCTGTTTCTCAACCACGAAGGCGCCGCGTCGCGCTGCGCCGCCTTTGCCAGCCAGGTTTCGATCTTTGACAAGGTGTTCACCCTCGACGAGGTTGCCGCTGAAATCGGCCGTGTCACGCGCGACGATCTTACCCGCGTCGGACGGGGTCTGGTTTCGCAGCCTGGATGCGCCGCGGCCCTCCTCGGGCCACCCGCGATGGGACCTGCAGCGCGTCTTCTGGCCGCGTAAATCCGAAGCAGGACAGGCCGTTGCAAAAAGCCGTTAGTCGCTTGTAAACCGGTGATGGTTAAGATGCGCAACGGACTTCAGCGGTGGCAAATAACATGTCGGACATCAGTCTCTTTGGCTGGAATATAGGCGGACCAACCGAACCTGCCGCCACGACAATCATGCCGACCGGTACGCATGAGATTTTCTGCGATCCACGGGTGCACCTCGACGCGCTACGCGCCGCCGGTAGCATCTTCTGGGCCTATGACCTGGCACGTAAGCGCTTTGAATTCAAAGGTGATTTGACCGGGATCGACCTGCCACCGTTGTGGGGACGCATCTTCATCGATGAACTGGTCCCGTTGTTCGAATCCGGGGAGATCGAGCGGTTGGAGGGTGTCCTCGGCGGGCTCAACGTGCAAACGGCGGTGGACAACGGCCATATGCATTGCCTGCTGCGCCTGAAGGATCATCGCCTGCTGCTTCTGAAGGGCCGGCGGACGGGCAGGACGACCGTGCTCGGCGTCATGACCGATCTCAGCCGCGAACTCAGCCTGCACAAATCTTACCCTGAAACCGGTCCGGCGGCGCAGGAAGTATATACCGACGCCCTGACCGGCCTGCACAATCGCGCCGGTTTCCTGACCGCTGCGCGTGGCTTGCTGGCGCAACGCGGTGAGTATGACCTTGTCGTCGGCGACCTCAACCGCTTTCGCCGGCTCAACGAGGCACTCGGCCACGAACGCGCCGATCTGGTGCTGATCATGCTGGCGCAGCGCCTGCGCGACACTTTCGGGGAGCCGGCCATCGTGGCGCGTCTTGGCGAGGATGAGTTCGCCGTCCTGACGCAACGTGGCTTCCCGCGCGTGTCCGAACGCATGCGCGGCGTCATCGAACGCCCTATCAGCGTCGCCGGTTTCGATATCCACCCCACTTTTTCGATGGGCGCTGTTTCGATCGAAGGTGGGGAGCAGGCGCCGGAATCGGCGGAACTGCTGCGCCGGGCCGAACTGGCTGTCGAGGAAGCCAAGTCCAAGGGGGCAGGGGGTGTCGCCGCGTATCGCCGCGACCTAGAAAGCGACGGCCTGACGCGTCTTGCGCTGGAAGGCGAATTGCGCAAGGCGTTCGTCAGCGGCGAAATCCACGCCTGGTACCAGCCGATCGTCAATCTTCACACCGGCCGCATCAGCGGTTTCGAGGCGCTGGCGCGCTGGGTACATCCCAAGCGCGGCATCATTCCGCCCGATCATTTCCTCGGCGCGGCGCGTGATCTGGGTTTGATGGTCGACCTGGGCACCATCGTGCTCAGTGCTACGGTCAAGCTGGCCGCCAAGTGGCGCCAGGCCTACAGCCTGCCCGACGACTTTTTCGTCAGCGTGAATCTGTCGGCGCCGGAAATCGAACGGCCGCACCTGGTCGAGGACGTGTCGCGTCTCATCCGTGAGGCCGGCCTGCCGCGCAATTGTCTCAAGCTGGAAGTCACGGAAAGCGACGTCATGCGCGATCCGCAGGCTTCGGCGCGCGTGCTGGAGGCCTTGCGCGCCGCCGGTGCCGGCATCGCGCTTGACGACTTTGGGACCGGCTTTTCGTCGCTGAGCTATCTCGCCCGCCTGCCTTTCGACACGCTGAAGATCGACCGTTCGTTCGTCAACACCATGAAGACCGAGGAATCGTCCGAAAAGATCGTGCGTTCGGTCCTGGCGCTCGGCCGCGACTTTGGCCTCGACGTCGTCGCGGAAGGCGTTGAGGATATGGGCCTGGCGCACCGTTTGTCGGTGCTGGGCTGCCAGATGGGACAAGGCTGGGGCTTCGCCAAGGCGCTGACTCCCACCGAGGCCGAGGCCTATCTCGTAGCTTCCCTGGAAAATGGCGACATGCGCACCATTGGTGCGTGAGCCTCACGCCCTTTACGAAGCGTCTTCGCATTCTTGGAGAGAGATGTGGCGGCAAAAATCAGGCTGTGCCGACCGCTCCGGACAGGTGCGCCGGATCGATGCCAAGTCCGGCAAGAGCCCGCTTCCACATATGCTCCGGATCGCCACTGAACAGCAGATCCTGGCTGGCCGGCGCAATAAGCCAGGCGTTGGCGCTGATTTCGTTCTCCAATTGGCCCGAACCCCAGCCGGCATAACCGAGGGCGATCAAGGCGTGGGCAGGCCCCGCCCCGGTCGACAGGTCGACCAGAATGTCGCGTGACGCCGTAAGACCGACACCCTGCTCGACACCGTCGGGCAATTGAATAAACGGCCCGCCGAGTGGAAGGGTGGCATCATCCAGCTTGTAGTCCAGGCTGTGCAATACGAAGCCTCGGTCATTCTGCACGGGGCCGCCCCGGAGAATTTTCTGGCCGTCGAGATCGTGGTTGCCGTTATTGATGCCCAGTTCCTTAAGCATCCGTGCGAAGTTCAGGCCGTTAATCGGCTGGTTCAGGATCAAGCCCATGGCGTGGTCGGCGTCGTGCTGACACAAATAGACGACGCTATGCTCGAAAGGCTCGCCGACAAGACCGGGCATGGCGACCAGCACCTGGCCTTGAAAGGACACATGACCATTATCGGAAGAAAGCGAAGTGTCAGTGTAAGAGGTCATCGGGCGCCACATCCTTCTGGTGAAAACGAACGCGAATCCTACCCTATATGGGAGAGGCTGTCGCGATTGCAAAATTTCGCGCCGGCGGCGTTTTCCGCTATCGACTTTTGATGTCATGCGCCTTACCTAGCCTGGATTCATAATCCGCAAAGGACAGCCGCGATGACGCTTCAAGCCGGTGACAACGTACCTGACCTCCCTCTCGTCGTGGCCGAGGAGGAGGGGGCTAAGACCGTACCATCGCACGACTTTTTTGCCGGTAAGACCGTCGTCCTGTTCGCCGTGCCGGGCGCCTTCACCCCGACGTGCAGCGCCCGCCATCTGCCGGGTTTCAAGGACCACGCCGCCGACTTCGCGGCCAAGGGCGTCGATGTCGTCGCCTGCACCAGCGTCAATGATTATTTCGTCGTGAAAGCGTGGGCGAAAGATCAGGGGATCACAAACGAGGTCATCATGCTGGCCGACGGCAACGGCGATTTCGCCCGCGCCATGGGCATGGATTACGACGCCACGCCGCACAGAATGGGCGCGGTGCGCTCGCGCCGCTACGCCATGATCGTGCGCGACGGCAGGATCGACAAGTTGTTCGCCGAGCAACCCGGCGAGTTCAAGGTGTCGGCCGCCGAATACGTGTTGGACAACCTCTAGAACAACTCGTCTCCCAGCGCCATCAGCGCTTCGGCGCCGGCCTTCATCTTGGCGAGGTGGGCGTCGGCGTCGGGCAGAATGCGTTCGAGGAAAACGCGGCCAACCTTTAGCTTGGTGAGGTAGAACGGATCGTCCAATCCATCATTGATTTTTTTCTGCGCCTCCTTGGCCATCATGGCCCACATGTAGGTCATGCAGGTCAGGCCGAGCAGGTGAAGGTAGTCGAGCGAACCGGCGGCGGCATTGTCCGGATCGCCCATGCCGTTTTGCATCAGCCACATTGTGCCGTCCATCAGCTTGGCCTTGGTGTCCTTCAACGCCTTGACATAGGCCGGGACCGGGCCGGCTTCCTCTGCGGCAACATAGGCGTCGACCTCGGCGAGGAGGCTTTGCAGGGCGCGGCCGCCCTTCGACGGCAGTTTGCGGCCGACAAGGTCTAATGCCTGCACGCCGTTGGTGCCTTCATAAATCATGGTAATGCGCACGTCGCGCAGGTATTGGGAGGCCGGGAAATGCTCGGTGAAGCCGCAACCACCATGAACCTGCATGGCGTCCGATGTGATGCGGAAGCCCTTATCAGTCAGGTAGGCCTTGATGACCGGCGTCAGCAGGCCCATGTAATCGCTGGCTTTTTCGCGCGCCTTTTCGTCCTCGGCGACATGCTGGAAGTCGGCCTGCAGAGCCAGCCAGAGGAGAAAGGCGCGGCCGCCCTCGATGAGGGCGCGGCTTTCCAGCAACATCCGGCGCACATCGGGATGGACCAGGATGCTGTCGGCCGGCTTGTCGGGCGATTTCGGGCCGGTGAGGGCGCGGCCCTGCAAGCGGTCCTTGGCGAATTGTTCGGCGGCGACATAGGCCGCGTGGCCTATGGCCAGCCCCTGCAGTCCGACGCCATAACGCGCCGCATTCATCATGTAGAACATGATCTTCAGGCCTTCGTTCTCCTGGCCGAGCAGGAAGCCGGTGGCGTCTTCATAGATCATGACGCAGGTTGAGTTGCCATGGATGCCCATCTTGTGTTCGAGCCCGGCGCATTGCAGGCCGTTGCGCGTCCCCGGGTTACCCGAGGCGTCAGGCAGGAATTTCGGCACCAGGAACAGACTGATACCCTTGACGCCGGCCGGCGCGCCTTCGAGGCGGGCGAGGACGAGATGGCAGATATTGCCGGTGAAATCGTGCTCGCCGGCGCTGATCCAGATCTTCTGGCCGCTGATTTTGTAGGTGCCATCGCCAGCGGGCACAGCCTTGGTGCGCAGAAGGCCGAGGTCGGTGCCGCAGTGCGGTTCAGTCAGGTTCATGGTGCCCGACCATTCGCCGCTGATCAGCTTGGGCAGGTAGACGCTTTTCTGTTCGTCCGTGCCGCCGGCGGCGATCGCCGAAATCGCGCCCTCGGTCAGTCCGGGATACATGCCAAACGCCGACGACGCGCCCGACAACATTTCGGAAAAGGCGGTGTTGACGAAGTGCGGCAGGCCCTGGCCGCCATACCGCGGATCGCCGGACAGCGCTGTCCAGCCGCCTTCGGTCAAGGCGTGATAAGCTTCCTTGTAACCCTTCGGTGCTGTGACTTCATGAGTGGCGGGGTCAAGCGTGCAGCCTTCCTTGTCGCCGGTGATGTTGATCGGCGCGACGACCTCTTCCGTAAACCTGGCTGCTTCATCGAGGATCAACATCACGGTCTCGGAATCGGCGCCGTCAAAGCCCTTCAAATTTCCATACTGGTCGGTACGAAACACGTCCTTGATCAGGAACTGGTAGTCGCGGACGGGGGCCTTGTAGGTCATGGCGGGACGTTTCCTGTAGATGAGGAAATTTAGATTATGTTTTGATCAAGCTTACGATTCGGCTTCCAGTTTGCGGATCTGCTCTTCCAGCCAGACGCAGCCGTCCTGCATGTCGGAAATGGCGTGGTCGATGTCCTCACGCTGGCGTTTCAGGTTGTCGATCTGGCCGCGATACTTCACCAGGGTCGCGCGCATCTGTGACACGCCATGGTCCTTGGGCGAGTACAGGTCGAGGATTTCGTGGATTTCGATCAGCGAAAATCCGAGCCGCTTGCCACGCAGGATCAGTTGCAGGCGGGCGCGGTCGCGGGGGCTGTACAGCCGCGTCTGACCCTTGCGTTGCGGCGAGATCAGGCCCTTATCCTCATAGAAACGCAAGGCGCGCGCCGTGACATCGAACTCCTTCGACAACTGACGGATGGAATAGGTGCGGTTCGGAGCTTCCATGACCTCGTTTCGTCCCGGCGCGAAAGTTACATTGACGTAAACGTAAAGCTAGGCCGTTTCGGCAATAGGGTCAAGTAGAGATTTGGCCTGGAGCAGAAAGACTTGAATGAGTTGTTGGCTGCCTCAAGTTTACGTCGACCGTGCAATTTATACGAAAAGTGGGGGCACTATGTCGGATTGCGTTCGAGGTGAACTTGACGGCCTGCCGGCCGGGCCGTAAAGCCAACGCGCCTTTTTGACACAGGAGTTTCCCAGATATCATGAGTCCGCTTGCCACCCTTGCTTACGCCGGCCGTGCATGGCCGTTTGAACAGGCCCGCGCCACGATCGCGCGTCTGATCAAATCGCGTCTCAAGGATCACGGCGACCAGAAACGGGCGCTGGAGTTGATCGGAGCCGGCAAGAGCGATGAAGCGCTGAAGGCGTTTGAAGGACTTGATGAACCGGTGATTTTCGAGACCGGTTACGGCCCGTCCGGCCTGCCGCATATCGGCACATTTGGCGAGGTGGCGCGCACGACCATGGTCCGCCAGGCCTTCGAAGCCATGACGGGCAGTGCGTGGCGGACACGTCTGATCTGCTTCTCCGACGACATGGACGGACTGCGCAAGGTACCGGAAGGCATCCCAAATTCCGACATTCTGCGAGAAGACCTGTACAAGCCGCTGACCGTGGTGCGTGATCCTTTTGGCGAATTTCCTTCGTTCGGTCAGCACAACAACAATCGCCTCAAGACATTCCTCGACAGCTTTGGATTCACGTATGAATTCCTCTCATCAACGAAGTGTTACAAGAGCGGCGTCTTTGACCGGACCCTGTTGACAGCGCTCGACCGTTTCGACGACATCCAAGGTGTCATGCTGCCGACGCTCGGACCCGACCGGCGTGCGACCTATTCGCCTTTTTTGCCGATTTCACCCGAAACCGGCCACGTGCTTCAGGTGCCGACGCTCGAACGTAACATACATACCGGTACGATCATATTCGAGGAGAATGGCAAGAAATTCGAGGTTCCCGTTACGGGCGGTCATGTCAAGATGCAGTGGAAACCGGACTGGGCCATGCGCTGGGCGGCGCTGGGCGTGGATTACGAAATGGCCGGCAAGGATCTGATCGACTCGGTCAAGGTGTCGTCGCAAGTCTGCAAGATCCTTGGCGGGACGCCGCCAGAAGGCTTCAATTACGAATTGTTCCTCGACGAACACGGCCAGAAGATTTCCAAGTCGAAGGGCAACGGCCTGACCATGGACGACTGGCTGCGTTACGGCGCGCCGGAATCCTTAAGCTACTACATGTTCCAGTCGCCGAAATCGGCCAAGAAGCTTTATTTCGATGTCATTCCGCGCGCCACCGACGAGTTCTTCCAGCAACTCGACGCCTTCCCGCGCCAGGAAACCGACAAGCAGATCGAGAATCCGGTGTGGTTCGTCCTGCGCGGCGCCGAACCGCCCAAGGCGCCGCCAGTCACCTTTGGCCTGATGCTCAATCTCGTCTCCGCGGCCAACGCCTCGGACAAGGAGACGCTATGGGGTTTCCTGCGCGCCTATATTCCGGGCGCGACGCCGGAAAGCCAGCCGATGCTCGACCGTCTGGCTGGTTATGCGCTTAACTATTTCGAGGATTTCGTCAAACCGGCCAAGTCCTTCCGTCTGCCTGATGGTCGGGAACGCGTGGCATTCGCCGACCTTGTGGCGCAGTTCAAGGCCTTGCCCGATGATACCCGCGACGCCGAAATTTTGCAGAACATCGTCTTCGAGGTCGGCAAGACGCATGGTTTCGAGCCCCTGCGGGCATGGTTCCAGGCGTTGTACGAAGTTCTGTTGGGCCAGAGCCAGGGGCCGCGCTTCGGCACCTTTGTCGCTATTTTCGGCCTTGAGCGCACTATCGCACTGATAGAACAGGCTCTGGCGGGTGAACTGGTCGCGGTTTGATCCCTATTGACGCTTTATAACGCGCATGATGACCTCCTGATCAAAACAGGAGGTCATCATGTTGATGCGCGCCGCGTCTGTCGCCGTTTTTCTGGCCGTTCCGAGCCTGGCCCTGGCCTTGCCGCAACCTGCCGCAATTGATGCGGAAGTGCATAAGGTCATGGCCGATACCGGCGCCAAGGGGCTGGCCATCGCCGTGATCGACGACGGCAAGGTCGGTTATGTCCAGGCTTACGGCGTGCGCAATGCGGCGGGCGATCCGTTGCAAACCGACACGGTCATGTACGGCGCGTCGCTGACCAAGACGGTCTTCGCCTACACGGTCATGCAACTGGTCGATCAGGACAAGCTCAAGCTCGATACGCCGCTGGCCGATGATCTCGACAAGCCGCTGGTCGATTACGATCCCGAAGCGATCTATCCGGATAAATACGGCCCTTACAAGGACCTGGCCGGTGACGATCGGTGGAAGACGATCACGCCGCGCATGGTGCTGACCCATTCGACCGGTTTCGCCAATTTCTGGTGGATCGAACCGGACCAGAAACTGCACATCCATTTCGACCCCGGCACGCGCTACAGCTATTCCGGCGAAGGCATGATTCTGCTGCAGTTCGTCATTGACAACGGCCGCAAGTCGCAGGGCCTGGGTGTGCCGATCGATACCTTGACGCAAAATGTATTCGACCACCTCGGAATGACGCGAACCTCGCTTGTCTGGCGGCCCGATTTCCGTCCGAACCTGGCCGACGGTTGGAACGACAAGGGGGAGGTGGGCGAGCACGACGAACGCAGCAAGGCGCGCGCCGCGGGGTCGATGGATACGACCATCGCTGACCTGTCCAGGTTCGCCGCTGCCCTGGTCAGTTGTGACGGCCTGAGCGTCGACTCGTGCGCTGAAATGACCAAACCGCAACTGCATATCGGGACGAAAACGCAGTTCCCGCCCTTCCAGGCCGACCTGCCGGCGGACCAGCAACGCAAGGACCTTTATGCCGGGCTGGGCGTCGTAGTCTTCGACGGGGCGCAGGGGCACGGTTTCTTCAAAGGCGGCCATGACGGCCAGACCGCCAATACCCTGGTTTGCCTCAAGGACTCGAAGCGCTGCGTGCTGATCCTGTCCAACGACGTGCGCGCCGAGGCCGGCTTCGCCGAACTGGTGAAGTTCGTGCTGGGCGACACCGGCGTACCTTACGACTGGGAATATGGCGATCAGGCCGGCAAGTCCTGAGCCGGCGGCCGATCGATCGTGCCCGCGATATCCTCGACGAATGTGCGCTCTTCACGCAGAATGAGGCGCATCTCCTGAGCCATACGGAAATTGGCGGCGCCGTCCTTGTCGGTACGCAGGCGCGCACGATAGGTCTCATAGGCGGCGAGGCTGTCGAAACGGATCAGGCCCCAGGCAATGTCGTTCGCACCTTCGTACGGCAGGAAATAGCCGACAAGATAACCGCCGCAGCGGGGAATGATACGGCCCCAATTTTCAGCGTACTGCTGGAAGGCCTCGCGCTGGAAAGGATCGATCTGGTAACGGATAAAGCAAGTGACGGGCATGATTAATCAACTATTGATGATGAGTTTCCGTATTAAGTAGTAGGCTTATTGACGCCATGATTTAACCCATTGACCGGACGGCATGCTTCGTTCCACAACGAAACATGCCTGTGGTTTTGCGATTAGGATGCCGCCATGAGACTCGGACCTGACATCTCCCGTGTCGCTGCCGCCATCGGCGATCCGGCGCGCGCCAACATGCTGGTTGCACTGATGTCCGGGCAGGCGCTGACGTCGTCGGAGTTGGCGTTTGAGGCCGGTATTGGCGCCGCCACGGCCAGCGTGCATCTTAATCGCCTGGCCGAAGCCGGATTGGTGCGTTTGGCGAAACAAGGCCGGCATCGTTACTGGGCGCTGGCCGATGCAGAGGTAGCGCAGGTGCTGGAAATCCTGATGGGGCTGGCGGCACGCTCAGGCCCGGCGCGGGTGCGGCCCGGGCCAAAGGAGCCGGCGTTGCGCAAGGCGAGGGTATGCTACGATCATCTTGCCGGCGACTATGGTGTCCGCCTCTATAATAGCCTGCTCCGCAAGGGCGTGCTGATCGAGGCCGACGGCGGCTTATGCCTGGGGCCGTCCGCGCCGGCTTTTATCGAGGATATGGGACTCCAACTGTCGCCGTCTTCACGGCCGATGTGCCGCATCTGCCTCGACTGGAGCGCGCGAACGTCGCATCTGGCAGGACATGTGGGAGCGGGGATGCTCGATAACCTGTTCCGCAAAGGATGGGTGCGGCGCGACAGTGGTTCACGTGTCGTGCATTTCACAGCCGATGGCGAAAGGCGGTTTCTGGAACTGACGCGGATTGAGGATGCCGCATAAGGTTTCGGAGTCTGAGACTGGAACCAGATCCGCTATTCTTCTGCTCACGGCCTTAAGGGGCCGAAAACAGAAGAGATGCAAGGATTATGGGGGCGTTGGTCCCAGACCCCGGAACGCTTACTGCGATGCCCACACAATCCGCGCAACCCAGGCGACCTGCCGCCGTTCCAGGGTGCGATCGTCGAAGTCGGGATTGAGCGAACGCAATTCCACCGTCTTGCCCGACATTCGCACCAACTCCTTGGCCATGACCTCGCCATCGGTCGTCTTGACCACGACTCGGTCGCCGCGACGCAAGTTCTGGCTGTGCGCGTCGACAAGTATGCGATCGCCGTCGCGATAAACCGGAACCATGGAGTCGCCGGAAATTTCGAGTGCGTACAATCCCTTGCCGGCGCCGGGAAAGCTGACTTCGTCCCAGCCCTGCCCCAGGGGAAAGCCCGAATCATCGAAATAGCCGTCGCTACCTGCCTGGGCGAAGCCGATCAGGGGAATGCCTTGGTTATTCTCATCGCCTTCCGCCAGCCGCGCAAACTGCGAAAAGCGGATTCCGGTCGCCTCCAGGAGCTTGGCGAGACTTTCGGTCGATGGCCAGCGGGGCCGCGGCGGATTTTCCGTCGAGAGGCGTTTCGACTTGTTGAAGCTGGTTGGATCAAGTCCGGCCAGCCGTGCCAAACCCGACGGCGTAGTGTTCAGCCGTTTGGCAAGGGCGTCGATGGCGGCCCAGATATGGCTGTGCGAAAGCGGCATGGCGCGCCAGACCCTCGGTAACGCATGAAAATGGCAGTCAATAGGAAAGTATATCCATAAATAGGAAAATCAACCTATTTTTTGGATTTTCTTCCTTCTTTCCCACGTCGTCGCACGGCCGCCAAGGTCCCCCACAGCAAGACAAACAAAATGATATAACCCAGGCTGTTCTGCAAGGTAACGATCGTCCATTTCAACACGGCGCCATGCATGACAAGGTCGAGAATATCGGCCATCACTGCCGGCAGTTGCAACCCAAATGCCCACAACGGCCAAGGATGTGGCGCCTTCCAGCATAGATAGAGAAAGCCGATCAAGCACAGCAGGTCGCATAACAGGAAGCGCCAGATCATCAGGCCGGACGCCGGGAGAAGGCCCAGGCCCAGGCTCAGGGCAAACGGTCCGAGGTAAAAAAGGCCACCGAGCTTTTCACGTGCGGACCCGAAGATAAGCGCCAATACACAGACGAAAAGACTGGTGCCGCTGATTGCCAGCGACGTCACGGATGTCAGCATGATCCAGCCCCCTTGGCCTGCCGGATATGAGCATTCCGCGCCGTTTTTGGCAATCCGCCATGCGGTTGTCCGGCAGCCGCCGCAACGTCTCATGGGGGCCGCCGGACATGGGGTTTATTGCGCGATTTCAAGCTCCGGCGTCACGCCGCCGCCGTGGGGCGGCTTGGGATCGCCCTTGTCGTCGGGTTCGCCGATCATCACCGCGCCAAGGCCCATGCGTGTCTGGACATCCTTAAGACCCGAATGGGCATCGCTCATGTGCCGCTGCGCCGTGTTCAGCGCCAGCATGGCATGCAGCGTATTCTGATGGACGTCGCCGCCGACCACAGTCGACATGCGAATCGCCCGGCGGGAGGTGACGTAGGTTTCGATGAGATGCGCCGCTTCACTGAGCGCAGTGTCGATGGCTTCTTCGGTGGCCTTGAGCTGTGTTGCCAAGGCATTGGCAACATTGATTCGTTTTTCCTTGGTCATGGGTTGATCCCCTATTCGATGACAGGCGTGGGCGGCCGGCCAATCCGGCGCCGGATCACTTCATATTAAAGTTGTGTACATAAATAAAGCAATTTTAAGATGTATTTTTACCCTATTAAAAAATGCGCCTGCAAGGTCGCGATGGGTTGATGACGATGGTCCTGCCAAGCGGCGACCTCGATATTGGCTACGGTCCTGCCGACACGGTTGACAACAGCGCGGGCATAGGTTTCCGCAGGCCGACCGGAACGCAGGTATTGAACGGTGACGTCGATTGGCTTGGGTGACGTGTCGAGTTTTTCACTGAACGCAAGTTGCGCGATGGCGGTGATTTCCATGAAGGCGCCGATGACGCCGCCATGCAGCGCCGGGATCATGGGATTACCGACCAACAGGTCGGTGAAGGGGAGGCTGGCCGTCAGCTCGTCGCCGGCCAGGTTCAGCCGCACACCGAGAAAAGCGGCAAACGGCATGGCGTACAGCAGGCTCTGCGGGTCGGATGGGGCGTAAGCATGGCTCATGACATGAATACCGGATCCTTGCCGTGCTGGGCTTTCAGTGTCGGCGACGAAATGATGAAGGCTGCCTGGGCCGCCGCCACCGGGTCGTCCGCGCTGACTTCATAGGCGAAGCCGCGCACGAATCCGATCGAGCGCGTCAATTTGTAGCACCTTGCCGTGACGAGCAGGTCGCGGTCGGGCAGGGCGGGACGCATATAGTCTATGCGCAGATCAAGCGTCGCGATTGGCTTGAATTCGTTGATGCGATCCCACACCGCCAGGCCGCAGCCATTGTCGAGCAGCGCCGTCACGACGCCCGAAGCGATGACCCGCGTCCTGGAATCGCCGGCGAGGTCCTCCCGGTAAGACAGTTTCATGGTCACGCCATGGGCGCTTTTGCCCACATAGACGGCGCCGATGGCGCGCATATAGGGCGTCGCTTCGACGATCTGGGCGAACATGTCCGAAAACGGCTGGCTCATAACCCCATTGTCGCGCAACTTTACGCGAACGTCAAAGTGTTGTGAGCGCCCCGGCTCTTTCTTCGTACGACAAATGCGGCTAAATCCCCAGCATGTATAGCTTCAAGGAAATTTTCCTGACCCTGCAAGGCGAAGGCGGCCAAGCCGGTCGGGTCAACGTGTTCGCACGCTTCGCCGGCTGCAACCTGTGGAGCGGACGTGAGCAGGACAGGGCGACTGCCGCCTGCGATTTCTGCGACACGGATTTCGTCGGCACCGGCGGCGAGAACGGAGGTAAGTTCTCCACGCCGGCCGGGGTGGTGGTGGCGCTCGACGCCGTGTGGGGCGATAGGCGCCATTTGGACAAGGCGGTGGTCTTCACCGGAGGTGAGCCCCTGCTGCAACTCGATGACCCTTTGATCGCAGCGGTCAAGGCCGCCGGATATTTCATCGCCGTCGAGACCAACGGCACCGTCGCCGCGCCGGACGGGATCGACTGGGTCTGTGTTTCACCCAAGGGCCAGAACCGCTTGCATCAGACGCGTGGCCAGGAACTGAAGCTGGTGTGGCCGCAGGACGGCGTCGATCCGGCCGACTTCCTCGGCCTTGCTTTTGAGCGCTTCTACCTGCAACCCAAGGACAGTTTCGAACGCGACGCCAGCACCCAGGCCGTGATCAACTATTGCCTGGAGCATCCGCAGTGGCGGATGAGCGTGCAAACGCACAAACTGGTCGGACTGAAATAGTTGGAAATTGGTCTTGTTGTGATGATACCAATTCCATGATAGCCTGCTCCTATGCATTGACAAAACCTGTGTCGGAGACAGCATGATCGATCAGACCAATCCAGCGCCACGCCGCGTCCTGATATGCGGTGGCGGCACCGCCGGCTGGATGACGGCGGCCTATCTGGCGCGTGTGCTTGGCTCCAATCCCGCCACCTGTCCGCAGATCACCCTGATCGAAAGCCCGGAAATCGGCGCCATCGGCGTCGGCGAAGGCAGTTTCGCGACCATCCGCACGACGCTTCAGACTCTGGGCATCGACGAAGCCGCCTTCATGCGCGGCAGTTCCGCGACCTTCAAACAGGGTATCCGCTTCGCCGATTGGGAAATCACGCCGGAGGGCGGCGGGCATGATTATTATTTCCATCCGTTCGAGGCGCCGTACTGGGTCGATGGCGCCGGCCTATTGCCTTACTGGCTGTTGCAGGACGAGGCGACACGCGGGCCGTTCGCCCAGGCCGTCACCTTCCAGAAACGTGTCGCCGAGGCGCGCCTGGCGCCCAAAAAGCCTCACCACGATGGCTATGGCGGTCCGCTCAACTACGCTTACCATTTCGAGGCCGCCAAGCTGGCCAAGGTGCTGTCCGACCACGCCAGGTCCCTCGGCGTCAAGCATCTGCAAGGACGTATTACGGATGTAAAACTGGCAGGAGATGGTTCCATCGCCAGTATCATGACGGACAGTCAGGGCGAATTGTCGGCAGATCTATTTGTCGACTGCACCGGCTTCGCCGCCGTCCTGATCGGCAAGGCCCTTGGTTCCGCCTACAAATCGGTGCGGCACCAGTTGCTGACCGACCGCGCCATCGCCTGTCAGGTGCCCTATGACCGCCCCGATACGCCGCTGGAAAGTTATACGATTTCGACCGGACACGAAGCGGGCTGGACATGGGATATCGGCCTGCCAACCCGCCGCGGCGTCGGCTACGTCTATTGCTCAGACCATACCAGCGACGAACGTGCCGAAGAGATCTTACGCGCCTATGTCGGCTCGGGCGGCACCGACTATTCAACGCGGGTCATCAAGTTCGACACCGGCTATCGTGAGGCGCAATGGGTCAAGAACTGTGTCGCGGTGGGGCTGTCCGGCGGCTTCTTTGAGCCGCTTGAAGCGACCGGCATCATGATGATCGAGGTCGCCATCGGCATGCTGACCGAGTTTTTTCCGCATTCCGGACCGCTGGACGCCAACGCCAGGACGTTCAATACCTTGATGCGCATGCGCAACGAAAAGACGGTCAACTTCCTCAAGCTGCACTACTGCGTCACCAGGCGCAGCGAACCGTTCTGGCGGCGAAATGCCGATCCGGCCACCATCCCCGATGAGCTCAACGACATGCTGGCCATGTGGAAGTACCGGCCGCCGTCGCGGTTCGATTTCCTTGATGACGTCGATACCTTCGCTTATTTCAACTATCAGTACATCCTCTACGGCATGAATTTCAAAACTGACTACAGGCCGGCCGCGGGCAGCTTCCCAAATGTCGAGGCGGCGCGGACCATCTTCGACAAGGTCGCCCGGTATGGCGAAAACGCCGTGCGCGACCTGCCGACCCACCGCGCCCTGATCGAGCAAATCTATCGCTACGGCTATGTTGAGAAGCCCAGGGCGGACGGCCTCATGACGATGTCGCGCAGGGCGGGCGGTTGACGCTCAGGCCGGCCCAGGGCTGTTTCACATCCATGATCGTGGGGCTCAGGCCGCGTCGAGCAGCACGACTTCGGCGTCTTCGAGCGCCTTGATTTCCAGTTTCGGCTCGTCCTTGATCGCCGCGCCGTCGCGCGTGCCGAGTTCGACGCCGTTGACGCTGACCTTGCCCTTGGCGACCACCAGGTAGAGGTGCCGCTCACCGCCGGTTTCAACCGGGACGTAGCTTTCCGACTGGTCCTTGAGCAGGGTCGCGCCCAGCAAACGCGCCGGCGTATGGATTTTCAGCGCATCGGCGTCGCCGTCGAAGCCTGAGGCGAGGGCGACGAACTTGCCGGCGCGGTCGGCCTTGGGGAAGGGCTTGGCGCCCCAGGATGGCGCATGTCCGCGTTCGTTGGGCATGACCCAGATCTGGAACAAGGTCGTCTTGACCGGTTCGACATTGTATTCCGCATGACGGATGCCGGTGCCGGCCGACATCACCTGGACGTCGCCGGCTTCGGTGCGCCCCGAATTGCCGAGGCTGTCCTGGTGGGTGATCGCGCCTTCGCGGACATAGGTGATGATTTCCATGTTGTCGTGCGGGTGGGGCGGAAAGCCCGACTGCGACGCGATTTCGTCGTCGTTCCATACACGGATCGAGCCCCAGCCCATCTTGGCCGGGTCGTAGTAGTTGGCGAAGGAAAAGTGGTGGCGCGCGTTCAGCCAGCCGTGATCCGCGTGGCCAAGTCCGGCAAAGGGGCGTTTGTCGATCATGATAGGTCTCCCACGGCGCTGTCCGTCAGCACCTACATATGCCGTATGTAAGTGTAACTGTATAAATTACAATATGCGCCTGAAGCGCGATTACGAGGCTTCCCCGGGCCGATGCGCTCCGCCTCCGGTCTGGCCGCGATGACGCAGGAAGGCGTCGAGCAGAACGCATGACATCATGGCTTCGGCCACCGGCACGGCGCGGATGCCGACGCAGGGGTCATGGCGGCCCTTGGTCATCAGTTCAATTTCATGGCCTTCGACATCGATAGAGTCGCGCTTGGTCAGGATGGAGGAGGTGGGTTTCAGCGCCATGCGCGCCACGATGGTCTGGCCGGTTGAAATACCGCCCAGGATGCCGCCGGCATGGTTGCTTTGAAAGACGGGGCCGTCAGATCCCATGCGCATCTGGTCGGCATTGGCTTCGCCGGACAACTCGGCCGCGCCGAAGCCCGCGCCTATTTCCACGCCCTTGACCGCATTGACGCTCATCAGGGCGCCGGCCAATTCGGCGTCAAGCTTGCCATAGATCGGCGCACCCCAACCCGCCGGTACGCCCTCGGCCTGGACCTCAACGACCGCGCCGATGGATGAGCCGGCCTTGCGGATGCCGTCGAGATAGTCTTCCCACAGCGGAACGGAGGCGGCATCGGGCGAAAAGAACGGATTTTCGGATACTTGTATCCAATCCCAGCGGCTGCGGTCGATGTGATGGACGCCCAATTGCACGAGAGCGCCGCGCACCATGATATTGCCGCACAGGGTTTTCAGCACCTTGAGCGCCACCGCGCCCGCCGCCACCCGCGCCGCGGTTTCGCGTGCGCTCGAACGGCCGCCGCCGCGATAGTCGCGCACGCCGTACTTGGCGAAATAGGTATAGTCGGCATGGCCAGGCCGGAACTGTTTGGCTATGTCACCATAGTCCTTCGAACGCTGGTCGGTGTTTTCGATCACTATGGATATCGGCGTGCCGGTGGTGACGCCCTCGAACACGCCTGACATGATTTTCGCCTCGTCAGCCTCTCGCCTCTGGGTGACGAAGCGCGAACCTCCGGGCTTGCGCAGGTCCATGGCCCACTGGATGTCATCCTCCGACAAAGGAACGCCCGGCGGGCAGCCATCGATGACGCAGCCCAGCGCCGGCCCGTGGCTCTCGCCCCATGTGGTGACGCGGAAAAGGTGACCGAAAGTATTGTGCGACATGGGCTTTTGGGGGATGGAGGGTTTCTTCGGCTTTAGCTTTATTCAATCGAGCACGCAAATTTTTTAGTGTGCAAATATGCGCGTTCGTGGCCATATCTTCGGCAACTGGTTGCGTGAGAAATCATCATGAAGTGGCTCGGCAAGATTCCGTTCTGGCTCAAGACGCTTGTCGCCTTCGTCGCAGGTGTCGGCGTCGCGCTTTACTGGGGCAAGGCGGCCCTGCCGGTGCTCGATCCGATCGGCGACACCTTCATCCACGCCATCAAGATGCTGGTCGTGCCCTTGGTCTTCTTCACCATCGCGGCGTCGGTAGCCCGCCTCGGCCATGTCGAAAGCGACCATGAAAGCGGCGCCGGTGGCCGCGCGGTTCGTCTCGGCGTCTACACCATTTTCTGGTTCATGCTGACTTCGGCCATCGCGGTGTCGATCGGCCTGGCCATCGGCACCTATTTCCAGCCTGGCCGCGGCCTGGCCGGCCTGCCGCTCGACGTCGAACCGGCCAAGGTCATCCCCACGCCGATCGAGGTCGTGACCGGCATCATTCCGTCCAATATCTTCAAGAGCTTCGCCAATGGCGACGTGCTGAGCGTCGTCTTCTTCGCCATCCTGGTCGGCGCGGCGCTGGGCGCGCTCGGCCAGAAGACGAAGGAACTCGGCGCCCTGGTCGAACAGGGCTCGCAACTGATGTTCAAGCTGACGCGCTGGATCATCCAGTTGACGCCGATCGGCGTGTTCGGCCTGATCGGCAGCGTGGTCGCGTCCTACGGCCTCGACGCCCTGCGTCCGCTCATTCCCTATATCGGCCTGATCTATCTCGGCTGCCTGATCGAACTGCTGATCGTCTATCCGACGCTGCTCAAGCTGCACGGCCTGCGTGTCTTCGCCTTCTACAAGAGCATTTTCACCGCCCAGCAGACGGCGTTCTTCACCTGCTCGTCCATCGGCACCCTGCCGGTCAGCCTGCAGGCGGCGTCGGATAACCTGAAGCTCAGGAACTCCTATGCCGGCTTTGCCCTGCCGTTGGGTGCGAACATGAAGATGGATGGTTGCGGCGCGATCTATCCGGCGATTTCGAGCATTTTCATCGCCAATTACTTCCATATCGCCCTGACGCCGCAGCACTACGTCATCATCGCCCTGGCCTCGATCCTGGGCTCGTTGGCGACGGCGGGCGTGCCGGGCGTGGCGACGGTCATGCTGACGGTGACCCTGTCGGCGGCGAGGCTGCCGCTGGAAGGCCTGGCGTTGCTGGCGGCGATCGACCGCATCCTCGACATGATGCGCACGGCGACCAATGTGACGAGCCAACTGGTCTGCGCCACCCTGGTCAGCTGCGAAAACGGCTTGATCGAGGCGGAATCGCCCTTGCTCGGCAACCCGAAACCTAAGGCGGCAGAGGCAGCGAGTTAAGCGTTGTCTTTTGCCGACCGGCCGCGTCGAAATTGGCTGGATCGAGCCACGCCTCCAGCCGGGCGCGCACGGCAGGCCATTCCTCGACAATGACGGAATACCAGGCGGTGTCGCGACGGCGGCCCTTGGTCACCACGGCGTTGCGGAACACGCCTTCGAACCGAAAACCGAGACGTAATGCCGCCTTGTTCGACGAAATGTTGAGCTGGTCGCACTTCCATTCGTAGCGACGGTAGCCATTGTCGAAGGCGTGGCGCATCATCAGGTACATGGCCTCGGTCGCCATGACCGTGCGCTGCAGGGCGGGCGAAAAGGTGACGCCGCCGACCTCGACGCCGCCATTTTGTCCATCGTAGCGCATGAAGCTGGCATAGCCGAGCGGCCGGTCGTCGTGTTCGATGACAAAGGTGTGGAAACCCCGGCTCTCCATGCAGGTTTCGATGCTGGACCGGAGCTCGCCGGAATCGCCGAAGGGGCCATAGGGCATGTAGGTCCACATGCGGCCGTCGTCTTCCGCACAGGCCTCGAACAGGCCCTCGCCATGGTCCGGGCGGAACGGCACGACCCGGCAAGTGCGGCCGGTCAGCGACACATCGGGCAAACGCGAACAACCGCCCCAGCCGGGAACAGCTTTTCCAATGGGCTGGCCATACTCATTAGACCGCAAGCCCAATGACGGGCTGAGGATTTCGAAAGACCGCGGCATCAGCCCGCCCAGCGTTGGCGGAACGCGCCCAGGGCCTCGGCATAGGGGCGGATTTCGGCGGCGCGCGCTTCCAGCCGGATGATTAGGTTGCCGGCCTCGCGGCCTTCCGCCGCCGGCAGCCCCATATCCTTCAGGCACAGGCTGGAACCGTGTTCGGTGTCTTTTTCAATGGCGATGTCATGCGGGCCGTGCGGCGTCGCGATGGTGGCCAGTCCGCCGATGGCGAACAGCCGGGCTTCGATGGCCGCCGTCATCCAGATATCGTCGCCCCAGACGCGGACGCCGTCACCGCAGATAATGTGAATGCGGAATGGCTGTTCCGAACGGGCGCCTTCGGTTTTCACGGAGACGATGTCGCCGTTGCGCAGGCCTGGCCGCAAGGGGACGGCCAGCCGCTTCATCTGGGTCAGGGAAACCAGTTCCTCGTACGCCGCCGCGACTTCCAGCGCCGGCACCTCGGCCGAGGCTTCCCCGCCGCCGATCGCCTGAGCCAGGGTGATGTCGAGCCGCACCGGCTCCCCAATCTGGGCCGCTGGCAACGCTTCTGGACGCCCGGCGCGGCGCGTATCGGACATCAGCAGGTCGCGCGCCAGGATCAACCGGCGCAGGAGCGTGTCGGTGCCGCCATTGAGGTCGGGATGGGCCGCCTTGATTTTCAGGCGAAACGCGTCGCGCACCTCGTCGTCGTCCGCATGGGGCGGCAGGCCCAGCTCGGCGAAGGCTTCGGCGCGGCTAGTGGGCGCGTCTTCGTGCGCCGGTTCGGGAGGAGGGGCTTTTTTTGGCGACGGCATCTTGATATGAACGGCCGAAATGGGGCAAGTCCTTCCTTGTCCGGCAAAAGCCTTAACGGCGCGTTATTCTTACGAAAATGTCCTCGCCCCTGATCCCGCCCAGCCCGTCCGACGACGACTACGCCGCCGCCCATGCCGCCCATGAGGCGGAGATCGGCGCGGCCGAGCCGTTCGCGCTGTTCGGCCAGTGGCTGGCGGATGCGAAAGCCAAGGAGCCCAACGACTCCAATGCCATGGCCGTGGCGACAGTCGACGACGACGGACTGCCAGACGTGCGCATGGTGCTGCTCAAGGATTTCGATGCTGACGGTTTCGTCTTCTACACCAACGCGCTGAGCGCCAAGGGGCGGCAATTGACGGCCCATCCGAAAGCGGCGCTGCTGTTCCACTGGAAATCCCTGCGCCGGCAAGTGCGCATACGCGGGATCGTGTCGCGCGTCAGCGATGCGGAGGCCGACGCCTATTTCGCCTCGCGCGCCCGCCAGAGCCAGATCGGCGCCTGGGCGTCCGAACAATCCCAGCCGCTGCCCGACCGGTTCGCGCTCGAAAAGCGGGTGGCGGAGTTCGGCCTGAAGTTCGGCCTGAGCAAGGTTGACCGGCCGCCGTACTGGACCGGCTTCCGCGTCGCGCCGCTGGACATCGAGTTCTGGCGCGACCGGCCCTTCCGCCTGCACGACCGGGTGCGGTTCGCGCGCGCTGAGATCGGGGGCAACTGGTCGAGCGCCAAGCTTTATCCATGAGCGCCAAATCCTTGAACGACAGTCTTACAACCGCCCTGGAGGTTTTGCGCGACGGTTGCGACCGCGTCATCGAAACCTCGTGCGCGGTGGTGATCCTCAGGGGCGAGCGCGCCTACAAGCTCAAGAAGGACGTCGATTACGGCTTCCTCGATTTCACTTCGCCGCAGAAGCGCGCCGCCGCCCTGCACCGCGAGTTGCGCTACAACCAGCGGCTGGCGGCGCATATCTATCTCGGCGTCGAGGAGATCGGCGGCGAAAGCGTCTTGGTCATGCAGCGTTTCGATACCGAAGCCGTGCTGGCCGAACTGGCCGGCGCCGACTGGCAGCCTGGGCCGGACCTGCTGCGCGATCTCGGCCGGACCATCGCCACCTTCCACGCGGGTTCGGAAATCTGCCGCGACGACGCCCATGCCGACAACATCAAGTACGTCATCGACACCAGCCGCGCCAATTTCGACCTGTTCCGCGACAAGCTGGGCGGGGCGGAGATCGATGCCTATGACGCTGCGATTGCGGCGGCCTATGAAGCGTTGCGCGGCGACCTGCTGAACCGTTTCGATCATGGCTTCGTTCGCCATTGTCACGGTGACATGCATCTTGGCAATATACTGGTCGAAAACGGCGGGCCGGTGTTGTTCGACTGCATCGAGTTCAACGAGCGCCTCAGCCAGATCGACGTGCTCTATGATCTGGCCTTCCTGCTGATGGACCTGTGGGTGAGGGGACAGCACGCCGCGGCCAACCGCATCATGAACGTCTGGCTGGAGCAGGCGGCGCGGCTCGAAGACGATCCGACGCATGTCTACGCCGGGTTGAAACTATTGCCGCTCTACATGTCGGCGCGGGCCGGCGTGCGCTGCCACGTCAGCGCGCATCAGGGAAGTCTCGACGCCGCGCGCATGTATTTGAGGGCAGCCCACGCCTTTCTGGACGAAATGCCGGCGCGGCTTCTGGCGGTCGGAGGGCTGTCGGGGTCGGGCAAGAGCACGCGCGCCCGCGAACTGGCCCCAGAAACGGGGCGGGCGCCGGGTGCCGTGGTGTTGCGCTCCGATGAAGTCCGCAAACGGCTGTGGGCCTGCCCGGAACTGGAGGCCTTGCCGCCGCAAGCCTATACGGACGCGGAAAATGCTCGCGTTCATCACCACATGTTCGACCTGGCCGCGGCGGCGCTGCGCAACGGCCAGGCGGTGGTCCTGGACGCCACCTTCCGCGAAGCGCAATGGCGCGACGCGGCGGAGGCCCTGGCGACGGGCGGCATCGCGTTCAGCGGCCTGTGGCTCGATGTGCCGGGTGATGAACGGGCGCGCCGCATCGCCTCGCGCTCACGCGACGTTTCCGATGCCACCCAAGCCACGGCCCTGGGCCAGCAAGCCATTGACGAGACGCTTCTTTACTGGCCTGTCGAACGTCCGCCCGCGCCTTGAATTCGCCCCTTTCGCCGTGTTAAGACTTCGCGCGTGAGGGGAAGGGCGGCGGCGCAAAAGCCTGTCTTGAAGGCGCGGACACCGGAAACATCGGGCTGCGACAATCCAATTTTCGCTTTTTGAACGTAAAATCGTGACGTGACGGCGCGCCGGGCTAAGGTGGGGTTTCGCCCGCCATGAGCCGCCAGCAAGAGCAAGGGAAAAACCCGAGTGACGGACAGTATGCCACACGACCACGGTCTTTCTCCGGCGCGCAAGGGTTTTGCCTTCGCCCATCTTGCCTTTCTTCTGGCCCTGCTGCCGCCGATCGCGTTGCTCGTCTGCATGATGGTCACCCATCTTGGTTATATCAATGACGACCTCGGATTTCGCACTCTGACTCTTGGTGTCGGACCCAAGCTGGCTGGCGCGACCCTGGCGATCGCGGGATTGTCCTTGCTGATCTCGCTGTTCATGGCGCCGAAGCGATGCGCGCCTTGGGCTTTAGCCGCCTGCCTGATGTCCGGCGGCCTGCTGGGCGGCTATGCCTGGTATCAGAAGTCATTGAAGTCCTTTCCGCCGATCGCCGACGTGGCGACCGACTGGGATCAGCCGCTGTCTTTTTCCGATCGCATGATGAAGGCGCGTGGCGCGGGCGCAAAGGCCTTGGAGGACCTGCCGCGAGTGCCGCGCGATGAATCGCTGGAATGGGGCGGCAAGACGGTTCCGGATATCAACGCCCTGACCTGCTCGGGCGCGCATCCGGTGATGCGCGGCGGTGTCAGTTCCGGCCAGGTGGCTCAACTGCTGACCAGCCAGGGTTACGCCATCGTATCCCAGGATGACCGCCAGGTCGAAGGCACGTGGCAGGACAACTTCTTCGGTTTCAAATATGATGTGGCCGTCCGTATCGCGCCGTCCCGCGTCGATGTCCGTGAAATCAGCCGCTACGACATGCCCGACATGGGGGTGAACTGCCATCACGTCACCGCCATCGTCAACGGCATCGCCGGCATGCCCGACGCGCCGAACGTGGCCGCGGCCGATATGTCGGAAAACGCCTTCTCGGAGTCGGCCAGCGATGATGGTGGCGACGGCGGCGACGAATAGGCTGCTTTTGGCTTAACTTTTGCTTAACCTTCGTCGCACTTACGACGGAGGTTATCATGGCCGCAGCCGCACTCCTTTATGTTTCAAGGCGCGCCCAGCGTTACGCGGCGGCCTTCGTCTGTCTCGCCCTGATACATGTCCTGATGGCCAGTTGCACACCTGAGCCGGTGTCACCCATGGCGGCACGCATCGCTGTCAACTGACGATCGTGCATAACGGATACGCAAACGGCGGAGATATCCTCCGTTTTTTTGCGCCTTTTCGCCATTACCAAAACTTAATGCGACTCCTTGCATCCGAAAGCATCCGCCGAAGCCTCTGATGAACATGAAGGCCGGAAAGGGACCGGCCTGACAACAAGAAGGAAGTCACACTATGGATATTGGACCCTGGATCGGGCTGGTTAGTTCCGTCGCCTTTTTTGGCACCATCATCGCCATCGTCGCCATCGTCAGTTTTAACCGGTCGCGCAATACCGCAGAATTGCAGAAGACCCTGCGCATGTCGATCGAAAAAGGGCAGCCGCTCCCCCCGGAATTCGTCGAGAGCATGTCGCGCTCGGTGCCGCGTGCCAAGAACCCCATGAACGATGTGCGCTGGGGCCTGATCTGGATGGCGCTGGCCGGCGGCCTGATGCTATGGACCTATCTCGACCATGGCGAAATCGGCCATCATATGGGCGGCATTGCCGCTGTTCCCGGCATGATCGGTCTGGCGCTGTTCGTCCTTGGCATCATCGGTCTGAACCGTAAGGGCAAGGACTGACCGGCGCATCAAAAGCCTGACGGGGCAATTTTCATGGCCAAGCAGAGCGACAAGCTCGACCTTTCGCGGCACTCCGATGTCGACCTGGTGCGCCTGGGCGTTACCGGTGACAAGGCGAGCTTCGGCGAACTGGTCCGCCGCCACGGCGGGGGCCTGCGCACGCACCTGAGGCGCATGGGCGCCCAGGGCGCCGATGCCGACGATATGGCCCAGGACGCGTTCCTGGTCGCTTACGAGCGCCTCGGTGACTATCGCTTCGACGGGCCTTTCGCTGCCTGGCTGAAGCGCATCGCCTCGCGGCGTTACCTGCGCAAGGTGCGTGGCAACGCCCGCTACATACTGACCGACGACATGACGGCCTTCGAAGGCGAGGGCGCAAACCAAGACGGCGATTTTCGCGCGCATAACCTCGATGCGGCTTTAAATCGCCTTAAACCTGTGGAACGGCTATGCGTGACGCTCAATTTCAGCGGAGATCTTTCGCACCAGGAGATCGCGGACGAGCTGAAGATTCCGCTCGGCACGGTCAAGAGTCATATCCGGCGGGCGCTGGACCGGCTCAAGCTGATTTTAACGCCCGAAGCTGGAGGTCTCGCCATCCAGCCCGCCATGATGAGTACGGGATCATGAACGACAGTGACATTGGCGACCTGTTCGCCGCGAATCCGGTCTATGACGACGCTCCGGTTTTTGCCGAGCGAGTGACGCGCATCCTGCGCGTGCGGTTGTGGCTGCGCCAGGGGCTTGTAGTGCTGGCCGGCTTCATCGGGGGTATCTATGCCCTGGCCCAGTTTATCCGCATTCCAGGCCTCAACGCATCCGGCGATGGTGGCCTGAGCCTGCAAAAGGCTGCGGTTGACAGCAACGAGGCCGTGCGCGCTTCGGCCCAGTTTTTCGACATTGCCCAGGTGCGTTTGATGGACGTTCTCGGCTCCTCGGCGCATTATCTTAATCTGATGCAGACGCCACTGTTCTTCTGGGTCAGTTTTATCCTGTGCATCGTCTTCCTGGGGCTGTACTACGCCAACAGCCAGGAAGAATCGATCTAGCGTCGTTTGAGGGTGGTCTGCAAACCGTCATCCGGCTGCGATACGGTGCTCACGTACTTATGTACGTTCCGCTCCGTGTCTCGCCAGCTAACGGTTTTCGACGCACCCTGCTTCGCCGCGCCTATCTTCGGATCGCGTCTAAGGGATTGAAATGAATCGGATCATGTCTGTATTGACCTTAGGTTTGAGCCTCCTGGCGGTGGGTGGCGCGGCGTACGCAGGAGATGCGTCGCCGGTCAACCGCGTGGTCGTCTGGAACGGCGAGGACGCCAATGTCGGCGCCGGCTGGGTCAATCCCACGCGCTCCACATTTGCGCCTCAAACCGCCGAGGCGCACAGCGGCAATACAGCACTTGAGTTCCGCTTCACCGGCGATAACGAGTGGATCGGTGGCGGCTGGAGTTGGTACGCGTTCAAGACGGGCGAGGATGTCGGGACCGACACCACGCCTTACAGGACCTTCAGTTTCTGGATCAAGACGACGGGCAAGCCGGTCGCCTTCCGCCTGAACTTTCTGTGCAATGGCGACGTTCTCGATACGCCTGAACACCACTCCCTGCGTGTCAATGTGCTCGACTATGCCCCGGACGTCTTTGACGGCGCGTGGCATGAGGTCCGCATTCCGCTCAAGGACCTCACCGAATCCAACGGCTTTAATGCGAAGCTGATCAGCCAGGTGCAACTCGACCTGTCCGCCGGTCCCGACGTCGCCGACAGCTTCTTCATCGACGACATCAGCTTCGACGATCGGCCGGCGCGCTGAGTCCACCTTGGTTGCGCCGCAACCGGATTGCCCCTACATAGAGCGCGTCATCGACAGGGGCCTCTCGTGAGCAGCCATACCCAGACCATCAGGCGCCTGACCGCGCCGGATATCCACGCCCGCAAGGGCCAGACACCGCTGGTCTGCCTAACCTGTTACAGCGCGCCCATGGCGGCGATCATGGATTCGCATTGCGACATCCTGCTGGTCGGCGACAGCGTCGGCATGGTCATCCATGGCCTGCCCAACACCATCGGCGTGACGCTCGACATGATGAGCCTGCACGGCCAGGCGGTCATGCGCGGCTCCAACCGCGCCTTTGTCGTCGTCGACATGCCGTTCGGTTCCTATGAGGCCAGCCCCGAACAGGCGTTCATCAACGCGACGCGCCTGCTCAAGGAAACCGGCGCTCAGGCCGTCAAGGTCGAAAGCGGGCCGGGGATCGGCGCGACCATCCGTTTCCTGACGCAGCGCGGCATCGCCGTCATGGGCCATATCGGCCTGCGGCCGCAGGCGGTCAATGTCGACGGAGGCTTCAAGGCCAAGGGCCGCACGGCCGCGGAACGTGAGCGCGTCATCGCCGAGGCGCGCGAGACCGACGAAGCCGGCGCCTTCGCCATCGTCGTCGAAGGCGTGGCCGAAGACCTCGCTGTGGAAATCACCGGACTCGTCGGCGCGCCGACCATCGGCATCGGCGCCTCGAAGGCCTGCGACGGCCAGGTCCTGGTGGTGGACGACATGCTGGGTCTGTTCGACTGGACGCCGCGTTTCGTGCGCCATTACGCCGACCTGCGCAGCCAGATCGACCGCGCCATCGCCGCCTATGCCGAAGATGTCCGCAGCCGCAGCTTTCCGGCCCCAGAAGAGACATATTTCTCGAAATAAATGCGCGAATGCCGGTATTTCCACCGGCCGGACGCGTTCAATGCGGTTGCGCTTGCCGGGCGCAGAGGCTAGGTTCGCGGCGAATGCGGGGCCGCATCCGGAGATGACCGCGCCCGCCCAACGATAGCCAGGGATTCGCTGTGAGCGATATTTTTGAAGAAACCGAAGAGAACCTTCGCACCGAGCAGTGGATGAAGATAGCGCGCTTCGCCCTGCCACTGGTGGGCGGCGTAGTCGTGGCGCTGTTGCTGGCCGCCTTCGTCTGGTGGGGCTGGGACGGCTGGCGTCAAAGCGTCGCCTTCAAGGCTTCCGAAGACTACCAGGCAGGTCTCCAGGCGAACGAGGACGGTGACAAGGTTGTCGCCAAGGCCAAGTTCGAGGTCGTGGTCAAGGATGGCAACGCCACTTATAAAGCGCTGGCTTTGCAACAGCTGGCGGCTCTGGCCGACCTCGATCACAACACTGACGAGGCGGTCAAGGACCTCGACGCGGCTGCCGCGGCGACGAATGACCCGGTGGTCCATGATACAGCCGAGATCAAGGCCGTTTACCTGCTCATGGACAAGTCGTCCTTCGCCGATATTCAGAAGCGGCTGAGCCCGCTCCTCAAGGACGGCCGCCCGGCTTCCTACCTGGCCCGCGAAGCCCTGGCCATGGCCAAGCTGCAGAACGGCGACAGCAAGGGCGCCCGCGCCGACCTGTCCGCCCTGTCGCTGACGCTCGGCACGCCGGAGGGCGTCAAGCAACGCGCTGCCTTCATCGTCGCCGCCATCGACGCCGGCTCCGCCCAGACGGCTATCGCCGCCGCCAAGCTGCCGGAACCCGCGGCACAGATGCAAATGGCGCCGGCGATGCCAGGCCTGGAAGCCAGCCCGCAAGACGCTCAATAACCCGCATTCAACGCCTCATGGCCCCTCTCGCAACGGAAAACGCGCTCATGACCTCTCGCAAGACGATGCCGGAACGTTTCAGCCAGGTAGGCGCCGCGGCGCTCGGCCTGGCCGTCGCTTTCGGGCTCAGCGCCTGTTCGCACATGCCGTTCAAGAACCACAACAGCGACCAGGGCGCGGTGGTTTCGCAAGGTCAGCGCATATCGATTGTCGCTTTCGAGCAGAAACTCGAGCCGTCCAAGAGCCTGGCCGGCATCGGCTATTACCTGCCGCCGCCGCAGACGGTGACCAGCTGGCCGGTTGGCGGCGGGCCCGCGGGCGCTCCGATCCAGCATGCCGACGCAGCGCCCAACTTCAAAGTGGCGTGGACAAAATCGATAGGCGCCGCCAGCAAGGGCAATACCGAGGTCCTGGCCCAGCCGGTGTCCGACGGCCGTCTGATCTATACGCTTGATGGCGAGGCTCGCGTCTCCGCCTTCGACGTCGATACCGGCAACACGGTGTGGAGCGTCGATCTCAATCCGCACCTTAAGCGCGACAAGGTTGCCTTCGGCGGCGGACTGGCCCTGGGCAACGGCAAACTCTTCGTCACTTCGGGCTACCGATTCATCGACGCACTCGATCCCGAAACCGGCAAGGTGGTCTGGGAAAAGCAGACCGACACCCAATTCCATTCGGCGCCGACCGTCAATGACAGCTTCGTCTTCGCCACCGACGTCGACAACCAAATCTTCGCTTTCGACCAGAATACCGGTGAAATGGGTTGGACCTACCAGGCGATCACCGAGCCGGCGCGCCTTCTCAAGACCTCGTCGCCGATCGTCTCGGGCGGCATGGTTTATGCTCCGTTCTCGTCGGGCGAGCTCGTCGCCATCAACGCGGCGACGGGCGATCCCGTCTGGGAGCAGGTGCTGGCGCAGTCGAGCCGCACCAATGCCCTGTCGGAAATCCGCGACATTTCAGGCCGGCCGGTCCTTTATAACGGCGTAATCTTCGCCGCCAGCCATTCCGGCGTCTTTGAGGCGATGAACGCCACGACCGGTGACCCGAAGTGGCAGATCGCCACCGACAGCATCAACACGCCCTGGGTGGCCGGCGACGTCGTCTTCCTGGTGTCGTTGCAGGGCGAGCTGATGGCCGCCAGCCGCGATTCCGGCCAGATCTACTGGTTGAAGGACCTCAATACCGGCATGCAGCACATGAAGAAGGGCGCCTTCGGTCTTGGCCGTGAAAAGCTGGTCGGCAAGGTGCCGCTGTGGTCCGGACCGGTGTTGGCCTCCAACCGTCTGATCATGTTCAATTCGCTTGGCAATGCGGTTGCCTATGATCCGAAGACCGGCGAGCAGCAGGCGCAGCTGCCCGTAGGCGGTCCGGTCTATATTGCCCCGATCGTTGTCGGCGACAAGCTGTTCGTCATCACCGACGACGCCAAGCTGGTGGCGATCGGGTAAAACCGCTCGCCATCGCGCGCTTTTCGGCTATAAGGCGCGCATGCCCTTGAAAATCGCCATCGTTGGCCGTCCCAATGTCGGCAAGTCGACCCTGTTCAACCGTCTCGCCGGCAAGAAACTGGCCATTGTCGATGACCGACCCGGCGTGACGCGCGATCGCCGCTACGCTGCCGGCAATCTTGGCGATATTCCGCTGACCCTGATCGATACCGCCGGCTTTGAGGACCTGACCGACCTTAGCCTCGAGGCGCGGATGCGCATCCAGACCGAACGCGCCATTGACGAATGCGATGTCGCGTTCTTTGTCGTCGATGCACGCGAGGGCGTGACGCCACTCGACCGCATCTTCGCCGAAATCCTGCGCAAGAAGGACAAGCCGGTCATCCTGATCGCCAACAAGGCCGAGGGACACCAAGCCGCGGCCACGGCGGAGGAGGCGCGTGTGCTTGGCTTCGGCGAGCCGCTGCACCTGTCGGCTGAGCACGGCGAGGGCATGTCGGAGCTCTATGAAGCTATCGAAAAGTACCGGCAGCTGATCGAAGGCGATTTCATCGCCGACGAAGACGACAGCGACGAAGACGACGACACCAAGCCGGTCCGCATCGCCATCATCGGCCGCCCCAACGCCGGAAAATCGACCCTGATCAACAAGATGCTGGGCGAGGACCGGCTGCTGACCGGGCCGGAAGCCGGCATCACGCGCGATTCGATCAGTGTCGACTGGCAATATGACGGCCGGACGATCCGCCTGGTCGATACCGCCGGCCTGCGGCGCAAGGCACGCGTGCAGGAGAAGCTGGAGAAGCTGTCGACCGCCGACACCATCCGCGCCATCACCTTCGCCGAGGTCGTCGTGCTGGTCATGGACGAGGCCAACGCTTTTGAAACCCAGGACCTGCAAATCGCCGACCTCATCGAGCGCGAGGGACGGGGGCTGGTCTACGCCATCTCCAAATGGGATCTTGTCGAGGAACCGCAGGCGCGCCTGGCCGAGATCGCCGAGGTAGCCGAACGCCAATTGCCGCAGTTGAAGGGCACGCCGCTGGTGACCTTGTCCGGCGCAACCGGACGCGGCGTCGACCGGCTGATGCCGGCGGTCCTCAAATGCTACCGCAACTGGTCGGCCAAGGTGAAGACACGCGATCTCAACGACTGGCTGGCCCTGGCCGTACAGCGTCATCCGCCTCCCATCGTCGACGGCAAGCGCATCAAGCCGAAGTACATGGCCCAGACCAAGGGGCGGCCGCCGACCTTCGTGCTGTTCGCTGCGCGCGCCTATGCCATGCCGGACCACTACCGGCGCTATCTGATCAATTCCTTGCGTGAGTCGTTCGACCTGCCGGGCGTGCCGATCCGGTTGCTGGTCAAGGCCAATGCGAGCGTCAATCCGTTCGACGAAGGCGCGGAAACGGCCGGACCGCCACGTGTTCGCGCCAAACCCAAGCCAAAGCCCGGTGAGAAACCGGCCCACCCTAACCGTGTCCGCCAGAAACCGAAGGGTGCAACTCCTCCCGCGCCGAAGCCCAAAGTGGTTGCCAAGCCGCGCGCTGAAGCCGCGAAGGCCAAGGTTTTCCGCACCCGCCCGGCCGGCCCGTCGACCAAGCCGGGCGCCGCCGGCCCCGGCGGCCGTTCGGGCAAGCGAAAATGATCCGTAGTATCGCTCAGGATGACGACACGGCGCTTCTGAAACTCAATAATGCGTTCAGTGTTGAAACGTCCTTCCTCGATGTAGGCGGATGGCGCAGCCTGGTCGAGCGAGCGCGGTTCGCCTATGTCGCGCCACCGGACAAGGCGTTCCTGCTTGCGTTCGATCGCAAGCCCGCCGAGGTCAGCCCAAATTTCGACTGGCTCGCCGAACGATATTCCGGCTTCGTCTATATAGACCGCGTGGTCGTCGCCGCCTCGGGCCACGGCCAGGGGCTGGGCAAGGCCTTATATGAGCGGCTATTCGTAGAGGCTCGTGCAGCCGGATTCACCAGCGTCGCCTGCGAAGTCAATCTCGATACCCAATACGGGCTCTCTGGCTTTCCATGAGCGCGTGGAGTTCACGCCTGTAGGCGAGGCGCGGCTGGCCAACGATAAGACGGTCCGCTATTTCCTGCGTCGCATGGCTTAAAGTCGTTCCACCACGCGCCCGAGCATGACCAGCATGTCATCAATGTCGTTTTTGGTCACATCCAGCGGCGGCCGGAAGCGGATTGAATCGACCCCCGCGCCAAGCAGAAGCAGCTGTTCGGTTTCCAGGGCCATGTCGATCAAGCGACCTTTGCTGCCTTTGCCGAAGACAGTAAAGCCCTGGTAGAGACCGAGGCCACGGACATGGCCGACCTTTTCCGGAAAACGCGCAACCAGCGCTTCCAGTCCGGCTACCAGGCGCGCCGCCTTGGCCGGAACGGCTCCAAGCAGGCCGCTGTCCTCGACGATCTTCCATTCGTGGACGAACCGCACCATGTCGGTCAGCGATCCACCCCAGGTCGAGTCGAGCACGCCGATATCTTCCATCGAATTGAGCATGTAGACCGCGCCGTTGCCGAATTTCTTCGCCACGGCGATAGCTTGTGGCGGGTGCGGGACATCGAACAGATCGATCGCAAACACTTCGCCGCACTGGCCGCCGGCAGTCTGGACCTCGTCCAGCCCCCACGCGACGTCATGACGGTGGCACAGCGTGGCGAGATCGCGGTAAAAATCTGCCGGCGCCAAGCGGTGTCCACCTGCGCCCTGCATGGGCTCGAGGATGATGCCGGCGATCTCGCCGTCATACCGCGTCATCAATGCCTCGAGTTGCGCCAGGCAAGCGTCGGCCGAAACCTCATCGACCGGGAAAGGGACCGAAAGGTTGTCCTTGATGATGCCATGAAAATCTTTCGTCGCGATCGGATCGTTGCTCAGACGCGTGACATTGAGCGCGAACACGGTGCGACCGTGGAAGGCTTGGTCGAAATAGATGAAACGATGGCTCAGGTCGTGGCGGCCCTTGGCGTTTTGCTTGTGGTGATGGAGATTGATGAGATATTTCATCATGTTCTCCACGGCCTCGGCGCCGGAATTGACAGCGTAGACCTCGACGCGGTGGCCGGCCATGCATTTCGGCGCCAGCCGGTGCAACAGCCGGTAATAGTCTAGGCACTGCGGCGTCAGAAAATCCGGATTGGCCATCTTGTTGTTGGCCGCCAACACGATTTCACGCACATAATCCGGCGTATTCAGGCGCGGATGATTATAACCCAGAAGCTTCGAGCCGTAGAGGCCGCACCAATCGGTCAGCCGATCGCCATCAACTGTCGCCAGGGTCAGACCACGCGACTGGGCAAGGTCGACGACAAACGGATAGGGCTCGGCGATGACGTAGCGGCCAAGTTCATCGAGCAGGGCGGCGCTGTGAGGCCGGGGAAATTGAGGTGATTGCGTATGCACGGTCATGACGTACATATGCGCCGGCTCATATCAAATTGAAAGAAAATATACACATTTTGCGCCATATTTGATGCAAAATGGTCAATTAATTGACCCGCGCTCTGTGCTTCCACTCGCGGAAAAGCGTCGTGTCCAGAGACGGCGTCCGCGTCGGGTCCGCCAGTTCCAGCATTAGCGGCACGATTTCGTCCGGATGTGGCAAGGTCTGTGGATCCTCACCTGGGTAAGCCGAAGCTCGCATGCGCGTGCGCATCGGCCCGGGAGCCAGTATGGCGGCGCGGATCTGCGTAACCTCGATTTCGTCGCCCCATGCGCGGACCAGCGACTCCATTGCCGCCTTGGTCGCGCCATACGGGCCCCAGAAGGCGCGGCCCTTGGTAATCTGCTCACCCGTGGTCAGAAAAACGGCGCGCCCGGCTGCCGATTGGCGCAACAACGGTTCTGTCGCGCGCAGCAGCCGCCAGGTGGCGGTCAGGTTGGTGGCGACGATCCGGTCGAAGTCTTTGGGCGCATGATGCGTCACTGGACTGAGCGTGCCAAGGATCGCCGCGGCATGAACCAGCGTATCGATACGACCAAAACGGTCATAGAGGGCATTGCTCAGCCGGTCGAGCGCATCGCCGTCGGTAAGGTCGAAGGGGATCAACGTCGCATGGTCGCCGGTGGCGGCGAAAACATCGTCGTCCAGTTCTTCCAGCGCCGCCTTGGAGCGGCCGCAGGCGATAACCTGGGCGCCGGCCTTGGCCAGGCCCAGAGCGCAGGCGCGGCCAATGCCGCGCGAAGCGCCGGTGACCAGGGCGACGCGGCCCCGTTGCGACAGGTCATTCATTGTCTTCTCTTAATGGCTTGCGAGCAGGGAGAGTTGCTGTCCTTGCGCTTCGGCTTCTTCGGCCGCTTCCTCGCGGTCGGTCAGGGGGGTCGGGTAATCACCGGTGAAATAGTGATCTGTGAACTGCGGGCAATCGGGATCGCGGCGATTGTGGCCCATCGCTTTGTACAGACCCTCGACCGACAGGAAGCCCAGGCTATCGCATTCCAGCATTTGGCGCATTTCCTCCAGGCTGTGGTTAGCCGCTAGAAGCTTTTCGCGATCGGGCATGTCGATGCCATAGAAGTCCGGCCACTTGATTGGCGGCGAGGCGGAACGCAGGTGGACCTCCTTGGCGCCCGCCTCACGCACCATGCGCACGATCTTCACCGAGGTCGTGCCGCGCACGATCGAATCGTCGATCAGGATGACGCGCTTGCCTTCCAGTACCACGCGATTGGGTGAATGCTTCTTGCGCACGCCGAGATCGCGGATGTTCTGGGTCGGCTGGATGAAGGTGCGGCCGACATAGTGGTTGCGGATAATGCCGAGTTCGAACGGCAGGCCCGATTCCTCGGCGAAACCCAACGACGCAGGTACGCCGGAATCAGGCACCGGTACGACGATGTCGGCATCGGCGGGGTGCTCGATGGCCAGTTGCCGGCCCATGCGCTTGCGCACCTCATAGACCGACTTGCCGTTCACGGTGCTGTCAGGGCGCGAGAAATAGACATATTCGAACAGGCATGGACGGGCAGGGCGGGCATCGAATGGTTTGTAGGACTTGAGGCCGTGTTCGTCGATCTGCACGACCTCGCCATGTTCGACATCGCGCACGAAGGCGGCCCCGATCATGTCAAGCGCACAGGTTTCCGATGCAAGGACATAGGAATGGCCGAGACGGCCGATGACCAGCGGACGGATGCCGAGCGGATCGCGCGCGCCGATCAGCATCTTGCGCGTCAGGGCGACCAGGGCGAAACCGCCTTCGAGGTGCTTCAGCGCTTCCATGAAGCGGTCGATGATGCGGATCTGCCGCGAGCGGGCGATCAGATGCAAAATGACCTCCGAATCGGAGGTCGACTGGAAGATGGCGCCTTCAGCCACGAGCTTGGTGCGAAGGTGCATGAAATTGGTCAGGTTGCCATTGTGGGCGAGGGCGATGCCGCCGGTATCGAGGTCGGCGAACATCGGCTGGACGTTGCGCAGGAATGAACCGCCGGCCGTCGAATAGCGTGTGTGGCCGATGGCGGCGTGGCCGAGCAGGCGGGAAACGACCTCGGGCTTGGTAAAGACGTCGGCGACAAGGCCGTGGTCGCGCTCGTTGTAGAAGCGCTTGCCGTCGCAGGAGGCGATGCCGCAGGCTTCCTGGCCGCGGTGCTGCAAGGCGTGGAGGCCCAGCACGGCTACAGCGGCCGCATCATCGATGCCATAGGCGCCGAATACGCCGCATTCGAGGCGGGGGCGGTCGTCGTCGGGGTCACGCAGTCGGGCTTCTGTATCGGTCAGATCGGACAGGACAGAGTGGGACAGCGGCATGGCATCTCTTCTTCAAAACGCGACACTCGCCGGCCCGTGCGCGAACCGGCGTTCAGTTTTCAACGGCCGGCGCCACCTTGTCGGCCAGGCCGGTGCCCTGGGGCAACAACGCCTGGATCATCTTGGCCGACTGAACGCTCAAGGGATAGACCTTGGCGTCGCGGAACCAGCTGGGTTGCCGGTCTATAGGCGTAACCATCGAAAAAGCCAAATGGAATACGCCCAATATAAACAGCGAGGCCAGAATTCCAAGGGCCCCACCCAGGATGCGGTCGAAAATCCCGAGCGCCTTCTGCTTGTGGATGGCGTCGGACAGGGCGTGGCCCATCGAACGCACGATCAGCAGGACGGCGATGAAGACGACGACGCCTGCGATGTACCCGGTCAAGGTATCGAGGTGGAAAGCACTGCGCATGAACCCGAAGCTCATGACGGCAACGAAGAAGGCGAGAAAAAAGGCAACCAGGTCTATCAATGAACGAATGCCGCCACGCATGACACCGGTAAAGCCGAGTACGGCCACCATGGCCAGAAAGATTAGGTCGTACAGCGTCATTTTGAAGCCCCTAAATCGCCTACCGCGTCCTGAATTCATACCATTCGCGGCCGGGCTTAACAATATCCGTTAACCTTGCGGGAGAATGTGCGTCAGCCATCAGAGGGTAAAAGCACGGCGACGGCGTCGGCCAGGGTCGCGAAGCCGCGAACTTTAAACGGCGGATTTTCCGCGATATTCTGTGCCGACACAGCGCTGGAGAAGCCAAGCTTGAGCGCTTCCTTCAGGCGGGCTTCGCCGCGGTTGACCGATCGGACATCGCCGGACAGGCTGATCTCGCCGAACACGACGCAGTCATGTGGCAGAGCGACGTCGGCGAGCGCCGAGACCAGCGCCAGTGCGGCGCACAGGTCGGCGGCGGGCTCGGAAATGCGCAAACCGCCGGCAACATTGAGATAGACATCTTTCTGGCCGAAGGCGATGCCGCAACGCGCTTCCAGGACAGCGAGGATCATGGCTAGCCGGCCAGAATCCCAGCCCACCACCGCTCGACGTGGCGTGCCATAGGCAGACGGCGCCACAAGGGCCTGGATTTCGACCAGTACCGGCCGCGAGCCTTCGATACCCGCGAAGACGGCCGATCCGGAGGCGCGTTCCGACCGGTCGCCGAGGAACAGGGCCGACGGATTGGAGACTTCGCGCAAGCCGGCGTCGCCCATTTCGAAGACGCCGATCTCATCGGTCGCGCCAAAACGGTTCTTGGCGCCACGCAGGATGCGGAAGGGATAGCCGCGCTCGCCTTCGAACGACAGGACCACGTCCACCATGTGTTCGACAACGCGTGGGCCGGCGATCTGGCCCTCCTTGGTGACGTGACCGACAAGAATGATCGAGGTTCCCTGCCTCTTGGCCAGGCGTACCAGTTCGCCGGCGCACGCGCGGACTTGCGAAACCGAACCCTGCGCGGCTTCGATGGCGTCGGACCATAAGGTCTGGATCGAATCGATGACGACCAGATCGAACTTCTCGCGCTTGAGGGCTTCGAGAACAGTGCGCAGTGCTGTTTCGGTAGCCAGTTCGACCGGTGCCTTGGCCAGTCCCATTCGGGCGGCGCGACCGCGAATCTGCTCGACCGCCTCTTCGCCGGAAATATAGGCGACGCGACGACCCTGCATGGCCGCGCTGGCCGTGACCTGGAGCAGCAGGGTCGATTTGCCGACGCCCGGGTCGCCGGCAATCAGTATCGCCGAGCCCGGGACCACGCCGCCGCCGCAGACGCGGTCGAACTCGGCGATGCCGGTGACCATGCGCGTCGGCGCTTCGTCGGCGCTGTCAAGGGTTTCGAACTGCAAGCGATTAAGGCGCGACGCCTTGCCGGCCGCTTCGGGCCGGAGACCGCCTGGTGGCGCGGAGAAGGTTTCCTGCACCAGTGTGTTCCATTGCGTACAGGCCGGACATTGCCCCGCCCACTTGGATGAGACCCCACCGCAGGTTTGGCAGACATAAACGGCTTTATCGTGCGCCATGGAACGTTCCCGAAATGTTCGTTCTGCTTATGTTCCGATTTGGCGCGAGTGTCAAGAGGCTAAGGAGCGCTCGCCGCGGACGGCGCTCCTTGCAAATTCTGCTGTGTCTAGCGGTGCGTGTTTTCGTAGGGCTTGGGCGCCATGACGGTGGCGCCTTCCTCTCGCAGACGTTCGTCGGCGACGTGGTCCATTACCGCCTCGGCCTTGGGATCGCTCATCGCCCAGCCGAGGAAGGACAGGGTCTTGAGGCCGGTTACGCTCATGCGAACGCTTTCGCCCGCATTACCGAACAAGCCCGATTTGCCGGGATAGTTGACCAGGCGCACGGGCGCGGACGGATCGATCTTGGCGAGCATTTTGGCCTCATCGACGGCATCGTAGAAGCCGCCGATACGATCAACAAGGTGCAGGTCGACGGCCTGCGCGCCGGTCCAGACGCGACCCTTGGCGATATCGCGCACCGTATCTTCGGGGATATTTCGACCAGCAGCGACGTGCACCACGAAGCCATTGTAGATCTGGTCGATCCACGAGGCCAGGGCGGTCTGCTGGGCTGGTGAAAAGGCCGTGGATTCGGTGTAGGCGTCGCTGTTAGGGCTGCCGACGCTGATATCGCGCATGTCGACGCCGAAGCGCGACAGGGCGTCGCCGTAGGCGATCTTGCCACCGAAGACACCGATCGAGCCAGTCAGGGTCGACGGATCGGCGACGATCTTCGAGGCGCCCGACGAAATCCAGTAACCGCCCGAAGCTGCATATTCGCCCATCGATACGACCACCGGCTTGCCGGCGTCCTTGGCCGCTTCCATGGCGTGGGCGATCTGTTCCGAAGCGGTGTCCGAGCCGCCCGGCGAAGAGACGCGGAAGACTATGGCCTTGATGGACGGATCCTTGGCGGCGGCATAGAAGGCGTCGGAAACGTCGTCCGACGCCATGCTCGCCTCGCGGCCGAAGCCGGAGCCGCCCTTGCCGGTCATGATCGCACCCTCGCCGTCGATCACGGCGATGGCGTCGCCCTTGACCTCGGGGTACAGTGTCCGCTCATAATCCTGCAATTCTACGATCTTGGCATCGCTGCCGCGCTTCAGCGCCGCATCCTGGGCGTCGTGCACCTGGCCCAGATGGGTAATCAGACCCAGATCGAGCGCCTCTTCCGCGCCATAGGGACCAGCTTCGAGCGTCGCCTGTACCTTGGCCGGGTCCATGCGCCGGTCATGGGCGATGGTATTGATCATCGACTGATAGATGCTGCCCATCCACGACAGCGTCGCCTCGCGGTGGGCGGGCGTATAGTCGTCGTAAAGATAGGGATTGACCGCGTTCTTGAACTCGGAGCGCTGTTCGTATTGTGCGGTGATTCCGAACTTATCGAAAGCGCGCTTGAAGAACATGGTCGAGGTCGAGATGCCGGTCACCTGGAACGACGAGCGCGGCTGCATCCACAGCTCGCTGGCCGACGAACCGAGCATATAGGACGAGATCACCATGGTGTCGGGATAAAGGCCTTGGCTATGGGCGATCACCGGCTTGGCGGCGCGGCGCACATAGAGGATGGCGTCGCGGATTTCCTCGGCGGCGGCGGGCGACATGCCGCCTTCGGGCAGGCGGATGAACACAGCCTTGACGTGCGGATCGTCGGCGGCACGGTGCAGGGTCTGTACTACCTCCAGGGTCGACAGGTTCTTGCCGGTGATGAAATCGAAAGGCTGGCCCGACGGCTGGTCGGTCATCTTTTGACGCAGGTCGACCGACAGCACGACATCGCCGTGAACGGCGGGGCGCGTGGACGCCAAACCGACGATGAGCCCGATCGGCAGAACGACAAAAACGAGCAGCAGCGCGACGACGGCCGCGGCAAGCGTGATCATGAACTGCTTCATGCGGTACCCATCATCCCCACCAGGACAGCAGGGGAAAGCGCCTGGCCGGCCCCCGCCGGTGGCAGCACTTCAGGGAACAGCCCCCGTGCGCCGCTTCAGCCGCACAGCATACGCGCTCGCGGGCGTTCGTCAAATAAAGAGACCATAATGGCGAAGATTGTCAGGCCTTGTGACCGGCCTGCACCAACCGGCGCAAAGCCTTGTCATCAAAGGTCAGAATTTTGTCCGGCCGGGTTTGGCGAGGCGCGTTTTCGGTTGATCGTGTGCGTTTTCGGCATGGCCCAGGCAGTGCGGGCAGGACCTACCCTTGACATAGGCCGGGCTCTGCTGATCCCCGGGCGTCAACGCGTGGTCGCAATAGAGGCATAAGGCGGCGGTCTTCGATGGCTGCAAGGCATGATCGACAGCGATTCGCTCATCGAAGACAAAGCACTCGCCCTGCCACAGCGAGTCTTGCGGCGGCACGTCTTCGAGATATTGCAGAATGCCGCCTTCGAGGTGGTGCACGTCCTCGAAGCCCTGGTCGATCAGCCATGAGGTGTACTTCTCGCAGCGGATACCGCCGGTGCAGAAGGTGGCGATCGTCTTGCCACGCAGGGCTTCGGCATGGTCGCGCGTCCAGGCGGGCAGGTGCTTGAAATTGCGCAGAGATGGATCGACGGCGCCCTTGAAGGTGCCGAGATTGACCTCGTAATCATTGCGCGTGTCGATGACGACGACATCGTCGCGCTGGATCAGATCATTCCAGTCGCGCGGCGCGACATATTGACCGAAGCGCTTCATCGACACCGGCTCGCCGATGGAGATGGTTTCCTTTTTCAGCCGGACGCGCGCTCGGCCGAATGGCTGGGTCGCCGCGAACGATTCCTTCCAGCGGATCGGGCCGCCAACGATATCGCTTTGCAAATAGGCAAGGAAAGTGTCGACCGCCTCGCGCGTACCGGACAGGGTCGAATTGACGCCTTCACGGGTGACGAGCAGCGAGCCCTTGATGCCAAGCGCCAACATCTTGTCGAGCAGCGGCTCACGCATTGCCTCGAACTGGGGAAAGTCGAAGAAGTGGTAGAAGGCGGTGATGACGAACTGTGGACGCTGGCTCTCGAACATGCCGGCCGCGTAGCACGAAGCCGCGTTATTCGCCAGTCACCCGAGCCAGGATAAAGGGCAGCAGGATATCGCGGGCGATGCCATCGGGATTGCCCTGGAAGATCATGTGCGGCAGGTCGAGGTCGACCGTGTGCAGGTTGGGCAAGATGGGGAAATGCCTCGGCAGCCACGGCCAGACCAGCCGGTCGCGCGCGGCATTGAGGCACAGGACCGGCATGGTCAGTTGGGCCAGCTCCGCGCGCATGTCGCAGCCAAGCACCGATTGCACACGCGCCAGCAGGGTCATGCGGTCTATGGGCCTGACCGTTTCATGCACCAGTTCAGCCATGCGCCTGTTGTGATTGTTGAACAGTATCAAGTTGATCTGCCACGTCCACAGCGGCAGGAAACGCGCCAGCGGTATCAGCGGGCTGGCCCAGCGACCTGGTGTGCCAAACGGGGAGGCGGCGAAGGTCGCACCCAGCACCAGCGTGTCCGGCGGGCGTTTGGCATGGCACGCCAGCCAGATCGCTAGGGGACCGCCGAAGGATTCGCCGACCAGCACATAGCCGCGATCCTCGGGCAAATCGTCGAGCAGCCTTTGGCCCAAGGCTTCATAACTCTGATCACCGGTCTGTGGATAAGCAACGACGCGAACCTCGCAATCGCTGTCGAGTACGCACCGCAATCCTTCAAAGAAACAGCCGGTTCCGTCGGTTCCGGGCAACAGGATGACCAGCGGTTTCGGTGTCACGAAAGGCCTTCGAAAAACCCGGCGATTTTTTGCCGGCGGGGGGATTGCATGTCACAAAGGGTTGGGCTAGTGAAGCGCCTCTTCGCGACCAACAGCGAAATCAGCGGCTCCGGGCTTTCCGAAACCGTGTTCCTGCTGGGGAATGGTGTAATGGTAACACTCCGGTTTTTGGTACCGTCATTCTAGGTTCGAGTCCTAGTTCCCCAGCCAATCTCTTCTCAATCCGCCCAGCCTTCGCCCTCAGGCACATTCGTCGCCGGCAGCAGTTCGCGCACCATGAAGACGACGTCGAGCCACCTGCCGAACTTGAAGCCGGCGCGCGGCAGGCGGCCGGTCTCGACGAAGCCGCAAGCCGTGTGCACGCCGATCGACGGCGCGTTTTCGTGATCGCCGATGACCGCGTACATGTAATAGAGCCCGCGCGCCGCACACAGTTCGACCAGGTTGTTGATCAGGCGTTTGCCGAGGCCCCTGCCAGTGTGGCCGTCAGCCAGATAGACGCTGTTCTCCACGCCGTATTTGTAACCGGGCCGCGTGCGGAAGGGCGAAGCGTAGGCGTAGCCGATGACTTCGCCTTGGTCGGTCGCCACCAGATAGGGCAGGCGCAACCGCTTGACGGCCTGGAAGCCGGCCAGCATTTCGTCATGCGGCGGCGGCGTCAGGGCGAACGTGCCGGTTCCGGTCCGGACGTTGTGCGCATAGATCGCGGTGATGGCGTCGAAATCGGCCTCGACCGCGTCGCGTATGTCAATCATGCTCCCAATCCTTATCGACGGCCCAGATGGCGAAAGCGTAGTCGAAGGCCACTTCCTTGAGAAACTCGAAACGGCCCGATGCGCCGCCGTGCCCCGCCTCCATGTTGATTTTCAGCAGCATCGGCGCATCCGAAGTCGAGTTTTCGCGCAATTTCGCGATCCACTTCATCGGCTCCCAATAGGTGACGCGGGTATCGCTCAATCCCCCGGTCGCCAGCACCGGCGGATAGGGGCGGGGGGCGATGTTGTCATAGGGGCTGTAGGAGGCGATGTAATCGTAGGCCTCGGCATCCTCGAGCGGATTGCCCCATTCCGGCCATTCCGGCGGGGTTAGGGGCAAAGTGATATCGCTCATGGTGTTGAGCACATCAACGAACGGCACCGCGCCGATGACGCCGGCCCAAAGGTCGGGGCGCATGTTGGCGACGGCCCCCATCAGCATGCCGCCCGCGGAACCGCCTGAAGCAACGATTCGGCCAGGTGACGTGTAACCTTCGGCGATTAACGATTCCGCGCAGGCGATGAAGTCGCTGAACGTATTTTTCTTCTTGAAGCGTCTGCCATCGAGGAACCAGCCGTAGCCCTTCTCTGACCCGCCGCGCACATGGGCGATGGCGTAAATCCATCCACGATTGACGAGGCTTAAGGCGCGGATCGAAAAACCCGGATCCATCGGGATGCCATACGAGCCATAGGCATAGAGAAGCAGGGGAGCCTTGCCGTCCAGCGGCGTTCCGGCCTTCATGACGACCGTGACCGGCACCTGCTCGCCATCCGATGCGGGTGCATACAAGCGCCGGGCTATATAGTCCGCCGGATTGTGACCGGACGGAATGACCTGCGTCTTGCGCAGGATCGCCTGGCGCGTCTCCATGTCGTAGTCGAAGGTCTGGGCCGGCGTCGTCGGTGAAGTATAGCTGTAGCGGACGATATCGGTGTCGTACTCGTAACCGCCGCCAAGCCCCAGGCTGTAGGCTTCCTCGTCGACGGCGATGACGTGCTCGGCCATATCGGCCTTGCGCGTAATAACGATGCGGGTATTGGCGTTTTCGCGCTCGGTCCGCACCATGTGGCGCTTATAGGCGCCCATGCCGGTGACATAGACGCCCGGCCGGTGCGGCAACAGGGTCTGCCATGACGCCTTGTCCGGGAAGGGAGCACACGACACCATCAGCTTGAAGTCGACCGCACCGCCGTCATTGGTGCGGATGATGAAGCGGTCATCCCAATGGTCGATATCGTATTGGACGCCGTCGACACGCGGCGCAATGCATACCGGCGAGGCCGTCGGATCATCTGACGGAACCAGCCAGGTTTCCGAAGTCTCATGATTGCCCGTGCCGATATAAATGAAGGCTTCCGAACTCAGGGTGCCGATGTGGAGAAAAAAGCCTTCATCCTTTTCCTCGTAGACCAGCACATCCTCGCCGCCACGCGCCGGCCGGCGGAAGATTTTGGCCGGGCGTGAGTTTTCGTCGCGCCATACCCAGAAGATCCACTGCGAATCCGGCGAAAAGCAGAAGCCGCCGTCACAGCTTTCGATGACGTCGGGCAGGATATTCCCGCCGGCCAGGTCCTTGATGTAGACGCGGTAATATTCGGAGCCTTGCGTGTCTTCGGCCCAGGCGAATAGGCTATGGTCGGGGCTATGTTGCGCGTCGGATGTTTCGTAGAAATCATGGGCCTTCGCCCGGGCGTCTTCATCGAGCAGTATGTCTTCCTGCTCGCGGCTATCCTCGATGGAAACGGCGCCCAGGCGTGGGCGGCGCGCCACAACCGGATGTTGCGCCCCCGTGGTAAAACGTGTGTAATATTCCCAATGCCCATCAGGTGTTGGCACGGAGGCGTCATCCTCCTTGATGCGCCCCTTCATTTCCTCGAACAACGTTTGTTTTAACGCGTCCGTGCCGGCCAACATGGCCTTGGTGTAGGCGTTCTCCTCATCAAGGGCGGCCTTGATGTCGGCGCGCACCTGCGCCGGATCGCGCAGCAGGGCTTGCCAGTTGTCGTCTTTCATCCAATGGTAATTGTCGATGCGGGTGCGACCGATCTGTTTGATTTTAAAAGGCTTTTTCTGCGGCAGGGGCGGTTTGGGCAAGTGTCTTGTCACGACGGACGGCTTTCACGGGCGGGTGTGGCGGCAAAGCCAGAGTGGGCGATAAACGTGCCCGAAATGAAACTTGCCGCCAACTGGCGGCTTTTCATGGGGCGGGTGCATGTGACACACTCAGGGTCAAGGGGCCGCCGAGCAATGACGCAATCGCGAAATCGCGTCAAACGGCTTTGACGGCGAGACCAGATTTTCTTTTTCGGGGGGCTGGCCACCAGCCCGCAGTGGGATGATTCGGGCATGATGGACGCGGACCTGACTCTGGCTCTGATCAAGGCGACCGTGCAGATCGATCAGCCGATCAGCGACGCCAAGCGCATGGTGGGCACCGGTTTCCTGGTGTCGGTGCCGGCCGCTGACGGTCAGCCGCCGCAGGTGGTCCTGGTCACCGCCGCCCACGTCTTTGAAAAGATGCCGGCGCCCGAAGTGCGCGTCGGCTGGCGCGTGCAGGGCGCCAAGGGGGCCTGGATCTACGCGCCCACCAATATCGTCATCCGTTCCAAGGACGGGCCGATCTGGTACCAGCATCCCGACCAGGACATCGCCGTGATTCCGGTCCAGGTGCCGGACGCCATCAAGGACCAGGTCATCCCCGAAAGCGCCCTGGCCGACGACACCACTTTCGTGGCCCAGCATGTCGATCCGGGCGACGAGATGATGACGTTGGGTTATCCGCACGGCCTGTCGGCCAATGTGGCCGGCTTCCCGATCCTGCGCGCCGGCCGTCTGGCCTCCTATCCGACGACGCCGTCGGCGGCCTATCCGACCTTCCTGATCGACCTGACCGCCGTGCCTGGCAATTCCGGTGGACCGGTGTTCGTCAGCGCGCCCGGCAAGGGCGCGAGTTTCGTCGCCGGCGTGCTGATCAAGCAGGTCGAGGACGACAACCAGCGCCTGGAACTGGGCGTGGTCACCGACGCCATTTATGTGCGCCAGACCATCGACCTGATGCTCAGGGCCGAAGCCAGCGGCCTGGGTCCCGGCGCCAATCTCAAGGTGACGCCGCTGCCGCCGACCACCGTCCATACGCCGGGCGGACCGACGACCGACACCCAGGACATGACGACGTTGAAGACCGGCCCGGCCAACCAGGCCGCCAAGCCTTCGGGCGAGGAAGCCGGGGCCAGCGACGAAACCGCCGTTCCTTAATCGAGCGCCAGCTTCAGGCCGTCCAGCGCGCCGAAACCCGAACGGATGGCCGCCAGATGTGCGGTCGCATGCGGCAGGACGTGGGCGAAATAGACTCGCATCAGCCGGACCCGATCGCCCAGCCATTCGGCGTCGCCTTCATCGCGGGCGATCATGGTTTGCGCCGCCATCGCCCCCTTCAACAGCAGCCAGCCGCCGGCAAGGTCACCGCACAGCATCAGATAGGTGGTGGCTGCCATGGCGACATCGAGCGGGGCGGCGAATTTCTGCAGCAACAGGTGATCGGTTGCCGCGACGAAAATATCTAAAACCTTATGCAAAGCCTTCGCTTCCTGCGCGAAACTTTCATTTCCATTTTTCAGGAATTGAGAGATGTCCGCCGCCAGTTCCTTCGCGGCCAAGCCATCGCCGCCTAATTTGCGGCCGACCAGATCGGCGGCCTGGATGCCATTGGTGCCTTCATAGATCGGTGCGATGCGCGCGTCGCGATAGTACTGCGCTGCGCCGGTTTCCTCGATGAAACCCATGCCGCCATGGACCTGCACGCCCAGCGACGCAGTTTCGCACCCGATCTGCGTCGACCACGCCTTGGCGATTGGGACAAGGAAATCCTCGCGCCGCTTGGCACGCGCCGCGATTTCGGCGTCTGCGTCGCGCGCAGTGTCGATAGCGGCCGCCGTGGTCAGGCAGATGGCTCGCGCGGCTTCGCCCTTCGCCTTCATCAGGGCCAGCATCAGCCGCACGTCGGGATGGTCATATATGGCCGCGCGATCCTCGCCGGTAATCGGTGAGCGCCCCTGGCGGCGTTCCAGCGCATAGGCTTGCGCCTTCTGCCACGCGGCATCGGCCAGGCCTACGCCTTCGACTCCGACCGCCAGCCGCGCCGCGTTCATCATGGTGAACATGGCGGCCAGGCCACTGTTAGGTTCGCCGATCAGCTCGGCCTGCGCGCCCTCGAACGCCATGACGCAGGTCGGCGAGGCATGGATGCCGAGTTTATGTTCAAGCCCGACGCATTGGACTGCATTGCGCGCACCCGGATGGCCGCCCTTATCGGGCAGGTATTTTGGACACAGGAACAGCGAAATGCCGCGCGTGCCCTTAGGCGCGTCCGGCAATCGCGCCAGCACCAGATGGATGATGTTGCCGGCAGCGTCGTGCTCGCCCCAGGTGATGAAAATCTTCTGGCCGGTGATGCTATAGGTACCGTCCCCCACCGGTTCGGCGCGCGTCGTCAGGGCGCCCAGGTCCGATCCCGCCTGCGGTTCGGTCAGGTTCATGGTGCCCGACCATTCGCCGGCGATCAGCTTCGGCAGGAACAAATCCTTCTGCGCCTGCGATCCGTGAGCGTGAATGGCCTCGATCGCGCCCTGGCTCAGGGTCGGCAGCAGGGTGAAGGCCATGTTGGCGCCGTTGAACATGTCGAGGCACGCCTGTTCCAGCGTCTTGGGCAGGCCCTGGCCGCCATAAGCCGGATCGGCGTGCAGGCCGTACCAGCCGCCGTCGGCATAGGTCTTGGCGGCGTCGGCGAAACCCGGCGTCAGCACGACCTTGCCTTCGTCCAGCCGCGTCCCGTTCAAGTCGCCGGCGCGGTTAAGCGGCGCCAGCACATCGCCGGCCAACTGGCCTGCCGCCTCCAGCACGGCGTCGCGCAAGGTCCGGTCGAAATCGGGAAAGGCCGGACTGTTGTAAAGCTCCGGTTGCCCCACGATATGGTCGAGGCAGAACGTGATGTCCCTGACGGACGGGCGATAGGTCATCCGGCGATTCCCTGTACGGCTATTGCCACAGCTTGTCGCACTGACGCGACGGAAGGCAAGAATTTTTACGTCGAGGTCAACTTTCTGTCGATTGAACGAACCGAGCGTCTCGGCGGATTTACCAATTCCCCGCTGACGCCTGCCTTGAGAATGGTGTATGTCGGCGTAAAGCCTACCGGAGTGCATGATGGATACCGTTTCCTATAATCGCTACAGCCGCTACCTGCACTGGCTGATCGCCGGCCTGATCCTGTTCATGGTCTTCCTCGGCTGGCGGCTTGACGACCACGACTCGCTGCGCCTGTCGCGCACCAACCTGCACAAGTCGGTCGGAATCCTGATCCTGATGCTGAGCTTCGTGCGCATCGCCGTGCGGTTGATGTACAAGGCGCCGCCGGAACCGCCGATGCCGAAATGGCAACTGTGGACGGCCAAGGCGCTGCACTTCGGCTTCTATATCGTGATGATCGGCATGCCGCTGACCGGTTGGCTGATGGTGTCGACCTCGGTGCGGCCGATCCCGTTCTTCATGCTGGAGTGGCCGCATTTCCCCGGTATTCCGGTGGAAGCCCACCACGGTCCGGTGCACGAGACATTCGAAACGCTGCACAAACTGATCGCCAAGATCCTGATCTACGGCATGGTGCCGTTGCATGTCCTGGCGGCGCTGAAGCACCAGTTCGTCGACAAGGACACCGTCGTGGAGCACATGGTGCCGGGACTCAAGCCGCGGCCGATCCTGAACTGGCGCTGGCTGCTGCCGGTCGGCGTGGTGGTTTTGGCGGTGGCGTGCGCCGAACTGGTTTATCGCGGTACACCGGAAAAGGGGGAGGCGGGGCCGCATGACGAAGCTCCCGCCAGCATGAATGCGGCCGCATCGGATATGAATGCGGCTGCATCTACATCTGCATCCATGTCTTCCACATCAAGTTCTGCCGGCAGCCCGAGGTCTGGAATTGCGACATGGACGGTCGACAAGGCCCATACCAAAATCAGCTTCAACACCAGCTTTCAGGGTGAAGCGATCAATGGCGGCTTCGGTGGTTATTCCGCTGACATCGCTTTCGATCCTGCCGCGCTCGACACGTCGCACGTCAAGGTGACCATCGACCTCGCTTCGGTAGCGTCAGGCGACAAGGACCGCGACGACAGCCTGAAAAGCGACTCCTTTTTCAACATCGCCGTCTTCCCCAAGGCGGTGTTCGAGGCGAAGTCGTTCACGCGCAAGGATGCCACGCACTTCGTTGCTCACGGCAAGCTGACTCTGCACGGTGTGACCAAGCCGCAGGACCTGCCGTTCACCCTGACCATCGAGGACAAGGTCGCCAACATGACCGCGACGACCAGCCTGGACCGCACGGCGTTCGGCGTCGGTTCAGGCGATTTTTCCGGCACCGACGCCGTGCCGGCCAAGGTCGGCGTGAACATCGCCTTGCGCGCGAGGGCAGCCTCGTGAGCGTTGCCGCCGCCATCGCGGCGTTGGAATACGGCGACCTGATCCACCTGCCGACGGAGACGGTCTACGGACTGGCGGCGCGCGCCGACGATCCGGAGGCCGTTATACGTGTCTTCGAAGCCAAGGGCCGGCCGCGCTTCAATCCCTTGATCGTCCACGTCGGCACTATGGAATTGGCGGAAAACCTCGGCGTATTCGATGACCGCGCCCGGGACATGGCGAAAGCGTTCTGGCCGGGACCGCTGACCCTTGTGCTGCCGGTACGCGATAGCGCCGGAGCTTGCGACCTGGCGCGGGCGGGATTGGACAGTGTGGCGCTGCGCATGCCCGACCATCCGCTGGCGCTTGAAGTCCTGCGTGGTTTCGGGGGCGGCGTGGTCGCGCCTTCGGCCAATCGTTCCGGGCGGCCGAGCCCGACCTCGATCACCGACGCCATCGAGGAAACGGGCGGTTCGGTCCGCGTATCGCTGGATGGCGGGCCGTGCCGGGTCGGTGTGGAATCGACCGTGGTCAGCCTGTTGGGCGAAACGCGTCACCTGCGCGCCGGCGCTGTGACACGGGCGCAGGCGGAGGCCGTTATCGGCCCGCTGGCGGCCGACGAAGCTGAAGGCCACCGCTCACCGGGTCGGCTGACTTTGCATTATGCCCCCGAGGCCCGGGTCGAGATCGATAAGGAAACACCATTACCGGGCAGCGCCTATCTGGCCTTCGGACCGACGACTTATGACGGTCCGGTGTTCCAGCTCAGTCCGTGCCGCGACCTGCATGAGGCCGCCGCCAATCTCTTCCGCATGTTGCGCGAAGCCGACCGATTGAAGCCGATGTCCATCGCCATCGCACCGATTCCGGACGCGGGCATCGGCGAGGCGATCAACGACCGCATCCGCCGCGCGGCGGGTTACACAGGTTAAGCGTCCTCAAGCGCCCGCGCCTTCGCCGCGCCCACCAGTTCCGGCTGCGGCCGGGTGAAGGTCCATTCGTCGTCCTGGGTCAGGTCGGGGCGGAAGACATAACCGGCCACGTTGAAGTCCTTGAGCCCGTCGGCGCGGTCAATGCGATGGTCGATCACGAAGCGCGCCATCAGGCCGCGGGCCTTCTTGGCGAAGAACGAAATGATTTTCGCATCGTTGCCCTTGATTTCAAGAAAACGTGGACTGACCACGCGCAGTTTCAACGCCTTGGTCAGGGCGGCGCGGGCATATTCATGGCTGGCGAGATTGATAAGTGTGTCGCCGCCCTGCGCCTTGACTTCGGCGGTCAGGCTTTTGGCCAGCACATCGCCCCAGAATGCGTAGAGCGAATGGGCGCGGCCCGTCTTCAGCGCCGCCCCCATCTCCAGGCGATATGGACGGATCAGGTCGAGCGGCCGCAGCACGCCGTAAAATCCCGACAGGATACGGATGTGCTCCTGCGCCCATGTCAAGGCTTCGGCGTCGAGTTCGCGCGCCTGCAGGCCGAGATAGACGTCGCCGTTGAACATGAACGCCGCCGGCCGCGCGACCTGGTCCTCGAAATGCTGGTAACGCTGGTAATTAAGCTCGCTCAGGGCCTTCGAAATGCCCATCAGGTCGCCGATGGCCCTGGGCTTGAGACGGCGCACGCTCTTAAGCAGTTTCGCGCTCTGGTCGGGAAAACGCGGTTCGCTGGGGCACACGTCAACAGCGTGCGGCGTTTCGTCGAGGGACTTGGCGGGGGAGAGCAAGGTCAACATGGCAAGGACAGTAAAGAGCTTTGCTCAAACTGGCAACCAGACGCCGCGACCGCGGTAAGTCCTTATGCGAGCGGCGGATTTTCCACAGTTTTGCCCCGGCGTTTACCTTGGCCTAACCCGTGCATGCTAGGGTCAAACCAGCTAGAGGAAAGCCACCATGTCATCAGGCACAGTGTTGGTACTCGAGGACAGCCGCGTTCAGGCCCAATTGATTTCGAAGATGCTGACCAGCCTCGGCTGGTCGGCGATGCTCGCCTTCGATCATAAAACCGTCTTTTCCCTGTTGAAGTCGTCGCGCGTCGACCTGATGCTGCTCGACGTCTATATCGATGGTGGCAATACGCTCATGCATTTGCCGGAAATCCGCGAAATGGCGCCGGAGATTCCGGTCGCCATCATGACGGCGGGCGGGGCAGGGGGACAGGCGCTCAACGCCACGCTCAACATGGCGCGCCGCGCCCAGGCCGACTTTGTCGTCCCCAAGCCGTTCACCCCCGTCGACCTGCGCGTCATTCTCGACGAAGCCTACCAGATGCGCCGCGCGCCTGTGCCGCCTAAGCACGTCCTGGTCGTCGACGACTGCCGCATCGTGCGCAAGCTGGCGACATCCGCCCTGGCGGAAAAGGGTTACCGCATCAGCGAGGCGCGGACGATGGAAGAGGCGTTCGAACGCATCGACATCGCCCACGTCGACGTGGTTGTCACCGACATCTTCATGCCGGGTATGGGCGGCATCGAAGGCATTTCGATCATCCGCGCCACGTGGCCAGAGGTGGCGGTCATCGCCATGTCGGCCGGTTCCGAAAAGCGTCTTGACGTCAGCCAGGCGCTGTCGGCAGCCAAGCACATCGGCGCCAATGCGCTTCTGCCGAAGCCGTTCACCGCGTCAGACCTGACCTTCCTGACCGAAGCGGTGCTGGGCGAGAAGATGCTCGCGGCCTGAAACATCAGAAACTTTCGCATGAAACGGTGCGATGATGTTTTGCTCTGTAAAATCCCTGTAAAAATTTGCTTCCGAGATATATCCAAGGTCTGCCAACACCCCGTCTGCAAACGATTGTAACGTGTAAGATATTGCCGCAACTCCTTGTCTTGCAAAGGGTTTGCAACCTCCAGAACAGGCGTGTTGAAGAGTTTTTAAAGGTTTTTGCCTAACTCTGTTCTCCAACGACATGAAATTGTCGGGGGGAGACCTTCATGAGTCACGGCTGCGTCCTTATTCTCGACGGTAACCGCGTCCAGGCCCAGCGTATCTCCACCATGCTGCATCAGCAGAAGTGGACCTCCGTTCTCAGCTTCGATCCGAAGATGGCGGTCCGCAACCTGAAATCCAGCCGTTATCACCTCCTTCTGTTCGACGCCTTTGTTGAGGGCGCCAGCACCATGCAGATCGTCGATCAGATCCGCGAATTCGGCCAGGAAGCGCCGCTGGCCATCATGTCCGACCAGAACCAGGCCGGTCGCGGCCAGAGGACGACGGCGGACATGGCGCGCGCCGCCGGTGCCGACTTCGTGGTGCCCAAGCCATTCAATGAGCGTGGACTGAAGACCCTGCTCGCCGACACCAACAGCTACCACCGCGCCCGCATGAAAGAACGCCACGTCGTGGTGGTCGAGGACGATCCGCACCTGCGTCACGACATCTGCAGGGTGTTGAAGCAGGTCGGCTACGCAGTATCGTCAGCAGGTAATATCGAGGACGTGCTGTTCGATCATAATCTCGGCATGATCGATCTGCTGCTGACAGCGGTTCTTATTCCCGGCATCGGGGGCATCGAAGGCACGGCGCAGATCAAGAAGGACTGGCCGCACGTCAAGGTCATCGCTATGTCGGAAGGCGTCGACGAAAAGATCACCGCCCTGCACGTTCTGTCGGCTGCCAAGGCCGCTGGCGCCGATGCCCTTCTGCCCAAGCCGTTCCACATGCCGGAGCTTCTGAAGACTGTCGCCGGGGTGTTAAAAGTCAGGGAAACCGACGACGAGGAAGCCAATTCTGCCGCCCAGGACGCCATCGACGCGATTTTCGCGCGCTAAACCCTAAAACAACACATGCGGATTCATGATCCGCTTGGGGTCCAGCGCCTGGCGGACCGCCTGCATGGCCGCGACCGCAGCCGGATCCTTGTACTGCAGGGCTTCCCGCGTCTTCATGCGGCCAAGGCCATGTTCGGCCGAAATCGATCCTTCGTAGCTGTGGGCGAGGTCATGCACCACCTTAGCGCCGGCGTCGCGCAGGGAGACGAACTTCGCTTCCTCCATGCCTTCCGGGATAATGACATTGAAGTGGACATTGCCATCGCCGACATGTCCGAAAGCGACGACGCGCGCGCCCGGCATGAAATCGCCGACCGCCTTGTCGGCTTCGACGATATAATCCGCCATGCGCGACAAGGGCACCGAGATGTCGTGCTTCCAGCCGGCGCCCTCGGCCTTTTCCGCCGCAGAATGATCCTCGCGCAAACGCCAGAATTCGGCGGCCTGAGTTTCGTTCTGCGCGATGGCGGCGTCGAGGATCAGCGCCTCCTCGAAGGCGCGCTCCAGAAGCCGTTCCATAGCCGACGCCGCGCCGTCCGGATCGCCCGAGGCGACTTCGATCAGGGCGTACCACGGGTATTCCGCGCTTAAGGGCTCGCGCGTGTCGGGAATGTGCCTGAGCACCAGCGACAGACCGTAACGGCCCATCAGCTCGAACGCCTCGATGCCGCCGCCGGTTTCCTGCTTGGCGCGCACCAGCAGGTCGATCGCCTTGTGCGGGCTGTCGAAGCCGACAATGGCCGTGGCGCGTGAATTCATGATCGGGAAAAGCTTCAGCGAGGCGGCGGTGATGATGCCGAGCGTGCCCTCGGCGCCGATGAACAGCTGCTTGAGGTCATAGCCGGTATTGTCCTTGCGCAGCCGCTTGAGGCCATGGAAAACCTCGCCATTGGGCAGGACGACCTCAAGACCCGACACCAGGTCGCGGGTCACGCCGTAGCGCAGGACCGCCGTGCCGCCGGCATTGGTGCTGATCACGCCGCCGACCGTCGCCGAACCCTCGGCGGCCAGCGACAGCGGGAAATAGCGCCCGGCCTTTTCGGCGATCTGCTGCGCCTCCAGCAGGGTCAGGCCGGTTTCCAACACCATGGTGTCGTCGGTCGGCGCGACATCGCGAACACGCCGCATACGCTCCAGCGAAATCAGGATTTCGCCGAACGGAATCTGGCCGCCGACCAGGCCCGTATTGCCGCCCTGGGGCGTGATCGCCACGCCGTAATCATTGCAGATCCTGACAACCGCCGCGACCTCCTCGGTCGATTTCGGCAGGACGAGGAGGGGGGTGTGGCCTTTCCACTTGCCGCGCCATTCGGTCAATTTCCCGTCCAGCTTGCCTGCATCCCCGCTCCAGCCGGCATCGCCGACCACCGCCTTGATCCGGGCGATGACTTCAGGCGCGACGGAGGGGCTTTCGGCAAAGGCGGGCGTGGACATGGCAATCACCTCGGTTAAGATGGCCGTGCGTTAAGCGAGAGAGGCCGCGAGTGCAAGACAGAAAACCTGATTCTGCCGTGGAGCCGGCCTCACCTGTACCGGCCGTGGGTGTCGTCTGCCGGCGGGGCGACCAGGTTTTGCTCATCCGCCGCGGTCACGCCCCACGTCAGGGCGAATGGTCAATACCCGGCGGCCGGATTCGGCCAGGCGAGTCCCTCCGCGCCGCCGCCCTGCGCGAACTGCAAGAAGAAACGGGCGTAACCGCGACAATCGGCGAACTGATCCATGTCTATGAAATTCTGGAGCCGCAATTTCATTACGTGCTGGTGGATTTCGCCGCCACATGGCTGTACGGCGAACCCGCAGCGGCAGATGATGCCAGTGAAGCCCGGTTCGTGAGTGAAGACGAGGCCTTGCAGATTCTGGCTCATGACGATCTGCGCGATGTCGTCGTGCGATCACGGCCGAAATCTTAAAGCTGCCGGCACGCGGCCTTCGCCGCCATTTGCGTTATTTCGGCCACAATTCCCCCATCAGGCGTTAGGGTTAACTTTTCGCCTCTTGTGCGAAATTATAAATATGGTAAATAAGCCCTTAACGCGAATGGTATTCATTTATTTTTCATAAACCAATATCCTTCGGGTTACGGGCTGGCGCGCCAAAATCTCGCTCGTCCGGTACTGAAAAGTTCTGTGGTCATTGGTGAGTTTTAGGAGTTTCCTATGAAGAAGTATGCTTTGGCTCTGGCCGTCACTGCCATTGCCTCCGTCGCCGCGTTTGCCGCCACTGCGGCTCTGGCGATTCCGCCTGCCTGCGGCCCGTTCTGCTAAGAACGTTGCCAAGGAGATCGAAAAGGCAGGACCCGTTTTGCGGTCGTCCTGCCTGTTTTCGCGTCTGCGCTTAAGCGAATCCTAAGGTCTTTGTGGCTGAATCGGCGCTCGTGAACCACGGGAGCCGGCATGGGTCGCTCAGGTTTTTGCACCGTCACCACGGTCAAGAGGCTTTGGAAAAGCCTTTTGTCCGTGATTTTTTGTGCCTGCATGGCGAGCGCCCTTCCGGCCGCCGCACGCGACGATTCGGCGCCCTATCACGACAAGCTTTCCCAGACTTACGAGCTGATCGCTTCGGCGCCGTTTGCTTATAGGCCCGATGAGGTCGATCGCTACGGCGAAACCGCGCTGGGTTTGTCCGGCGACCAGCGCCTGTATGCCCTGTGGCGTGTCCTCTATGCCTACAAGAACGATCAGAACGAAGAGCGTCTGCAGTACTGGCACAATCGCATCGCTACCCTTGCGCTCAAGGAAAACGACAGCAATCTCGACCTTCTCGCCCGTTTCATGTGGCAGGTCTACGTCAACGAAGGCAGCGGCTTCACCTCGCTTTCCGAGCGCGAATGGAACACCTATCTGACGGCGCCTGACTCCGCCCTGCAGAACATCGCCATGCTCGAGCGCGAGCGCCAGTTCCAGTATTTCACGCAGTGGGCTGAGGCCATCGACCTCGGCGACGGCCTGGTCAACCGCCTGCGTGATGAAGGCGGCGAGGCCGGCGGCCTGCTCATGGTCGCGCAGCAGACCCAGGCTTACAACATGCTGAAGGTTGGCGATTACGATGCCTATGCCGACCACATGCTGGCCGTCGCCAAATTGTTGCGTACGGACGCCTTCTTCCTTCAGAAGATGGATATGGTCTTCGACCTGACCTTCTTCGCCGCCAAGGACGATGACACCGTCCTGGCGCAGCGCCTGCAGAAGCTTTATTCCGGCTATGTCGCCAAATATGACGTCGCCGACCTGAAGCCCTGGGACCAGGAGCTTTGCGCCACCGTTGCCGACAGCACAGGCGACTCGCGGTCGGTCGTCGATTGCCTCGCGGGATCGTCGGTGGCCACCGGCACGCCGCAGACGGCGCACGACGCCATGAAGCTCTACCTGCTGATCCGGGCCTACGCCAAGCTGCATGACGTTGCGCACACCAGGTTTTACATGGCCAAGCTGCACGCCATGCCGCCGACCGTCGTGCCCCATAATGCCCAGACCGAGGCTTTCGACAATCTTATTGCCGCCTATATCAAGGCCGGCGAAGGCCATTCGGACGAGGCTTTCGACGATCTCGGCAAATGGGCGACGAACTACACGCGCCTGGCAGACAAGGGTCGCGTCGCGGCCGTGCAGGACATGTACAAGGCCCTGCGCAAGGAACTCGACCGCAAGAGCGCCGAAAGCCGCCTGTTGACCAAGCAGGTCCAGATGGGCAACCTTCTGCTGGCGGCCGCGGCCACGATCGCGCTGCTTTTCGGCATCATCTGCCTTGGCGTCGTGATGTGGGTGCGTCGCATGCGCCGCATGCAGGAAACGCTGGCCGTCGCCCGTGAACACGCCGACGCCGCCAATGCCGCCAAGTCGCGCTTCCTCGCCGTCATGAGCCACGAGTTGCGTACGCCGCTCAACGGCGTTCTCGGCATGGCCCAGGCGCTGAAATCCGAGGACCTTAACGATACCCAGGCCGAACAGGTCGATGTTTTGATCGATTCCGGCAAGACCCTCATGGTCTTGCTTAACGACGTGCTCGACATGTCGCGCATCGAGGCCGGCAAGATCGAGCTGGCGCCGACGGCCGCATCGATGAAGGACATGATCGCGCGCGTGATCAATACTTACACGCCCTTGATCCAGGGCCGCCCGATCACACTGCGCAGCGAATTTTCCGATGGCGCCGACGCGCCCATGAGTTTTGATGTCCTGCGCGTCTATCAGTGCCTGTCCAACCTGGTGTCGAACGCGCTCAAGTTTACCGAGAAGGGCAGCATCCGTCTGATCGTCTCGGCCGAACCGATCATCCCCGACGGCGGTTACATCGTCCGCGTCGAAGTGCGCGATACCGGCATCGGCATGGGTCGGGCCACGCTTGATAAGCTGTTCGAGGCCTATAACCAGGCCGACGCATCGACCGCACGCAAGTATGGCGGCAGCGGTCTGGGCTTGAACATCAGCCGCCGGCTCACCGAACTCATGGGCGGCGGGATAACCGTCACCAGCGAGGAGGGCGTGGGCTCGTCCTTCATCATCACATTCAAGGCCGGCGAGGTCGATCAGGTTGAGGAAATTTCGGATGAGACGGTGCCCGCACCTGAGCCGGCCGCCGTTCCTGCCGCGGCGCCCCGTCCCAGCGCACCGGCCGGACCGGGCAGCCGCATCCTCCTGGTCGACGACCACCCGGTCAACCGCAAGGTGGCGCGCCTGTTCCTCGAACCCTTCGGCTTCGTCATCACCGAGGCCGTCGATGGTCAGGCGGCGCTTGATCTCGACATGTCGCAGTTTGACCTGGTGCTGATGGACCTCAATATGCCGCGCCTGGGCGGCCTGGAAGCGACCCGCCGCTTCCGCGCCGGTGAAGCGCCCGGCAGCCACGTCCCGATTGTCGCCCTGACCGCCGACGCCATGCCGGACCAGGTCGAGGCCTGCCGCGCCGCCGGCATGGACGCCCACATCTCCAAGCCGATCCTGATGGACAAGCTGATCGAGACCGTCAATGCCATGCTGGAGCAATCGGCGAAGCGCGACGCCGCGTGATCACGCCGAATTGACAGCATTAACATCGGTACGGGCCTATATGTCCGAAGGGTTCATATCACGGGGGAATTCCATGCTCGCATCCTTGTTCGGCGTCCTGGTTATCGGCGGACTTTTCCTGGCGCTGATGCTGTTTTTCAGCGTCGTCAAGGTGGTGCCGCAGGGCTATGAGTTCACGGTCGAGAACTTCGGCCGCTATGTCCGCACCATTAAGCCGGGCATCTCCTTCCTGACCTTTTTCGTCGAGCGCATAGGCCGCCGCGTCAACATGATGGAGCGCGTCTTCGACGTGCCGCAGCAGGACGTGATCACCAAGGACAACGTCGTGGTCCGCGTCGACGGCATCGTCTTCATCCAGGTCATGGACGCCGCCCTGGCCGCTTATCGCGTCGACAATCTCGACAACGCCATCACCCAGCTGGCCATGACCAATCTGCGTACCGTGGTCGGATCGATGGAACTGGACGAGGTGCTGTCGCAGCGCGACTCGATCAATTCGCGACTGCTCAACGTCATCGACCACGCCACCAGCCCATGGGGCGTCAAGGTCAATCGCATCGAGATCAAGGACCTGCGGCCGCCGGCCGATATCACCGACGCCATGGCGCGCCAGATGAAGGCCGAGCGCGAACGCCGCGCCGTCATTATCGAGGCCGATGGCGAAAAGACGGCGGCTGTCACCCGCGCCGAGGGCCTGAAGCAGGCGACCGTCCTCGAAGCCGAAGGCCGGCGTGAGGCCGCCTTCCGCACCGCCGAGGCACGCGAACGCTCCGCCGAGGCCGAGGCCAAGGCCACCGCCATGGTGTCGGAGGCCATCGCCAAGGGCGATGTCAATGCCATCAATTATTTCGTGGCGCAGAAATACGTCGAGGCGTTCGGCCAGTTCGCCCAGTCCAATAACACCAAGACCCTGATCCTGCCGGCCGACCTGTCGTCGCTGGCCGGCGTGGTCGGCGGCGTGTCGGAACTGATCAAGTCGGTGCACGACGGCAATCCGCCCGCGGCCAAGCGATAGGCGGATGCGATGAGCGACATCTTCCTGATCGGGCCGATGGGCGTGCAGGCCTTCTGGGTGTGGCTGACGCTCGGCATCCTGCTGCTCGGCATCGAAACCTTCCTTGGCACCCAATGGCTGCTGTGGGCGGCCGCGTCGGCCGGCATCGTGGCGGTGATATGCCTGACCGGACTGCCGTTCGGCTTCGTCATCCAGGTCGCGGTGTTCCTGGTATTGAGCATCGTCATGACCCTTCTGACCCGGCGCTTCCTGAAAAGCCCGGGGCCAGGGCCGGACATCAACGATCCCAATCACCGCTATGTCGGCAGGCAGGCGGAGATCCTCAGCGGCTTCGAGCCGTCGCAAGGCGGCGAACGCACAGGACGCGTGATGTTCGACGGCGTCGAATGGCCAGCCGTTCTGGAGGACGCCGCCGCGACGGCACACAGGAAGGACCGCGTCGTCGTCGACCGCGTCGCCGAGGGAAGGCTCTATGTCAGGCGGGCGGAATAGGAGCTTTCGGTCGCGGGTAAATCCGTCATAGATTTTAACACGAAAGGCATGAAAACGCGCGTAGCGCTTTCACGAAAAACATGAACGGGTGGTGCGATCTGGTAACATTTCGTGTTTGTCGTGTTGATGCGTCTCAGCGCATCTTTTCGTGTTTTTCGTGATTAAACCTTCCCTAACGGCGAGCCAAAACTGATTGCCAAGGCCGGATTTCCGACCGCATATGCCGGGAAAAGCGGAGGACACCATGGACGACCACGCAAATCTGCGCGCCCATATCAGTGACGCCGAATGGCGCATACGCTGTGATCTGGCGGCGCTTTACCGCGCCGTCGCGATGATGGGCTGGGATGACCTGATCTTCACCCATATCTCCGCCCGCGTCCCGGCGGAAGGCGCCGACCATTTCCTCATCAATCCCTACGGCGTCTTTTTCGAGGAGATGACCGCGTCGCAACTGGTCAAGATCGACATCGACGGCAAGGCAGTCGGCGACAATCGGGCTATGGTCAACCCCGCCGGCTTCACCATCCACAGCGCCATCCACGGCGCGCTGAAGGACGCGCATTTCGTCATGCACCTGCATACCGACGCCATGACCGGCGTGTCGGCGCAGAAGGACGGCCTGCTGCCGCTGACGCAAAATGCGCTGCTGTTGCGGCCGCAGCTGGCGTGGCACGATTACGAAGGCGTCGCGCTCGATCTTGAGGAGCGTGCCCGCATCGTCGGCGACATCGGCCAAAAGCGCCTCCTCATGCTGCGCAACCACGGCAGCCTGACCTGGGGCGCGACGGCGGGCGAGACCTTCACTCAGATGTATTTTCTTGAACAGGCCTGCCGTCAGCAGATCGCCGCCCTGTCGGCCGGGCGCGACAATGTCGTCGAAGCGCTGCGGGATGTGCAGGACAAGGTCGCGCCGCTGTCCGCCGGGGTTGGCTTCGTCGGCCAATTGGTATGGCCGGGGCTGCTTCGCCGTCTCAACCGGCAACTGCCGGGCTACGATGCTTAATTTCCTGTTTACCACGACGCGTCGAACCGTTAGGTTCGCCCGCCACGGGAAACGGGGGTAGGAAACGTGCGGGGAAAAGCAGGATTGATCGTCGCGCCCGTGGTGTTCATTCCCGGCGCGGCGCTGGCCGGAGCCTGGCCGCAAGCGCCGAGTGCAACCCAGGTCATCACATCCTACGAACCCGGCAGCGCCGACCGCGCCTATGACGTGACGGGCCACGCGTCGCTGCACCTGACGACCTGGCAGCAGACAGATGTCACCGTCTTTATCGATCACGGTATCAACCAGCATTTCACCTTCACCGCCAAGGCCGATTTTCAGAACTACAGAACTGCGACGACGCGTTTTTCCGGCCTCGGCTATGTCGAGGCAGGCGGACGCTGGACCGTGCATCGCGGCAAGACCTTCGTCTTCGCCGTCGGCGCCAGCGTCCAAGGGCTAGGCCAAGGACGGCGAAGCGACGTTGACGTCACGGCGAAACCCGGAACCGACTACGACGTGCGCGCCTATGCCGGCAAGTCGTTCCACATCGGCAGCGCGGAAGCCTTCGTCGATCTCCAGGGCGCGCGCCACCTGCGTCAGAACGCGGCCGACGAATGGCGCGTCGACGCCACGTTCGGCGTCAAGCCATCGCCGCGCCTGATGGTGCTGGCCCAGGTATTCGCCGGCCAGGGCGACAAACAGGCCTGGGGGCAGTCGAAATGGGCCAATAGCCAGGTCAGCGTCGTGCGCAGCTTCGGCCTTCAGCAAAACCTGTCGTTGCAGGTCGGTTTCCGCCGCACCGCGGCCGGGCAGAACGTGCCGGCGATGAATACGGTCGTCGTCGCGCTGTGGAAAAAGTTTTGAGTCCGGCTTCGGAGCAAGGCTCCAAAAAAGAAGAAGTATCCACATATAAGTCAGATAAGGCCAGATATTTTTACAATACTGCGGACCGGAATGCAGTCGTTGCGCATTGTGCGGAAGCGCGGCCGGATTAGCCGAAATCTGTTCTTATCTGGCTTATCTGTGGATAAAAATTCTTAATGCGATGAGGCCGAAGCACTGTCCGAAGCCGCCGCCTGAACCGGCGTGTTTTCCAGCTTGAGATAGGCGATCAGGTTGCGCCGGTCGGCCGCGTCCTGGATGCCCATGAAGCCCATCTTGGTACCCTTGACCACGGTCTGCGGCGAGGTCAGGTAGGTGTCGAGCGTGTCGAAATCCCACACCGTATTGTGGGCGATCATGGCGTCGCTGAACGGATAGCCGGGCTTGGTGCCCGACTTGCGGCCGAAGACGCCGTAGAGATTGGGCCCGGTCATGTCCATCGCTCCGGGCGCCAGCATGTGGCAGGAGCGACACTTGCCGAACTGTTTCTCGCCGGCGGCCAGGTCGGCGGTGTTGTAGGGGGCGGGGAACGCCGCCTGGATCGCCGCGGCCTCGGCGGGCGTATGGATGATCGGATCGGCCATGGCCATGTCGCCGCCATCGCTGCCGCCCGGACGATTGCAGCCCGCCAGCACCAGAACACACACCAAGGCCAGTTTTTTCATCGCGCTCTCCGCCAATGTCTTTGTCTTAAGCCAGTCCCGGCGATTTGGCGACAGGGAAATCGTATCCGCCCAATACCCCGTTCAGGGGTTGCCGCCACGTTCAGCCTGAAGTTACGGTCGCGCATGAAAGTCCTTAAGGCGCGCTTTACCCTGACCTACAGCCTGATTGTCCTGGCCGTCAGCGGCGGCCTGGTCGCCCTGGCGTGGAGTCTGCTGTCGGTCCACGATTCCGGATGGTCCTGGTCGGCCAACGGCGTCACCATTACCGAAAATGCCCTCAAACTGGCGGCATTGAGCCTGCTCATGGTCGCGGTCTTCGGCACCCAGCTGTGGGACCTGATCCGTCCGCGCGACATCCTCATCATGACGCCGCACGGCCTCCACGACCGCCGGCTGACGCGCGGCGAGATACGCTGGGACCAGATCACCCGTATCCACCTCTATCGCAAGGGCTGGCAATGGATGGCGCTGCTTGAGCCCAGGCAACTGACCGCCGATCCCGACGCGCTGAAGCTGGGACCGATGCCGTTATACGCCTTCAACCGCCTGTGCGCCCGCTGGCTGAAGCGACCGGAACTCAATGTCGCCCTGGGCGGCCTGACGGTGCCGGCCGACGAACTCATAGCCTATATCCAGGCGCGCGTGGTTTCAGTTGAAAAGTGACGGCGCCTCGAAAGCGAGCAGGCCGCGCTTCAGGTCGAGCCCGCCGCCATAGCCGGTCAGCGAACCGTTCTTGCCGATGACGCGGTGGCACGGGATGATCAGAGCCACCGGGTTGCGGCCATTGGCCAGGCCGACCGCACGCGCCGCCTTTGCGTCTCCCAACCGCGTCGCCAGGGTCTGATAGGAGATCGTCTCGCCGTACCGAATATCGACCAGGTCGCGCCACACCCGTTTCTGGAACGCGGTACCGATCGGCGCCAGCTTCAGGTCGAACACGGTGCGCCGGCGGGCGAAGAACTCGTCGACCTGCGCCGCCACGCCGCGCAGCCGTTCCGGCGCGAGCCGGGCTTTGGCCTCATGGGAATAGAGGTTGTTCATCGTGCCGTTGAGGAAGGTGAACTCGACCAGGCCGCCATCGCCATCAACCGTCGCGGCGGCCGGTCCAAACGGCGTTTTCATATGGGCGAAAAAGAGGTCCATGGCCCGAGCATAGGCCAATAGCCCGAACCCGCAAGCCTATAACCAGCGCTTCCGCTTGAACCAGTAATAGGGCAGGACCGCGAACAGTATCATCACCGCGATGGCGAAGACGTAGCCGTAACGCCAATGCAATTCCGGCATGTTGGCGAAGTTCATGCCGTAGAAGCCGACGACCAGCGACGGCGGCAGGAAGACCACCGCCACCACCGAGAAGATCTTGGCGATCAGGTTCTGCTCGACATTGATCATGCCGAGGCTGGTCTCAAGCTGGAAGCTGATCTTGTCGCTGAGGAAGCCCGTCTGTTCGGCCAGGGAACGCGCATCCTTGCTCAGGCGCTCGACATCCTTGTTGATGACCGGATTGTTGTGGTTGTGGTCTTCCTTGAAATAGGTCAGCAGGCGCGAAAGGCTGTGGACGCTCTCATTGATCTTGCCGTTCAGGTCGGCCAGGAAGCCCAGTTGCTTGAGCACGCCGCGCATCAGGATCGACGGATCGCCGTGGCGGCTGTCGAAGGCCTGTTCATCAAATATGCTGTGCGACAGGGTGTCGAGACCCCGGATCACTTCGTGGTGCTTGGTGGCGACGCGGGTGATGACCTCTTCCAGCAGGCCCTCCAGCACGTCGGCGCTGGTCGGATAGCGCTTGGGCTTGAGCAGCAACTGCTCGGAAAAGTGCAGGAAGGATGTCGGATCGATGCGCCTTATGGTGATCAGGAAATCCGGCGTCAGGATGAAGGTCACAGGACTGGTGCGCGGCCGGCCGGTGCCGACATCGGCCAGCATGGCCGCGGTCATGTAGGAGATGCCGTCCCTGGTATACATGCGGTTGAGGGCGTGGTTGCGCCAGATCTCGTCCTGCTTGGGCAGGGCGATATTGAGGTTCTGCGGCAGGTTGCGTTCTTCTTCTGGTGTCGGATCGACGAGATCGATCCACACTGGCTCATCGGGGACGTTCTGGTCGGGGGCCAGTTGCATTTCAGCGATACGTCCGCCAACCGAATGAAAGACCGTTATCATGCGACTCCCCGAACTTTTCATCGAGTTTAGGCGGGGCGGGTTGACCAGAGCTTAAAGGCGCCTGACGCCATTCTTACAATCGGCCGCTGCTTCGGCACTGCATCCTCACCGCTGCATGCCTATGCGTCTGGAAAACGATGGAGCGACGCCGATGCACACCATGACCCCCGAATCCCTGCGCGCCTGCATCGGGCAATGCTGGGAATGTCGCGACACCTGCCAGTCGCTGCTTTACAACCATTGTCTCGTGAAGGGCGGGGCGCATGCCGAGCGAAGGCACGTCGCCCTTATGACGGACTGTATCCAGATTTGCCAGGCCTCGGCGGACTTCATGACACGCAGCTCGCCCGTGCACATGGCGGTATGCGCTGCCTGCGCCGAGGTCTGCGACGCCTGCGCCGTGTCGTGTGAGGCCATCGACTGCGAAGAGATGCGTAATTGCGCCATGGTCTGCCGCGCCTGCGCCCGCAGCTGCCGCGAAATGAGAAGCATGCAGGAAGTGGCCTGATGCGTCGCGCCGCCTTCGCCGCCGCGGCCCTCCTGTGGCTTGCCGGCTGCTCGCACGGGCCGGCGGCGCCGCCGGATTCAACTTACGGACCCAGTCCGGTTCTGGTCAAGCCGACCCATGCCCTGATCCCGACGGTCAAGGTCGCCCCCGTTGTCGGTTGGCAGAACAATATGCCGACCGCCGCGCCGGGTTTTACTGTCAAGGCGTTCGCTGCCGGCCTCGACCACCCGCGCTGGCTCTACGTCCTGCGAAACGGCGATGTGCTGGTCGCCGAAACCAACGCCCCGCCCAAGCCCGACGACGGCAAGGGCATCAAGGGCTTTTTCATGGGCGTTTTCATGAAGAAGGCCGGGGCGCAGGTGCCGAGTCCGAACAAGCTCGTCCTGCTGCGTGACACCGATAACGACGGCGTCGCCGATGCGCGTTTCGATTTCGCCACCGGCCTCAATTCACCGTTCGGCATGGCCCTGATCGGCGACACGCTCTATGTCGCCGACAGCGACGCCATCGTGAAGCTGCCCTATCATGACGGTGACACGGTCGCTTCGGGCGCTCCCGTCAAGGTCGCCGACCTGCCGGCCGGGCGCATCAACCACCACTGGACCAAGAATATCGTCGCCAGCCCCGACGGCATGGCGCTCTACGCCACCATCGGCTCCAACAGCAACGCCGGCGAGAACGGTTTGGCCGCTGAAGAGGGGCGGGCGCGGATCGTCAAGATCGATCTGGCCACCGGGACCGAAACCGAGGTCGCCGGCGGCCTGCGCAACCCGAACGGCATGGACTGGCAGCCGCAGTCCGGCCAGCTGTGGACCGTGGTCAACGAACGCGACGAGCTTGGCGACGATCTCGTTCCCGATTACATGACCTCGGTACGGCCGGGCGCCTTCTACGGCTGGCCATTCTCCTATTACGGCCAGCACGTCGATACGCGCGTCAAGGAACCTCATCCCGATATGGTCGCCAAGGCCATACCGCCGGACTATGCCCTGGGCGCTCATACGGCGTCGCTGGGCCTGACCTTTTATCGCGGCACGGCCTTCCCGGCGCATTATCAGGGCGGCGCGTTTATCGGCCAGCACGGTTCGTGGAACCGTTCGACGCCGTCGGGCTACAAGGTCATCTTCGTGCCATTCGGCAACGGCCAGCCGTCTGGCATGCCCGAGGATATCCTGAGCGGCTTCCTCGACAAGGACGGCAAGGCAATGGGCCGCCCGGTCGGCGTGATCGAGGATAAACAAGGCGCTTTGCTGGTCGCCGACGACGTCGGCAACGTCATCTGGCGGGTGACGATGCAGTAGACGGCGGTGGGCGATGTGGCTATAAAGCCCATGTGCAGTGGCGCTGCGGGTTGTTTCTGACGCCTCACGTCGAGATAAGTTCTTGGCCAAAAAGTGCGAAGACGCTTTCGCGGCACTTTTGGGTATGAGGCTCGGGCGATCACAAAATTCATGCTCCTGCGATCCGAGGCTGCGGATCACGCAAAGGAGCCGTGCCAAAATGTCCGCCTCCCATATCAATCGCTCCGGCTACGACCGCTGGTCGGAAATCTACGATACCGCCGTCAATTCGACGGTCGCCGTCGATGACATGGCCTTTCCCCCCTGGTGGGCCGATGTGACCGGCAAGGATGTGCTCGAAATCGGCTGCGGCACGGGCCGCCACACCGTGCGCCTGGCGCGGCAGGGCAACCGCGTGACGGCGCTCGACCTGTCGCCGGGCATGCTGGCCGTGGCGCGCGGCAAGCTGAGAGGCTTTGACGTCCGTCTGATCGAGCGCGACATCATGGCCGGACCTCTGGACCTCGGCCTGTTCGATGTCGCCATCACCGCCCTTGTTCTGGAGCATATCGAGGATATCGCCACCTTCTTCCGCCGCATCGCCGCCAGTCTCAAACCTGGCGGCCGTTACTTCATGTCGGAGGTCGAGCCCGGACGCCTGGCCGGCGGCGGCGTGGCGCGCTTCTACGATCCCGATACCGGTGCGCGCACGGACCTCGCCAGTTTCGCCCGCGATGCCGCTGTCATCGTGGCCGCTGCCGCCGAAGCGGGCTTGACCTGTGTGCGCGAACAGGATGTGCTCGGCGACGCACGCCTGACCGCCATCAAGCCCGGATGGAGCGAGCACGTCGGCAACCCGATGATCCGCATGTGGGAGTTCGTCCATGACGCCTAAACCGTTGCTCCGCCAGCATCCCGCCGTGCGCGACGACATCGGCGATCTGGTGACGCGCCGCCCGGTGCCCGGGCGCGCCATCGATCACGTCGGCGCCTTCCTGTTCCTCAACCATCACGGCCCGCAGGTCTATCCGCCCAACAACCGCGGCCTGCCGTTCGGCCCGCACCCGCATCGCGGCTTTGAGACGGTGACCTTCATCCTGACCGGCGAACTGGCCCACCGCGATTCCGCCGGCCACGAAAGCGTCATCGACGAGGGTGGGGTACAGTGGATGACGGCCGGCAGCGGCCTGATCCACGAGGAGGTTTCGCCCGAACGCTTCAAGAAAACCGGCGGCCCGCTGGAAATCCTGCAGCTTTGGGTCAACCTGCCTTCACATCTGAAGATGACCAAGCCGCGCTATATCGGGCTGCAACGGCCGGACATCCCGGTCGTTGCCGTCGACGACAAGGTGAAGGTCCACCTGATCTCCGGCTATTACGGCGGCCGGGTCGGGCCGGTTCCGTCACTCACCGGCGTCTTCATGACGACTTGCGAAATGAAAGCGGGTGGTCGCGTCGCCTTCGGCGGCCTGGAAAACCGCGATGTCTTCCTCTACGCGGCGCGCGGCCACGTCAGCGTCAACGGCAGCCCGTTACAGGCATGGAATTTGGCCGAACTGGGCTCCGGCGACAGCATCACCATCGAAGCCACGGCCGATGCCCTGATCGTCTTCGGTCATGCTGCACCGATCGACGAGCCCATCGTCGCCCACGGCCCGTTCGTCATGAACACCGTCGAGGAAATCCACGCCGCCTATCGCGACTACCAGTCCGGCAAATTCAACGTCGTGGTGTCGTAAGCGCCTCAGCTTCTACGATAGTTCTCATCGTCCTCGTTGCCGGCATTAAGGCGTTCCTCGACGCCGTCGATGAAGACGTTGAACCTGTCCTCGCCCGCGGCTTCGACACGATTGACCACAGCCGGGCCGCCATATCGCGCCATCAGTTCGGCGTCGTGAATCTGGTGATCCGGCACCGGAGGCGCAGCGAAGGTGAAGCCGTCGGAGGCAAAGACTTCCTCGCCGGTGTTGTTGTCGATCAGGTGATAGGTCGGCTGGGCCATGAGGCGTCTCCTTATGCCGCAAGGATGACGCTCTATAGCATAAGAAATCCATGCGACATAAGGCCGCCACCGTGATTTGACCTTTCGGAGAACAATGTTAACGTTACCATGAGGCGGGGACCACTCCCGCAGTTTATGAGGTCACGCATCCCGAAAAGTGCGTCACACTTTTCGGGATGCGTTCATGGGAGAAGACAATGTCCGGTTTCCTTGATCGCCGCAGCCTGCTGTTCGGCGCCGGTGCCCTGGCCGGTGCGGCCTCCGCCAAGGCCGCTACGCCTCAAGCCGTGGGTCAGCCCATGCCCGGCGGCGTGTCCGTACCCGATCCTCTATCGGGCCGCCTGCGCTTCGCCGTTGTCGGCCTCGGCACCATCGCCGTCGGCCAGATGATCCCGGCTTTCCTTGCCAGCAAACACGCCGAGATGACCGCCTTCGTCTCCGGCAACCCGCAGAAGGCGAAGGACCTCGGCGCCCGCTACGGCGTTCCGCATCTCTATGACTACAGCACCTTCGACCAGATCGCCGCCGACAAGACGATCGACGTCGTCTATATCGCCTTGCCGGTGGCGCTTCACGCCGAATACGCCATCCGGGCGTTCAAGGCGGGCAAGCATGTGCTGTGCGAGAAGCCGATGGCCTCGACGCCGGAGGAATGCGAGGCGATGCTCGCCGCCTCCAAGGCCGCCGGCAAGCAGCTCGGCGTCACCTATCGCATCCATTTCGAGCCCAACAATGTCGAGGCGGTACGGCGGCTGAAAGCGGGCGAAATCGGAACCCTGCGTCATGTGTCGGGCGACGCCGGTTTCTCGGCCAATCCCGACTACCCGCCGCACAAGTGGCGTCTCACCAAGGCGATGGCCGGCGGCGGTTCGATGTACGATATCGGCATCTATGCCCTCAATGCGGCGCTCGACTGCGCCGGCGAGGATCCGGTTTCGGTCACCGCCGTCTATTCGACGCCGAAGGGCGATTCGCGCTTCGCCGAGGTCGAGGGCGGGGTCGAATGGCGCCTGCGCTTCCCCTCAGGCATCAGCGCCCAGGGTTCGTCGTCCTACTGCTACCAGTACACCAGCCGCCTCAGCATTTTCGGCGCCAGCGGCGCGGTCGAGATGCAGCCGTTCATGGATTACACCAGCATCGCCGGCACGGTGGGCCACGCGGACTTCAGCTGGTCGCCGCTGCGCGCCGGCGTCGCCGCCATCCAATTCACGGCCCTGGTCGACGCTTACTCGGCTGCCGTGCTCAACAACCAGCCATTCCCGACCGGCGGCGAAATGGGCCTGCGCGACATCCGGCTGATCCAGGCCATCTACCGAAGCGCCGACGCCGACGGCGAGATCGTCAGGCTTTAGGTCCGCCGGTCAGCGGCTTCAGCCACCGCCGCACCGGCTCGTCATAGACCTTCAGGGCCAGCCAGGCGAAGGCCACGACGATGACGAACGCCGCCGTCCCGGCCATGTAGGCGGTCGCGGTAGGTGGCTTCTTGAAGGTCACGAAGTTCATATAGATGAACAGGAACGGGAAGTGCAGGATGTAGAGCGGGTACGATATCCGCCCGGCAAACTTGCACAGCGCCATCTCCAGCTTGCCGATCTGCGAATGTGCGCCGCTGAGGATGATCAGCGGAAATAGCACGATCACCATGGTGAGCTCGTAGATGCCATTGCCGTGCGCCACGCTTGCCGGCACTTTCGGCATGGCGAAGGCGGCGACCAGGACCAGGGTAAGGACGATCCAGCCGAGGCGCAGTTTCGGCATCCACCCGCGCACCCGGTACAGCCACAGGCCCATGGTGAAGGAAAAGGCCATGCGCGTCGGGGCGCCCCAGATGGTGGTCCAGTCCGAACCCTGGTCCATGGTGTTGGAACGCCAGACCATGTGGATCAGGAACCCGGCGGCGGCGAGCACGACGAGGCCGAGAAGCCACGTCTTGAGACGGCGCAGGACCAGGGCATAGGCGATATTGCCGATATATTCCTGCATCAGCGACCAGGCCGGGCTGTTGAGGCTGTGGCTGTCGGTCCAGCGGTTGGGCAGGGACGGGTGGGGCAGGACGAAACAGGCCAGGGCGAAGTCGCGCAGCACGATGGCCAGCGGAACGATCTTCTGGTTGTCGGGGAACGGGTCGAACAGGAAACTCAACAAGCCCAGCACCGCGCCCAGCAGAACCAGCGGATGCAGGCGGACAAGCCGGATGGCGAAGAACTGCCCCGTCGTCATCGTCTGCCAGCGGTCGTCATAGGCATAGGCGACGACGAAGCCCGACAGGCCGAAGAAGAAGTCGACCGCCATCGCCGCGTGGTGCAGCAACTGTCCCTGGTCCGCCCAACTGATCGCCATGCCCATGATGTGGAACAGGACGACCATGACGGCGGCGCTGCCGCGCAGGCCGTCGAGGACTTCGTAGTGGGGCTTGCCCAGGCGGGTAGTATCCGGTGTGGTGGCTTCAGGCGTGGTCATGTGCTTATTTTTTACGGCGTGACGCCATAGTCCTTGAATTCGTCGTCGACACCTTTGTAGACGTCGCGCGCGGCCGCCAGGTCGGCATTGCCCTCGGCCGTCATGCCCTTGCGCAGCTTGGCGATGCCGCGACCGTAGAGCGATGGCCCCAAACGGGGCTCCTTGGCAAGCGCCGCGTCATAGTCGGCAATCGCCGCGTCGTACTGGCCCAGGCGAAGCTCGGCGAAAGCGCGACTGTCGAGGATATGCCCCGAATCCGGCGCGATCTTGAGCGCAGCGTTGCAGTCGGCCAGGGCGCGGTCGAGCTGGTAATTGTGCGTCGCCCGCTCCCAGCAGCTGTTGTTGAGCAGTTCGCCATTGTTGGGATCGAGCGCCAGGGCGGCGTCGAAATCGGCGAAGGCCAGGTCGGGCTTGTCCATTTTCAGATAAAGCCGCTCGCGCACGGTAAGCGGCTCCGGATCCTTCGGGTTGCCGGCGATCGCCTGGCCCAGGTCGGCCAGCGCCTTGTCGTAGCTCTTGGCCTGGGTATAGATCGCGGCGCGCACCAGCAGGGCGTTTTCCGACTTGGGTTCCAGCTTGAACGCCGCATCTATGTCCTTGAGCGCGCCGTCGAAGTCACTCCACTGTTTTTCCTGGGCGCGCATGGCGTAGGCATAGTCGCTGGGCGCGATGGCGATGATCTGGTCATAAACCGCGATGGCCTTGAGCTTGCGCGCCGCGCACTCGCTGTCCTTGACCGGATCGCCGCAGCCCTTCAGCATGTCGGCCTTGTCGAACATGACCGACACGTTCTTGGGATCGCCCTCCAGCGCCTTGTCGAGGCGGGCGACGGCGTCGTCGACCTTGCCGTTGCCCATGTCGATGCTGGCCAGAACTTCAAGCGCCCCGACCGAACCGGGATCGAGGTCGAGCGCGGCATCGGCGTCAGCCGCCGCCTTGTCTTTCTGGCCGGTGGCGAGATAGGCGCGGGCACGGCCTTCCAGGGCGAAAGTGTCGCTGGGATAGACGCCGAGCGCATGGCTGTAGGCGTCGATGGCCTCGTCATACTTGCCGCGCGTCATATAGGCGGAACCCAGCCCATTCCACGCCGTCCAGATGGTCGGATCGCTCTTGACCGCCTGCTGGTAATCGGCGACGGCGGCGTCGTAGTTGTGGCGGACGGCCATGAAGATGAACGCCCGCCCCGCCAGGGCGTTGGCGTTGGTCGGATCCTGGCGCAGCACCTGGTTGAAGTCGGTCAGCGCCTGGTCGTACTGCTGCGCCACCACTTCGCGCCCGGCCTTGCTATTGAGGTCGTCGAGGCTCTGGCCGTCGCTGCTCATGGCCGTGACCGCGGCGGGTTCGGACGCGCCGGACTTGTAGCTGAGCGGGGCGACGACGCGCACGGTGTCGGTCCACATATTGGTCAGCTGGTCGTTCGCCTTCATGGCTTCGGCGTAGGGAATCTCGGCCGCCAGCGACCGTTTCGACGCGTCGAGCGTGAAGACGTTGCCCTTGAGTGACGCCGAACGGTGGAATTGCGTGCCGGCCACCGTCTTGTCGAAGGAATCGCCGGTGAAGGTGAAGCCCTTGCCGCCCTTGGGCAGGTCGATTTCCTCGTGGGTCACGTAGTAATTGGGGAAGTTGAGCTCCATCGGCGCGTCGCGATGCGGGCCCTGGTCACGCTTGAGCGGCGCGCTCCAGCCGATGGCGTCGGCGTCGGTGGTGTATTTCCAGCCGCCGCCCTTGTCGTCCTGATCCCAGGCCATGTCGGCATTGCCGTCCATGACAAAGCGTTCCTCGCCGGTCGCCGGGTCGTAGCTGGCGGAGACCCTGGTCGGTGTGATCCAGCTGTACTGGCCGGTAAAGTAGTCCTTCAGCGCCTTGTCACGGTCGGCCTGGCTCATGGCCTGGAGGTTCTGGTTGGCGCCGAGCGCGGTATCGTAGCGATAGACGATCTCGATATGCGCCCGGGCCGGCACATTGAGCCCGGCGGTGGCGTCAAGTTTGATCGTCGTCTCGGTCTCGGGCTTGTCATAGGGCGTCATGACGAGAGGTTCGAGGTCCGAGCCCTCGGCCGAGACGGGCAGGGCGAAATGCCACGCCGGCACGCGCAGGGTATCGAGACTGCCGTCGCCCAGGCGCGTCGAGTCGAGCCAGTAGACCTTGCCGTCGATTTCAGCGCGGACGATGACGTGGTCGAAAAACTCCATGACCGGCAGGTGGCCGTCAAGGCCGTCGCCGGCCTGGGTGCTGACCAGGGCCGGCTCGGCCTTGATGCCGAGGTCGTGCAGCAGGGCCAGGAGCAGCGCGGTCTTGCCTTTGCAGTCGCCGAAGCGCCGCTGCCAGGTGACGTCGGCGTCGGCGGGAATATAGCCGCCCTGGTTCATGCCGAGGAAGAGGTAGCGCACGCTGCTCTCGACCAGATTCAGCGCGGCGGCGGCCTGGACCTTCGGGTCGGAACTGGCGGCGCGGATCTTCGCCGTCTCGGCCTTGAGCGGCGACATGTCGGCCAGGTTCGCCGCCTTGTCGTAATAGGGCGCCATCAGGCGCGAAATGTCCTTCCACGACGAAAACTGCGAGAACTCGGCATAGCCCAGCTGCGAATAGCGGTCCGGTGCCTCGTCGGGCGCCTTTGCGGCGGTCAGGTTGTCGGCCTCGACGACATATTCGCCGCCGCCGCCGGCCGTGCTGATCTTCGGAGACGGCAGGTCGTCGCTCTGGCGATAGCGGATCGGCTTGTCCTTGTCCCAGGTGACGCGCATGCGGGCATGGCCGATCTTGACCTGCGGCGCCATCAGCACCACCGTCTCGGAGTGGTCGGCGAAGACCGGGTCGTGGCGGCGAATGGTGATGCCGTAATCGACGATATCCCCGACCTGCAGCCCCTCGGGCTGCAGAATGCCGGTCAGCATGCCGTCCAGCATCGAACGCTGCATGTTGGTCTCGCGCCGGGCGATGGTATAGGTCTGGTTCTTGAGCAGGTCGATGACCTGGCCGCCACGGATGATCTGCGCCTTGTTGATGGTGACGCTGTCGTAGTCGGGATTCCAGGTGACGAAGGACTGCGCCGATTGCAGCCCCTGGGTCGATTGCACGCGCAGGACATACTCGTTGTAGGTGCTGTCGCCGTCGGCGCCGAAATGGATCTGCGTGTCGCTGGCCAGGAATTGCAGCGGCACGTCGGCAAGCGCCGGATCGGGCTTGGGGACGACGATCGGCTTGACCCAGTCGCCGGCCGGCGCATAGGCCAGCTTGTCGTCCGCCGCCGCCTGTCCCGCCACCAGGGCAAGCGCCAGCGCGGCCAGTGAAATGCCGTGAAATCTCATACCCTTGGTGCTCATAAAACCCCCTGGCCCGCGCGACGCGCCGGACGGGGTGATATTAGGCCGCGGCCAAACAAATGCAAGCGCTGGGTCAGGGGAGAAAAATGGTGCGAGACTTGAGTAGGAAACGAGCGGTCACTCTATAGCTTAAGCGCTAGAACGCGTTCGCGCAAAGCCGCATGGAGCCGAATCATGGCGTCGACCAACCTGGAAAAAATCTCGTTCCAGGTATCCGGTGGAGATCGCCACCCGCCTTCAATAACATAGCGGATGCGGCACGCCTCGCGTTCTGGCAGTTCCATCCATTCTAATTGGCCACCGAATGCGGCTTCGATTTCTTGCTGCTCCGCTTGCAATTGCTGGAAAGCCGCCAGGCTTGACCCAGCCCGGCCTTTGCCGTGGCTGATCCACAGTTCGACCTGGCTATCGGTTTCACGAGTGACATAGCTTATGGAAAAGCCGCTGCGCCCTATGCCACCTGCGATCCACGAATCTGTCGTCGGGCTTCGATTGGCATGGATGGGCGTTTTCTGTCTCGCGAAGGCAAGAAGGCCATCGAAGAATTTGTACCGTATGTCTTGGCCTTCTGAACGGCCCTTACGTTCGGCTTGACGTTTAACTCCGATTTGAGTTTGAAAGTTCGCAGTTTCGGGAAGAGGAATGATTTGTTGGATGTCGAGAAGAAGAGGACCATCGTTCATGCGATGAGGCTTGAGACGAACGCATCGTATATCGATACCCCGGTCGATAAGCCACAAAACAGCAGTCGTAAGTTCCTTGCTGAAATTTGCTGAAGCCAAGATGATACGCGTTTCCCGTCCGAAATTGTCTTCATTCGGCGCGGTCCAATGCAGAAAATCAAGTATCGCGGCACTTGCGGCATCATTATCCGGCAGGGAGGCGTTAAGATACCTGGCGTGGGTTTCCACCAGTTGGTCAAAAGTCATGGCGGAAATCATGGCGGCGTATCGCAGCGCCTGCAATTCCATATGTCCGCCGTCGTCGCTGCGCTTAAGCTCAACAACTACTAGATTAGCATCTGTGTCGAGGCACAAAAGGTCTATGCGGCGGGAGCTGTCGAGCCAATCTCCAAATTCTTCGGCAATCACCATAAGTCGTTCTGAAAGAACGCCTATCTGCCGACGTAGCAATTGCTGAATATTCCGGCGCTCTAATATATTCTCCGCGCTGAAACTGGTTTCTCCAATTTGAATCAGTTCGTCATTTTTCAATTCATAAATTGCCACGATACCCCCCCTTTGCTCAAAAAGTTAAGGCATATATGGTGCCGGCTACAGGAATCGAACCCGTGACCTGATGTTTACAAAACAACTGCTCTACCATCTGAGCTAAGCCGGCGTGCCTTGGTGGGCGAGGGCGCCTTATGCCGAGCGCCGGTGAGCTTGTCCAGACGACAATAGACAAATTGACCTGTCAATTGACTTCGCAGTTGACAATGTCGGTATGATGACGACATCAGCCACGTCCTGATCCCACCGTCGTTAAGGTCAAGGCCAGGGGCCACGGGCCCCTGGACCCCGACCTTAAGGAAGGCAAGAGCCACGCATGTCCCGCATCCTCATCACCTCCGCGCTCCCGTACATCAACGGCATCAAGCACCTCGGCAACCTGGCCGGCTCCATGCTGCCCGCCGACGTCTTTGCGCGCTTCATGCGGGCGAGGGGGCACAAGGTCCTCTATATCTGCGCCACCGACGAGCACGGCACCCCCGCGGAGCTGGCCGCCGCCAAGGCCGGCCAGGACGTCCGCACCTATTGCAACGCGCAGCACGATATCCAGCGCAAGGCCGGCGAAGCCTTCGGCCTCAGCTACGACTGGTTCGGCCGTTCGTCCTCGCCGCAAAACCGCGAACTGACGCAAGCTTTCTGCGAGGCGCTCGACAGGAACGGCCTGATCGAGGAACGCGTCGACAAGATGGTGTTCTCCATCGATGACGGCCGCTTCCTGCCCGACCGTTATGTCGAAGGCATCTGCCCGCATTGCGGCTACGACAAGGCGCGCGGCGACCAGTGCGACAATTGCGGCCGGCTGCTCGACCCCACCGACCTGATCAACCCCTATTCCGCCGTGTCCGGCTCGCGCAATCTCGAGGTCCGCGACACCCGCCACCTTTACCTGCTCCAGACCAGGGTCGAGCCGCAACTGCGCGCCTGGATCGAGTCCAAGTCCGACTGGCCGCAACTGGCGCGTTCCATCGCCATGAAGCACCTCGACGAAGGCCTGATCGATCGCGGCATCACCCGCGACCTGGCCTGGGGCGTGCCGGTGACCAAGGATGGCAAGCCGCGTCCCGGCTTCGAGACCAAGGTCTTTTACGTCTGGTTCGACGCGCCGATCGAATACATCGCCGCCACGCGCGAGATGTTCGACGCCGCCGGCGATCCCGACGGCTGGCAAAAGTGGTGGCGCCTCGACAAGGGCGCCGGCGATGTCCGCTATGTCGAGTTCATGGGCAAGGACAACGTCGCCTTCCATACCGTCAGCTTCCCCGCGACCATCATCGGCTCGGGCGAACCGTGGAAGATGGTCGACACGCTCAAGGCCTTCAACTGGCTCAACTGGTACGGCGGCAAGTTCTCGACCTCGATGAACCGCGGCGTGTTCATGGACCAGGCGCTGGAGCTTCTGCCGGCCGACTACTGGCGCTGGTACCTGACCGCCTATTCGCCGGAAAATTCCGACAGTTCCTTCACCTGGGAGCAGTTCCAGGCGGCGGTCAACAAGGACCTGGCCGACGTGCTCGGCAACTTCGTCAACCGCATCACCAAGTTCACGGAATCGAAGTTCGAGGGCCGCGTCCCGGACGGCGGCGAGGCCGGTCCGCTCGAACGCAAGCTCTATTCCGATTTATCGGAAATGTTGGCGGAGGCGACGCAGGCCTTCGAGGACATGGAGATGCGCAAGGCCGCCCAGGCCGTCCGCCGCATCTGGGTGCTGGGCAATGAATACCTCCAGGAAGCCGCACCGTGGACGGCCTTCAAGACCGATGTCGTCCGCGCCGGGGTGATCGTCCGCCATGGCCTCAATCTGGTGCGCCTGTTCGCCACCCTGGCCCAGCCGTTCATCCCGTTCACGGCGGCGAAGATCGCGACGACCGTCGGCACGGTGGCCCCCCTGGAATGGCCGACGACCGTCGCCGAGGCTGAACTCAACCGGCTCGTGACGGGGCAGGGCGTGGTCGCCGGCGAGGTCCTGTTCGCCAAGATCGACGACACCCAGGTCGCCGAATGGGCCGCCCGCTTCGGTGGCAGCGAGGTTTAGGTAAGAATCGCCAATTGGCTTAAGGCGCTTATAAGGGGGCAATATGAGCTACGATCTTTATCTCTTTTCGCCAAAACTTAAGGCCGAATCCGTCAATCGATTTTTCGCGAACCGGCCGCACTATAAAGACGGGTTTTACTCGAACGACGACACCGGCGTATATTTTCGCTTTGATTATGTCGAGCCGGATTCGAACGAAGAGGATGAAGATGCGCCGCCTGAAACTCGACACGCGCATGTTACGTTCAATATGAATTATTTTCGCCCGCACACATTCGGGCTGGAGGCGGAGCCTGAGCTTACCGCGTTTGTCGCGGAATTCGGGTGTACCATAATTGACCCGCAAAATGATGGCCCTAATATAAAGTGCCCTTATTCCCCAGAGGAGTTTCTGCGAGGCTGGAACGCGGGCAACGTTTTTGGATATCGGGCAATTGTCGGTCAAGGAGGTGGCGGCAACGTCCTCATCGTTGATGATGTGCTGATCGAAAAGGTCTGGAGCTGGAATCGGGGCCATCAAGCATTGCAAGCAATGATTACCGATCATTTCATCCCGACCGCCAACTGGGCAGTACTGCACGACGGTACGCCAATTGTCTACGTGGTGTGGGGTGAAGGTGTATTAGTTGCCATTCCAGACTTCGTCACGCATGTTTTGCTCGCTCGCAAACGTCGACTGTTTGCCGGCACAAGGCCAGGTTTTGAAGCCAGGCTTGTTTCGGTTTCACAAGCGGAAACATTGCGTGGCTGCGAATGGAACGAGCATGGCGCTACTCGACTACTTTTCGCCCCGAAAGCTCTGCCCTATTCACGCGAGGCGCTTGATTTCTTTGATAAAGGGTTAGGTGAATTCGATGACTTCATCAATCAGTTCGCGACTGACAAGGTAGTTGACAGATCGATAATGGAAACCATTGAAGGTAAGCCTTGATCCTCATCAGTCGTGCTTCTCGCTAAAGGCAGAGGCATTGGGTGTATTGAACCGTTGACCGTTTCGGCGGTTGCTAAGGTTGGGTGGCAGGAGGCCGCATGACTATCTGGCAGATGTTGTTCAGCCTGAAAGGACGCATCCGCAGACGTGATTTCTGGCTGGCCTCTGCTGGACTGTGGCTGGTCTATATCGCCGCCATCGCCGGAGCCAGCTTTCTGGGCTTTGGCACACTCACGCCGGGACGCGCGAGGCTGATTACGGCCCTTTTGTTACTGCCGGGTTTCCTGTGGATCGCTGCGGCCTTGCTGATCAAGCGCCTGCACGACCGCGGCCATTCGGCGTGGCGGGCCTTGTCCGTCCTGCGTCCCATATTCGGCTGGATATGGGGCTTTTCAGAGTGCTGCGGCGACGGCACGCCCGGCGCCAATGCTTATGGACCCTCGCCGAAGGGCAGGCTCGACCCGCCCGACCATTTCTGAACCTTGCCAAAGCTTAATAAGGTTACGGCGAATTCAGTAGGAAGCGCGTCCGCCGCCGCTATATTCTGGGTCAGCTTCAAAACCCGGAGACTCGCATGTCGATCTTTCAGTTCCTGTTCAGCTTCCAGGGCCGCATCCGCCGCCTGCATTTCTGGATTTTCTTCCTTGTCCTGGGTGCGCTGTACGGCGGCCTGTTCTGGCAGTTCGGCCATGTCCACGTCGACCACGCCGGCATGCAGAACCTGCCGCATGCCTACGGCATCACGCTGATCACCCATAATCCCTTTGCCGGCCTGCTCGGCCTCGCCGCGATCTGGATGAAGCTGGCGGTCATGGCCAAGCGCTGCCATGACCGCGACCAGTCGGCGTGGTGGCTGCTCCTGCTGGCGGTCCCGGTGGTCAACCTGGTCTGGGCGCTTGTCAACCTCGGCATCCTCGACGGTACGCAAGGCTCCAACAGGTACGGCCCGTCGCCCAAGGGGCTTTAGGTTTACGAATCCCGTTTTCATGCACTATGACCTGTGGGGCCGGTATTTTGCCGGCAAGGGGGATGACATGCCGCTCATGCAAATGCTGTTCAGCGCCGACGGGCGTATCCGGCGGACCGATTATTGGCTGTGGTCGATCATTGCGACGGTCGGAGCGCTCGCCGTTTGCGGCCTCGTGGTGTTTGGCGTCGTCGCTGCCTACGGCGACAAGAAGCCCGACGACAGCGTCGTGCTGGGCCTGGGTGCTTTCGTCGCGGTCGTGCTCGCCATCCACTTCTGGATTCGCATCTGCCTTGCCGCCAAGCGCTGGCATGACCGCGACAAGAGCGGCTGGCTGGGCGTCCTGGTCGTCCTGCAATATCTCCTGCCCATTGTGAATCTTGTTATCCTGATCTGGCAGTTCATCGAGTGCGGTTGCCTCGACGGCACCCAGGGACCAAACAAGTACGGTCCGTCGCCCAAGGGCATCCGAATCCTGCCGAACGTTTTTTAACCTGATGGTTGAATTCGTCCCGATGTGATAGGACTTCCCTGCCGCGGGGTATAGCGTTGGCCCGCGTTCAATCGGGAGGCTAACATGCGTATTACCGATACACTGCTCAGTCCCAACGGACGCATCACGCGCGCCACGTTCTGGAGCGCCGCCCTGGCCGTGGCGGCCCTGACCGGAGCGGCGATCTACAGCCAGTCCGCCCTGGTTGCCGCCGGGCTCATTCCCGTAGGCATGGGCGATCCGTTGTTGTTAGGTCTTGTGATGATGGTGCCGGTGGCGTGGATCAGCTTCTGCTTGCTGGTCAAGCGCTGGCATGATCGCGGACGGTCGGGCTGGTGGGTCTTGGTGGGTCTGGTGCCGGTGCTGGGGCAGGTGTGGGCGCTGATCGACTGCGGCCTTCTGCCGGGCACGGCGGGCGGCAACAGATACGGCGGCGCCGTCAGCCGGGGCGTTCCTCTGACGCCGCATTTCGGCGAGGATATCCCCGAGGATATGGCTTAGCACGCCTCTTGCAATTCCGGTCCCCGAGGCGCGTTCAAATCGCGCCCAAGGGGATTGGGGTCATGAAGCTGCTTGCCTTCTTTTTCGACGTCTTCGGCCGAACGCGTCGCCGCGATTTCTGGCTGTTCAATGTGTGCCTGTTCGCGTTCTACAGCCTGATGCTGGGGGGCGGCGGCATGGCGCACAACCGCATTTCCTACCAGGACATGCCGCTGACCATCGTGCAGACCCTGGTCAGCAACGACTACGGCTTCATCGTCTTTGCCGTCTTGCAGGTGGTGACGCTGGTGGTGCTGGTGCGCCGCTGCCACGATCGCGGCCTGTCGGGGTTCTGGCTGCTGGCGGGACTGGTGCCGGTGCTGGGTTGGCTGTGGCTGTTCATTGAACTCGGCCTGAAGCCCGGCGACGAGGAGGGGAATGCCTACGGGCCGTCGCCGAAGTCCGGATATCGGACATTGTAGCTCCGTCCATTTATGGGGTCTGGGGCCTGCGGCCCCAGAATCTTCATATCTTTTCTGTTTTCGGCCTTTCAGGCCGGAACAGAAAAGATTTCAAGGTTTTGTGGGGTCACGGACCCCACGCCCCGTAACGGGACGGAGCCTCAACCGCCGAAATGCGACTTCGCCGCACCTGGCAAATGCTGGCTGAGATACTTCAGCGCATCGTCCGGCGACAAGCCCGTCTGCTGCGCGATCACGCCGAGCTTGTCCCCCAGCGCCGAACCCAGCTGGTTCGGATCGACCGAATGATTGTGCTGCCCCGCCTGCCAGCGTTCGACCAGTTCGCTCATGCCGTTCGACACCAGGTGCGCCAGCAAGGCCGACACCCCGCCGATCATCGCCCCCTCGATCATGGTGTGGACGATGCCGTGGCTGTGGTGATGGTCGCCGGACTGGCTGAGCTTGTGATGCAGGTCGGACATATCGGTCTCCAGATGAGCAAGGCTTTACAGCAAGTCTATCCTGCTCCATAGACCGCCGCAAGACTTGAAAACCGGAGGAAACATGCGGCTCGGCCCCATGCTGTTCACCGCCAGCGGCCGTATCCGCCGCCGCGACTATTGGCTCTACAGCGTCATCAATGTCGGCGCCTGGTTCCTGTTCTCGGCCGTGCTCTACGGCACGCTGGCCGTAATGGGTTTGGCCAGGCCCGCCGACGGCCACGGCGGAGGACAATGGTCCTATCTCTACCTGCCGGTTTTTCTGTGGGCGTCGCTGTGCCTGACCACCAAGCGCCTGCACGACCGCAACGTCTCCGCCGTCTGGTCGGTGCTCGGCCTGGTGCCGGTCATCGGCTGGATATGGAGCATCGTCGTCTGCGGCTGCCTCGACGGCACGCCGGGCGACAACCGCTACGGCCCGCCGTCTAAAGGTTGACGTGGAAGAAGGCGGCCATGCCCTTCAGCCACAGGATGAAACTGGCCCACAGGTAGGGGCCGCATCTCAACGTCATGTCGCACCTGCCGACCGTCCAGACCTCCAGCCCGCCCTCGTAGATCATGCGCAGCGCCACGATCAGCACGACCAGCACACCGACATAGCCGATCCAGGTGAACCTGTGCAGCACGCCGGCGATCAGGTTGGCGGCGACGCCCATGGCGGCGATCGAGAACAGCAGGCCGAAGGCCAGCACCCAGACGTGGTTCTCCGCCGCCCCGGTCACCGCCAGCACGTTGTCGAGCGACATGGTGATGTCGGCGATCAGGATCTGCGTCACCGCGGCCAGCAGCGTCTTGGCCGGCCGCTTCGGCGCATCGGGCGCGTGGTGGGCCTCGGGGTGGCGCAGGTCGCGGTACATTCGCCAGCACACCCACAACAGCAGCAGTCCGCCGGCCAGAAGCAGCCCGACCACCTTGAGCAGTTCGACCGTGATCAGCACGAAGCCGAAACGCACCGCCACCGCGCCGATGACGCCATAGAAGATGGCGCGCCGACGCTTGTCCTTGTCGAGGCCGGACGCCGCCAGACCGACGGCGACGGCGTTGTCGCCGGCCATGACCAGGTCGATGAACACGACCTGGATGAAAGCCAGCGCTTCGGCGACGTACCAGGGATCGATCCAGTGGGGCAGGAAAGACAGGTCGAGACTAGCGAAATTCACGTCCTTACCCCACGCTGTGACGGCGGTCACACTACGGCATGGGGGAGGGAAGTCAAACCGCTTTTAACCCTCTCGCGCACGCCTCGTAGAGCGAGATCGAGGCGGCATGGCTGACATTGAGGCTCTCGAAGCCGCCCGGCATCGGAATCCTGGCGAGGTGGTCGCAATGCTCGGCGACCAGCCTGCGCAGGCCTTCGCCTTCGGATCCCAGGACCAGGACCAGGCGCAGGAAACCGACGCCCCAGCCCTGCTGGCCGAGCAGATTATGCAGGTCCAGTTCCGCCTCGCCGGCCAGGCCGACGCTGACCCAGCCGTTTTCGCTCAGGGTCTCCAGCGCCCGCGACAGGTTGGTCACGCGGACGAACGGCACGATGTCGGCGGCGCCGGCGGCGGTCTTGGCCAGCACGCCCTGGATCTGCGGCGAATGGCGGTCCTGCATGATCAGGCCCCTGACGCCGAACGCCGCCGCCGAACGAAAAATGGCGCCAATGTTCTGCGGATCGGTGACCTGGTCGATCATCAGGATGACGCCGTGCCGATGCATGATGTCGTCGAGCGTTTCGCCCTCGACCGCCGGGCCGTGCAAGGCCATGCCCTGGTGCACCGCGCCCTGGGGCAGGAGGCGGGCTATGTCCGCCATCGGGACGACATTCGGGCGGATATCCTGGCGTTTATAGAGGTGCGGCTGGAAGGTTTTGGCCCGTTCCTCGCTCAAAATCAGCCGCAAAGGCCCCGGCCGGCGCGGATTTTTCAGCGCCGCCTCGACAGCATGCATGCCCCAAAGCCAGCCGTCGTCATTGGGCTTATGTTTCTGAACCGGCTTGGTTTTTTGCGCCTGGTCCGGGGCGCGAACCGGCTTCGGGCCTGGGCCTTTCGTCCGTTCACCGAAATTTTGTACGCGGTTTTTGCCTTTAGGCCCCCGGGAGTCGTTGCGTTCGCGAAAAGACGACACTATAAGACGCGCTCCGATTTGAGGCCTTGGAAAAAGGCTCTTCGATTTCAGGCCCGGTCATACGACCAAAGGCACGGGATCGAAAAGGTTTTTTTCAATTTTGGACTTGTCCTTTGCGAAAAGGTCGTGTTCAAGGCGTCCGGCTGAAACCTTGAGTGCATGGGGGAATGTCCCGAGCGGCAAAGGGGGGGGACTGTAAATCCCCTGCGTAAGCTTCGCAGGTTCGAGTCCTGCTTCCCCCACCATTCACTCCGGGCCGGTTCTGCCGGGTTTCCACCGAAACCCGGCAAGACCGACCGGCCGCCGCGGCGAGCCATGCGGCGCTTGAGCGTAATTCCGAGCCCCTTGGGCGAGGCAAGGCCGACCGGCCGCCGCCGCGAACGCGGCGAGCCATGCGGCGCTTGAGCTACAAAAATGCGGGTATAGCACAACGGTAGTGCAGCAGCCTTCCAAGCTGAGGATGCCGGTTCGATTCCGACTACCCGCTCCAACTTATGAATGTCAGTGCTGTCTTACGCCGCGTCCCTTGAGGCCGGTGGCCCAGATGAGGAACTTGGCCAGTTCGTCGGCCTTGCGCCGGATCGAGCCCATGAGCTGGATGGGCTGATTGTACAGCGTGTCGGCAGCATAGATTTGCGCCCAGTCAAGCGGATAGCTCACGCCGCGTTCCGCCGCGATGGCGTCAAGGAACTCGCGCGCGATGAGGCCCTGGCCGATGGCGGACGGATGAATGCCGTCCAGTCCGAAAAGGCCGCCCTGCTCGAGATAGGTATCTCCTTTTTCGGCATGATGGAAACGCGTATCCACCATCGGAAACCGCTTGGTGACCTCTTCAGGCCAGTCGTAGGTCGGCTGGCCGTCGTTTCGTTTGAAGGCGGCCTGGAGCAGCATCCGGCACGTGTCGACGATGACGTAGCGTGTCCGCCCGTGCTGCTGGTTCTTCGCCTCGGCGAGCTTGCGGATGCTCTTGTTGTAATCTGCGATATACCTGTCGATCGCCAGCATCTCGGTGAAGGCAAGTTTCATCGACGAATTCGCCGCCGTTTTCTCGTCGAAAAGGAAGTAGGTATAATACTTGAAGTATTTGGCGCCGGCAGCGATCACGCCGAACGGGTCTTCGACGAAATAGGCTTCACCGACGCCCAGGGTAAGCGGCGCGACCGTGACCGGCGGGACGGTGCCGATGAAGACACGCCATTCAGCATTCGTATTTCCCGCCATGATCGTGTCAAGGCGATCGAGCAGTTCCGTATATTCCGCGTGGAAGTCGTCGGGGCCCCACAGGTTGAAGCCCTCGCGTTCGGGCCGCGACATGTCAGCATGATAACGGCTTTGGGGACCGTTGGTAGCGGTGATGTTGAGCCCGACCACCGTGCCGAGGGCATTGTTGGCGCCGAGCCACAGCAGTACGTTCTCGACGCCCTGCGCCTGCCGGGCGTGATGATCGAGCCAGTCCAGCACAGACCGGTCGGCCAAGGCGGGGTCGCGCCGCGGGTCGAGGACATTCAGCGCCGTGCGATAGAAAGCCGCGCTCGGGTAAGCGAACAGGCCGTCCTGATTCCTTTGTCTATGGTCGGCCACGTTGATCTGTTCGCGGCAGAGCCTGGGCGTTACCAGCCAGGCGTCCGCCACATCCATCCCCTGAACAGCCATATTATGGAAGAAGTCGAAGGGGCTGCTCGGCCGGTCGATCCGGCCGTCGCCACGCTCGTAATAGTCTTCTACCTCGTCCATGTAGCTGCGGACGACTTCGGCGCCTGTGACCCAATCCAGCAGGTCGATGTTCGCGCCGATCCTGGACTGAAGGCGCCGCGCCAGCTCTTCGAGATTGACCGGCAGGCCGCCTCTGGGCCAGTCCGGAATGCGAAAGCCGGGATCGCCTTCCGTGCCCACCGTCAGGCCCATGGCCCTGGCGATCAGGGCCGGATAGGCGAGGTCCGACCGCGCCGCGGCACCCGACATGAAACCTTGGGTAATGCTGTCCCCGATGGCAAAAAGCTTCATGCTCGCCTCCCCTTGCGCGTGCTTTTCCGATTATCAACATTTACGTGCATTACCTGGCTCGTCAAGGCCGGAAATCGCCTCGCGCTTGCATCACCAAAAGCGGCGTGCTTTGCTCGCGGCCATGAAAGACCTGATCCGCACCAATAATCCGGTCCTGATCTCCTATGTGGAGTCGCTGCTCAAGAGCCTGGACATCCGCTATTTCGTCGCCGACCAGGCGATCAGCGCGGCGGAAGGCTCGATCGGCATGTTTCCCAGGCGCATCCTGGTCGACGAGGACCACTTCGCCAGGGCGCGCCAGCTGATGATCGACGCCGGCCTGGAAAGCGAGCTGCGGCCGGAAAAGCCGGAGGGCCTGTGGGTCGACTGAGCGCATTCTAAACTATTTGTAATGTTGAGCACTGGCTCGTTTCCCTTGCAACCGCTTGACGCCCTTGATCGGCAAAGGCTAGCGTCGCCCCCTCAAAGTTAAAGGGGAGCGCCACCCGATGAAATCCGCCGTCCTGCCCGCCGCCGTGCTGGGCGCCCTGCTGTTGTCCACCACCGCCATGGCCCAGACACCGCCGCCGCTTACACCCGAGCTCGTATTCGCCGATCCCGACCTGTCGGGACCGCGCGCGTCCGGGGTCAAGCTGTCGCCCGACGGCACGCTGCTGACCTATCTCCAGCCCAAGCCCGACAACGGCCAGGTCCAGGATTTGTGGGCCGTGCCTGTGAAGGGCGGCGCTCCATTCCTGCTGATCGACGCCAACAAGCTGTCGGACCCGACCAAGAAGCTGTCGGAAGCCGAGATCGGGCGGCGCGAGCGCATGCGCGTGTCGGCGCGCGGCGTCGTCGCCTATGAATGGTCGGACGACTCGAAATCGATCCTGGTGCCGCTCGACGGCGACGTCTACCTGGTTGACCGCGCCACGCAAGGTATTACCCGCGTCACGGAAACCGACGACGACGAGGTCGACGCCAAGCTGTCGCCCGACGGCGGCGAGGTATCCTACGTCCGCGACCAGACGCTGTTCCTCAAGGACCTGAAGAGCGGAACCGAGACGCAGATTTCGCCCAAGGGCGGCGACACCACGACCTACGCCACGGCCGAATTCATCGCCCAGGAAGAGCTGGACCGCCACTCCGGCTACTGGTGGTCGCCGACCGGCAGGCAGATCGCCTACCAGAAGACCGACGAAAGCGGCGTCAAGATCGCCGACCGCGTCGACATCGGCGGCGAGGGCGTCGAAATCGAGAGCCAGCGCTATCCCTTCGCCGGCACGCCCAACGCCGTCGTCGACCTCTATATCGCCACGCTCGGCAAGGACATGCCGGTCCATGTCGACCTCGGCAACAACGCCGACATCTACCTGGCCCGAGCCAACTGGTCGAAGGACGGCAAGGCGCTCTATGTGCAGCGCCTGTCGCGCGACCAGCATACGCTCGACCTGCTGCGTGTCGATCCCGATACCGGCGCCTCGACGGTCGTCCTGAGTGAAACCTCCGACACCTGGGTCGAGCTGAACGACGATTTCCATCTCCTCGGCGACGGCGGTTTCATCTGGGCGTCGGAGCGCGACGGCAACAAGCACTTCTATCTCTATGACGCCTCGGGCAAGCTGGTCCGCCAGATCACCCACGGCGACTGGCCGGTCGATCACCTCAGCGATGTCAACGAAAAGACCGGCACGCTCTATTTCGAGGCCTCGAAGGACACGCCGCTTGAACACGGCCTCTACAGCGTGAGCTATCAGAAGCCGGCCGATCCGGTCGAGATCACCCCGGCCGGCGGCTGGTGGACGACCCAGGTGACGGGCGGCGGCGCGGCCTATATCGGCAACTATTCCGATCCGGCGACCCCGCCGCAGAGCGCGCTCTATGACGGACATGGCAAGCGCCTGCACTGGATCGAGGAAAACGCGCTGGACGCCTCGCACCCGTACTACCCCTACAAGGACGAATACAGCGCGCCGGAGTTCGGCACGCTCAAGGCGGCCGACGGCCAGACGCTCTACTATTCCATGCTGAAGCCGAAGGGCTTCGACCCGGCCAAGAAATATCCGGTCGTCGTCTCGATCTACGGCGGCCCGGCCTCGGCCCTGGTCAAGAAGACCTGGGTGTCGCCGGCGACGCGCCTGTGGCAGGAGGCGGGCTTCATCGTCTTCACCCTCGACAACCGCGGCACGCCGGGACGGAGCGTTCAGTTCGGCCGCGCCATCTACAAGCAGTTCGGCGGGCCCGACATCGACGACCAGATCATGGGCGCGCACTGGCTGCAGACCCTGCCTTACGTCGACGGCGCCCATATCGGCATCACGGGCTGGAGCCAGGGCGGCTTCGTCACCATGATGGCCATGACGGCCAAGGATACGCCGTTCGCCGCCGGCATCGCCGGCGCGCCGCCAACCCAATGGGCGCTCTACGACACTGCCTATACCGAGCGCTACATGTCGACGCCGCAGGCCAATCCGACCGGCTACGCCAATTCGGATGTCCTCAATCGCATCGGCAACCTCAAGCCCGGTTCGCTGCTGCTGATGCAAGGCATGGCCGACGACAATGTGCAGTTCTCCAACTCGACGCGCATCATGCTGGCCCTGCAGCAACTCAGCGTGCCGTTCGAGCTGATGCTGTACCCCGGCGAACGCCACGGCTTGAAGGGCAACGCGAAGAACCTGCAACGCTTCCGCATGCAGATGGACTTCTTCACCCGCAAGCTCAAGCCGAACGGCTAGGGCAGGGAAAGCCAGTCTGTAAAAGCCCTCCGGTCCGCCGGAGGGCTTTTTGCGTCCATTACAAACGCTTCATGACATCTATTTAAGTTGTCACGATCGCTACCCTGCCCGAATATGCGGCCACAGGTTCAGGGGCGGCCCTTGCGGGGCGTCATTCAAACGGGGACTAACACGATGAAAACTCTCGCTTTCGTATCCATAGCCGCGCTTGCCGCCGTCATGACCGCCACGGCGGCTTCCGCCGCCACTCAAGTCGAGCTTAAGGACATGGCCGCCCGCGTGGTGGTCCAGCCGGAAAACCGCAGCGACGTCGAGCTCAAGGTCGTCTACGGCGCCGCCAAGGTGCCGGTGATCATGGTCCACACCGACGGCGACACCTTCGTCGCCGACGGCAAGCTGTGGCACAAGCACCTCGACTGCCGCGACAATAACAGCGTCAACATCGACGGCCTGGGTACGGTGGCCATGGCCGATCTGCCGACCGTCTATGTCAAGGTGCCGATGGACGCCAAGGTCTCGGCCGGCGGCGCCACCTTCGGCACGCTCGGCAACAGCACCACTTTGGAATTCAACCAGGGCGGCTGCGGCGACTGGAAGGTCGGCGACGTCGCCGGCAAGTCGGAAGTCAATATCGGCGGCTCGGGCAATGTCACGGCCGGCGCCGCCGCCGACGCCGAGATCAACATCGGTGGCTCGGGCAACTATACCGGCGGCAATGTCGCCAGCCTGGAAGCCAATATCGGCGGCAACGGCGATATCGACCTGGACAGCGTCAACGGCCGCCTCGAGGTCAATATCGGCGGCTCGGGCGACGTCAAGGTCGCCGACGGCAAGGCGCCGCACCTGGAAGTCAATATCGCCGGTTCGGGCGACGTGCGCTTCGGCGGCACGGCGGACGATGTCGATGTCAGTATCGTCGGCTCCGGCGACGTCCGCATCAAGGCGGTGACCGGCAATATCTCGAAGACGGTCATGGGCTCGGGCAGCGTCATCGTCGGCCAGTAAGCCGACGCCGTTCAACTGTGGCGGTTTCGCTCTTTTGCGATGGTTTCGTGTATGTTAACGATTGGCCCTCCGGCAAAAAGCCGGAGGGTTTGTCGCAAAGAGGGTGGGGCCAGGTGTTCGAGGAAGAGGTCAGGCGGCGTATTCATTTCGCTCCTCCGCCTTCGTGGGTCAGGGAACTGGAGTTCCGTCGCCCCGACCTGCTTGACCAGTCGCGGGCGCCGTGGGGTTTCTATACCTGGCTCGTCGACGACCAGGCGAAACTGGATCCCGACAAGCCGCACCGCTACAACCGCACCATAGAGGAAATCGTCAACCTGGCGGCGATGGACGACCTGGCCAATGTCAGCCTGCCGTTCAATCCGTATTATGACGAGCTGACCATCCACCACATCCGCATCCTGCGCGGGTCGGAGGTCATCGAGGTCGACGTCGAGAAGCGCTTCTTCGTCATGCGCCGCGAACGCAGCTTCGAGCGCCTGGTGCTGGACGGGCGCTGGACGCTCGGCATCACCCTGCCGGACGTGCGCGTCGGCGACATCATCGACACCGCCATGACGCTGTCGGGCGACCCCCAGTGCTTCAAGGGCGAGGTGTCGATGCAGATGCCCCTGCAGAACCTGGTCTACTGGGACCGCCGCCACGTCCGCCTGCTGGTGCCACAGGCGCGCAAATTGACGCTCAAGCCGTTTCCGCTCGGCTGGCTGGAGCCGAAGATCACGCCGACGGCGGACGGCTATAACGAGATCGCCTTCGAGGACAGCCATGTCGAGGAATGCGATTACGAGCGCCACATGCCGGGCTGGGTGATACCCGCGCGCGGCTTCTTCGCCACCACCCTGAGCTCTTGGACGCAGGCCTGCGACCTGATGCGCGCCGGTTTCGAGGGCGACACGGACTATCCCGACGGCCTGCTCGAGATCATCAAAAAGATCGAGGCCGACCACGACAATCCGCGCGACCGGATCACGGCGGCGGTGCGCTGGGTGCAGGAAGGCATCCGCTACTTCGCCTTCTCCTTCGGCGAGGGCGGCTTCGTGCCGCGCACCCTGCGCCAGATCTTCGACGACCGCATCGGCGACTGCAAGGACGTGTCGAAGATGATCGCGGCCATGCTGACGAAGATGGGTATCGAAAGCTATCCGGCCCTGGTCGACACCCGGCGCGGTCACGACCTGGTCAACCAGCCGCCGCGCGTCGGCGCCTTCAACCACTGCATCTCGATGGCGGTGCTGGAGGGGCGCACCTACTGGTTCGAGGGCACGTCCGAAGTCGCCCAGGGCGGCGACCTCGACCACCTGTCGCAGAACGACCTCGGCTATGCCCTGATCCTCAAGCCCGGCGGCACCCTGGTGCGCATGATGGAGAAGGTGCCCGGCCTCGACTACGAGGTGCGCGAGGTCATCCACCTGTCCAGGAAGAAGGGCGAGCAGACCGTCATCGACATCGAGTACATCTACCGCGGCGCCCGCGCCGACGGCGTGCGGCGCGAGTTGCAATACCAGACCCTGACTTCGTTTATCGAGGATCGCTGCGCCCTGTTCAGCTACATCTACGGCATGAACATGTGCGCCATCCCGCAGATGGTCGACGACCGCAAGCTCAACGAGATCACCATCTCGACCCTGGTCACCACCGACAATCCGTGGCACGGCACCGGCGTGCCCTTTCAAAAGATTTTCTTCAGCCCGGAATCCGGTTTCGACTACGTCCTCGATGATCCCGAAGGCCGCCGCCGCCATTTCCCCTACGACCAGGGTGACGTGCGCGAGGGCCGCATCACCACCCTGATCAAGACGGACTACAAGCTCGACTGGCCGGACAAGGCGAAGACGTGGAACTTCGGCGGCCTGGTGCTCAGCTTCACCCCGCGCCGGACAGCAGCGGGCTTCGAGGCGGTGCGCGACTATGCCGTGCGCCGGCCGTGGCTGACCGCCGAGGAGAAGAGCGCGCTCGACCGGGCCTATGACGAGATCGGCGGTTACGACCGGCTGGTGGTCAAGGTGCAGGAACGGAAGGCCATGACCTGGCTGCCGTCGTTCCTGGCGCGCGCCGCCATCTGGGCCGGCATCCCTGCCGCCGGCGCCGTGGTGTGGTGGCTGGTGAGCGCGCTGCGGCACTAGGGTATTATAATCCTATCTGAATCATCCAATTTTTCCTTCCCCGTTTACGGCAACGTCGTTGCGAGGAAGGGGGACCGCGAAGCGGTGGAAGGGGGGGCGCCGGCAAGGCCCCCTTCCGTCATGTCGCTTCGCTCCATGCCACCTTCCCCGTAAACGGGGAAGGAAAAGGATTTGCTGAATTGGCTGCACGTCTACCGCGTTAGATATTGACAGGCCGCCCGGTCTTCGTCGTAATCGATGACAAGACCATAAAAACAAGATGTTGGGTGGAGACATGCCGGAACCATTCAGTCCGTCGCGCCGTTCGCTGCTGCTGACCGCGGCGGTTTCGTCGCTCCTGGCCGCCTGTGGTGGTGGCGGAGGCGGTGGTTTCAGCGGCGGGGGCGGCTCGTCTTCTTCATCCTCGTCGTCCTCGTCGTCTTCCTCCAGCAGTTCATCGTCCTCGTCAGCCAGCCTGCCCGACCCATCGACGGCGCCGGCGCTGAAGACCCATTTCGCGTCCAATTTCAAGATCGGCCTTGTCGCCGACGACTGGATCGCCGGCGACGCGGCCATCTCGGCGCTCGTCATCAAGCACGCCAGTTCGATGACCGCCGAAAGCGTGATGAAGGCCAATCCGATCGGCGTCAGCGCCGGCGTCTATAACTATACGGCCGCCGACAACCTGGTGAATTTCTGTCAGGCGAACGGCATCGCCCTGCGCGGCCATAACCTGCTGTGGCACCAGACCTCGCCGTCGTGGTTCTTTGACGGCGATGCGACAGCCGCCAATTACAAGGACATCGTCCGGGCGCGGCTGGAGACCTACATCACCGACGTGGTCACCCACTTCAAGGGCAAGGTCTATGGCTGGGATGTGGTCAACGAGGTGGTCAGCGACGACGCCTCGTCCGACTACCGCAATTCGCAGTGGTACCAGATCTTCGGACCGGACTATATCGAATACGCCTTCCGCGCCGCCCGCGCCGCCGATCCCTCGGTGCAACTGTTCATCAACGAGTATTCGACCGAGGACCCGGGCAAGCGCGCGCGCCTCATGGCCATCGTCGACGACCTGATCGCCAAGGGCGTGCCGGTCGACGGCGTCGGCCACCAGCTGCACACCAATATCAATGTCGATGTCAGCCAGGTCGAGAACGCCTTCGCCGCCGTCGAGGCCAAGGGCCTGATCAACCACGTCACCGAACTCGACGTTTCGGTCTATACCAGCGACGGAGGCGGGTGCTATGGCACGCCGCCGACCGGCTGCCAGGCCGAGCTGACCGGCGCGGCCTTGTCCCTGGCCCTGCAGACCCAGGCGCTGAAGTACCGGGCGCTGTTCAATGCCTTTGCGGCCCATGCCAGCGTCAAGTCGGTGACCATGTGGGGCACGACCGACGCCCATACCTGGCTGAACACCTTCCCGACGACGCGGGCCAACTATCCGCTTTTGTTCGACCGCTCTAGCAATCCCAAATCCGCCTTCTGGGCCGTGGTCGATCCGGCATTCGTGCCGTAAAAAATTTCCTCCGCCTGTTGCCCTTTGTGGCAAGCGCTGATACATCGCACGGCTCTGATTTGCGCCGCGAGCGGCGCTCATCAAAAACAGTCAAATTCGAGCGAAGGGCCGCCCCAAGCGAGGATTTGCCGATATCGACCCCATGAAAAATATATTTGGCCGAAGGCCAAAAACTTTTTCATGAAGTGGATAAAGGGGTATAGCTCAGCTGGTAGAGCGTCGGTCTCCAAAACCGAAGGTCGTGGGTTCGAGCCCCTCTGCCCCTGCCATTGAAATTCGTGATGTGGCTTGAAAAGGATTTTTCAGGCCATATTTCTGTTGCTCCGATACCCAGCTTAACAGGCATCTGATCCAAGTGAAGAAACCGGAAGTCAAAACGAAGACCGTCGAGCCGGCCCGCAAGGCCATCCTGGGCAAGATCGAGCCGGTCAAGGCGCCCGCTGGAGCCGCCGTCGCTCCCGCCAGGGAGAAGAAGCCGCCATTCAACCCGGTGAAGTTCTTCGCCGAGGTCCGCCAGGAAGCACGCAAGATCACCTGGACCTCGCGCAAGGAAACCTGGATCACCTGCGTCATGGTCCTGATCATGGTTGTCCTGGCCGGCGTCTTCTTCTTTCTCGTCGACGGCGCGCTCGGCGCCATCACGCACTACCTCACCAGCTTAGGCCAGACCAAGGGATAATCAGTCATGGCTCATCCGGCTCACGCCGACGCGCCCGCCGTCGCATCCAACCCGAACCACAAGTGGTATATCGTCCACGCCTATTCCAACTTCGAGAAGAAGGTCGCCGAAGCTCTGCGCGACCAGGCGAAGTCGCAAGGGCTCGAGGACAAGTTCTCCGAAATCCTGGTGCCGACCGAGGACGTCGTCGAAGTCCGGCGGGGCCGCAAGTTCAACTCGGAACGCAAGTTCTTCCCCGGCTATGTGCTGGTGAAGATGGAACTGACCGACGACGCCTATCACCTGGTCAAGAACACGCCGAAGGTCACCGGCTTCCTCGGCTCGGGTTCGAAGCCGATGCCGGTGTCGGAAAAGGAAGTCCAGCGCATTGTCGGCTCGGTCGACGCGGCGGTTGAACGTCCGAAGCCCCTCCAGACCTGGGACATCGGCGAGAAGGTCAAGATCGTCGGCGGCCACTTCGCCTCGTTCGACGGCGTCGTCGAAAGCGTCGACATGGACCATTCGCGGCTGCGCGTCTCGGTGTCGATCTTCGGCCGCGCCACGCCGGTCGACCTCGAATTTTCGCAGGTCGAAAAGACGACTTAAGCGCAATCCGATAAGGTGGGAACCACTTTTGGCTTCGCCGAACTTCGTTTCGGATAGATTGCGCGACCAAACTTACGCGCAACGAAACGGCCCGATTTAGGCCTGATTCATATTGCTAGCTTACAAGAATCGCGCGCCGATAATCAGGCGCGCTTTTCTCTTTCTGTACAGTACCCCGCCATGTCTGCATCCGCCGCCGCCCTGTCCCGTCGCGCCTCCCTTGGCCTGATCCTGGGCGCCTTGGCCGCCTGTTCGCAGAAGCCGCAAACCACCGCCACCAAGGCCGCCATCCCCAAGCCCTTGCGCGCCGACCTGCGGCATTGGCCGGAGCTCGACGCCATGGCGCAGGCGATGATCGACCGCCGTCAGACGCCGGGCCTGAGCGTGTCGGTCATCCGCGACGGCGCGCTTCTCTATTCGAAGGGCTTCGGCCTCGGCGACATTTCCGCCAACGCCGCCGCGACGCCGCAGTCGGGTTTCCGGATCGCCTCGGTGACCAAGCAATTCACCGCCGCCTCGATCCTGCTTCTGGCCGAGGGCGGCCTGCTCAAGGTCAGCGATCCCCTGTCGCGTTTCCTGCCCGACTATCCCAACGGCGCCCAGATGACGCTGGCCCAGATGATGAGCCACACGGCCGGCCTCGGGGACTATATCAACGGCCAGGACGCCGCCATCCTGACCGAGGCGCAGAACCGCGACTATACCAGCGACGAGCTGCTGGCCGCCATCCGCACCGGCACCATCCAGCGTTTCCGGCCGGGCACGCGCTACGCCTACAGCAATTCCGGCTTCGCCCTCCTGGGACTCGTCGTCGAGCGCGCCAGCGGGCTGTCGTTCGCCGAATTCCTGCGCCGGCGCCTGTTCGCACCGCTCGGCATGACCTCGACCGGCATCGACGCCAGCGTCACCGGCGCCGGCGGGTGCTGCGGCTATCGCTCCAACCACATGGCCGGCGTCGGTTTCGGACCGGTCCATCCGGTGTCGCCGAGCTTCATCGGCGGGGCAGGGGCCATCCGCTCCTCGACCGAGGACCTCGTCCGCTGGCACGACGCGCTGCTGTCCGGGCGGGCGCTCAAGCCGGAGAGCGTGGCCGCCATGCTGTCGCCGATGAAGCTCGACAACGGCCAGTTCGTCGTCGCCGAGCACGAGGGCTACGGCTTCGGCCTGCGCCTGGGCATGGAATTCGGCCGGCCCTACGTCATGCATGGGGGCATGGTCAACGGCTTCGCCAGCCACCTGCGCAGCTATCCGCTCGACCGCCTGACGGTCGCGTGCCTGTATAACTGTGACGGCGTGGGCGGGGGCGGTTTCTGGCTGGCCCAGCACAAGCTGCGCCTGGAAGCCTCGCGCCTTGGGCTCGACGCCTAAAGCGCTTGCCACCACAGACATATTCGGCTATAGGCCGCGCTCCTGTTTTTACGACAGGCAAATCCGTGGAAGGGGAGACCCGCACCACGGCTTCATAGTTCCGCGGATACCGGAACGCTTAGGAGACATCTAATGGCTAAGAAAATCCTGGGCTATATCAAGCTCCAGGTGAAGGCCGGCTCTGCCACGCCTTCGCCCCCCATCGGCCCGGCCCTGGGCCAGCGCGGCGTCAACATCATGGGCTTCTGCAAGGAGTTCAACGCCCGCACCGAGAACGTCGAAAAGGGCACGCCCCTGCCGACGATCATCACCGTCTACCAGGACAAGTCGTTCACCTTCGTCACCAAGACGCCGCCGGCGACCTTCTTCATCAAGCAGACGCTTGGCCTGAAGTCGGGCTCCAAGACGCCGGGCCGCGAATTCGCCGGCTCGATCACGCGCAAGCAACTGCGTGACATCGCCGAAAAGAAGATGAAGGATTTGAGCGCCCACGATCTCGACCAGGCGTCGAAGATCATCGAAGGTTCGGCGCGCTCCATGGGCCTGAGGATTGTAGACTGATGACCAAGACCGCCAAACGCATCAAGGCCTGGAACGCTGACGCGGCCAAGACCTATCCGCTGACCGAAGCCCTGACCGTGGTCAAGGCCAACGCCCGTGCCAAGTTCGACGAGACCGTCGAAATCGCCGTCAACCTGGGTGTCGATCCGCGCCATGCTGACCAGCAGGTCCGCGGCGTCGTCAACCTGCCGTCGGGCACCGGCAAGGACGTCCGCGTCGCCGTGTTCGCCAAGGACAAGAAGGCCGAGGAAGCCCTCGCCGCCGGGGCCGAAGTCGTCGGCGCCGAGGACCTGGTCGAAAAGATCCAGGGCGGTTTCATGGACTTCGACCGTGTCATCGCGTCTCCGGACATGATGGCCCTAGTCGGCCGTCTCGGCAAGGTGCTGGGCCCGCGTGGCCTGATGCCGAACCCGAAGGTCGGCACCGTGACCCCGAACGTCGCCCAGGCCGTCAAGGACGCCAAGGGCGGCGCGGTCGAGTTCCGCGTCGAAAAGGCCGGTATCGTCCATGTCGGCGTCGGCAAGGCCTCGTTCACGGTCGATGCCCTCGAAGCCAACGTCAAGGCCCTGGTCGACGCGCTCAACAAGGCGCGCCCGTCCGGCGCCAAGGGGCTCTACGTCAAGAAGATCTCGCTCTCGAGCACCATGGGGCCGGGCGTGAAGGTCGACACGGCGACGACCAGCCTTTAAATTCTCCTAAGATCGTATAGAGAATATGCCTCCTTTGCCTAGCAGGGGAGGCATTTTCTTGTTCGATACCTTTCGGCGGAGAAAACAATGCGGCAGGAGCACGTAGTCGTAATTACAAATCCTGACGGCAGGACAGAAATATATCCTCTGAAAGAATGGCTCCGCAGTCATTCAGATCATCTGCCATCTGGCATGTCTGCTACAGACAACACATCTCATGAACTACGCGCGGCCTTAAAGCGGAAAGGCTGGAAAATGGAAGAGTCAAGTAGTCAAGTAAGATTGCTCATGCCTTCCAACAGTCAAAGTTCCTCTGCAGGCAATGACATTTTCATTGGCGACGACATTTCGAACGACGAGCAAAATGCGCAATTGCCTGTATTTTCTCTAGAATATCAGCTTCGAGATTTTTTGGCGACGAATCTCAATACAATTTCTGTAAACGGCAAGAAGCTGCGATTATTCGTTGATCCAGTGGGGCGTGACGGTGTTGAATTTCAAACTGATGTTGGATTCATAGACGTATTAGCCATTGATAATGCCGGAGCTTTTTATGTTTTTGAGCTTAAGCGAGGGCGAAGCTCGGATTACGTTTTAGGGCAGATCACGCGATATATGGGCTGGGTAAAGCAAACTATCGGCCGAAATGTTGATGTTTTTGGCGTGATTGTGTCAAAAGAGATAAATTCTCAATTACGATACGCGGCTTCAGTCGTCCCAAACATTCATCTGTTTGAATATGAAATAAATTTTCAACTTAAGCCGGCGCACGATATTGGGCAATGAGTTTTAAGTCAGAAATATTGAACAGGAGTATTAAGCGGATGACCGGTAGTATTGACCTGGACGAGCAATCTAAAGGCTTCATTAATGAAGAAGTGAGGCTTGATGCTTACGCTTTGTCTGCTGACGTCGTGCGTGGAAGCTTGAGAAACGCCCGACGGTCAACTCTTCATGCTTCGCTCGAACGAGGTATGGCCGATTCCAAAGCCGGCCGTGTACATGACTTGGACGATGTCCGGGCGGAGTTGGTCGCCAAATATTCCGGCCGCTGACTCCAAACTTAAAGACTTAGCATGCTTTCTGCCGGCGATCGACCGACCATACCATGGCGCCGTCGATGTGGGAGAGGAAGACCGGATCGCTCCAGTTTTCGGGCTGGTGGCCGATGGCGGTGAAGAAGGCCCCGCCCTTGGCCACGCAGCGCGTCCAGATGATGGGGTGATCACCGCCCATGGCCAACTTGTCGCCGGGCGTGTAGGTCTTTTCGTCGACCGTGGCCAGGACATGGGTGTCCGGCCCGCGCGGGTCGCGGTCGAAGCTGTACCATTCGTCGGTGTGCGCCCAGTTGACCGGCAGGCCGGCGACGATCGGATTGGCCGGGTCCTCGATGCGCAGGGTTGCGGGTTGTATCTGCGGATGGCCGATGAAACGCGCGCCGATGACGGTATCGGAAAACCACGGCCACGGCGACGGATCGGTGCCGCCGGCGCCGTGCAGGGCAACGACGCGGCCGCCGGCCTCGATCCAGGCCTTGAAGGCGGCGCGCTGGTCCTCGGTGAACAGGTCGCCGGTCGAATTGTTGAGCACCACCACGTCGAAGCGCTTCAACTGCGCGGTGTTGAACGTCGCCGCGTTGGTGGTCTCGTAGACCGTCCAGTGGTGCGCCCTGGCGACGCCTTTCACCGCCCTGGCGACGAAGGGCATGTTGTCGTGGACGTAACCGCTGGCCTTGGTCAGGACCAGGATCGCCGGGTGGCGCAGGGCCGGCAGGTGGGGCGGCACATGGTCGAACACCGGCGTCTGGGCCACGGCCGGCGCGGCCAGGGTGAGGGCGCAAAGCAGGGCAAGCCGTTTCAGCATGGTTTCCATTCCCTGATATTTTACCGCCAGTATGCCGCGCTTTGCGGCAAGGGCAAGTGATTGTCCTTGCCGAAATTTCAGCCGATAACTATTATCGGCCCGCGGAGGTGCGTCATGGCCAGCAGCGTCGAACTCGGCAGCCAGCTCGAAAGCGTCGTCACCGAGCTGGTGAAATCCGGCCGGTACAATTCCCGCAGCGAAATCCTGCGCGAAGGCGTGCGCCTTGTCCAGGAGCGCGAAAAGCGCCTGGCCGCGCTGGATGCGTCGATCATGCGCGGGATTGCCGATCTTGACGCTGGCCGTACCGTTACCGGCGATGAAATCCTGTCACGGCTTGCCAAGAAATACGGCGAATGAAGGTCGCTTTCTCGAAGCTGGCGGATATCGATATCGAGCAGATCAGCGATTATATCGCGGTCGACAGTCCAAGGCGGGCCATGAGTTTTGCACGGGAACTGGTCGAATCCGCGCATCGGATAGCGGACACGCCCTTGGGTTTTCCGCTTATCCCGCGCTATGAGGACTCCGGCATCCATCGCAGGGTCCACGGCAACTACTCCATCTTCTATCGTATCGAAAGGGATGGCATCGGCATCGTCCGCATCCTGCATGGCGCCCGCGATTATGAGGCGGTCCTGGTCCCGGAGGATTAAAGCGGCGGGCCCGAGTGGAAGCGGAAGTCGCTGTCGGGTTCGCTGACCAGCGCCTGTTCGACCGGGCGGATGGCATGGATGCGGGCGGCGATGTCGCCGGCGTCGCCATAGAGATGGGCCAGTTTGAGATAGCTTTGGAAATGGCGCGTCTCGCTGGCCAGCAGGCCGGCATAGAATTTCGACAGCTCGGGATCGAGATGTTGGGCCACCGCGCCGAAGCGCTCGCATGACCGCGCCTCGATGAAGGCGCTGATGACCAGAATGTCGGTCATCATGCCGGGCTCCTTGCGCCGGACCATGGCGCGCAGGCCCGAGGCGTAGCGCGAGGCGGAGAGGGGGCGCAAGGCGATGCCGCGCGCCTTGATGATCTTCAGCACCTGTTCGTAATGGACCAGTTCCTCGCGCGCCAGGCGCGACATGGCATTGATAAGGGCCTCATGCTCCTGGTACTTGGCCATGAGGTTGAGTGCGTTGCTGGCCGCCTTGTATTCGCAATTCTTGTGGTCGATCAGCAGGATATCGACATTCGCCACCGCCGCGTCGATCCAGGCCCGCGGCGTCCGGCTGCCGAGAAAATCGGTGATGGCTGTGGTGTCGGTCACGCTCATGTCGCAGGTCCGTGCCAAAGACCCGCGGCAAAATCAAGCCTCGCCGGCACACCTGCTGCGCTTGCAATAGAACGCAGGCGCGGGTTGTGGTTTTCATAGTTATGCAAAAAGCTCCGCAGCAACATTACTGATAATTCATTCGACTTGCCGGGGTTTGTGTATAAACTTCATGATGAAGCCTGCAGGTCTGAGCATGCGCGCCGCCGTTATAGCGGGACAAGCGCCGGAAGGACTGCATGGCGCATAGTATAGATTGTGACGAGTTGCAGATTTAACAAGTTTATCTGGGTCAAACTTCCTCTCCGGGTTGCCGCAGCTCAGGTAATGACGGGGGAGGATGTAGGCGCGTCCTCCCCCAAACTTTTTTGGCCCCAAAGCTTTTTTGGCGCGGCTGCCTAAGCCCGGCTGAAGGTCTGTCGGTAGGCCGTCGGCGTGGTGCCGAGCTGTTCACGGAAATGATGGCGCAGGTTGGTCGTCGTGCCGAAGCCGGTGCGCTCGGCGATCTGCTCGACGCTGATGTCGCTGGCCTCGAGGTGGTCGCGCGCCTCGTTCAGGCGCACGTTCAGCAGCCAGCGCGCCGGCGTCGCCCCGGTCGCCTCGGAGAAGCGGCGCAGGAAGGTGCGCTCGCTCATGCCCGCCCGGCGCGCCAGGTCGGGGATGCGGTGCTCCTTGTGCAGGTGCTTGCGCATGTAGTCGAGCAAAGGCCCGAGACGGTTGGCCTCATAGACGATCGGCACGGCGCGTTCGACGTATTGCGCCTGGCCGCCGTCGCGGTGGGGCGGGATGACAAGGCGGCGCGCCACCTTGTTGGCGGCCTCCGGGCCGAAGTCGCGGCGGATCAGGTGCAGGCACAGGTCGATGCCGGCGGCGCTGCCGGCCGAGGTCAGGATCTGCCCCTCGTCGACATAGAGGACGTCCGGCACGATCGACACGTCGGGATAGTGGGCCAGCATGTGGTCGGTATATTGCCAGTGCGTCGTCGCCCGCTTGCCGGCCAGCAGGCCCGCCGCCGCCAGCACGACCACGCCGGAGCAGATGGTCAGGATGCGCGCGCCCCTGGCATGAGCGCGGACGAGGAGGTCGGTCAGCTTCTGTGGCACCGGCTTGTGGATCGGCCAGCCGGGGACAATGATGGTGCCGGCGGCTTCGATGGCGTCCAGGGCCGCCGGGGCGTTGACGACGAGGCCGGCCGTGGTGCGCGCCGGGCCTTCGTCGAAGGACACGACCTGGAATCTGTACCAGTCGGGGCCCATTTCGGGCCGTTCGAGGCCGAAGATTTCGACGCCGATGCTGAATTCGAACAGGGGCATGCCGTCGTAGGCCAGTTCGACGACGTTGCGCAGGCGTGGATCGGGCAGGGGCGGCTTTGGCATGATATTGCCGATACATGGCATCCGCGCCAGTCGCAAGCGAGATTTGCTTGCGCTATGGGATAGCCGGGCTTTTACGGAGATGTGCCATGCTTGAGTTGCGCCCCGGTTGCGAATGTTGCGACAAGGACCTGCCGTTCGACGCGCGGGACGCCATGATCTGCACGTTCGAATGCACGTTTTGTGTGGAATGCGTGGAGGGGCCGCTCGGCGGTATTTGCCCCAACTGCGGCGGCAATTTCCAGCCGCGCCCGATCCGGCCGGCGGAGAAGCTGGCCAGATATCCACCGTCGGAAAAGCGGGTTTTCAATCCGGGCCTGATGGCGCGGTTGTCGAAGATGAAAGATTGAGTCCGGACGGGCGCGGATGCGGCGTCGCGGCGACACGGATGTCGAGCTTTATCGGCGGAAGGTGTGCATGGAGCGTCTTCGGTAAGATTTAACCACGAAAAACACGAAAAACACGAACTTCATTTTTGGCACGACGCACTGAGCTTGCGGCAATCGGCAAGGATCGACGCGCGAAGCGCGTCATTGTCGGGACAGGTCCGCACGACAGCATCCATCCGACCCAAAACTTTTCGTGTTTTTCGTTCTTTTCGGGTTTTTGGTGGTTGAACCTTTTGTCTTCACGGCGGCGGTTTTCTGACGATCCAGCAGCCCAGGCAAGGCGGGCCCCTG